>VSNM01000008.1:0-6154 GCA_009774245.1 Lachnospiraceae bacterium | reverse complement strand
AGCTATTACAAGGTCAGTGAAGCTACCAAAACGATTTTATCGCTTGTCTTCGAGGAGAGGACGTAGCAGGCATAAGTGTTACAAAGGATGCGATATGCCCGTTTTGCGGGTAAGGAACTGTTAAGGAATTACTTGTGACAAGTACGCCGTATAAATGTTCAGCTGCAAAGAAGATAATCGCAGGCGTAGCGGGCTACGCCAAGATTATCTGATGCCGCAGATGGACATTTAGACAAGTAATTGTCATGAGTAATTTATTAACAGTTCCTAAGTAAACAAAGGAGGGCTCGAATATGGCTGAGAGAATCAGAGTCATGTTGACGGAGGAAGAGGTGGACATCAGGATCAAGGAGATCGGTGAGCAGATCAGCCGCGACTATGCAGGCAGACAGGTTCATCTGGTGTGTGTGCTCAAGGGCGGCAGTTTTTTTATGTGTGAGCTTGCCAAGCGCATCACCGTGCCGGTGTCGCTTGATTTTATGTCTGTGTCAAGCTATGGCGGCAACACGAAGTCGAGCGGAGTTGTCAAGATTGTGAAGGATCTTGACGAGCCACTGAAGGATAAGGACGTCATCGTCGTGGAGGATATCGTGGATTCCGGCAGGACGCTGAGCTATCTGCTCGAGCTGCTGGGGCAGCGCGGACCGGGAAGCATGAAGCTCTGCACGCTGCTTGACAAACCGGAACGGCGCGTTGTCGATGTGAAGGTGGATTACACAGGCTTCGAGATACCAGATGAGTTTGTCGTGGGTTATGGTCTTGACTATGATCAGCGATACAGAAATCTTCCGTATATCGGCGTAGTTGAGTTTGACTAGAAGGAGACAGAAATTGGGAAAAGGTGCAAAAGGAATTAATTTAACGTTTATTTTTATATTGATACTGGTGCTGGTATTAATCTGGGCGAGCACGAACAGCGGAAATGGCGGCTCCTACACGATGGCACAGTTTGTGTCCGAGATGGAGGAGGGGCTGGTCGTGGATGTGGAGATTCATCCGAATGCGCAGGTGCCCACGGGGATGCTGCGCATCACATTGAAGGACAACCAACAGAGAAATCTCTATGTGTCCGATGTCGTTGAGGCGCAGGAGATCGTGAGGGGCTACAACATTGAGCCGATCGTGCGGGATGTGCCGCAGGAGAACTGGTTTATCACAGAGCTGCTTCCATTGCTGATGCTGCTGGTGGTCGTGGTATTTATGTTCAGCATGATGAACGCCCAGAATGCCGGAAACAGCGGCGGTAAGATGATGAATTTCGGGAAGAGCAGGGCGCGTCTCATGACAGGCGGTGAGGTCACGCTCAAGGATGTTGCCGGTCTCAAGGAGGAGAAGGAAGATCTCGAGGAGATCGTCGATTTCCTAAAAGATCCTGGAAAGTATACAAAGGTCGGGGCGCGAATCCCGAAAGGTGTGCTTCTGGAGGGCGCGCCTGGAACTGGTAAGACCTTACTGGCAAAAGCGATCGCAGGCGAGGCAAATGTGCCGTTTTTCTCAATATCGGGTTCCGACTTTGTGGAGATGTTCGTCGGTGTCGGTGCGTCGAGAGTGCGTGATCTGTTTGCGGAGGCGAAGAAGAATGCGCCATGTATCGTGTTCATCGACGAGATTGACGCGGTGGCGAGGCGTCGTGGTACCGGTATGGGCGGCGGCCATGACGAGCGCGAGCAGACCTTGAACCAGATGCTTGTGGAGATGGACGGATTTGGCACCAATGAGGGAATCATCGTGATGGCAGCGACGAACCGTGTCGATATTCTTGATCCAGCAATCCTGCGCCCGGGGCGCTTTGACAGAAAGATCACAGTATCTCCGCCGGATGTGGGCGGCAGGGAGGAAATCCTCAATGTGCATGCAAAGAACAAGCCGCTTGCGGAGGATGTGGACTTAAAGCAGGTGGCGCAGACGACGGCGGGCTTCACGGGCGCTGATCTCGAAAATCTGCTGAATGAGTCGGCGATACAGGCAGCCAAGGAAAACCGTTCTTTTATCAAACAGGAGGACATCAGGAAGTCCTTTATCAAGGTCGGCATCGGAGCGGAGAAGAAGAGCCGCATTATATCGGATAAAGAAAAGAAGATTACGGCGTACCACGAGGCAGGCCACGCGATCCTGTTTCATCTGCTTCCGGATGTAGGACCGGTCTATACGGTGTCGATCATACCGACGGGGCTCGGCGCTGCTGGATACACGATGCCGCTTCCTGAGCGGGACGAGATGTTTAACACCAAGGGCAGGATGCTGCAGGATATCATGGTTTCACTTGGCGGGCGCATCGCGGAGGAGATCATCTTTGACGATGTGACGACCGGCGCCTCGAGCGATATCAAGAAGGCGACCAAGGTGGCGCGGGCTATGGTGACAAAGTACGGCTTTTCGGACAATATCGGAGTCATCAATTATGATGAGGATGACAACGAGGTGTTTATCGGGCGCGATCTGGCGCACACGAGAAGCCATTCTGAGGCGGTTGCGAGCGAGATCGATGTCGAGGTGAAGGCGATCGTGGACGACTGCTACAAGAAGGCGAAGGATATCATTATGAAGAATGAAGGTGTGCTTCACGCCTGCGCGGAGCTTCTGCTCGAGAAGGAAAAGATCGGCAGGGATGAGTTTGAGGCGCTGTTTGCATAATTTGATAGTAAACTGATAAGACAGCCACTGGCAGTGAATGCGGGTGGCTGTCTTTATGCACACGGGCACCCAGAGGAAATATGTCATCAAACCGATAAATCGGTTGGCTGACGGACACCCAGCGCAGCGAGTAGTGAAGAAGGTCATTCCTCTACTCGATTGCACAGCCCCGTGCAGGAGGCTTGATTGGCTCGTAAATATAGATTGCGAAAGAGGGTAAAGTAGTATATTATTATAGATAATGATGGATAAAAATGATTAGGATAAGGTGGAGGTGTGAAGTATGGCAAAATACTTTAATGTAGAAGGTGCATGTATGCAGGAAGAACATTATATGGTAAAACTGGACAACAGACTTGATAGAATAAAAAAGGTATTTGTTGATAGAGGGAGTTATTTTGTCATTAATAAGGGACGCCAGTATGGGAAAACGACGACACTGCAGGCGCTGGCAAAATATTTACGTGATTCGTATATCGTTTTATTGCTTGATTTCCAACTGTTAGGAACGGATAACTTTTCAGACGAAAAAACATTTTCGCGTGCCTTTGCGGATTATATTTCAAGAAAATTAGAGAGGGCATATGGCGGAACGGTAAAATTGCAAGGTCCGGCGCCGGACGACACAGATTATGGATTAAGTAAATTGTTTGTGGCATTGAGCGATCTGTGTGAAAGTTGTCCAAAACCCATAGTCCTGATGATCGATGAAGTTGACAGCGCGAGCAACAATCAGGTATTTATTGATTTTCTGGCACAGCTTCGGGGATATTATCTGGAGAGATGGGAAACACCGATTTTTCATTCTGTGATCCTCGCGGGAGTCTATGATATTAAAAATCTGAAATTGAAAATTCGTCCGGAATTGGAGCACCAGTATAACAGTCCATGGAATATCGCGGCAAAGTTTGATATTGACATGGACTTTTCGGTGAATCAGATTGCCGCAATGCTCGAGGAATATGAGGAGGATTATCATACAGGAATGGATACGCAGACTGTGGCGGAGGAGATCTACGCGTACACGTCGGGATATCCGGTGCTTGTCTCTTCTATATGTAAGTACATCGACGAAAAGCTTTTCGATGAGAGCGGTTGTGCAGAGGAAAGCGCGGCCTGGTCGGCTGCAGGTGTGGCGGAAGCGGTCAAAAATATTTTGAAGGAGAGTACGCCGCTGTTTCAGAGTATGATAAAACAGCTTGACATCTACAAAGATCTGAACGACATGATAGAAAACATACTGTATCAGGGACGCCGGATACCCTTTGAGATTGATGTAAAACCGATCAATATCGGAGTCATGTTTGGATTTCTCAAAGAAGGAAACGGACAGGTAGCGATCGCAAACCGTATCTTTGAGATGAAGCTGCTCAATACATTGATCACAAAGGAAGCATTGAAAAGCGAGTCTTACCGCAGTGCGCAGAGCGACATGAATCAGTTTGTCGAGGGCGGCAGGCTCAATATGACGCGGCTGCTCGAAAAATTTGTCATACATTTTCATGATGTCTATGACATACAGGATGAAAGATTTCTGGAAGATAACGGACGAAAATTTTTCCTGCTGTATCTAAAGCCTGTCATCAATGGCACGGGAAACTATTATATCGAGGCACAGACGAGAGACGCAAGGCGCACGGCGCACGGACGTGATTGTGGACTATCGCGGTGAGCAGTTTATCGTGGAGCTCAAGATCTGGCGTGGCAGTGAATACAATGAAAGAGGCGAGAAACAGTTGACAGAGTATCTCGATTATTATCACAAGGACAAGGGGTATCTGGTCAGCTTTAATTTTAATCAAAAGAAGGAAACGGGTGTAAAAGAGATTCGGGTTGGCGAAAAGACGATTGTGGAGGCGGTTGTGTAGGGTTCTACAGAGCAAAAGAATGACGGGATATACCAGTAACAATGAATTGGAGGTAGAAACAGGGTGCAAATTTGGATGGTATTCTGGTATACTACGAGCGAACAGATAATTGTGGAAAGGAAGTGATGCCGATGAATGCTTCGAACAGGCCGGCCAATCCAGAGTCTTTGGAGATGGCAAAGAAACGAGATAAGAAAGTGTATATTACTGATGTTGCAATAGATAAAGTTCCGCTGATTGAATATTACGGTTTTACAGATGAGCAAAATCGGATTATGCAGGAACTGGCAAGGAATGTATTAGTTATTTCAAAAGAGAGCAATGATAGTAATGAAGTTGCCCTAACCTGTGATTTGGGAAAGCCTGATCCCTTGCATAATTTTGGCGTTGCATTGGGAACAGAGCACGATGTTGATGTATTATCAGATACCTTGTCAAACCACATGATTGTTTCAAGCAAATCTGTTGCGGTTGTTCTGTTGCATAATCATCCGTCAACGCAGACTTTTTCATTGGAAGATGTGCAATTTTTTGTTCAGCATCCTATGCTTGCAGTGATAGTGGTGGTATCAAATCAGGGAACAGTCCATTATATGAAACGAGATAAAGATTTTGATTATGATAAGGTTGTCGTTTTGTTTAAGGAGTGCATACAAGGATTGAAAAGAAATTCTCCAGGTACGGAAGTGTACATGGCAACATTGACTTTTCTGGCGAAGTGCAGTGAAGCAGGATTATATTATCGGTAGAAAGTGAGGTATTGCTTATGAAAAGAACATCTTTGAATGATATGGTATATAGCTTTGAACCGTTGAAAATAGTTGAACCAGATCCGAATCATAAGGTTGATGAAGCAGAATTGCAGAAAAGTATTCAAAAGAGTAAGGAAATGGTGGCTGTGATTGAAGAATACAAGCGTAAAAGGGCAGTTTCCAATTCATAAGAGTAGAACATGTCTCCATACATTACCTTTATAGGTTTCTCTTCCTAGACAATGGATATTATGGTGTCTGACTTATTCTTGACGATGCGCAGATTTCTTTCCGTTTCTGTGTTTAGTATGTCATATCTATGTGCAACAGATAATCTAAACTGGTAATAATATTTGAAAATGGTAAGATAATAAGAGATGCAACAATTTGTCTAAATTGTTGCATCTCTTTGCTTACACCTTATATATCGGTAGGGTGTTTTCAAAACTTTAGCCCTTTTTTGACTTTTTTCAAAAAAATTTTTTGACCTGTGTGACATGCCTGTGTCGGTAAGGCGGAGGGATATGATCATCTGCCGGATATTTGCCTGCATACATTGGCATCTGTGACATACGATCAGGCAGATTGGCACACCAAAAAGCCCTGACCGTGTATGATGGCCATGGCATATGGATAAATCCATTATTCAATTAAAAAAAGCAGGTATTCCCGTCAACACTGTATGGAAAAATAGTACAGTGCCACGTCAAAACGACGCATTATGCTGCTGTAGTCCTGTAAGCGTTGCGGTATACCTCGTCCTTGTCATCCTGCTCGATGCACAGGTAACGCTTTGTGATGGAGAGTGAGGAATGGTTGAAAATGACCATGATCACAACCGGATCGCAGCCCTGTTTCCACGCATGATAACCAAAAGTCTTGCGCAGGGAGTGGCAGCTG
>VSNM01000079.1 GCA_009774245.1 Lachnospiraceae bacterium | reverse complement strand
ATCTCTTGATTTGTATATGACATATAGCATAACACAGATGGTTAAAATATACAAATAATTTTGTGATAGTTCCTTAGCTGACATATTTCCTTTGGGTGCCCGTATGCATAAAATAGAGCGCATAGATTTTTTCTATACGCTCTGTGACTTATTTAATTGTGGTAAGGAACTGCAAAATTGAGTGATATTAGAACATATGTTTGTTAGATTTCTAAAGTGAATTATCAAACGTAAATCCTGTTTCATTTGCCTCCGTTGCAGTAAAGGTATCATATTTCCCGTCTGTATACGCTGCAATAACCTTACCCCAAAAGTTTTGAGCGGGTACGTTGTTAATCCATTGAGATACTTCCCACCCGCCATGAAACATATCGAAAATCTTCATAGCGGCTGCCCTGCCGACTCCTTTTTTTCTGTATTTTTTCATAACAAAAAATTCGGCTATGTTATGAGGGTTTGGCAGATCATTATGTTCACAACAGGAGCGTACTAAAACCAGTCCTGCAAGTTTTTCATTTACCCTGATAAAAAATGGGTGTCTGCCTTCTTCATTCCAATAATCATCAACATGTCCATATCCAAAATATCCATATTCGTTTATGTCATCATTGGAAAATTCTGAAAAATCATAATTATACAATTCCAACATCTGAATAAAAACAGATTTCTGCTCATATAATATTGGCTCTACACGTATATCCATACATATCCTCCATAAAATTTGTAACTCTAACAGGATGCCACAATCACACGCACATTTCTATTAGATTTCCTAAACGCTTAATATATTGTTCCAACGAAGTAGCATTTTACAAATACAACTTATTATATCAGATTCAACCAATACAATACATATGAGAGCAAAATGAATAATGCTGGAATTGCTATCAGCAGCAATATTCCGACCAGATGATTTTTCCTTTCAGTTCTTGATGCTGTCAATCCATAGGGCTCCTGCCACAAATGTGTGATGGTTAAAAAAATATATATACCCCAATATGTACATGAAGGAATTGCCGCATATCCGGTCCATTCCGAATCCGTTAATACAGTTCCTCTCTCAAATAATAAAAAACTTACAATTGAAATCATCGGACAAATATAATGCAGCAAAAGGTTGGCTTTCTTTGGGTCTAATCCTCCGAATAAATCTGTATGAGATTTACTTTTTCCAGATTTGAACCGTGGCGCTAAGAAAAATGCAAAAACAAACATAGTAGCTGCAAGACCACATGTAGCTGTATAGCGCAAGCCTTTTATTAATTCCGGAACATTACCATATCCCAATAATTCCCGAATGGCAAAACCACAGAATAAAATGCTGATGGCAAGGGCAATAAAATTCTGAAGAAAAGTGTAGAATTTCAATATATTACTTTTGTTCTTTACTTTTACAAAAGTTGCCCCTTCTATTTCATCCGTTCCTCCGCCAATCCGATTTGTCGAATTGCTCAATGCAATTATTCTACCACAAAAGCATAAACAATGCCAGTAAATTCTGCTTAGTTGGCTTCATAACATATTTACTTGTTACTGTTCACTCCGTTCCCGGTAACAGGTAAAAATCCATGCAAAATTTGCTTCGCAAATGGATTTTTACTTGCTACCTAAACGTTTTCTCACGGACTTAGCAGTAAATGCTAAGTCCTGTGTGAACAGTAACATTTACTTTCTAAAAAAATAAAGATATAATGAAAACAAAAAGATATGGGGGAAGCGATAATGATTATTAAATCATCAGCGGTACTGCGGAATGATTACGCATCAATTTCAGATTACCCCATTTATATTACAAGGAATGGAGAGGGAGATGTGGTGTTGATGAATATTGAAGCTTTTGAGAAGAGAGAGCAGATACTAAAGCTTCGTGAAAGGGTGCTGCAGGCAGAACAGGAGTGCATAGACGGAGCCAAGACATATAGTATATTCGAGGCGAGAGAACAGCTGCGGAAGAGGATTGATGGCGTGTAAGCCAGATAAATGGTAAAGGAGAGAATAAAGTGGATATACTTCAGAAAATTAAGCAGAGGAACGAAAGCTTTGTTGAAAACGAAAATTTTAGCGGCGTTAAGAGTATTATTGTAGATAACTACAACGATCAGGCTCATTTTATCTACGAGTTACTTCAGAACGCAGATGACGCAGGTGCTACAAATATCAAATTTGATTTATTCGATGATCACCTGGTTGTGACACATAATGGAAAGGTTTTTTCGGAGAAAGATTTGAAGGCTATTTGTAGTATAAGCAAAGGAACGAAATCAGATGATTATACTAAGATTGGTAAGTTTGGTATTGGGTTTAAGTCTGTTTTTGTTTATACAGATTCGCCACAGATTTATTCTGGAGAATACCAGTTTGAAATAAAAGAACTTGTTTTGCCAGAGAAACGAGTGTGTGAAATTGAAGTAAGTCCAAAGGCTACGGTTTTTGTGCTTCCATTTAATAATAAAAAGACGAAAAATAGTGCGTTTAGTCAAATTGCAGGTAAATTAAAAGAGTTAAGAGATGAGGCGCTTTTGTTTTTGTCCCATCTTGAATTGATAGATATTCGTATATGTGGGGAAGTAAGGACAATTAAGAAAACTCAGACAAGGCAAGATGAGTTTGAAAAGAACATGAAGTGTGAAATTATTGAAATTGAGATAGCTGATTCTGAGGAGCAGGAAAATGAGAGTGTAAAGTATCTTAGATTAAAAAAGGAAAAAATACAATTGACTGATTATGATGATGAACAGAATCCGGTTAAAATAGAGAACCAGGTTGTTATGATTGCATTCATATTAGATAATGAAGAGAATGTAATCTCTTTATCAGAAGCGGATATTAAAAACACTTGTTATTATGTTTTTTGTCCCGACAATGATACCGTCTGGGAGAGAGTTTCTTGTTCATGCCCCGTTTGTTACAAAATCAAGCAGGGATACGATAGCGCAAAATAATGAGTCAAACAATATTTTAATGCAAAACATAGGGATACTGGCCGCGAATAGTTTTCTGATACTGGCGAAACTGAATAAGTTGAATCGCGATAATATAGAAGAAATATTCTTTTCTTGCAGGGAGGAGGACTTAATTTATAAGACATATGAGAAAGAATTGTATCGATTGCTTGGTGAAAACAAAAAAATAATTCCTTGTGACGATGGGGAATGCAGGGGTATAGACAATATTATTTTTACAATGGAGCCTAAAGAGAGATACAAGAAGATTATTGATTTGTTTGGTAAAGAAAAAATAGCTGGATATTTCGATGCAGATAAAGATGCAGATGCAGGAGTTTTTACCATTGTAAAGAGATATTATGGATATTATGAAAAAAACTACCAATTTTATAATTTTTATAATTTTATTAAAAAGAAATATGAGATTAATTTACTTTCTGTCGAAAATCTGTTAGAGAAACTTACTGTTGTCGACTATGAAAGTCTTGATTCAAAAACATTTGCATCCTTTACAGAATTGCTTGTGAAAAAAAATTATTCTGGAATATATAGTCTTTTCAACAACAATGTTGATATTCGAAAATATCCATTATTACGTTTACATGATCATTCTCATATTATTCCAAACAAATGTGACAATATATACATGAATAATGGAACAATAGATGAGGTTGCGGTTCAGAATAAAGCAGCGGAATACATTTATAGGGAAATCTTTAAAATCAAAAATTATTCCGTCGAGTTAAAGGAGGCGCGCAAAGCACTAAAAACGATTCAAAATGATTCGCTGGAAAGTTTCGAACTGCATATAGAGAAAATCAGGAAAATATTATCAGCCGTTGCAGAACAAAAGATGTCTGTCGAAGAGATTCAGAACACACCAATGATTTTTGTCGAGAATCAGGCCACAGGAGAAACAAAATTGTGCCGTCCAGTAGATGTGATTTTGGGACGCTGGGATAAAATTGATATGTATGTTTTGCTTGAAGGTGTTGGTATTGATTTGCTATATGAAAAGTATATGGAATATCTCAAGTTAGAAGATTTGAAGAAAATTGGGGGTGGGGAAGGATTAAAAGAAGATGAATATAGTTACAGGCATATTGCTGAGATAGGATGGGGCGATTATGTTCATGCGTGGCCAGAACGTGCACGAAACCGTAATTTTGACTATCAATTTCAATTGGAACATTTTTCGGAGATTATGCAGCAAAATATAGATTTTGAGCGTTCGATGGAAATAATGAAACTTGCAAATAAATGTAATAATCAAATAAAAGATTGGATTGAATGGTCTTCAAGGAAGGATTATAGTAATAAAGCGAGTAGTTCTGGTAATAAGGAAGTTTTTTCGTCATTTGGATTGGATCTGGTAAATTATCGTTGGATTTTTGGAAAGGATGGTGGATTATACCGTCCAAGTGAGATTACCATAGATGAGATCCGAGAGGAATATAAAGAATTTATAAACGTTGATCTGGCAAAAAAACTTGGTTTTAAAGAAGTGTTTTCGGAAAAATTGGCAGAACAAAATAAAAAACTTGAAAAAGAAAATATGTTTGCAATTCCTCTTTCGGAAAAAGAAGAATATGAGGCATATAAAAAAGAAAAGGAAGAGAAGAAACGAAGAGAAGTGTTACGTGAGCAAAACAGGTATTATCTTCCAGAAGCCTTGTCAGAATTAGAGTATTCAACTGACGATTCTTCCATGGAAGCGTTTGAGGATGAAATGAATTATAATTCTATTCCAAATCAGGAACGTAGGAAAGAGAAAATTCAGGAACAAATCGAGCGTTTAACAATGGAGCAGGCGCTATCCGAGGAAAGCGGCTACGGATGGTCTAAAAAGTCTAAAGTAGATTCACAGGAGAAAGCATTTTTGCGGAAGGAGTATGATGGAAAATGTCAGATTTGTGGGAAGATAATAAAAGGCAGGGACAATAAAAATATTTTTTGGGCGGTGAATCTGGTCGACACAGGCAGGCTCAGGAGAGAATATAAGGCGGCAGATTCCGTGGCATGGAATTCCCTGTGCTTATGTCCTAACTGCGCTACAGAATATCGGTATGGGAATACATCCATGCAGGGATTTATAGAGCAGGTTAGGGCTGTCGAAATCATTGATAAATCACAAGAACCGTTTGAATTTGTTATACGCATTCAGGGAGAAAAAACAAAAATATCATACTCCCCCAAGCATGTACATAATTTACAGATTGCACTTGCGTTTTATGATAAGCAGGAGATGAATTTGGAGCAATACCAAGGAGAACAGGAATGAAGGATAGTTATGCAGAAAAGAGGATAAAAGAGCTTGAGTCAGTTCTATGTGACAGGATATGTGTCTGGCTGCAGGAGCGGCTTCCACGTATTACCGACAATTGGTGGAAAGAATTGGTTGTACAAAAGCTGTTACAGGAAGATATGTCAGGAACCGACAATATAGGACTTGCTTCCTTGAATTTGGTCGATTTGTTAAATGTGATTGATAAAAACTGGTTTGTGATATGGAGCGTAGACTGCCTAAGCAGCAAATGTCGGCAGACCATACGGGATATGCTTACTGTTCAAAATACATGGGAACACATTTTACCTCGACAAATTACCAAGGATAAAATTTTTTGTGATATAAAGATTATAAATGAACTTTTACAATTGTTTGGCGGTGGAGAAGATGAGTTAAAAGCTCTTGAGGAGTTTACTTTGGAAGTAGCGACGGATGACAGATTACCTTATTTTGAGTCTAAAGCAGATATCGCCCATTCCAATACAATTGAATCTCATAGTACAATTGAAATTGGCAGTATTGTCTGTCTGGTAAACAATGAATCTGTCAGGGGAGTCGTTCAGTCTATAACTGGAAATAGATATACAGTAGTCATAAATTCAGAGAGAAAGACGTATTTCCTAGAGCAGATAAAACTTGTTGATTTGGGGCAGACATATAGAAGGATTTCCTTAAAGAGACTGCTGGCCGCTTTGACGGCGCATCAGATAAAAAATCCCGGACAGAACAATTTGTATTCACTGAACACTGCACGAATAGACTTTGTGCCATATCAGTTTCGACCGGCATTAAAAATCGTAAAATCAGACAGGCCATGTATACTCATTGCAGATGATGTGGGCGTTGGTAAAACGATCGAAGCAGGTTTGGTTATAAAGGAACTCGAAGCGCGAACTGAAATGAAGTCTGTATTGGTAATTTGTCCGCGCGCGTTGGTGGTTGAACATAAATGGAAGGAAGAATTAAAACGTTTTGACGAAGATTTTATCGAACTGGACGGAAATCTTTTTCATCAATGTATAGCAGATATGGATATTGATGGAGAGTGGCCAGATCGATGTTCTAAAGCTATTTTATCATATTCTCTGCTGACGAAAAGGGCATTGTATGGAGATGAAAAATCTGGTGGGACAGTAGGGCTTTGTAATCTTGAGGAGAAGCCACAGTTTGATCTTGTTATTGTTGATGAGGCGCATCATATAAGAAATTCAGGCACGCTGGCATATAAAGGAGTTGATGCATTATGTGAAAATGCAGGAGCAGTAGTTTTTTTGTCAGCAACGCCGTTGCAAAATAGTAATAAAGATTTGTATACATTATTAAATTTGTTAAGACCAGATATTATATATGATCAAGATACATTTAATATGATGGCAGAGCCGAATAAATATATTAACACATTGCTCTTGGTGGTCAGGGAACAAAAAGAAGGTTGGAGAGACGAGGCAAAAAAACTGCTGTCCATTATATTAAGGACACAGTACGGGGTGAATGTAATGCAAAATGATTCCCGATTGCCGCGCATTTATAATATAATTGAACAGGAAGAAATTTCTAGGGAGGACAAGGTTGCCGTTCTTTCTGAGATTGAAGGATTGCATACATTTTCAAATATAATCAGCCGAACCAGAAGGAGGGATATCGAAAATTTCTGTGTACGTAGGACAGAGACTGTAAAAGTGAAATTTACAATAGAGCAGAGGACATTGTATGAGGCGATTATTGATTTTGAGGATCAAGTGCTGCGAAAGCTTCATGGAACATATAATACCAGATTTATGATGTGTACCATTATGAGACAGGCGGCTAGTTGTTTATATGGCCTTGCTCCCCTTTTGGATGATTTCATTAAGAAAAGAACGGATGCAATCATTCAGGATGGCGAATTGTATGAATCAGAATGCGAGATAAGCGATATTGAGATTGATTCTATAGTTAGTTTATCAAATACAATCACTGAGTTTATCAGGAAACTACCGCAAGAAGATCCTAAATTTGATAAAATACTTGATATAATAGAAAATAAAAATTGTGAACAAAATAATAAAATTATTGTATTTAGTTCATTTAAGCACACCTTGAATTATTTGAATCGCAGGTTGCAGATGTATAATGTTCGTGTCGGTCAGATTACGGGGAATATAAAGGACGAGGAGCGCAGAGAGATCAGTAAAAGATTTCATTTGGATAAAAATGAGAAGGATGCTATTGATGTTCTGCTTTTTACAGAGGTTGGATGTGAAGGACTTGATTATCAGTTTTGCGATACAATGATCAATTATGATCTTCCATGGAATCCGATGCGGATTGAACAAAGAATTGGAAGGATTGACAGGAGAGGGCAGAAAAGTGATTTTGTTCAGATTCATAACATAATTACTGAGGGAACAATTGACGCAGCTATCTATGACCGCTGTTTATTCAAGATTGGAGTATTTCAAGCGAGCATTGGCGATTGCGCAGAAATACTGGGAGAAGTTACAGATCAGATTATGCAGATTATGTTTGACTCATCTCTGACGGAAGATGAGCGTATGATGAGGCTGGAGAAGATAGCGGATAATGATATTATGAGAGCCCAGGAACTTCGCAGGCTGGAGGATGAAGAAAAGACATTATTTGGATTTGATTTAAAGAATTATATAAGTGACGGGGAATTGCAGGCAGCAGAAAACCAGTGGATTTCACCAGAAAAAATAAGTAATCTCGTTAATTTGTATTTGGAAGATTTGCTAGGGGAGGGGGAATATATAAAAGGGCATTCGGCGGTGAGGAACATGAAGATTGCAGCTGGTCAGAGAGCTGTATTGTTGGCAGAGTTAAAAAAGATGCCAAATAGCAATAATGTGGCAACTAAAATGTGGAGGAAATATCTAAAATCTTCAGGTGCGAGCATCTCTGTTACATATGATAGTGAAAGTGCAAAAGAAAATTGGTCTGCGATGTTTCTTACGCAGATGCATCCGCTTGTGCAGCAGGCTGCAATATACGAGTCCAATAATTTCATGTATGAAATCGGTGTTAAAGTATCGGATAAGAACTTATGTTCGGGAGAATATGAATTTCTAATCCATTCTTGGGCTTATGCTGGCATTCAATCGGATGTGCGGCTGGTGGCCGTAAGTGAGAATGAATATGTACAAAGTAATATATTCAATATGATTCCGTATGCTGTAGATTATGATTTTGATGCGTCCGATTGTAACGCGGGATGGGATGAGCTGGAACAGGCACATTATGAAAAATGGGTTAAAGAGAGGAATGTATACAGGGAATTGGTTGCTTCGGATTGTAAATTCAGAATTGATCAACTGATGCTTCAACTGAATGTAAGAAAGACAATAATAGAAAATAAGATAAAAATTGATAAAGATGAAAGGATTATTCGTATGCATAACGGGCAGTTGAATAAACTAAATAATGAAATTGCGGATATACAAAAGAAATTCTCGGATATTGCGGCAAGGGCTGATATACATACAGAACTTTTGGTGAAGGGAGTCCTTCATGTTTCCGGCCTTTTGTGTCAAGGTTGTTGAATGGTTTTGGTTGATAAGTAATATGTTTTTTGTTATACTGATTAAAAATATGTAATGAATTTGTTAAGCTGCATAATATATATTGAAAGGATGTGGTATTATGACCTATGACCTATTGGAAAAGGAGTTAAAAGATCTTCCGGAGGCGAATATAGCTGATGTAATAGAATATATTCGGTTTCTGAAATTTAAAAAGTCAAGAGAAGAATATAATAAGGGTTCTTTCCCTGTGGAGAGAAGACATCAGGAGAGAAGGTTAGGGATTTTAGAAGGGAAGTTTGTTATGTCAGATGACTTTGATGAAACCCCAGATTGTTTTAAGGAGTATATGTGATATGTACCTATTGGATACTCATACTTTGTTGTGGGCATTATTTAAAGAGGATTTCCTGTCTGTGAATGCAAGAAAAGTGATTTTGGATGATAATGATATTTTTGTGAGTATTGTTTCTTTATGGGAAATTGCGATTAAGCAAAGTATAGGAAAGCTGGAAATCAACGAATCCATAGAAACGATTGCTCAAATATGCATGGATGAGGATTTTTACATTCTTCCGATAAAGCCTTCTCACCTTGACCATCTCAAAAATCTACCACGGATACATGGAGATCCTTTTGACAGGCTTATTATTGCACAGGCAGTTACAGAAAGGCTTGTAATAGTTATTAAGGATGCAAAGATTCCAATTTATAAAATAAGGACATTGTGGTAGTTTCGTATACACCTGCGCTGACAGAAAAAATTCAGTGCAGGTGACATTGTTATACTGGCGGTCGAAAAGACTGCCGTTTGGTATAATGTGATACGCACAAGGGCACAACAAATTTTCTAAGTAATCCCTTATATTCCAAATCCATAATCAAAACACATGGTCTACCGCATTCGTTAAACAATATTTCCTCATCTACATGATTTTTCTTAATCAGATTATAAAAACTTTGTTTTACTTTGACTAATCTCATTTATCTCTCCATCATACAAATATACTCCCATATAGAGCTATGGGAGTATACATACAAGTGGATAATATTCTGACCGTCATCCCCGGTTGTGTTTTACATACGAGTGGATAATATTCCAATTTAATATTATATACAGTATGCCTGATCCATGCAATCCAAATTTTAGACAATTTGTCATATGATTTTTGGATAAACCGCACAATTTTTTCAACCGCCAGTATAATACTGCGCCTGCGCATGCCACAATTCATAGTACTTCCCGCCTTCGTCGCATAACAGTTCCTCATGGGCGCCATGCTGGACGATGCGTCCCTGGTCAAATACCACAATTTCATCGCAGAAGCGGCATGAGGCGAGGCGGTGGGAGATATAGACTGTCGTTTTATCCCCCGAAATCGTGCTGAAATTGGAGTAGACCTCATATTCGGATACCGGATCAAGCGCGGCTGTCGGTTCGTCTAAGAGAATAAACGGCGAATCTTTGCAGAGTGCGCGTGCGAGGGCGATTTTCTGGGCCTCCCCGCCGGAGATCTCGATTCCCGCCTGGTCATATTCCTTGTAGAGATACGTAAGGACGTTTTCGGGCATCTCGTCGAACCTGCTGCCAAAGTTTGCTTTTTTCAGGCATTCGCGCACCTTGTCCTCGTCAAAATTTTTGTTGCAGGCTACGACTTCCCCAAGCCGGAACGCGAACAGGCCAAAATCCTGGAACACGACGGAAAATATGGACATGTATTCGTCATAATCATATTTTTGAATGTTCACGCCATTCAATAGGATTTCTCCCTCTGCCGGGTCATAGAGGCGGCAGAGCAGTTTAATGAAGGTCGTCTTGCCGGAACCGTTCATGCCGACGATCGCAAGCTTTTCGCCGATCCTGAATTTCAGGCTTACATTGCTCAGCGCGTAGGCTTTAGTGTTGGGATACCTGAAACTGACATTCCGGAATTCCACATAATATTCATTGTCATCACGCTTTTCAACAGTCAGGGAGCCCTGGTACATCTTGTTTGGAATGTCAAAATAGGAGAAATAGCGTCTGAGATAATGGTTGTTGTCCAGTGCGGACTGAACCGTCTGGGCAACGCCAGTCAGGTTTTGGGCGAGCATCATGATACATGCCGCATACTTTGCGATGGAACCTGCCGTTATGCCGCCCTGCAAGGCGGCGTAGATCAGGACGGCGTATATGCCAGATTTCAATCCGGTATTGAGTATTGCCGCAGGCAGCGTCCAGGCTGCTTGTATATACGAATTTTTCTGACCGCGTTCACAGTAATCCCTGTTGAGCTCCAGATAGGAACTGCCAAGGAACTCCCCCATGTCGTAAAGGCGTATGTCTTTTCCTGCCCCATAGTGCTCAATGTAGTTCAGAAAATGTTCTGATATGATGTTCATGTCGATCGAGTACGCCATAAAATTGCGGTTCAGCTCATTGGTTTTCCGGGCTGCGTACATCTGAACCGCCAGCGTGATAGCCAGACCTGCCACAATGGCAAGTTTGAAACGCACCGGCACGGAGGGGAGGGCAAAAAACGAGACTGTAAGCGCGGCGGAAGCGGCTATTCTGGTCACTTGTTCCGTAAACAGCTCCATATCCCGATAAAGATAGAACAGGTTCTGCCCTGTCTGGCTTTCGAGTCTGACGCGGTAGCGCAGTCTTGCCACTTCCGGATCTTCAATCGACGCATAAGCCATCTGCATGGATTTTTCTGAAAAAGACCAGTCTTCGTTTCTCCATATTGCGCTGTATGCGGCATCCTTTTCAGAGGAAATATAGGTGTTCAGCAGATTGACGGCAAACACAATGCCGACAGTGAGTCCCACATAAAAAATCACAGTATTGACAGAAGTCCCTGCAACCAGCGAGTCGATCACCCTGGCGGAAAAATAAATTGGAATATAGCCAGTCACCGCTGAGAGAAACGCGTTCATGATTAACAGCAGGGTATATTTCCTGTTGACGGAGAATGTGTATTTTGCTGCCTGCCGCAGGACTTGAAGATGTTCACTGGGTTTCATTTGTTTTCACCGCCTTCCATATCGTCCCTGTACCAGCAGCTCTGGATGTCAAACAATTCCTTGTACTTTCCGTTCGCTGCGATGAGCTCCTGGTGCGTGCCTTCTTCCAGAATACCGCCGTTTCCCAGAAGGATAATGCGGTCGCAAAACGATGTGGATGCCAGTCTGTGAGAGATGAACAGCGCGGTTTTGCCTTTTGTCATGACATTGAATCCGGCATAGATCCGGCTCTCTGCAATCGGATCGAGCGCTGCCGTGGGTTCGTCGAGTATCAGCAGGGGCGCGTCCTTGTAAAGCGCGCGGGCAAGCATCAGTTTTTGCGCCTCCCCGCCGGAGAGTTCCGTCCCGTCTTTGTGGATTTTTTTGTTCAGCTTTGTGTGGATTCCATCGGGGAGCGCGTCGATTTTTTCACTCAGTCCGGCCTGGCGCATACACAGCTTGGCCTTTTCCAGGTCTGTACTTGCGGTACTTTTGCCGGAAACCGTCTCGGCAAGTGAGAAGAAAGCTGTCTGGACTTCCTGAAAAACAGGCGAGATGAGTCTGTAATAGTCCTGTCGCTTAAAATCGGCCAGGGCGGTTTTGTTGAAAAATATTTCGCCGGACGTAGGTCTGTACAGACCGCACAACAGTTTGACAAGCGTTGTCTTGCCAGCGCCGTTTGCTCCCACAAGGGCGAGTTTTTCGCCGCTTCTGATGTGGAGGGACAGGTTGTGAATGGTATCCTGGTCTGCGCCGTCGTATCTGAAACTGACATTCCGAAATTCAATCTCGGGAACTGTGCCCATGTGGTCGGAAGCTTTGGCAGTTCCGTTCCCGTCATGTTCCGGGTAGTCGGTAAACTCCCTGAAATCACACAGTTTCAGGCTCATTGTATGGACAGTATTCCAACTGGAGATGATTCCGCCAACCCATGTGGCAAAGGAGGATACGGCGGCAAAATAGAGCACAAATTCGTCAACGCGGACTTCACCGCGATAGAACATGTGAAGTAAGAGCACATAGGCACCGCCGTCGCGGACGAGGATCACGACCAGGTCGGCAATCCGCGACAGAAAACGCTTTTTCACCGTGAGCCTGTCCCATTTTGCCCGTTGACTGGTCAGGTCGCGATAACATTCCCGCAGCCACGTAGCCATACTGTAGATGCGGATATCTTTGGCGGCGGAAAAGTGATCTGGAAGGCTCCCGACATAATTCAGTTTCTGGTTCAGGTCGGTCATTTTGTCCCTGTGGGCGTATTCCCATCGATTGTACGCCCGGACAGAGAGGAGGTTGACAACGGGCGCGACAGTCAGTATCGGAACCAGCCAGGGGCTTGCGAGGGAGATCACGGAGCCAAAAAGCATGTAGCCGATCAGGTTCTCTATGATGCCAAAGCTGCTGTACACCATGTCGGTGAGCGGTTGTACGCCGTCCCACATCTGCGTGGCGGTGACCGCCCTGCTGGCAAGGTCACGGACTTGTTTCTGTTCATAAGTCTGGTAGAACATTGAAAGCTGTTTTTCTGTCACAAGGGCAGTCATTTTCGTCCGGTAGATTCTAAGCGCTGAGTTTCTGATATGCCCGAGCGCGTCAACCGTGCCCGAACCCAGCATGGTCAGCAGCATGACAATGCCGACTGACAACATCGCATGGCGGAGTGTCCGGCTGCCTGTCACCTCCGATACCACGAGCGAGGGCAGGTATATGTCCAGATACCGGAGCCCGATGTTGACTGGTATCAACAGCGCAGTGATCAGGAAAGCCGCCTTGCTGTATTTCAAGAGCATTTTCAGCGTCCATGTGTAATTTGAAAAAACAGAATAGGCTGCGTTTTTCTTTTTCATGATAAATTCAGCTCCTTTCCTTTTCGATATACCAGAAAAACGAAAGGGAAATCAGATTTGTGCACGAATTTCGTTTGTCAGTGCACGAACTGCAGGCTCTTAAACATTTTTCGCAGGCACCAGAAATTCCGAGGTAAATGCGCCCTCCTCGCTGTTGTATTTCACCCAGCCGCCGTGTTCCTCGAGGATCGCCTCGGCGCGGCGCAGACCGAAACCGTGAACCCCGCCCTTGTGCGTCGCGAATAGGGAGCCTGTCTTTTTCCTTTTGTAGCCCGCTGTGTTGAGCATGGAAAAATAGAGCATATTTCCCTTCATCGAGATAAAGATGCGAATGAAACGTTCTCCCATTACAGCACGGCATGCCTCGATCGCGTTGTCAAGCAGGTTTCCGACAATGATGCTCAGCTCCAGGTCTGAAATCGTCAGCAAATCCGGCACATTTGCCTTGACCGATACGGCGATCTGCTCCTCTTTTGCCTGGGCGATCTTTGCGGACAGGATGGCGTCGAGTGACACATTGCCTGTTTTCAGCAGGGTGTCCACATGCATCAGCTGGTTGTCGAGCCGGTCGATATAGGCAAGCGCGCGCCCGACCTCCCCCGCCTCGAGCTGCCCCCTGAGCGTCTGCAGGTGGTTGTGGAAATCGTGCTTGTAACCCCTCATTTCTTTGTGGATGCTCCGCACCTCGTTTAAGTGCTTTTCAGATTGCTCGGTCTGGTATTCCGCCAGTCTCAAATATGTTTTCTTTCTCATATTTCCTCAATTATGTTCGATAAATGCCCGATGAATGTCGTCGTATTTTCCCCTTGCGAGCGGTAATTCTGTCCTGCCGACAGTGACCGATGTGCGGGAAATTCCCGTGATGTGTTTCAGGGAAACCAGGTAGGAGCGGTGCGTGCGGTAGAAATCGTCGCTCAGTTTCTGCCCAAAGGTAGAGAGGTTTTCCTTGATTTTATATGCCTTGTCCGTTGTCTGGATGACAATGTAATGGAGAAAGGATTCCACATACAGAATATCCGATTCGTAGAGCCGCAGTGTCTCGCCACCGCAGTTGATAATCAGCGACGGAGGCTCGACGGACAGCTTCTGGACGGCTTTGTTTAACACCTGCATCAGCTTGTCCTCGGAAATCGGCTTGACCAGATAGTGGAGCGCGTCGACTTCATAGCCCTCTCCGGCAAACTCAAAATGTGCAGTGATAAAAATGATTTCAGCGCGGCTGTTGTCGCTGCGGATTCGTTTGGCGAGCTCGATGCCGCTCATGTCCTTCATCTCGACATCGAGCAGAAGAATGTCATACGCCTTGTTTTCCGCATAATCAAATAAAAACGCCTCGGCGGAGCAGAATGCACGAATGTCGCAGGTGTGGCGGTTTTGCCTGCCCCACGCTGACAGTACGGAGAAGATGTATTCAGTTTGGCTCTGTTCGTCATCGCAGATCGCAATTTGATATTTCATGTCTCCACCCATCTTTCTTCCTTGACACCGTCTTGGAAAAAATTGTTTCATGTTGCTATTTTATCACAAACACATGCACGATTCAAATAGAAGTTGTTCAAATAAGCAAAGAGTGGTACGACAAATGGTATCGGTACTTTCGTTTTACGATATGTTTATGTTGTGAAAAAAAGTTGTATTGTGTATAATGTTAATGAAGTCATTGATTTGGTCGGAGGTGAAAGTATGGGGCGGAATATTTTGGTAAATGTGGGAGAACAGCGGTTTGACAGATTGAGGGAAGAGAGGAAACTGTATATTGATAAGACAGATTTTATCAGGGAATGGTGGGAGAACAGTTCGACAGTGACACTGATCACGCGTCCGCGCAGATTTGGCAAGACGCTGAACATGAGCATGCTTGAGTGCTTTTTTTCAAACAGGTATGAGGGCAGAAGCGATTTATTTGAGGGGCTTTCCATTTGGGATGAGGAAAAATACAGAGAGTTACAAGGCTCGTTTCCGGTTATATTTTTAAGCTTTGCGAATATCAAGGCAAAAGAGTACAAGAAAATGAAAAATAAAATAACCGAAGTAATTTTCCAGTTATATGAGCAGAATCGTTATCTGCTTGGTAGTGGATTGCTGAGCGAAAAAGAGAAGGAATATTATGAAAGCATCAGGATTGGAATGGAAGATGCGATAGCAGAAGGTGCAATTCATTTCATGGCTGATTTTATGAAGCGTTATTATGACAAAGATGTCATTATTATCCTCGATGAGTACAATACACCAATGCAGGAAGCGTGGCTTTCAGGATACTGGGACGAGGCCGTTACTTTTTTCAGGGGATTTTTTAACAGCACATTCAAGACTAATCCGTATCTGAAACGCGGTCTGATTACAGGGATTACAAGAATCTCCAGAGAAAGTATTTTTTCAGACCTGAATAATCTGAAAGTGATAACCACGACTTCCAGTCAGTACGCCACAGCGTTTGGATTTACGGAGGAAGAGGTGTTTAAGGCGCTTGACGATACCGGGCTTGGCGGGGAGAAGCAGGGTGTAAAGGCATGGTATGACGGTTTTACGTTTGGTTCCTATTCTGATATTTACAATCCATGGTCGATTGCATCTTTTATAGACAACGGCGGTGAGTATGATACCTACTGGGCGGACACAAGCGGAAACGGGCTTGTCAATTCCCTGATCCGGCAGGGAAACATCGCAGTCAAAAGCACGATGGAGGATTTGCTTGCAGGCGGCACACTGACTACAGAGTTAAATGAGCAGATTGTATTTAACCAGTTGGACGGAAGCACAGGCGCGGTCTGGAGCCTGCTACTTGCAACAGGTTACTTAAAGGTCGTGAAGCTTGAGCGGGTTGGGGAGTTCAAAAAGAAAGTTTATACATTGAAACTTACAAACATGGAAGTTGCAAGCATGTTTGAAGATATGGTAAAGGGGTGGTTTGGCGGTGAAGGTGAAGCTGCATACAATGATTTCATTAAGGCTCTTTTGCTAAATGATGTAGATGCGATGAACGATTTCATGAATGAGATAGCACTTTTAAGTTTTTCGAGTTTTGATACTGCTAAGAGTGCATCCTTAAAAGATGCGCCGGAACGGTTTTACCATGGATTTGTACTGGGGCTGATGGTGGAGCTTGACGGAAGGTTTGAGATCACATCAAACAGGGAGAGCGGTTTTGGACGTTATGATATTATGCTTATTCCAAAGGATAAGGGGAAAGATTGTGCCTACATTATAGAGTTTAAGGTGCACAAGCCCATGAAAGAAAAAGACCTTGCGGAAACGGTCGCAAATGCCCTGAAACAGATCGAAGAAAAAATGTATGAGGCAAAACTTACTGCAATGGGTTTTGCACCGGAGAATATCAGAAAGTATGGTTTTGCTTTTAAGGGGAAGGAATGTCTGATTGGTAATGGAATGTCTGAGGAGCAATATATTTGAGATGCTTTTCGGAAGCGAGGGAGGTAGTTCATGCAACTGCAATGTGGAGACATCAATATCAGACCATTAGAAGAAAAGGATTTTCCATTAATGCTCAAGTGGCTGACAGACGAGCGCGTGCTCCGGTATTATGGCGGGAGAGACTTAAAATATACTTTGGACTCACTGGCAGACCACTATCGGCGAAAGTTTGAATCTGACGGATTCCGGGTGATGATCCAGTATCAAAATGCTCCTGTCGGCTACGGGCAGATTTACCAGATAACCGACGAATTATTTGAGGAGTATAGTTATCCCAAAACAGATCAAAAAGTGTACGCTATGGATCAGTTTATCGGGGAACCGTCGTACTGGAATCAGGGAATCGGTTCAGCGTATCTGAAACGGATGTGCACGTATCTAAAGGAAAAGAGAGACGCGCAGGTTGTTCTGCTTGATCCACACAAAGACAATCCCAGGGCAGTCCGGGCATATCAGAAAGCCGGGTTTGAAATCATTGGGGAACTTTTGGAACATGAAATGTTTGAGGGCAAGAAGGAGGACTGCTGGCTGATGGAATTAAAGTTGTGAGGAAGGAAAAACGACGATGAAAAATAAGTCAATCGAATTTTTGCGAAACAATGCAGGTCCGGTAATTCAATATCGTCTGAGAAAAGAGATCACAGGCAGTCTCTTCGCGCAGGAAGAGGGCAGGCTCTTAGATGAAATCTATAAACTTCCATATTTTCAACTTGTTCAGAAGTATGTGAAACCGGATGGCTATATCGGAAGCGGCATGCACAGCTGGGATAACTGGCGCGGCACTGTGCTTCATGAGACGCCCCTGCAGGACGGGGAGACAGCCGCCAGACTGCTTTGCTATTACGCGATTCCGAAAGAACACCCGGTTGTGGCAAATTTTGTAAAGGCGATGCGTGATGAGCAGACTCTAAGTCAGGAGTTTTCCTATATTCCGCCGGAGATTGAACGGTATAAGAACCGGTTTATCGGCATCGAGAATGGCAACTGTCTCGGTGCGCTGTTGTACACGATGCAGGCGATACTCGGGTATGGTGATGACTATGAGGATCTGGTCGAATTTCAGCAGATTGCGCTGAAAGGGTTTGAGCGAGTCTTACAGATATCATCTTTAGATGAAATCCTGAAAAAAAGAAAACTTCCTTATATAGAGTCTGACGAATATTTTCCGAACGTCTATACATTGGAGACACTGGCTTATACGAAGGCATGGAGGACGGAGAAAAATATTCAGATGCTTGCAGATGCGCTGAACCATATCAACAAGATTATGAAGCCGGACAATCAGATGCATGTAAAAGTAAAAAGCAGGTATTACGCGCCCTGTTTTGCGCTCGTGACGCCGATCAGGGCGTTTGATCCAGACTATATCAATACAATCACCTACAGAAGGATTCTGACGGAAATCGCAATGCTTGGCGTGGGGGAGCAGGTGGGTGTCATCAAGGAATCCATGGAAGCAATAGCCGCGGCTACTGACGATGAGGGCGTATTAAAAATGAACCTTGCACAGCCGCACAACAAACGCTATTCACCAATGTACATAAAGTATCCCACGCCATATGTAGATGTGAGACTGGAGCAGGATTATAAGAACGGTCGTGGTCTGGACTGCGATCTGACGTTCTGGGCGGTACAGTTTGAAAACCTGGTTGAGACAGTAAGGTACAATCAGATGTAATTGGAGGAGACAATAAATTTGACAAACATCGGATATAAGCAGCATGACATCCATACGGGACCGCTGATCCGCAGGGAATCCGTTTATGCCAATGACCTTATGGAAGAACGGAAACGGCTTTTTAATGCATTATTTAATTTTGCCCGTAAATTGGATTTCCGTTATGTCTGTGCAAAAATAAGAAAAGATGAATGCCCGGATGTAGAACGGCGAGAATATCAAAAGCGATTGCAGGAATACTTAAGGATCATCAAAATTTTTGGGAGTAGTTTAACCGCATTATAATCTATTAGGCACTTTGAAATAAGAAAGATCATGCTCGGACTTACCGCAAGGGAGCATTCCGAATGGTATCAATTGACGGCATCCAACCAAACAAAAACGGTGCGAATGCCGTAGCAACAACTATATACAATTTCCTGAAATGACAAATACTCCTCACCGCCGTAATGGTAGTGAGGAGTTCGTTTTATGTCATTGTTTTGTTCCGGCGCTGCAAACCGCACTTGTAAGACTCATAACGATTTGCGCCATTTCCTCGGCGCTACGGCGGTCGTCCTCCGCAATCCAGTTTTGCAGGAGTCGGTAACTGCCATAAAGGGCGAAGGAGGCAATGTCCTTGTCATACCGATGGTCATCTATCGCCTTCCTGTATTCTGTAAGCAGCACTTCAATCTTCGGAAGAGAGAACAGCCGGTGTGCAAAAGTCTCGTCGAAATTGTTTTGAATCAGCAGCCGGGAGATCTCCAGATTTTGCTCCATATAGGAAAATATCAGTGTGACCCGGTGCAGTACACCGGCGCTGTCGCACAGATCAGTACTTTCAATGGTATCGGCAATGTCCTTTATATACCAGTCACGAATCTCCGCCAGTACGTCATACTGGCTGCCGTAATGATTGTAAAAAGTCGTGCGGTTGATGCCCGCAATATCACAAAGCTCACGGATGGAGATTTTATGAATATCCTGTTTTTTCAGCAGACTGATCAAGGCGCGATGGATTAGTTCCTTGGTCAGGGCAATTCTCTGGTTTGGCTTCATTCCCATAATCATTCCTTTCAACACTTTCACTTCATCTGTCGGTTGCAACTTCAACACCTGTTGAGTATAATTATAATCAAAAAGACAACGAGAATCAAGGAGGAAGTTTATGTTTTATGAATATGTAGTAGTCGCAATCGCCGCCATGCTGGCTGGTGTTGGCACAGGACTGGTCGGGCTTAGCGCGGCAACAGCCATGGTTCCGCTGATGATCGTGCTGTGTCCCACCTTCGGCGGTGAGCATGGCGCTTATATGGCAACGGCCATTGCCCTTGCCAGTGATGTCCTCGGCTCTGCTGTTACCACGGCGGTGTATGCTAAGAATAAAAAAATCGACCTGAAGCACGGCTGGCTCATTGCCGCCTGCATCATCGGTATGTGTACAGTCGGTTCCATTGCAGCCTATTTTACCCATCAAGAGGTGCTTGGGGGCTTTTCCCTTATTCTGTGCGTTTGCATCGGCATCCGGTTCCTTGTGAGTCCGGATTCCAGGGAGCGCCCGGAAAGGGACGCAAAAACCAATCTGACCATTAAGGAAATCGCAGTGTCTCTGTTCTATGGCCTGTCTATTGGTTTTGGCACCGGTTTTTTCGGCTCCGGCGGTGGTATGATGATGCTCATCGTGTTCACTGCCATGCTGGGCTATGAGCGTAAGACTGCCGTTGGCGCCTCCACATTTATTATGACCTTCACGGCGTTGATCGCATCGGTGAGCCATATCCTCATTGAGCCCACCATCGTGCTGGAGTGCTGGAGGTTCCTCATTATTGCCATTGTGGTCGCAACCTTCTTCTCCCTTGTCAGCGCGCAGTTTGCCAATAAGGTTAAGGGCAGGGTTGTGGGATATGAGACAGGTGCGATTCTGCTGGTTTTGGGCCTGTCCATGATTATCATCAACAATATAGATAAAATCAACGTGCCCTATCTGCTGGAGTTTCTGAAGCTGTTCGGCATTTACAGCGGCTATATCGTTGCCTGCCCTGCGGTTCTGATCATCATTCGCTTTACGACCAGTGTGCCGGATTACATATTTCGCAAGCTGCTCCACACCGTCGCCTTCACCTCCATCTTGCCATTAGTGCTTTGTACAGATATTTGGTGGATCGCTACTGCGGTGAATGTTCTGTTCCTGATCCTGGTTATGGCGGCTCTGCATTTCCTGGAGCCTTTCTCTTTCTATAAGAAGCTGTTCCCAGAAAAAGCAAAGCACGAAGTGATAATTAGCTTTGTGGCCTTATTTGGACTGATGACTCTGCTGATCGCCATCTTCTGGGGTGGCTTTGGCGCAGAGCATATCTATATCGCTGTCGGTGCGATCATGGCTTGGGGCCCCGGTGATGCGATTGCCGCCATTGTGGGAAAGCGCCACGGCAAGCATAAGCTGCAGGGCGAACGAATTGAGGGCGTGAAGTCTGTAGAAGGAAGTATTGGTATGGCGATTACATCCTTTGTGTGTCTGCTCCCTGTACTGCTCTTTATGTCTGGGCTGCCTTGGTATATCAGCCTGAGTTTTGCCTGTGTGGCTGCACCCATCGCTTCGTTGACGGAGTTGTACACCAAGGGTGGCTGGGATACCGTCACCGTTCCTATCGTATCTGCATTGATCCTGTGCGGGACAATGTTCTGGGGGTAAGCTATGGCACTGACAGAGAAAACAAAAACATGGATTCGAAAGAATGCTGATGTGGATCTGACCGGTAAGACTGTTCTCATCACCGGTGCCAACAGCGGCATAGGCTTTAAGACGGTGGAGACGATGGCGTACCTTGGTGCATCCCTAGTACAACGTTTTCTTAATCCTTATATACTAAGTGCTTGATATTTGCGTCAGTGCAAGGCGGAGGAAGGAGGCGTAGCGGTGGCTACGGTGACTGACGACAACGCGGCAATGACACAAATAGCGAGTGCTTAGTATATGAGGAATTAAAAAATGTTGTACTAGTTCTTCTACGGAGGGACTGTGACTCTCCGATTACATAGAAACCTGCTTGCAGGAATCTGGGAAAGGAGGGCTAAGTGGATGTTGACGATTGAAGGATTGATTTCAGTGCTTGGCTTATGCCTGACCTGCTTCGGTCTCGGATACGCCATCGGAAGCAAGGATAATAATAAACCACAAAAATAGCCGCCCCACGTCCGCAAAACTAAGGCGACTATTTTTGTTTGCTTAAATTCGGACTAGCCGTCTATCGGCAGTACCTTTATGTGAATATATCTTAGCAGATTTATGCGGAATTGTCAAACGCTGCGGAGCGTTCCGCTGAAATCATTTTATACTGGATTCCGCAAAAAAGCAAAGGTTTTTTGTCGAATCCCGTTTGTCGAAAGTCGAATTGGGTGGGGTAAATGGGGTAAAGAGGGGTAAAAGTCATCAAAGTATAACAGCGGCACAGGCGGCAATTTCCAATTGATGCCATAGGATTTTGGTACTCGCAGGCGAAAGTATTGAAGAATGGCTTAAAATCAAGGGATTTTGAGCGTAGAGGGGTTCATCGGAGTGGTTGGTGGACCTCTCTTTTTTGCGTTTTTAGATGCCGCTGATAGGGTGGCGATTGGGGCAAAATTATACTATCACGCAAAAGTCGGCAGTTTCCGTGATAGTATCTGAGTTTTGCGTGATAGTATAAGAGTTTCCGTGTTTGTTTGGAGTTTCGCCTGTTTGTAGAAAAATGTTGTTGAAATATGGGGGATATTGTTGTATTTTGTTAAGTTGTCTAAATGACAGGAGGGCAAAACTTGACCGTATGTAGGAGATAGCTAATTCAGCGGAGATAACAGATTAGGAACTATCGGGGAATCCATGCTGGATACCTTCGATGTGGACTGGCTGAAAGGATTGATAGAGAAAGCAGTTGTGTATTGGGATGATGCCATAGAGATTGTGTGAGACGTGTGGAATGCGTTTGACAGTGAAGTTTTATCAATAAAATACAGTTCCATTTGTGAAGGAGCAGTGGTAGAATATGAGTCATGGGTAGAGATGTCTGTGACTTAAAACATTTTATAAATTGAAGTTGATATTAAGGATATGAGGAGGAAGAATCATGAATAAAATGTACGATGATCTTGGCGAATACAAAAAGGCTGTGTTAAGCGATTCCATTACACCAAGTGAAATAATGAAAGAAATCACTTTGCCCCAGAGCGTATACAAATATAGAAAGTTTGATGTTCAATATTTGAAAGAGTCTCTTGATGGGAATGTATTTTTTTCCAACCCCATAAAGATGAATGTTAATGATCCTTACGATTGTAAAATGGAGTTTGATACTAAAGAAATGTTAAAAACCATGTTTCCGAGAGCTAATAGGAAAACTCGTAGACAACATCCAGAATGTTTACAAGAGTTAGAAAAATATAAAGAATCATTGCAAGGTGCATTGCGTGTAGGCTGTTTTACAACATGTGATTGCTCTCAAATTGAGATGTGGGATAATCAGTATTTCGGTGATAAACACAAAGGATATTGTATTGAGTACAAAGTTGAATCAACATATTTTTATCCGAAAACGATTATTTTTTTGAAAATTCTGTATGATAACTATGGCTTCGATGCTACGGATGCAATAAAAAATTTTGTTGAATGGAATAATTTGAAGAGAGAAGGAAGGGAGAATAGCCAGAGTTGTAATGAGAGGGCAAGTAAAATGGTTTGTCTGGGCCATAATCATGCTCTGTTTAAACCTGAAAAATACCAAAATGAAAATGAGTGGAGGATAATTATTCCAAACAATCGTTATAAAGAATATTTTGGAAAAGAGGATGTGTACACGAAAGACTTTAGCCCTTTAATGAAAGCAATTTATTTAGGGAGCGAGTTTAGGAATGCAGATAAAAATGGTGAGATGTATGAACATGCGTTAAGAGTATGTAAAAAACATCATATTCCTCTATACATTATGCAACAAAATGGTGACAAATTGGAAGAAAACATGGAATATAATCCTGAAAAAGAATAAGGTAAAGGTTGAAATATCGGTAGACTGGAAGCAGTATCAGAAGAATGGAACCTTTGCGTATCTGATGCAGATGAAGGAATAGGGGTATAAAGTATACCGGTCTGTTTTCCCATACTCTGGTCACGATTCAGAAGGTATTGGATGAGGTATCTGTGGATATGCTGATGTTTTCGGTGAATTGAATCTGGACAATGACTATATTGCGAATCCCTATGTTCGTTCCATTTCGTATTTGTCTGAAAATGCTGTTGAAATATGGGCGATATTGTCATATTTTGTCAGGGTGTCTCCTTCCCCGACAGATACAGACACGGAAAGCCGGGAAAGCCCATAAACACGGCACTTTCGGCACTACATAGATTCCAAAGTTACATTATTTCCGTGTGCTTTTAGGGGCATTTTTACATTGGCGAGGGTGCGAACTTTTGTTCTGGGGTTGTTTTG
>VSNM01000078.1 GCA_009774245.1 Lachnospiraceae bacterium | reverse complement strand
TTCTGCACGGCAAACGCGCCCGTCAGCACATTGTCAAGGACATTCTGATTTTCAAGCAGATAGATGCTCTGAAAAACGAATCCGCAGTTTTTTCTCCTGAACACCGCAAGCTGATCGTTCGTATAGTCCTGAATCTCGGTGTCACCGAAAAATACCTTTCCCAAAGTGGGCTTATCCATTCCCGAAAGCGCGTAGAGCAGGGTGGATTTGCCCGAACCCGAAGCGCCCATGATGACCGTAAAATCGCCCTCCATAATCTCCAGATCGAGGTTCTTGATAACATGCTGCTGTACGGCGCCGTTTGAAAAAGACTTGCATAGCTTTTCTGTACGTAAAATAGGGATCATATATAACACTACCTTTCTTATTATGTTTCTGATAGTATTATATATGATCCCGTTCCTGATTTCCTTGTCAGAATCTTGTTAAATTCTTGTCTTTTTCTTAACTGAGCGGAATAAGCAGTGTTACGCACAGCCCGTTTTCACTCCTGACAGACAGTTCTCCGCCCATTTTATCCATGAGTATCCTTGCGATATACAGGCCTAAACCGCTGCCTTCCTTGTCGCCATGTTCCTTTCCGCGGTAGAATTTGTTGGTGATAAGCCCGATCTCATCCTCGGGAACGCCCGGGCCGCTGTCACGGATTGACACCTCAAGAAAGCTCTCATCCAGGCGGAAAGAAATGTCTATGGGCGTATCTGCGTATTTGTAAGAATTAAATAGGATATTGCCAATAACCTGCGATAAACGCAGCTTGTCCATATGCACAATGACCTGCGGTATTTCGGATATACGCACAAGCCTTCTGTCATCGTATTCAGACACAAGCTCTGCGATAACAGCGGAATTTTCGTCCGAACATTTTATTTTGAACGCACCTAAGTCCTCCAGGGTGGAAGCAAACAGGTCGCCTACAAGCAGCGCGATCTCATCCGCTCTTTTATAGATGTTATTCATCTTCACGATCATATCTTCCGTGACGGTTATTTCCTGTCCCTTATTTTGAGCAAATACCGCCGCCATCAGCTCAGATGTGAGTTTAATCCCTGTCACAGGCGTTTTCAGGTCGTGAGAAAGCGACGCGATAAGCTCTTGCTCTCTTGCCCTGGACGCTTTCAGCTCCTCCCGCATGATATCAAAGCTCTCCGAAAAAGCGCCGAACAGATTGCCCTTATCCATTTCAAGCGGCCGGTCAAGGTCGCCTGCCGCCACATAAGAGGCAAACTCTTTCATCCTGGCAAATGGGAGCAGGATCGCTTTGCGGATATACGCCCCGAAAGCCGCCGCCGCACCGATCAGGAGAAAACCGCATACACAGTAAACAGCGATGATATCTGTGCGCAGACGGTCGAACTGCTTCCTGCTGTCTGTGAGTACGACGCTGCCTGTTATCTGATTATTTTCTATGATATAAGTGTAGGGGTAACACTTCTGCATTGCCGTCTCAACGGTTATCACTTCCGAATAGTTGGAGCGGTTATCGTAAATTGCATTTCCGTTTCTGTCAAGTATCACATATTCCCGTTCCGTGTTTTCAGGCGGCATATCGTCCAGAACCATCTTGTGCGCAAGCTCATTGAGCAGAAGTACATCCTCATTATTTTGTGAAAAATCATCTGTGCCGGTGATTTTCACAACAGCAAACAGCCCGGCAGTGAGCAGCAGAACAAGAAGTACTGTAAAACTGTAATATCTTTTCATGGCGCAGTCTCTTCCATCATGTAGCCCACACCCCATACGGTTTTTATGAGCTGTGGTTCTTTGGGATCGGCTTCGATCTTTTCACGCAGATGCCGGATATGTACGGCGATCGTACCCTCGTTGAGATATGCATCCTCCCATACATCTCTGAGCAGATCTTCCTTTGATACGACCTTGCCCCTGTTTGTGTAAAGATAATACAGCAGCCTGTATTCGAGTGCTTTGAGGGTAATCTCCCCGCCGTCTGCAATGAGCTTGTGCGTATTTGTGTTGAGGTACACTTCACCTGTCAGTTTCACAAGGCCGTCCTCATTCTGCTGAAAATTCCCGACAATGTGCGCATTATCCCGTGTCCTGTCGTATCTTGAAACGGCAGCTTTCACCTTGGCAAGCAGGACGCTTAGCGTATAGGGCTTTTTGATATAATCATCGCCGCCTATGTTCAGGGCGATTAGCACATCATCATCGCTTGTCCGGGCACTGATGAAAAATATTGGCAGGTCATAGTTTTCCCGTATCTGCCTGCAAAGATCGAAGCCTGATGTCTCGCCGAGATTGATATCGAGCAGGAGCAGTGAAACATCGTGTTTTTCGAGAAAAGCTATCGCATCCGCGTAGCTTGTTACATAGGAAGTCTTTACGCCGAACATATTGAAATATTCGGAAGTAGCCGTGGCTATCATTTCATCATCATCTATCATCAGGACTTTGTAGTTTTCCAAATCCATAACTCATCTCACTTACTTAGAAATTTTTGTTACAGTTCAGCCTAGGACTTTGCACTACGCTGCAAAGTCCGTAAGAACATGTAGTAGTTGAAATTTTTCGCTATTCATCAAGCTTTAACTGTTTGCGGTATTCAGCCGGGCTGATGCCGACGTACTTTTTAAATTTCTTGTGGAAGTAGTCTACGTTTTTGTAGCCGACCTTCTCGGAAACCTCATAGACCTTGATATTCTGCTGCTCGAGGAGCTTCTTGGAGTGCTCGATGCGCCGGTGGTCAACATAGGAGTTAAAATTTTCGCCGATGAGCTTCGTGAAGAGCTTGCCGAGGTAGGCACTGTTGTAGCCAAAGAGCGGCGCGATCGTCTCAAGCTTGATGTTGTTCTGATAATTGTTGTCTATGTAGTAGAGAATGTCATCCAGTATGGTATCGCGCGACGAATTGTCGCTGCTGTCCATGATGGCCTTCACCTGTTCGGAGAGATACAGGATAATCTCATACAGATAGTGACAGTGTTCGATCTTGTCTATAATCGCGGTGTTTGAGGGAAACGATACACGCGCGTTGCTGTAGAGCTTGTTGATGTTTTCCTTGAGCTGTAGAAACAGGTCTGTCAGAAAGAGCCGGATGGACGTGATGGTGCTGTCCACGCTGTACAGGTACTCCTCCATGGAAAAGAGCGTGGCGGCGACCTGCTTGCGGTTGTTTGCCTGCAGATAGTTTGTCAGGGCGCTGCAGTACTCGTTCAGTTTGTCGTCGCTGATGAGGAGGCGGTGAGAGGTCATGGCGGGAAGCTCATGGTATCCGAGCGTGTGCTGTCCCTGTGAGCAGAAAAAGCGCCGCCTGATCAGGGCGGAGGCTTCCTCGTAGGAGAGGTAGATCTCGTCCAGACTCCTGACAGGGTGCCCGTAAGCGAGGAAGAGAGAATCCATGGGGCTTCCCTCCTCGATCTCGGCCTTCTCATAGTGGCTCAAAAACTCCTCAAAGCGGCGGAGCGCGAAAGAACCTTTCAGGAGAATCACATTCCTGCTGTCCTCCTGAAAGGATTCAAAGGAATGGTTTCCGTTGTTGGTTATATTTAACAGGTCAGCAAAGTGGTAGCTTTTGTCGCTGGGCAAAAGTCCGAATTTCTCATAGATGACAACCTGGTAGATATCTGCAGCCAGCTCCATATTCTGGAAGTCCTGGGAGGATAACCCGTTTGCGCTGTCCCCGGACCAGACGCCGGTCACCAGCTCGTGCAGGATGACATCCTTTGCCTTCTCGCGGTAGAGTGCGATGCTGTCCGACTTCTGGTGCTCCGCTGCGATGCTTTCCCTGATCGTGTTGATGGCATCAAGCAGCTCGTCCTCGTCGATGGGCTTGGTCAGATAGTATTCCACGCCGTAGCGGATAGCTGCCTGCGCGTAGGAAAAGTCAGAGTAGCCGCTCAGAATGATAAATCTGCCATTGTAACCCTGTTCGCGCGCAATGCGGATGATATCGATGCCGGTCAGCTTTGGCATCCGGATGTCCAGAAGAACGAGACTGGGGCGGCTTTTCAGAATGAGTGAGAGCGCCTCCTCCCCATTTGCGGCCTCACCGCACAGGGCAAATCCAAGCGCTTCCCAGTCAGGAATACATTTCAGGCCGTCGCGTATGTTTTTTTCGTCATCGGCGATCAGCAATGTTTCCATGAGTTTCCCTCCTGTTTTTATTGATTTGTTTCGTATATTTGGTATAGTATTAGTATAAGTGAGGCAAATAGGATTGTCAATCCGGACAGGAAAGAGGAAGTGAAATGATAGTAAAAATAAGATATAGTGCTATATTATTCTGTCTTGCGGTTCTGTGTGCCATGAGGCTGTCAGGGTGTGGCGGAGAGGAAGAAAAAGCGGAAGAATGTCCCTACGAGGATTTTATTGTGGTTGATGTATTTGACTTCACCGCCAATTATCAGGGAATCCAGTCAGGGTGGTTTGGGAAAGTGGTCAGAGAGAAGTTCAATATGGAGCTCAATATCATCACGCCCAACATCACGAAGGGCGGGGATACGCTGCTTAATGTGAGGGCGGCGGCAGGAAATATCGGAGATCTCATTATCTGCAAGGGGGTAAACGGCCAGCTGCAGGATATGGTCAATGCGGGACTGCTGTACGACATGGAGACAGATCTCTATGACAAGAATATCATGAAATACCGGGACGCGATCGAGAATTTGAACAGCAGCGTACAGCAGAACGGGATTTATGCCATCCCGTCGCAGGTGTCTGTCAATGAGCCGGATGTGCCAAGCGAGGGCAGCGAACCGATCTACGGTCCGTATATCCGCTGGGATCTGTATAAGGAGCTGGGCTATCCGGAGTTGAATACACTGGAGGACCTGCTGCCTGTGTTAAAGCATATGCAGGCGCTGCATCCGGTCACGGAATCCGGTGAGAGGACATATGGTTTTTCTTTTTTCAAGGAGTGGGATGACAACATGATGAACGCCGTCAAGCAGCCCTGCTGTATCTATGGCTATGACGAGTACGGTGTGGTGCTGGCGAAGGCGGACGGCTCGGATTATCAGAGCATTATTGATGATGACTCGGTGTATGTCCGTATGCTGAATTTTTATTATGAGGCAAACCAGCTGGGGCTGGTCGATCCGGATTCGGTGAATCAGAATTATGAGGGGTGTTTTGAGAAGTATAAAAAAGGAGAGATATTCTTCTCCCCATGGCCGTGGCTTGGCAAGTCCGCGTTCAATACACTCGCCAATATGGAACAGGGGAAGGGATTTATGCTGGCGCCTGTGAAGGACATGCAGATCTATTCTTACGGATGCTATCCCTATGGAAATCAGGACAGCATCATAGCGGTAGGCTCACGGTCTGCCGATCCCGGTAGACTGGTGGATTTTATCGACTGGCTGTACTCGGACGAGGGGATCATGATGAACGGGGCGAATCTCTCCGGAGCCACTGCAGGTCCGGAGGGGCTGACATGGGAAATGGGCGAGGACGGCCCATATCTTACGGATTTTGGTATCGAGGCGTTTTATAACGGCGGTGAGATTGAGGTCCCGGAGGAATATGGAAGCGGGACGTGGAGTTCCGGCATCTCTCAGTTGAACTATAAGCCGGTCGTCCAGTGCGAAAAAAGTGAGGAGGGATTTTATTACTATTATGATCTGTGGGACAGTGTGAAGGCGCTGGATACGTCCGCGCTGGCAAAGGACTGGAAGGACAGGATGGGTGCGAACACGACGATGGAGTATCTGCAGCAAAATGACATGCTCCTGGTAGCGCCGGGGACGCTGTACACTGCGTCGGTCGAGACCACGGAGGAGATGGCGATACGTCACCAGTGCAAGCGCGCGATACAGGAGTATTCCTGGAAAATGGTGTTTGCGCCGGACAGACAGCGCTTCGAGGAGCTTTTGGATGAAATGCAGGCGGCTGTCAGAAGCTATGGCTATGATATCATACTGGAGTACGATATGATGCACGCAAAGGCAAAGAACAGTTTCGTTCCTTGATGCCGTGAAAAAGGGATAATTTGCGGACATCGGCACATATATTTTTATGGAACCCTTGTATATAAAGGAAATGAAGGAATATGAAAAAATGTGTGCGGAATAAAAGGGCTGTGCTGCTGTCCATCGCTCTGGTGATCGCGATTCTGGTGCAGCAGCCGATCGATGTGCGGGCGGACGGGGCTGATCTGAAGCTTTACGCGAAGGCAGCTGTGCTGATGGACGCGGACTCGGGGAGGGTGCTGTACGAGCGCTGCGGGGATGAGCAGCTTGCCATGGCGAGCACGACGAAGATCATGACGCTGATCGTCACGCTGGAGAACGCCAGTCTGGACGATACGGTGGAGGTGTCCTCCTACGCAGCCTCCATGCCGCAGGTACATCTGGGGATGCGCAGCGGTGAGCAGTACCGCCTGCGGGATCTGACGCTCTCCCTGATGCTGGAGTCCCACAATGATTCCGCGGTGGCGATCGCAGAGCATGTGGGCGGCAGTGTGGAGCAGTTTGCAGCGCTCATGAATCGGAAGGCGGCTGAGATCGGCTGTGAACACACATATTATATCACGCCCAACGGGCTGGATGCCGAACAGGACGGGAAATTTCACTCGACGACAGCGCGGGACCTGGCGCTGGTCATGTCGTACTGTGTCGCGAAATCGCCGCAGAGAGAGACATTTCTGGAGATCACAAGGACGCCGAACCATTCTTTTACAGATCTGTCAGGCAGGAGAAGCTTTTCCTGTGTCAATCACAATGCGTTCCTGAGTATGATGACAGGTGCGCTGTCGGGAAAAACGGGGTTTACCAACAAGGCGGGGTACTGCTATGTGGGCGCGCTCAGGCGGGATGGGAAGACTTTTGTCGTGGCGCTTCTGGCGTGCGGCTGGCCAAATCACAGGACGTACAAGTGGAGTGATACGAGGGCACTGATGGAATACGGACTCGCACATTACCGTTACCGCAGCTTTGACGAGGTGGAGATTCCGGCGGAGGCGACGGCGGATATCATCGTGAGCAATGGGCAGGGCAACCGCATCGGCGAGCAGACGTACGTGCCGGTGGAGCTTGCTTTGGAAGCGGACGGAGTGGAAGGGCTTCTGATGCATGAGGACGAGAAGGTGACGGTCACGCTGCAGAAGGTGAAGGAGCTGACGGCGCCGGTCGGTGAGGGACAGACGATCGGATACATCAGTTATGCAGTCGGCAACCGGGAGTGGAAGCGCATGAGGCTGGTGACTGCGGGGGAGATAGAGGCGGTTGACATGAAATGGTGCGTCCGCAGAGTCGTTGAAAAGTGGCTGATTTTGAATTCATATTAAACTGATGGGCTTTTGGTGAAAAAGACGGAAAAAAAGATAAGGAAAAGTGAAAAAATTACTAGGCGAATAGAATAATATATGTTATACTAAAATGGACGCAGTTTTCAGATGCGATTATTAGTAATATTTACTAACATAATATCGAAACTGCGCATAAAATGTTATTTTTGAAATTAAAAATATAAAAATGGAGGTCACAAAATGAGTACTACTTCAAGTTTGGCAAGTAAGAGAATCGAATCTTTACTTGATGAAAACAGTTTCGTTGAGATCGGTGCCCTTGTCACAGCGAGAGCGACAGATTTCAATCTGAAACAGACTGAGACTCCCTCGGACGGTGTTGTCACTGGATACGGAGTGATCAATGGCAATCTCGTGTATGTGTATAGCCAGGATGCTTCCGTGCTGAACGGTTCTGTCGGCGAGATGCACGCCAGAAAAATCACGAAGCTCTACGACCTTGCGATGAAGACAGGCGCGCCTGTCATCGGTCTGATTGACTCCGCTGGTCTGAGACTTCAGGAGGCGACAGACGCGCTCAATGCGTTTGGTGAGATCTACTTAAAGCAGACGTTGGCATCGGGCGTGATTCCTCAGATCACAGCGATATTTGGAAGCTGCGGCGGCGGCCTTGCGCTGATTCCGACTTTGACGGATTTCACGTTCATGGAGTCATCAAAGGCAAAGCTCTTCGTCAATTCGCCAAATGCGCTTGACGGGAACAATGTCTCCAAGTGCGATTCCGCATCTGCACAGTTCCAGAGCAGCGAGAGCGGCATCGTGGACATTGTGGCTGACGAGGCTGCGATCTATGCGAAGGTCAGGGAGCTCGTATCCATGCTTCCCGCAAACAATGAGGATGACGCATCCGATGAGAAGTGCACAGATGATCTGAACAGGGTGTGCACAGATCTGGAAAACTGTGTGGGCGATACCTCGATCGCACTCTCCACGATTGCGGACAACAATGTGTTCTTTGAGGTAAAGGAGAATTATGCAAAGGATATGGTGACAGGCTTTGTCAGATTGAACGGCATAACAGTCGGCTGTGTTGCCAACCGCACAGAGGTTTACAGCGCGGAGGGCGAGGTCACGGACAAGTACGACGCTGTTTTATCCGCAAACGGATGTGAGAAGGCGGCGGATTTCATCAATTTCTGTGACGCGTTCGATATTCCGGTGTTATCGCTCACCAATGTCAAGGGATATGAGGCGACGGTGTGCAGCGAGAAGCGCATCGCAAAGGCAGTAGCGAAGCTTACATACGCTTTCGCAAACGCCACGGTGCCAAAGGTGAATGTCGTGATCGGAAAGGCGCTGGGAAGCGCATATGTAGCAATGAACTCAAAGGCGATCGGCGCAGATCTTGTGATCGCATGGCCTGACGCGGAGATCGGCTCTATGGATGCCAATCTCGCGGCAAAGATCATGTACGAGGGACAGGGCGCGGATGTCATCAGGGAGAAGGCAGCAGAGTATGCGGCGCTTCAGACAAGTGCGACAGGTGCGGCAAAGAGAGGATATGTAGATCAGATCATCGATGCGGCGGACACGAGGAAATATGTGATCGGCGCCTTTGAGATGCTGTATACAAAGAGAGAGGATCGACCGTCAAAGAAGCATGGCACGGTCTAAGAAAGGGTGAACGTTAATATGAAAAAATTTGCGAGAATATTATTAATGCTTACCTGCGTTTTCGTCTTGACAGCGTGTGGCTCAGAGAAGGCTCCCAGCGAACTCCAGCAGAGTAAGGAAAGTATGGCGAGGAGCAGGGCGGATCAGGTTGTCAAACTCACGGCGGCATTGGTTGATTCGGAAAATGTTGACCAAATGCTTGAGGATTATAACAATGTGGAGCTCGGTGATCTGTTTGCGTCGACTTTTGTACAGTATTACGGCGATAACTCTTTTATGTGTGATGGTAAGGCAGTCAACGGTGCGCTTACTTCATTCCAGACAGGTATGGACAGCATGAAAAGCATCACAGAGTTTGGCACGCCGACCTCTGTTGTCGATGACGACACGATCATTGTTACGATTCCACTGGCAGGTGAGAATGGAAACGGTTCGGTAGAATTAATATTTACGAATGATATTTACCTGCAGATGATATCATGCACGCTGAATCTCGATCAGACAAAGGGACAGCTGATGACGAAGGCGGCGCTCAACACGCTGCTCGGCATGGGAACAGTGTTTGTGGTACTGATTCTGATCAGTTTCATTATTTCCGCGTTTAATCTGATACCAAAGATTCAGGCTTCCTTTGCGCCGAAGAAGGCGGAGATTGCTCCTGTACCGGAGCCGGAACCCGCTGCGCCGGTAGTAGAGGAGGAAGATCTGTCAGATGACATGGAGCTTGTGGCAGTCATAGCGGCAGCGATCGCGACCTATGAGGGGACGAGCGTGGAAGGCTTCCGGGTGAGAAGCATCAGGCGGGCGAATACAAAAAGTTGGAAAAAAGCATAGAGTATTATTAATAGGAGGATGTAAAAATGAAAAATTATACAATCACCGTGAACGGTAACGTATATGATGTTGTGGTAGAAGAGGGTGCGGGCTCCGGTGCAGCTCCGGCGGCAGCGGCTCCCAAGGCGGCACCGAAGGCAGCTCCGAAAGCGGCAGCGGCTCCCAAGGCAAGTGTAGGAGCGGCAGGCAGTATCCGGATCGAGGCAGGAGCGGCAGGCAAGGTATTCAAGCTTGAGAAGAGTGTCGGACAGGCTGTGAAGAAGGGCGACGCAGTCGTGATTCTCGAGGCGATGAAGATGGAGATTCCTGTGGTGGCTCCCCAGGATGGTACAGTGGCGAGCGTAGATGTGGCAGTTGGCGACTCTGTTGAAGCAGGTGCTTTACTTGCAACTTTGAACTAAGCACCGGATGTCGGTGGAATCGGGGCGCTCGTGCGCTCTGGAAAATAAAATAGGAGGTCAACAAAATGTCATATATAGCAGATACATTGAACAATCTGATTCACCAGACGGCATTTTTTAACATCACCGGCGGGAATGTGATCATGATTATTGTTGCTTGTATATTTCTTTATCTGGCTATCGCGAAGCAGTATGAACCGCTTCTGTTAACACCGATAGCGTTTGGTATGCTGCTGGTGAATATTTATCCCGACATTATCGCACCGATCGGTGAGGATGGCACGGCTGGCGGCTTACTGTATTATTTCTATTTACTGGATGAGTGGGCGATCCTTCCGTCCCTGATCTTTATGGGTGTGGGAGCAATGACGGATTTCGGACCGCTGATCGCCAATCCCAAGAGCTTTCTGCTCGGTGCGGCGGCACAGTTTGGTATCTTTGCGGCATACTTTGGCGCGATCCTGCTCGGATTTAACGACAAGGCAGCAGCGGCAGTTTCCATCATCGGCGGCGCGGATGGTCCTACCTCTATATTCCTCGCCAGCAAGCTGGGACAGACGGGACTGCTGGGACCGATCGCGGTGGCGGCGTATTCCTACATGTCGCTGGTGCCGATCATCCAGCCGCCCATCATGAAGCTGTTGACGACAGAGGAGGAGAGAAAGATCAAGATGGCGCAGCTGCGTCCGGTTTCCAAGCTTGAGAAGATTCTCTTCCCGATCGTCGTGACGATCGTTGTATGTCTGATTCTTCCTACGACAGCTCCGCTTGTCGGTATGCTGATGCTGGGTAATCTGTTCAGAGAGTCGGGCGTGGTGAGACAGTTGCAGGAGACTGCTTCCAACGCAATGATGTACATCGTCGTTATCCTGCTCGGTACTTCTGTAGGCGCTACGACAAGTGCAGAAGCTTTCCTGAACGTGAGTACGATCAAGATTGTCGTGTTAGGTCTGGCCGCATTTATGTTTGGTACGGCGGCAGGCGTTCTTTTTGGTAAGCTGATGTGCAAGGTGACGAAGGGCAAGGTAAACCCGCTGATCGGTTCCGCAGGTGTTTCCGCTGTTCCTATGGCGGCGCGCGTTTCCCAGAAGGTCGGTGCGGAGGCTGATCCGACCAACTTCCTGCTCATGCATGCGATGGGACCGAATGTTGCGGGCGTGATCGGCACAGCAGTGGCAGCCGGAACCTTTATGGCGATCTTCGGTGTATTTTAAAAAGCACAGCGTTTTTCAAAATATGAATAAATATATTTAGGAGGAATAAAAATGTCAGATATGGAAAAGAAACCGATCAAGATTACTGAGACTGTCCTGCGTGACTCACATCAGTCTTTGATCGCTACGAGAATGCCGACAGAGCTCATGTTGCCGATTCTTGAGACGATGGATCAGGTGGGGTATCATTCCTTAGAGTGCTGGGGCGGCGCTACATTTGACGCATCTCTTCGCTTTTTGAAGGAAGACCCGTGGGAGAGACTCAGGAAGATCAGGGATAAGGTTAAGAATACAAAGCTGCAGATGCTTTTCAGAGGACAGAATATTTTGGGATATCGTCATTATGCGGACGATGTTGTCACAGAGTTTGTTGAGAAGTCGATCGCAAATGGGATTGATATTATTCGTATTTTTGACTGCTTCAATGACCTCAGAAATCTGCAGTGTGCGGTAAACGCGGCAAATGCCGTCAAGAAGAGAGAGGGGCGCGGCGAGGCGCAGATCGCTCTCTCCTACACATTGGGCGATGCATATACACTCGAGTACTGGATGAAGATGGCGAAGGATATCGAGGAGATGGGCGCTGACTCCATCTGTATCAAGGATATGGCGGGACTCCTGGTGCCGTACAAGGCTGAGGAGCTCATCAAGGCGATGAAGTCCGCGACAAAGCTTCCCATCCAGCTGCACACACACTATACATCAGGTGTCGCTTCCATGACATATCTGAAAGCTGTGGAGGCGGGAGTCGATGTGATTGACTGTGCGATCTCTCCGTTTGCGCTCGGCACATCACAGCCGGCGACAGAGGTAATGGTGGAGACCTTTAAGGGCACACCGTATGACACCGGATTCGACCAGAATCTTCTGGCAAAGATCGCAGACCACTTCAGACCGTACAGGGAGGAGTGCTTAAAGAGCGGACTGCTCAATCCGAAGGTGCTCGGCGTTGACATCAAGACCTTGATGTATCAGGTTCCGGGCGGTATGTTATCGAACATGGTCAGCCAGCTGAAGGAGCAGAATGCAGAGGATAAGTATTATGACGTGCTTCAGGAGATCCCGCGTGTACGCAAGGATCTGGGTGAGCCGCCTCTTGTCACACCATCCTCACAGATCGTCGGCACACAGGCTGTATTTAACGTGCTGATGGGCGAGCGCTACAAGATGGCTACCAAGGAGACGAAGGCAGTGCTTCACGGTGAGTATGGCCAGACAGTCAAGCCGTTTAATAAGGAAGTTCAGGATAAGGTGCTCTCAGCGGAGGAGAAGGAGACGATCATCACCTGTCGTCCGGCTGATAAGCTGCCAAATGAGCTGAAAAAGATCGAAGAGGAAATGAAAGAATGGAAACAGCAGGATGAGGACGTACTGTCATACGCATTGTTCCCTCAGGTTGCTCTTGATTTCTTTAAGTATCGTCAGGCACAGCAGGAGAAGGTTGACATGACTCAGGCTGATACAAAGAACGGGGCATATCCTGTATAGACTGTTTACAGGTGTCGGGTTAATTTGGTCTTGACCGGATACTTTAGGAACCGTAAGGAAAGAATCCATTTCCTTATGGTTCCTTCACAGTTCCGCATACTTGTGAGAAAGGCATGGATGATGAAATGGCAAGGAAAGAATTGATTACGAAGAACAAAATATCGGAGACAGCCTTTGCTCTGGCCAGAGCGGAGGGGATAGAGAATGTTACTGCCAGAAAATTAGCGGCACAGATCGGATGTTCTACACAGCCAATATTCAGGGTTTATGCAAATATGGGTGAACTCTATTCGGAAATATATCAGAGGGCGATCGAGGCCTTCGGCGATTACTATGGAAATTACAAGTCAGAGGTGGTTACACCGTTTATACACCTTGGACTTGCCTACATAAATTATGCAAAGGAAGAGCGAAAGCTGTTTCAGCTCCTGTTTCAGTCGGAGCACAGGGGGGACAGAGGGCTCTTTGAGCTGTTGAACGGCAAGTCAGGAGCCGTCAGCAGGGAGATCAACAAGGCGTCCGCGGCGGGCTGTCAGAATCCGAGCGGACTGTTTATGAAGATGTGGATTTTCATACATGGGTGTGCCTGTATGGTGCTCACCGGGGATTATGACCTCACAGAAGAAGAGACGATCGATTTGCTGCAGGATATTTATAATAGCTGTTCTTAATAAAAGAGCTGAGGATGAGGATTTTTGATGGACGAAAAGCGCGACACGATATCAAGAATTAATGAAAAGTTTAACAAGATGAGCAAGAGCCACAAAAAGCTTGCCACTTTCGTCATTGATCATTATGAACAGGCGGCTTTCATGACTGCTGCAAAGCTGGGGAAGGCAGTGGGAATCAGTGAGGCGACTGTCGTGCGGTTTGCGTATGCGTTGGAGTATGAAGGATATCCGGAATTTCAGGAGGCATTGGCAGAGTGGGTGAAGAAAAAGCTCAATACAGTGCAGTCGATCGGTGCCAAATACGGGGCCAGCACGCAGGCTGAGCTTCTGACTTCTGTTCTGAGCGCTGATATTGAGAAGATTGAGGACACGATGGAGCACATCGATGTGCAGTCTTTCGAGGCGGCTGTCGACATCATTCTGGTAGCGAAGCACGTATATATTATCGGACTGAGAAGCTGTAAACCGCTCGCACAGTTCCTGCATTTTTACCTCAATATGATCCGCGGGGATGTCTATCTGCTGGATTCGACCAGCACGTCGGAGACCTTTGAGCAGATGCTCCGGATCAATGAAAAGGATGCCGTGATCGGAATCAGCTTTCCGCGCTATTCAATGAGGACGCTCAAGGCCATGGAGATGGCAAACGATAAAAATGCAAAGGTGATCACGCTGACAGATACGATTCATTCACCGATGTGCCTTTATTCCGCGTGCAATCTGCTCGCGCGAAGCGATATGGTGTCGATCGTGGATTCCCTTGTGGCGCCGCTGAGCCTGATCAATGCGCTGGTGGTGGCGCTGTGTCTGCGCAGACCGGACGAGGTGAAGAAGAGTCTGGAATCCCTCGAGCAGGCGTGGGACAATTATCAGGTTTATTTGAAGGATGAGATTAATTTTATAGATGAAGATATGCTGAACACACCACTGCAGGCGCAGATGGGACAGCGGAGAAAGCGTTAAGAGAAGTTGTATGGCAGATATTGTTATAGTAGGCGGCGGCGCTGCGGGAATGATGGCAGCGATCGCGGCAGCAGGCACAGAGGGCGACAGCGAGTCGGGGAATCGGGTATTTCTGATTGAAAAAAACGAAAAGCTTGGGAAAAAGCTGTTCATCACAGGAAAAGGCAGATGCAATGTGACAAACGCCTGTGAGGCCGGGGACTTTTTCCAGAATGTGATGGAACACGCAAAGTTTCTGTATAGCGCAGTGTACGGGTTTGACAGCCGCGCCGTCATGGATTTCTTTGAGAGGTCAGGCTGTCCGCTCAAGGTCGAGAGAGGTCAGCGTGTGTTTCCAAAGTCGGATCACAGCTCTGACATAATCAGGGCGCTGGAGCGGGAGATGACAAGACTTGGCGTACAGGTGATGCTGAACACGGAGGTGAAGGCGATCAGGACAACGCCGTTTGAGACTGCAGAGCCTGCGACTGTGGCATCTGCGACTGCGAATAAGAAGCAAAAAAGCAGCAAAAAGAAGAAGATTTGCCATGCCAGGATTGCCCAGATTGAATTGTATGACAAAGTGACAGGGAAAAAAACAGAAAGAGATGTGGACAGATTAATCATAGCGACAGGAGGGCGCTCCTATGTCCTGACTGGTTCGACTGGCGACGGCTATCGATTTGCGCGAGAATGTGGCCACAGCATTGTTCCGACAATGCCGGCGCTCGTGCCGTTTTCTGTGGAGGAGGACTGGTGCAGCGGGCTGCAGGGTTTGTCTCTAAAAAATGTCCAGGTGAGTGTGGAGCTTGTGGGAAAGCGGATTTATTCTGATTTTGGTGAAATGCTCTTTACACATTATGGAGTCAGCGGGCCGCTGATTCTGAGCGCCAGCAGTCATTATGTTCACAGTGTATGTGGGACTGATTGCGGGGATAATAAAGCAAAGCTCTATATTGATCTGAAGCCGGCGCTCACCCATGATCAGCTCGACCAGCGGATTCTCAGGGAGTTTGACGCCAATAAGAACAAACAGTTCAAGAATGTGATAAACAGTCTGTTCCCCGCAAAGCTGGTGCCGGTCATGCCGGTTCTGGCTGACATTGATCCGGACAAGAGAGTCAATGAGATCACACGGGAGGAGCGGGAGCGTTTTGTGCGGACGATCAAGCATATGGAGCTCACGGTCACAGGCTTGCGGGATTACAACGAGGCGGTGATCACAAGGGGCGGCGTATCAACCAGTGAAGTCGTGCCCTCGACAATGGAGTCAAGGCTTGTGAGCGGGCTGTATTTTGCGGGGGAAGCGCTTGACCTCGACGCGCTGACCGGAGGGTATAATCTCCAGATCGCGTGGTCTACGGGATATCTGGCGGGGAAAAGCGCAGCGTGTATACATAATTTCTATACATAATTTCATAAAAGATAGGAGAAACTAACAGATGGGCAATAATATTGCAATAGCAATCGACGGACCTGCCGGAGCAGGAAAAAGTACGATTGCCAGACTGATCGCGAAGCGAAAAGGATATATTTATGTCGATACAGGGGCGATGTACCGCGCCATGGCACTGTATTTCATAGAGCATGGAATCGGGGCAGACGAGCAGGAGCGCATCGGCAGGGCCGCTTCGGATGTGGATGTGACGATCACATACGAGAATGGAGAACAGATCGTGTGGCTGGGCGGCAGAAATGTAAATGGTCTGATTCGCACGGAGGAGGTTGGAAAGATGGCTTCCTCGAGCAGCGCCAATAAGGAAGTGCGGAAAAAGCTCGTGGAGCTGCAGCAGGCGCTTGCCAGGAGGGAGAGCGTCGTCATGGACGGCAGGGATATCGGAACGTGCGTCCTGCCGGATGCGGATGTAAAAGTATATCTGACCGCAGACAGTCATGTGCGGGCTGTGAGGCGCTATGAGGAGCTTCGGGCAAAGGGACAGGAATGTGACCTTGATGTGATAGAGAAGGATATTATTGACAGGGATTATCAGGATATGCATCGCGAGATCTCTCCGCTGCGGCAGGCTGAGGATGCGGTACTGCTGGATTCCTCCCATATGACGATAGAGCAGGTGGCACAGGCGATCATCGAACTGTGCGACGAAAGGCAGGAGGGATAGGCATGGAGGTAGTCGTCACAAAGTCCGCCGGCTTCTGCTTTGGCGTAAAACGGGCTGTTGAACAGGTGTACGAGCAGGTTCGTGAGGGCAAGAAGGTCTATACCTACGGATCGATTGCCCACAATGAGACGGTCGTCAGGGAGCTGGAGGAGCAGGGCGTGACCGTACTGGAGAGCAGAGAGGAGCTCGAGAGACTGACTGAGGGTACGGTGATCATACGTGCGCACGGTGTCCCGGAGGAAATCTACGGATTGCTGGAGGCAAAGGGAATCGAGTATGTCGATGCGACCTGCCCGTTTGTGCAGCGCATTCACGAGACCGTACAGGAGCAGTCCGCACAGGGACGGCGCATTGTTATCATAGGAAATAGCGGACATCCCGAGGTGGAGGGCACCAAGGGCTGGACCAAAACTCCGGCAATTGTGATCGAAACACCCGAGCAGGCACAAAATTTTGAGGCGAAAAAAGGCGAAAAATTGTGCATCGTGGCACAAACGACATTTAACTACAAGAAATTTCAAGATTTAGTTGAAATTTTTCGAAAAAAAGGTTATGATATAATTGTTGCGAATACTATATGCAACGCAACACAAGAGCGTCAGAGCGAAGCGACCAGACTGGCGGCCAGAGCTGACGTTATGATTGTGATAGGTGGTACTCACAGTTCCAACACACGGAAGCTTTACGAACTATGCCGAAGTGAATGTGAGAATACTTATTATATACAAACACTGGAAGACCTGCAATTAGAGTTACCTAATTCTGTAGAACTGGTGGGCATCACAGCGGGGGCTTCTACCCCAAACAAAATAATTGAGGAGGTTCAAAATTATGTCAGAATTAACTTTTGAACAAATGTTAGAAGAATCATTAAAAACTATTCATACAGGAGAGGTAATTGAAGGTACAATCATCGATGTCAAGCCAGATGAAGCAATCCTTAACATCGGTTACAAGTCAGATGGTATTCTTACACGTAACGAGTACACCAATGAGCCTAACGTTGACCTTACAACACTCCTGAATCCTGGTGATAAGATGGAAGTTAAGGTTCTCAAAGTAAACGATGGTGAGGGACAGGTGCTCCTGACCTACAAGAGACTTGCTGCCGACAGAGGCAACAGAAGAATTGAGGAAGCATTCAACAACAGGGAAGTATTGACAGCAAAAGTAACACAGGTATTGGACGGCGGTCTGAGCGTGGTGGTAGATGAGGTTCGCATCTTTATACCCGCAAGCCTTGTGTCAGATATGTACGAGAAAGATCTGAACAAATATGCCGGACAGGACATAGAATTTGTGATCAGCGAATATAATCCTAAGAGAAGAAGATATATCGGAGACCGCAAACAGCTGATCGTCGCGAAGAAAGCTGAGATGCAGAAGGAGTTGTTTGCAAGGATCAGCGTCGGTGATGTTGTGGAAGGTACTGTCAAGAATGTGACAGATTTCGGCGCATTTATCGATCTCGGCGGAGTGGATGGTCTGCTTCATATCTCGGAGATGTCATGGGGACGTGTAGAGAATCCCAAGAAGGTATTTAAGGTTGGCGAGACATTGAAGGTTCTGATCAAGGACATCGATGGAACGAAGGTGGCGCTGTCACTTAAGTTTGACGATTCCAACCCATGGAAGAATGCGTCGACGAAATATGCAGTTGGCAATGAAGTGACAGGTAAGGTTGCCAGAATGACAGATTTTGGTGCGTTTGTGGAGCTTGAGCCGGGCATTGATGCCCTGCTGCACGTTTCCCAGATTGCCAGAGAGCATATTGAGAAACCGTCAGATGTTTTGTCAGTAGGCCAGGAAGTCACAGCGAAGGTAGTGGACTTCAATGAGGAAGGCAGGAAGATTAGTCTCAGCATCAAGGCATTGCTCGTTCCGGAAGCGAAGGAAGCGCCGGCTGCACAGACAAAGGAGGATGACTCCGATGTGGTATCTGTGGACATTGATGCAGTGATTGCAAAGCAGGAAGCAGAGGATGCTGAATAAATTTTGAATGTGTGATAATATGATATCAGGGCGTAATGTCCTGATATCATATTTAAAGAAAGGGGAATACTCATGGTATATGATTATGAATATTTCAAAAAAGAAGTTTTTGCACTGACCAAAATTGATTTGAACGCATACAAAGAAAAGCAGATGAAGCGTCGTATTGATACTCTGATTGCGAAGCATAAAGTGACAGGCTATGACAAATTCGTGGCAAAGCTGCGGGACGACAAGGCTGTTTTTGATGATTTTGTCAATTACCTGACAATCAATGTGTCAGAATTTTATCGAAATCCGGAACAGTGGAAACTGATGGATAAGGAGATTATACCGGAGCTGATCGGCAGATTTGGCAAAAATCTCAAAGTGTGGAGCGCGGCGTGCTCGACGGGGGATGAGCCGTATTCGCTTGTCATGGCGCTATCGAGACATATTCCGATCAACCAGATTAATATTATCGCGACAGATATTGACAAGCAGGTTATCGAGAAGGCAAAGGTTGGGTTATACAACGAAAAGAGCATCGCAGCAGTGCCGGATGACCTGAAAAAGAAATACTTTACGAAGGTAGGTCCTTCTTACCAGATTTCCAATGAGATTAAGGCAAGGGTACAGTTTAAACAGCACAACCTGTTGAAAGATACATATCCTGACAAATGCGATCTGATCGTGTGCAGAAATGTATTGATCTATTTTACAGAGGAAGCAAAGGACGAAGTATTCCGCAAGTTCAACACATCCTTGAAACCGCAGGGAATCCTGTTCATAGGAAGCACAGAGCAGATTATGAATTATAAAGAGATCAATTATGAAAGGAAAAATTCGTTCTTTTATATCAAAAATAAATGATTGATTGAAAACCGGCTATCATGGAGTTAGTCGGTTTTTTTCATAATTGTATATCTTTGAAAAATTCATCGTATGAGATATCATATATTTCTTTCAGGGCAACCAATTCTGTAATTCGTATATTATAACTTCCACATTCCATTTGGGCATATATGCTGCGGGATATATCCTGTCCCAGCAATTGTAATTTGATAACCAATTCTTCCTGGGTATATCCATGTTGTTTTCTAAGTGTACGTAAGTTTTTTCCAAATTGAGGAGAAATTTTTATTTTTTGACTCATTTATAACCCTTTGCTTTGCAATGTATTCATAACATTTTTGTATTGATTCTACGCCTTTTTTTATTTATAATTGCAATATATGCATTGCAAAACGAAAATATGTAAAGGAGAGGAATTATGAAATTATTTGGAAAGATTAATCTGTCAGGCGACACTATAGATGCGCCCAAAAGAAAAGATTATATTATATATGTCATATTGTTTCTTATTCCGTTTGCATCGATGATGTATGGTGATATGAAAGCATTTACCCATTACGAGGTTAATTTTTGGGGAAGTATTTTTGAAGGGGGAGGAATAAAGAATTTTTATGAATATGGGAATGATATGATATCTTATTACAGGGCGAATAATATTGGCGGAGCATACGAATTGATATATGATTTTCCGGTATATATACTGCTTGGAATATGGGGAGCGCCTTTATGGATGTTCTGCCATATTACAGGAATAGAGGAAACCTCATCAATGTGGACGATGCTGTATGCGAAATCAATTTATCTGGTTGCGCTTGCCATAACAGCCTATCTGATTTATTTCATATGTAAAAATATAAAAGTAAGCGAGATTAATTCTAAATGGGCGGCTTATTTATTCCTGTCATCAGCGACGGTTTTTGTTGAAATAGGGATAGTAGGGCAGTTAGATATTTTAGCTTTTCCATTTTTACTACTTGGAATTTTTTATTATCAGAGAAAAAAATATAACAGGTTTATTATTTTCTTTTCAATAGCAGTTTCTTTTAAGCAGTTTCCCTTATTTATATTTGTGCCATTGCTTTTGCTGTATGAGAAAAATATTATTAAAATAATATATAAAGCAATATTGGTTTTATTAGTTACTATCATTGCCGGAATCGGTTTTCCGCAGAATACAGCAGCTACAGATATAAAGAGTGAGATCAGAAACCATTTTCTTGAAGCTTTTTTAGGAAATAAACTGTCGTTATATAATGGTGTAGTTCCGTTGGTTGTTGTGATGTTTGGAATTATTTGTGTCTATTGCTATCTGACAAGAGTGGAGAGTGAGGAAGATTATTTTTACTATTCAATTTTGATTCCACTCGTTGTAATGTTTGTGATTCTGATCTCTTTTGACAGCAACCCGTACTGGTTTGTCTATTTATCGCCATTTCTTGCATTGGTCATGGCGTACAATTCGGGCAATTTTAAATTTTTAATATTATTTGAAAGTATTGGTATGATGGGGCTGGTATTGAATCAATATGGCGGAAATTACTGGGTATATGAAACGGATTGGGCAAAAGGAATGATGCTGGAAAGATTGTTTGGCAGTCCGGAATATTTAATTACATTGAAGGTTTTTAACAGTTATACAAAAATGGATTATCTGTCGCCCGTCTTTTTTGCCATATTTGTTGTATGCATAGCAACTGTTATTTGGTTATCAAGGCCTAAGAAATGCAGTCAGAATGATAATGTTCCCATACGCAGATATGCGATATTGAGAATGCTGTTAAATGTGGGTATCGCATTGATTCCTGAATTTGTTTACCTGCTCTCATTTCCGCTGGGGAAATATTTGATGAATCGCTAGAGTGTGTTTGCTGGATTTTCTTTGAACGTGCTGCCGTATTCAAAATGTAAAATGTCTCATATAAAATTGTAGAAATAAGTACATTGTATGATCGTAGTTCTTTTTATACAATAATGAAGAAATTCATAGATGGTTGGTGAGATTTTGCAGAATAGAAGATGGATTTCAATAGGGCGAAGGAGGGTATTATGGTTTATGAGTATTTCAGGAGAGGCATCAATCTCGGCGGGTGGCTCTCGCAGTATGAATTTATTGCCAGGCAGCCGTTGACAGATGAACATCTTAGTCAGCATTTTGAGACATTTATTCAGGAGAAGGATCTCAGACAGATCGCATCGTGGGGATTTGACCATGTCCGCCTGCCCATCAGTGGATATCTGCTGTATGATGTGGAGTAGGACAGGTTGGATGACAGGGCGTTGCAGTATGTGCGCCGGTGCATCGACTGGTGCAGGAGTTGTCAGTTGAATATCGTGCTGGACCTGCATGATATATATGGAAACGTGTACGGTGCGATGGAAGAACCCATGCCGCTGTTGACGGAAGAAGTTCTCCAAAACCGCTTTGTGCGGGTATGGGAATTGATGGCGCGGGAGTTTCAGAATGTCACGGACATCAAGGTGATGTTCGAACTATTGAACGAGGTTTCCGATGCGAGCGGGGCGTATCCGTTTACGGATGTTGCGGGCAGACAGTATGATCTGTCTCATGCAGGAGACTTTTTGTGGAATCAGTTGTACAGGAAATGTATTGCCAGGATCAGGAGCATCGATGCTGACCGCTGGATTTTGGTCGGCAGTAATGGGCAGAACAGCGTGGTATATCTGAAGGAGCTGGATATTGTGGACGATCCGCATGTCTTTTACAATTTTCATTATTATGATCCACAGGTTTTCACACATCAGCGGGCAGGATTTTCGGAGGAAATGAGTGAGTTCGACAGGGAGGTTCATTATCCGGACGACATTTCAGGCTTTGTCACATATCTGAATGCGCATCCGGACTGGAAGAGAAAGCACGCCCTTGTAGCGGAGGAGACGAGCAACGACAGGGACTTGATGGAGAGATTATTGCAGCATGCGGCAGACTTTATTCGTGAGACCGGCAGGGAATTGTACTGCGGGGAGTTTGGTGTGATGGCGCACGCTCCTGCGGAGGCCGCAAAAGGATGGGTGAAAGATTTGACGGCGATATTTGACCGCAATCATATTGGCTGTGCGCTGTGGAACTACAAATATCTTGATTTTGGCCTGCTGGATTTGGATGGCGCACCCTGCAGCAGTCTGATCTGAGAGTAGGGAGGGTTTCCCTTCCCTACCTGATCATCATCTCAAGGACATGGTGCGCATACCGGTTAAAGGTATCGCGCTGTGTCTTCAATTCGTCTGTGAGCTCAAAATACAGATCTTTCTCATCATAATCTTTCTTGAAAAACGGAGTAAAAAGAATATCCCACTGCGGTAGGTAGGAGGATATCTTCCGTGTGTAACAGTTTCTCGCCGTTGCCTGTCTGCGGTAATCCTTGTCGACGAATGAGGCCACCGATTTATGGATCGCAATATCCTCTTTTGGAAGATAGTAGTAATCTTTGTAATTGGAGTAGAAATATTTCAGTTCGCCTTCATAGATCGGAACGCGGAGCTTTCCGTCCTCTCCGCGTCCTGTGAAATAGCAGCCGTTAGCGCCGTAGGATATTTCTGTGGGAAGGGGCGTGGGAAATTTCAGGTTCATGAGGATCTCTGAGCACTGTTTTTGGTTGACGTCTCTGTAGTAGTTTGCCTGAACCTTTGTGACCTTGACAGGCAGGTGGAACAGGTCGGGAATCGCGAGGGCGGCGACGATTTCAAGCATGCCCTTCACATCCTCCTCGTTGTGGAGCAGTAGGAAGTGTTCCTTTTCCGCATCGTGGTTCAGTACATATTCGTGATAAATATCAATCAGTTCGCCGCCTGTGTATTGGTCTTCGCGCACGGTGGCAGTGATAAAATTTTCAATTGTCTTCTGTTTGCAGTTCGGAAGCTTCAGAAATGTCTTGTATGGTGACAGCCGTCTGTAAATATCGATTCCCTCAAAGTCGTCAAAGTTAAAATGAATATTGTACTGCTGCATTTTGTTCTGCAGATAGGGGATATCAAACTGATTGCCGTTAAAGTGAATCAGATAGCGGTATGCTTTGGCAAATGCAGCAAACGCATTTAATACATTGCGCTCATCCTCGTAGTTGACCGCAAGCCACTGAATGGTGTGCCAGCAGGCGGGTTTGCCGTCACTCTCATCAAGGTAGGCACAGCCAATCATGTAGAGATTGGAGCTGCGCACATAGAGTCCGGTTGTCTCTATATCAATAAAAAGCGTCTGTTTTGGTACACAGAAATTTTCGATAGGGTATTTCGGGGACAGAATCCCCAGATTCTTTTGAATACATTTCATGATTGCGATACTACTGTCCTTTCCACGAATTGGTATATAGTATTTATCAAACAACTAAATATAACTTACCATATGTGCGGTGCTGTGTCAAAGATTTGTTTTTCATGCGTAGTTCCATGCAAAATGTGAAAAACCATATGTGCAAGTTTTTCACATAGAAGTATGTCGCTAAGGCGGCGCTATCATCAAACCATGTTTTAAAGAGACTGCAGGGCGAAGGCAGTGACAGCTTTCCACGCTGATGACATCATTGACGAGACTGGTCGATAAAGGATAGCAAGTAAAATGAGGGGAAAATACGATTGATAAATCTGCCGGTCAATGATATATTGTATACGTAGAGAAAATGCGACTTTTATGAGGGGGTTGTGACAATGAAAAAAAGGAAAAGCAGATGGAAAAGATCTACAGTCAGGGCAGTTGTGGCGGCAGTTCTCGCCATTACCCTCTGCCTGCAGCCGTGCATGAGCGTTGCGGTGGGGTATTTTATCACGGATCCGGCGACGATGCTGACCAGATACGTGGAGGATGACGGTTCCTTTGGCGAATTCCAGTGGGTGCAGATCCCATACGGCTATGTGAACCAAGGCAGATGGGTGTATATCGGTCCGGAAGGATATATTATCACGGAGGACTGCTCGGTGCCGGGACCAGTGATCGACATGGGAGACGGTGTATTCGCGGTAGACCAGAGAGTGCGGAGTGCCACAGGTGCGGAGGAACAGCAGCCAGTGTTCAGTGTGCCGGTGGGTAAGCAGCGTGATCTGCAGTACGCGGGAACCAGACAGATGCTGGATGCTATACCGCTCTATCCGGATGCGACTACAGGCTCGGCGGAGCTTGACGCCTTGCTGGAACAGATCTTTGCACAGATCATCACGCCGGACATGGATACCCACGATAAGCTGAAAGCGTGCTACGATTATCTGATCACCACGTTTTTTGATCCGCGGTATGAGGAGGGGGTGCCTGTTTACGAAAATGTACCAAACATGGGGATGTTCAGCACATATTCTGATGCGTCTCTTCTGTCTTTCTCGGGAAGCGGCGTCTGTGACAATTTTTCGGCGGCGTTCGCTGTGATGTCATGGAAGCTCGGTGTGCCGATGTATATCGCGAGCGGATACACGAGCAAGTCCGACGGCGGTTATACACCGCACGCATGGTGCCAGCTGGACGGGACGGACGGTACAGTGTATGTATTTGATCCCCATATCGACTATCTGCTGGCGCTTCGTTCAGGGAAAACTTCTTCCTATGTGCGCTTCGGGGCTCCATCCTCGAAAGTAGCTGGGAAATACACAGATATCACCATGATCTTTGATAAAGTGAACTAACTAAAACCAGAGGTAGTGTCAAGTAATCTATGAAAAACTGAACCAAAAAACTAGGCTCAATTGAACCTTGAAAATTGCAGATACTGA
>VSNM01000077.1 GCA_009774245.1 Lachnospiraceae bacterium | reverse complement strand
TAAGTTTATTATAGCAGAACAAGAATTTGTATTCAATCCGGTTTTTTATTAACAACACACTTTTTGACTATCACCAAAAACATATGTCCTGTTCCAATAGAATTTGATACCATAAGTTCCGGCGCAAAAGGTTATTTCAGTCTTGCGGAAAATAGGATTGTAATCAATAAGGGAATGCAGCAAGTTCAGACCATCAAAACAGTCATCCATGAGATCTCGCATCAGAGACTGCATTCAGAAGGAAGTCCGGAGTTTGAGAATAAATCACGCAACAGTAAAGAGGTGGAAGCCGAAAGCGTTGCATTTACAGTGTGCCGGCATTACGGGATAGATACATCTGATTACAGTTTTGCATATATCGCTGGGTGGTCCAAAGGAAAAGAGATGTCGGAACTGAAGAAATCGCTGGATACGATCCGGAAAACAGCGTCCGAAGTTATCAATAAAATAGACGGATATATGGAGGAGCTCATAAAAGACAGGACAACTCTGCCAGAAAAAACTGAAAAAACATCTGTACTTGGTAAACTTTACACAAATAATGAGATAGTGAGATCCAGAATATCTGATAATCAAGAACAAAATCAATCAAACAGGAGGCAGGAGAGATCATGATAAGTGACAAATTTAATATTGAGGAAATCAATCTGATACATGCATGTAAATCAAGAGAACTTAACGCACTGATCAGTGAACTGTATCGGCACAAGAAATCGGCCGGACCGGATATGGCAGAGATAATAGAACGTACAATACTTAAACTGCTTGATACAACGCCGGCATATTTACAGGAGATATTGGATTATCCGGCAGAAAATGAAGGTATCTGAGATGACAAAATCCTATATGATAATAAACACTGAATTATCAGGGCCACGACTGCAGAAAGCGATCAAAGGTAGCTGAGAGTGTGACAATCCACAGGGAATATGAGTACTGAGATTAACAAATAAGGATTTGGAGGGACACAATGAGGAGAGAAGCACAGTTAATAAAACAGATAAATAAGGATTTGGAGGCGATAAAGAATGAGACTATGTAAGGATTGTGCCAATAGAGGAAAAAAGGAAATTTGTCAGATTCATACATCTGTGAGTAATTACGCTGAACGATGTAAGGATTTCGAGCAGAAAGAATCAATAGGACAGATTGTAAAGTCAGTAGCCCAGATCGTGCAGCAGGTGAGTGAAGATATCTGCGATAATTATTGCAAATATCGAGATACTGCAGATGAAGAAAACTTGTGTGCTCTGATCAGGAATGGCGGGAAGTGTCCGCTTGATCTGCTCAACTAAATAAGGATTTACAGGGGTTGGGATTAGCTATATTGCGGCAATCGCACAATATAGATGCCTGTTGGAGCCTCCTACTTCAACAGACAGAAAAAGACGGTATAATGCCGTCTTTTTCTAATGAATAACATTAGGAGAAAATTTATGCGGCGCCGCATAAAAATATGTAATTTTCAGGAGGTAAAAAATATGGCAGATGAAGAAAAACAAAGTGTGTGCTCGGCTTCGGGAAGAGTACACTGGCAGATCAAACCAAGGAGGGTAGTAAATTTTGAAGATTGTGCAGTATCTGCAGATAGGCAGGTGTTTGAAAGTCCACAGGATACAGGCAGGAATATCACAACGTAAAATGGCAGACAGACTAGGGATTCCAGTTGCGACGTACTCCAATTACGAAAATGAATACAGTAGTCCATCAATAGAAATAATACATGATTTCTGCGAGACTCTTGAAATGGAGGTAAGTGATTTTTTTAGATATGCGGTGGAAAAAGCTGCAAAGGAGGGAGATGATCTGAAAAAAAATAACAGAGATGTAACACCCCAGCGATAAGATGGAACAGAATTAATAATTATGAGGAGGTTAATATTAATATGGCAGATATGGAAAAGGAAGAGAGGAACGAGAGCATGGATGACAGTATGTTCTCTATGTATTCAGAATGGATAGAAAACGGGAATGTAGCAGAGGAGGCCGAGTATGAGCCGGGAACGTCTACGTCTCCTATCAGGGAGACTGTAGCTGCAGAAAAGCACCTGCAGTTACTGGATTATGCACAGGGAGATACAGTTGGAAGCCTCGGAGCAAAATGTGAGAAACTGAGACAGCAGATACGGGGTGTGTCAGCGGAAATGAGAATTGCAGCAATGAAAGAGTTTGAAAGGCGATATCCGAAAGCGAAAACAGATGACAACTGGCAAGATGAGAAAAATGGGGCAGATGCGGCTTTGGAGTTTGACGTATTGAACTTTTATGTCATGGAAAACTACTATGTCAATCTGGAACAGTTCTTTCCTGCTGACAGTGTAAAAGAAAAAGACAGGCTGACAAAAGAGCTTGCAGAGGCAGAAGAGCGCCTGCAGGTGCTAAATGAAGCACAGGAAGCGGATTTTTTGAAATCAAAGGGGGAGACAATTCCAAAATCAGAGAAAAAACAGGAAAAGCTCCGCAACCCGTTTGAAGAGCTGGTCAGGATCGTCGAGCAGAAAGCCCCAGAGGAAGCAGCGGCATTGAAGGAGGTACAGCAGTACATGGAAGAAATGGACAATGATCTTAAAAGCATGCGCAGTGAGCTGGATGATCTCAAAAGGCAGCTTGCGGTACGCTCTGACAGCAGCGATCTTGGTAAACAGGCAGTGAAAAATCTGGAAAAGAATGTGAATGGATTAGAAACACATAATAAAGGCTTTAAGAATTATATTTTTCAGAAAGCAGCGCAGGTGATCAACAATTTTAAGGCAAGAGGGGACATTGCCCTCTGCAATATCGTACAGAAACTCGGGATTAAGGAATCCCTTATGGAAGACCGGAAATATTATCTTGATAATGTTGAAAAGATGCAGAAATCAATTGATAAGCTTGATGCGATCAATGCTGAGTTCCAGGCAGCCAAAAGTCATTTCAAAAACATCGGACGGCTGACAATAGGGAAAGAAGCCCTGCAGCCACCGCAGGATAAGGAAAATTTCATTATAAAAATGCTTAAAGTCCCATATACCCATTACAGGGACCGTTACCAGAAGATGGCATACAAGGCAGGGAAAAGGATTGCCAGGCTGGAGAAGCTCGAGCAGAAAGCTGTACAGGCAAGGAGCACCCTGGGGAAGCTTTCAGACTATAAGAAAGAAGCATCAGCCCGGGAGGCGGAAAAGAAAGATACACCGGGACGGGAAAATGTCAGAAAAGAACCGGAAATGGCTATATAACCAATAAAAATTCCTGATAGGAGAAATGCATATGAAAGAATACACGACAGGGAATGCCAAAGTTGACCAGATGGGACAAATGCAGATATCTGGAAACATCACACCACAAATCTGGTATAAGACAATCACACGCAAAAACGGAAAGCCGCACCTTCTTGCCATTGCCATATTATCAGATATTGTCTACTGGTACAGGCCGACAGAGATACGCGATGAATCAAGCGGACATATTACCGGATATGGGAAAAGGTTTAAGTGGGACATGCTGCAGCGCAGCTATGACCAGTTTGCAGATTTTTTTGGTGAGTCAAAACGCAGTGTCACGGAAGCCGTAGTGCTATTGGAATCGCTCGGGGTTATCAGGCGGGATTTTCGTACAATTAATATTGGGGGAATAAAATATAATAATATATTGTTTATTGATCTTTTCCCTGAGCAGCTCTATAAGCTTACATATCCGGAAAAAGGCGAGACAGAAGAATGTGCCCCCTGTCCCGAAATTCAGGGAGAGGGGATACAAAATTATGGGACAGGGGGGACAGAAGAATGTGCCCCCTGTCCCGAAATTCAGGGAGAGGGGGCACAAAATTTCGGGACACGTAATACAGAGAATATAACAGAGATTACAACAGAGATTACATCATCGTCGTCATCTCTTCCTCTGGCAGGGCTGAACGCAGACAACGACGACCACGAACAACATAGACAGGAGCGAATCAGGGAGTGTCGTATGGCAGCCTTGGAAGGAGGATGTGCACCGGAACTTGTGGATGCGGTTGCGGTAGAATTGCAGAAATATGATCAGCTGCTACCGCCGCCGATGTTTCTCAAATTATGCAGAGACATATCGAACCATGCCCCTGGGGATATATCAAACATGTCTGCCTATATCAGGAAGTGCATAGCGAACATGATATTAACACAAAAATTGACAGAGGCAAATGCCGCGCATCGAATCCGCGCAGAGAACACCCTGCTGCAGAGAGGGTACGGTGTGGCAGACTGGGAGGCCTTTGAGCGGAGCATACTCAGCAACTAATATGATCTGTTGTGAAGGGGGTGATAAAGATGGCGAGCATATCGGACGAACTGACGGGGAAATTTTTTGATGAAGCACCCGGTAAAGCGCTAAGGGCCGCAGGCGCTACAAAGCAGGTGTTGAAGGAAACAAAAGATACGACTGTCAATGCGGGGAAAAAGCTTTTCTCGGGAATTGTCTTTGTATTTAAAGGCGGAAAGTTCACGGCAGACGCAGTTATGACAAAGATCGGAAATATGATGGCAAATAACAGCGGGGCGGTGGAACATGCCAAAAACAGTATATCAATGGCGGACCTGTATAGTGCCGGCAAGGTAACGCGTCTTGATGACACGATATCCAAAGACGTGATGAAATACTTTAACCGTCATTGTGACAGCGCAGGTATAAAATATTCTGTCATGAAAGAGTCCGGAACAGACAACTATTACGTATTTTTCAAAAGCAATGAGCTTGAAGCGGTCAAAACGATCATCCAGGAGTCTTACAAGGACTATCTGAACGAGCGGAAACAGCAGGCGGAAAGAAATCCGGAGAGAGAAAAGACAGAAGATAAAAAAAAAGACAGCGTCAGGGAGAAACTGAAGAAGAACCATGAGAAGGTACATAACAGTGAGGAACCGGACAGACACCACAACAGAGAAGAGAGGAGCAGATGATATTCTATGCGGCGCCGCATAAAAAACGAAAGGAGGCAGAAATGCAACTATGACAACCAATTATTTCAGTGAAAAGATCGGCTTTTTCAGGGAAATGCCCCTGAAAAAGCAGGTATTTTTCCTACTACCGTACATACTGTCCATGTTCGTATGCTGCAGGATCACTGAACTGTACAGACTGTGCAGCGGCAACCTTGTCAGGATCCTGAAAAATGTGGAATATCTCTATAAGTCATTGCCGCATTTCGCAGTGACAGATTTGCTCATAGGAGTTCCAGCAGGGCTTTTTATTGTCTGGTATATAAAGACAGACCGGGAGATTCACAAAAAGAACACAAGACCGAAGGAAGAGTACGGTTCGTCGCGCTGGGGAAATGCGGAGGATATCAAACCTTTTATAGATCCCGATCCGTTCAATAACATCATCCTGTCCGAGACAGAGCGGCTGAGTATGCGGCCCAAAATGTCCCAGTTCAGCTTAAACCGTAACAAGCATGTGCTGGTGTATGGAGGCTCCGGTTCTGGCAAAACATTCGGTTTTGTAAAACCTAACATGATGCAGCTTCATTCCAGTCTGGTTGTGACTGATCCGAAGGGGACGCTGCTTCCTGAGACGGGGAACCTCTTTGAGAAAAAAGGATACCGGATCAAGGTACTGGATACCGTGGATCTCGCCAATTCCATGCATTACAATCCGTTTGCGTATATCAGGGAGCCCAAGGATATTCTGACACTTGCAAACACGCTGCAGAAAAATTTGAAACCGGAGAACAGCGGACAACCAGCCGATCCTTTTTTTGACCAGGCTGCGCTGCTATGGTTACAGGCAATTATTGGTTACATCTGGTACGAGGCGCCGCCGGAGGAGCAAAATATACCTACCGTGCTGGAATTTCTGGAGGCGGATGATGTGCGTGAGGATGACGATACATACAAAAATGCGGTGGATATGCTTTTTGATGAGCTTGAGGCAAAGAATCCGCACCATTTTGCAGTAAAGCAAAGAAAAAAATATAAACAGGCGGCGGGCAAGACGGCAAAATCGATCCTGATTACGCTTGGTGCGAGCATGGCGGCATTTGACATTCCGGAGGTCAGGGAGCTTGTATCGTATGATGAGCTGGAGATTGATACATATGGCGATAAGGACCAGAAAACGATACTCTATGTAATCATATCGGACACGGACAAGACATACAACTTTATCCCTGCGATTCTGTTTACACAGATGTTTAACGTACTGTGTTACAAGGCGGATAAAGAGATGGGCGGAAAGCTGTACACTCCAGTGCAGTTCATTTTAGATGAATTTGCGAACATAGGCACCATACCGGACTTTCAGATCCTGATTGCAACCGTGAGAAGCCGCCTGATATCTGTGATTCTGATGCTGCAGACGCAGAGCCAGCTCAAAGATAAGTACAAGGAGGCGGCCGAGACGATTGTAGGGAATTGCGACACCCAGATTTTTCTCGGCGGGCAAGAAAAAACTACGCTGAAAGATCTGGAAGAGGCACTCGGAGATGAGACAATTGATCTCTTTAACGAGTCGCGGACATTTTCGACCAATGACAGCAGTGGGATTAACTACAACAAGGTCGGGAGGAAAATGAAGAATCTGTATGAGCTCAAGACGATGGACAGGGACAAATGTATTGTGCAGGTGTCGGGACTCCCACCTTTCCTGAGCAACAAGTACAAGCCATCCATGCATCCAAATTATAAGTATATCATGGATGCGGATGATAGAAATGAGTTTGATTTTAAGAGATATAAAGAGAAACTGAAAAAAGACAGCAATGTGGCATACTGTAAATTCAGCAGGAATGATGTGTTTCTGATGATTGACTTTACAGATATTGCCGGATAGAAATGGAGGAAAAACATGGAATTTTTTGAGACAGTACTACAGTTTGCATCAATGGCAGTGACCGGTTTTGGCGGTGCGATCGCAATTGGCGGGATTATTGACTTCGGAGAGGGCAAGAGCCAGCAGGCAGCGGCAAAGCAGAGTGAGGGTATGACAAAGATTGTCGGCGGCGGAATTATTATAGCGGTCGGCATTCTCCTTGTGCCGCAGCTATCATCACTGCTGACAGTATAAACCGACAGAAAGATTGGAGGCAGAAAGAATGCAACCAATGGTTTTAGCTTTTAATCCGCTTGATTCAGTCAGTGAATTTTTCAAGAACCTGCTGAACAACTTTTGCAAGGCAATGTATGATGGCCTGTACAGCGTTGCAGATGCCCAGTTCAAGGGCATGTTTGAGAGCCTGAATGACATGATATCGGACTCAACAGCATATATCACACAAAACCCGCAGGCATGGAGTTCAACAGCATTCAGTTTCATAAAAGGCATTGCGGAGAATGCGTGCATCCCGCTTGCGGGGTGCATAATAACTTTTGTGTTCTGCATGGAGCTGATCCATATGGTACAGGACAATAACCAGATGCACGCCATCACCCCGGAAAAGGTGATAATCGTGATGCTGAAACTGGGCTGTTTCCTGCTGATCGCCAGCAAGTCTTTTGACATTGTGATGGGGGTATACGATATCGGCAGCTGGGCGGCAAAGAAGGTAAATCCATCAGCAGCCGGCAGTGTGGGGAATATTGACCTGAGACAGATATTACCGCCGCCTGATGAAAATGAACAATACGATCTGGGCATGGTATTCACCATGCTCATCAATGTGATCCTTTTATTTTTCGCGCGGATCGTAGTGTTTGCCCTCGCAGTGGCGATATTTGTCCAAACAAACCTGTGGTACCTGGAACTGCTGATTTACACGTCGGTAGCCCCGCTCCCCATGTCGACATTCATGAATCGTGAGTGGGGACAGATCGGAAACAATTACGTGCGCAAGATCATTGCAGTATGTTTTCAGGGATTTTTTATGCTCGTGGCGTTTGGATTGTACAGTGCACTTGTCACGAATCTGCAGTTCGCAGAAGGTGACGACTTCATGCTGAAGCTGTTCATGACAATTGGATGTGGAGTTGCGCTGTTTTTTATACTGTGCAAGTCAGGAAACATATCAGCCAGTGTATTCAACGCACATTAACATTAAACAGATCAGGGAGGTGGAGACTTGGCATATGTCAACATGACAAAAGACTTTTCGGAAATGCGCAGGACATCCGGGGCTGGGACTGACAAAAAGACAGCTCCTTGCGTTCGGTTCGGGCGTTTTGTGTGGAATTCCGTTTTTCCTGGTATCAAAGCTGTGCATTGGCCTTGATACCACAGATTCCGTCATGGTCATGGCGGTATCTGCATTTCCAGTTGTCTTTTGCCTATTATTCAAAAAGGACGGAATGTATATCGAAAAGCATCTCAGATACTGGTATGAGACGCGTTTTGTGAGAAATACGGAACGTCCTTATGTCACAAACAACATTTATGACGCTGTGGTGAGGTCACAGCAGTTACAGGAGGAGGTGGAGCGGATTGTGTTTAAGGGAAAGAGAGCGGAGGAAATTGCGGCGATTAAGGCGTCAGGGAAAACTTCGGAGGTAAAGATCGGAAAACAGAAATTTGTAATTCCCCTGTCCGGCCCGATCGACAGGGCGACAAAAAGGGAGCTGGAAAAAGCTATAAAGAAGGCAAAACTGACAGGACAGATACCAGAGAGCGCGCAGGAGACAATCCCGTACCGGATTCCGTATCCGGACGGTATCTTTGAGTCGGCGCCGGGGTATTATACACAGACGGTGGCGTTTGAGGACATTACATACCAGCTGCTCGACAATGATCCGAAAAATGTTTTATTTGAGCGGTGGTGCAAGCTGATCAATTATTTTGATCCGGATATCCATTTCCAGTTTAATTATGCGAACATGGAAATAGACAAGGGAATATATTCCAGGGACTTTATGATCCCGCCGCAGAATGATACTTATAATCTTGTCCGGAAGGAGTATTCTGACATGCTTGTAAGCCAGTTTGCCAAAGGGACAAACAGTCTGAAAAAGGAACGTTACCTGACTTATGGGATTCATGCGGCGGATTACAGGGCGGCAAGGCTGCGGATGTCGAAGATCAAAAAACAGATCGAACAGCATCTGAAGCGGCTGGGAAGTAAGACACATTTGCTTGACGGATATGAACGGCTGGAGCTCCTTTTCCGGATATTCCATCCGGCGACAACGGAAAAACTGTTATGGAATTTTGACATGCCTGTTAAGACAGGTCTATCCAGCAAGGATTTCATCGCGCCGAGCAGCTTCTCGTTTAAGAGCGGGCCTGAACTGAACGCGACAAAATATTTCCGCGCAGGAGACCGGATCGGCGCAGTGAGCTATATCAAGATCTTTGCCTCAGACATGGAGGACCGTATCATCAACGATATCCTGACGCTGGACAGCAACGTGTGGGTGTCCATCCATGCGGATACGATACCGCGGGATGTGGCACTCACACTTGCAAAGGATAATATTGCCAAAGTGCAGGGCATGATCATGAATGAACAGAAAAACGCAAACCAGTCTGGTTATGACATGTATATGCTTCCTCCGGAGATGGAGACTTACAAGGATGCAGGGGAGAAGCTGTACCATTCCCTCCAGCGTAAGGATGAGCAGCTGTTCAATGCCGTCATAACGGTTGTGCAGACTGCGGCAACACGCAGGGAACTGGAAAATAATATTTTGGAACTAAACGGGGTACTGTCCCCATACCAGTGCAGCCTCGTGCGCTTGGATAACCGGCAGGAGCAGGGATACATGAGCGCACTGCCCCTCGGAAATAACAGCATTGAGGTAAAAAGGACATTCACGACGACGGACATGGCAATCTTCATTCCATTTACGACCAAAGAGCTGTACAACAATGGCCAATACTATGGCATGAACTCCCTGAGTAATAATGTGATCACAGTAAACCGTAAAAATCTCGTAAACCCGAATGGTCTGGTATTCGGAATGCCAGGATTTGGGAAAACCTTTTTTATAAAAAGAGAAATCCTGGATGTATTCCTAAAGACAACGGATGACCGCATGATCATCGATCCGGAAGGGGAGTATAAGTGGCTGGTAAGGCTGCTCGGAGGCCAGGTTATAAAAATATCACTGAATTCGCCAATACATATTAATCCGATGGAGATTAACCTGACTGCAAGAAATGACAGTGACAAGGACTATGATCCGATCAGCGCAAAAGTTAATTTCATCGTATCGCTGTGTGAATTAATCCTAGGGAATAATTCCAGTCTGGGCAAACGTGAAATAGCCACGATCGATTTTGCGTGCAAAAATGTTTATTATCGATACGCGAAAAATCCCGTCCATGAAAATATGCCTATCCTAGAAGATTTATATAAGGAGCTTAGGAATCTTGATGGGGAGATGGAGGAGATCGGCCGCAGCTTATCAGTTGCGCTTTCACGTTATACCAGCGGTTCCCTGTCATATTTTAACCATCGTTCCAATGTAGATATCAACTCCCGTCTTGTATGTTTTGACCTGAAAGAAATGGATAATAACCAGCGCGACCTGACGATGCTTATTATCCAGGAAACAATATGGGACAGGGTGGCAGCAAACCGTGAGATTAAGAGGTCCACATGGGTTGACATAGATGAATTTCATCTGCTTTTGCGGAATCCAAGAACTGCAGCATATTCCGTGGAGATCTGGAAGCGGTTTCGGAAGTGGGGCGGGATTCCAACCGGAATCACACAGAATATCAAAGATCTGTTCCGTTCCCCGGAAATACAGAATATATTGGATACCACAAACTTTATTACGATGTTAAATCAGTCGGGAGATGATGCAAAGCTGCTTGCAGAGCATCTTGATTTATCCAGGGATGAAGAAGAGTATGTCAAATCCGGCGAACCTGGGAAGGGGCTTTTGTGGGTGGAAGGAATAAAAGTACCGTTTGAGGACAATTTCCCTCAGAATACTATCTGCTATAAGGTCATGACCACAAAACCGACGGAAGCCATTACGTCCACAGTAAAGAAAAAAAATAAATAGGGAGGGATACATACATGCCACTGGAAAGCGGCGGGTGTCAGAAGATACTGTCAGGGGAGGCGCCGCACCTGCAGGACGATGGTCTCCGGAACCCTGTACAGACAGACAGCACGGATATGCATCCGGACAGAGCTGGCGGACAGAATCCGGACCTGAATCTCGGAGCCGGCAGGGAGGACATAAATCTCGGACAGAACGGACAACCGCAGGAGCAGGCATACAACAGTGAGGAGCGGAGGGACGTATATCAGAACCGGGAAGAGTCTTTTGATGAACAGCGTCAGAATTATACGGAAAAGGCTTTCAATTCTTATGATTATGAGACGTTCATAGAGCAGGTTACAGTGACAAATGAGTTCAGACGCGCCGCTTCTGCACATACAGGCGACAGGCTGACAAGTCCGCCAGCAATACCTTCTGCAAATCCGGATTCAGAGCTGGAGCTCTCTGAATGGGCGCAGGAAATGATGGACCGCAATGGGAAACACATCAGCCTTCTGAAGCAGGACAAGGTAGAAAATAACCGGCAGCGGGAACGGTTGAAAAAGAAGCAGCCGTCTGTTAAGAAATATTCCATAAAAGAAGGCAGAAAAGTAGAGAAGAAGCTGAATGAGCGCGAATATGGCAGACAGCGCAGTAAGGAAAACAGGGAATCCGAGAGACGGGAACAGAGGATTGCGGCGGCAAAGCGCACGGGCAGGCTGCTCTTTAACGATGAGAACATAGAGGAGGATGAGGACAGCGCAGCGATAAAGCATGCAGTACACAAGGGCGCATATATAGCAAAACGCAATATCAGAAAGAACATACGTGATATAAGCGACAAGAGCTATGTCTACAAACGGCTGAGATTTAAGGACAAAAAGGACAGGCTGGTGGACAGGGAGGGGCAGCGCCTGAAACACGAGCAGGGCAGGATTCTGGCAGTAAACCGGAAAATGTCAGAGCTTGACAAAATGTCTGCCACATCTGCAGTGATCAAAACAGCGCCAGAGACAGGGAGGCAGGAAACCATGGATAAGAAGGAAACTGCCCACCGCGCCGAAAACAGAAAGATACAGCAGCAGAAAAAACAGCGGGAGAGAATTGCCCGCCAGCAGGAGCGAATCAGAAACGAGTCTGTCCGCAGGAATCACCGATATCAGCACCGGATGAACAAGACATCCCGTAAAGAACGGAGAATACAGCGGAAAAGGAATATGACAGTCATATCCTCCATGGCGTCGATTGTTGTAGTCCTGATGATCGTCTTGATGATGATCGTGCTCTTCCTGATGTCTTTCTTCCAGATGGTTGCGCAGATAACTTCGAAAACTGTGACGCAAAATGACTATACCGTGCTGACAGATGTCACGGAATATCTCAGGAACCAGGAGGCGGAGCTCAGAAATATTATGGAGGGGGAAGGGAAAGAGGAACTGGAAAAAGATCTGGACGAGGAATGTTTCGCGCAGACAGGAAAGCACATATATGAGTTTATATATGACCTTCCGGAGTTTGGTTTTGACGATATCACTCTGATGGCGTATCTCTCTGCAAAGTTTTTTGAATTTGACCTGCAGCTGGTACAGGATGAGCTGGATGAGATTTTTGAGCTGATGTATCAGATTAATATCAGATTTGAGGAGGAAGAACGCACATTTTATGATGAATATGGCAATCCGTATACACAGGAAGTCATGATCTGTTACATAACGGTAAGCAAGACAGAGCTTGAGGAAATTGTGGAGGCGAGACTGGATGATGAAGCCCTGGAGCTGTACAACTCATATAAGCTGTCAAGCGGCGGACAGCAGGCTTACGGCCCGGCACTGGACGGTATAGACTGGAGCGGGAAAATCTCTTCCGGATTCGGAGAGCGGATACATCCCATTACAGGCAAAAAAACATTCCATGACGGTGTAGATATCGCAATTCCGACAGGGACAAGGCTTTATTCCGCAGTGACGGGACAGGTCGTAAAGGCGTATTACAGTGATTCCGGTGGAAACATGGTCACAGTCAGGACGGAATCCGGCTGGGAAGTGACGTATATGCACATGGACAGCCTGGCAGTGAGCGCAGGGCAGACAGTTTTTAAGGGGCAGTTTGTAGGCTGTTCCGGAAATACCGGAAACTCGACGGGACCGCACCTGCATATACGGGTACACGACGCGGATGACAGGAAGATCAACCCGGTTTTCATTATCCCGCAGAGCGGGCATGTTTATAGTAATGACCAATATTGAAAGAGGTGTAAAATGAGCAGCATTGAAAAAATTGCAAAACTGACAGGACAGTATGACAAGGAGATGGAGCTTGCTGAAAAGTATAGGAATAAAGCCAAAGAATATGCGGAGCTCGCAGAGAAGCATACCCGAAAGGCAGAAGCCCTGGAGAAACAAATCAAATATGAGAAGGGAGGGGAGGTATTTGACAGGGTAAATGCGTTAAATCTGTCACCAGATGAGTTGCAGCTGCTATTGAAACTACTGGACGACAAAACACAGCTGATAGATGCGGTCAGGATGTCATTTCCAGAGAGGTTTCATGACACGGCTGGCGATGAGCAGGAAGAGTCAGGAGAGAATGAGGTCTTTTCGGAAATTCCTGTTTTTGGAGAAGAATATGATGATGAGAAAGGAGAAGAAAATTGGGACGCTTAAATATGATAGATGAGAACGAAGAGGAAGCAGAAAAATCAGATGTATTTCATAGAAAACGTACCATAGTTATGATACCAGCTGCGTTATTGGTGTTGTGTGCACTGTTATGTGTGATCATCCTGATAGTAAATAACAGTTTTACGGAACAGGGAGCGCCGGAAACAGAGCCTGAGCAGACAGAGACAGCGGAAACTGCGGATTCTGTGCCGGAAGAGGAAGAGAGTGCCGCGGAGGCAGATCAGAACCTCGAAGAAAGCGGGGAAGAGGAATATGCGGCGCCGCATAAAACGACAGAAGCAGTGAAACTGTCTGACCTATATACAGTATCAGGAAGTACAGTACAGCTGGAATGCTATTATCCGGAAGCGCAGTCTTATGTATGGGAAGTTTATAACCGGCATACATGCGTATGGGAGACAGTGGACAGCGAATCAAAGCAGGATGAGCTGTACAGACCTGTGTCTGTCCTGTGTGTTACAGCAGAGGGAACAGACACAACACCAGTCCGCTGTACAGTCAGTATGGAGGGAGGGGAGACAATAACAGAAAATGCGTCTGTATATATTATTCCGGATATTCAGGAGATATCTGGGACAGAAGAGTATGTTACAGATGCGGGAAAGTATGTCTCCAGCAGAGAGATACCAGTCCAGGTGTCCTGTGTGAATGGCACACAAAATGTCATAACCGGACTTTACGGGTTGACATTTGTTGAAAGTACGGAGGAAAGAGAGCTTTCCTCCAATGGCACAGGTAATCCGATGGAGACTGTAACTACCGTGTATACAGAATGCAATTATGCATATATCGGGCTGGAGGATAAAGTGTTTCTGCTACGTTACCGCTGTGGGGACCAGATCCTTGACACAGAAGTGACGCTGTCGGGAAAAGATCTGTGCGCCCCCACAATATCAGCGGTTGATGTCGGCGGCTTTGAAATATCAAATGTGGACATGCCGGTAACTGCCAGCATATCGATAACCGCAGAAGATGATAAAACACCCTATCCGGATCTGGAATATGCATTTATTCCGAAAGACACAGATGCGAAAGACGATACAGAACCAGTTCCGGCAGATGCAGACTGGACAAAGAAAGCTGTTTTTGATCTTGATATTACGCAGAATGGGACATGGGTTGCTTTCTGCCGGGATCAGAGCGGAAATATGGCATCAGTAGAAAAGGAGATCATTGTTGTTGACCAGAAAGCGCCGGTGATATCTGTCCGGCTTGCAGATACCGAATGGTGCAGCGCCACGAGACTGATCATAGAAGCAGAAGATCATCTTCCGGTTGAATACAAGGTGATTACGCCTGCCGGAACAGATAGCGGCTGGATGGCACAAAATGAACATGAAGTAAACTGTAATGGTACATGGGAGGTACAGGCGAGGGATTCCGCAGGGAATATTTCAGCGGAAAAGATTATCGTAGCCAATATAGACAAACAGGAGCCGGTGATAGAGAAAATTACGGCGGAAAAGGTAACGCCGGCAGAAGGAGGCAGTAACGGCAATGAGGATTAGAAAAATAACGGCAGGGATCATGGCAGCTGCGCTGATGGTTATTCCTGCGATGAGCGTATATGCCTCGGATGGAGAGGAATACATTACGATCACAGTGCAGGCATCAGATGACAATGAAGGAATTACATATGCGCTTGACAATGACGATCCAGGCAGTTTTGGCCCGTCTAATATGTTTACGATACCTGCCGGGACATCACATACTATTTATGTCAGGGATGCAGCAGGCAATATCACATCACAGGTCTATGAACCACCTGAATCCGAAGATCCGGGCACAAAAGCTGCAGTAACGGGAAATTATGATGTCCATGAAGGGCGCGTTTCAGAGGAGTCTGAATCTTCAGACGATACTTACAGTGGTTCCTACAGTGACGATACATCAGGTGAGTATGACGGACAGACAATTGATATCGACCTGGAACTGAAAAAATCCGAATCCGACAATGAAAAACCATATGAAATAAAGAAGGACACGCCTGCAGAGCAGGGCGAAGGAACGGTATATAGTAAAACATTTCTGGATGGTACCGACAGCAGCGAGCAGGTTTTTTATTCCATGACTACGGCCGAGGGAGATGTATTCTACCTTCTGGTTGATCAGGGACAGGAGAGTAATAATGTATATCTTCTCAATCAGGTAAACAACCAGGATCTGGCTGCGCTTGCAGCAGATGGCGGCAATGTAACCCAAACCACCAAAGACAGTGGGGATGACAGCCTTTTAAAAGCCCTGTCCTCATCCTCAGGGAATGAAGGAAACATTACTGATAACAGCCAAACAGCAGCAAAGAAGGGAATCAACAAAAATACCATCATACTTTTGCTGATCATGGCGGCAGGGGGAGGATTTTATTACTATCAGAAGGTATACAAAGCCAAAAAAGAACAGGAAATGGATGCGATGGAGGCTCCCGACATGGATCAGTTTTCGGCTGAGGAGTCAGAGAATGAGGAGGAAGAATTTGATTTTGAATATGGTGATGCCGACAAAGAGCAGTATCTTAGGGATCTCATAAAAGAAGATGAGGAGGCATATGCCGCGGCTGCTGAAAGTGAGGCCGCAGATGCAGGATGGGATCATGACGATGAGCATGAGGATTTTGGCGCGGAAACAACCGAACCAGAGGAAGATATATTCGGAGAGGAGCCGGGTGACGCAGATGATATTTTTAGCGATCCGGACCCGGACGGGGAATATGACCCGGAACTGGATGGTGAAGAGGAGGTAGAATAATGAAATTTATGAACAAAGTACCAAGAAAGTATCTGTATATAATTTCCGGAGTAATTTTAGCTGTCATAGCTGCGATGGTGTTTCTGTTATATGGCAGAAGCAGCAGGGATATGGATGATATGGCTGCAGCAGAATCCAAATATGTATATAGCACTTATGTGGAATCAAAGCTCGCGGATGATGTAAGCTGGTATCTTTCCGGGGTAGACGTCATTGACAAAGCTGCCCGAGAAGAGATTGCAGATTATTCTGTGCAGAGCTATAACGCAGTGATCAGTTCGGGGGCTGACACTGTGACAGATGAGCACAGTGAGGCACTCACAGAAATGTTTCAAAATAGGCTTAAAGAGGCATCTGATCAGTTGACGGATGAAGAATGTTATGCGCTGTCAAGCGGGATAAGCTCATATGTATGGCAGGCAGTACTGCTATCATTAAATGAATATAAGGCATCCGATATGGCTCCGGATTATGATGTGGAGTACATGGAGCTTGCAGAGAGTCTCCAGGCACAGATCAATGCACTCGAGGAGAGGAGTATGAATATCCATATCACGACACGTCTTAAAGATGATGGCAGCGGAAGCGGCAGTAATAATGAATACAAAACTGAAATTGAAAAATATATTGGCGGTGCCTATGAGACCGTGAACAGCAGCGTGGATGAGAAACTTGACAATATGGACGATGACATCAATGAAAAACTGGATGGAATGAAAGATGATATCACATCAGAGCTGCAGAAGAATCTGCAAAACAGTATGAAGGACAGCATGAAGGATGATGTGGATAAGAAGATTGACAGTATAAAATCTGAGATTGCATCGGAGATAGAGAAAGAGCTGAAGGACAGTATTAAGGACGGGAAGGACGGTAAAGAAGGTAAAGAAGGAGCTGCTGGCAGGAACGGGCAGGATGGCAGGGACGGAGCGGACGGAAAGGATGGGGAAAACGGACAGGACGGAAAAAGCACTTATGTAGCATATGCGGACGATGCATTCGGCAGCGGTTTTTCCTTGACGCCGACAGAAACAAGTAAATATATCGGCACCTGCATCACCACTGCAGACAGGCAGCCGACAAATGCGTCTGAGTATGGGAACTGGCAGCTCTACCGGAATTATATTATTACATCGGCCACAGACGAAAATAACAATACCACGCTGTATATCAAATAGGGGAGGGGGAGAGAGATGTCTGAAAGAAAAAAGACCATACGTATAAACGTCATAATGGTATCGGTTACGCTTCTGGTTCTTCTGATTTCCATAACAGGGAATGCCAAGGAGAAACAGTTTCACAGCCAGGGGAAGATCGTATTTGATAACAAAACAGAGGATGCTGCGGATGATGTTATATTTGACGCCGGTGATTTTAATAGACTTGCAGTTATCTGCCAGTGAATTTTATGCGGCGCCGCATAAAACGGCGCCGGGGAAAGGAGAATTTCATGAATATTAATAACAGCAATGTAATAACAGCAATTTTATGTACAGTGGCACTGTCTGCCGCATCATTTTATTCAGGATATGCGGCGGCATCTGAAAGATCAACCGCCGATGGAATCCGGTACAACAGCCAGGGGAAGATCGTATTTGACAACAGCACAGAGGACAGTGCGGATGATGTTATATTTGACGCCGGTGATTTTCTGACAATTGACAAGATGGTAACGGACGGGAAGATAAATTTAAAGACTGAACTGAACAAGTATGACAATATTGAGATCAACGACGACATTCCGGGGTTTAATATGCTTGCGGAAGCCATCGGCGCCCTGTCTGACGGCACGGACGCTGCAGCAGAAAATATATTGTCAGGGAAGAAGGCGCTGGTTGGGAAAAGTATCATCACCGGAAGCATGGCTGACCACAGCGGGACAAGTACATCGACAAGCCAGATCAAGGAAAACGGATCAACCGCAGAAATCACCATACCAGGAGGCTATTATGACGAGGATTCAAAGATCACGGTTCCAATTGATGTCATCAAAAAGCTGCCGGCAATTGAGGATATTTTAAATAGTAGCATGACAGTACTTGCCAGTAATGGCGCAAATTCCGGTAGGACTTTTACGCTTAATAATGGTGCTGCTCGAACAAAAGCTTATCTCGTGGTGGAGGTTGTTGATGATGACTCTAAATCTAATGCTAGTGTTTCTGTCCCTGGTGGATCGTGTAGTGAGATTTTGAATCTGGAATATGGCAGTAGTAGTAGTAAAAGTGGATACTATACGAATTTTCAGGTTTTTGAGCTAATTAATCTGCCAGCTGGAATAATAACGATTAATTGTGATGTGGGATATGGAAAATGTGCTGTTTTAATAGGATAATCAGGAAGGAGGTTGTACAATTGAGCAAAATACTTGTGATTGCAGAAAAGCCGGCCGCCGGGCGCGATATTGCCCGCGTGCTGGGTGTTACACATGACAATGGAACCTACATGGAGGATGATGAATATATAGTGACATGGGCTGTAGGACATCTTGTCGAACTGAAAGATCCGGAGGATGTCGACGAGAAGTACAAAAAATGGAATATAGATGACATTCCTTTGCCGGCAGATAACGGATTAAAAGTGAAAGAGAGCGGCAAAGCACAGTTTGATGTTATTAAGAAGCTGATTGTCCGAGACGACATCGAGTATCTGATCAATGCAGGCGACGCCGGACGTGAAGGACTGCTGATACAGGAATGGATATATCAGATGGCTGCAAACCGTCATCCTGTAAAGATACTCTGGGCATCCTCCCTGACAGCAGAAGCGATCAGGACAGCGATGGGGCGGCTGCATGACAGTCAGGAGGAGGAATTTGTAAATCTGTTCAGAGAAGCGGAGGTACGGGCCATAGCCGACCAGGTGCTGGGATATAATTATTCCCGGCTGCTGACATGTCTGTTTGGCGGACAGACGGTGCTAAGCTACGGGCGGTGTCAGACGCCTCTGTTAAACCTGATTGCAAAGCGTGACCAGGAGTATGAGAATTTTAAACCGACACTATACTGGACGCTGAATGCAAAGTTTATGGATGGATTTGCAGGGGTGGAAGTGGACCGGGAAGGAGCAACAGTTAAATACACCGAAAAGACCGATGCGGAGAAAGCTCTGGGAGCATGCAGCAATATCCGGAAAGCCCAGGTTGTATCCTGTAAACGGGAGAAAAAAAGTCAGAAAGCGCCACAGTTGTACAATCTGGCAGAACTGCAGGGACGTATGGGTAAAAAATATGGTCTTGCACCGGATAAGACGCTGGAAATTGCGCAGAACCTTTATGAGAGACATAAGATCCTGTCATATCCCAGAACGGACAGCAGGGTGCTTTCTACTGACCTTTTTGGAGAAATAGCCGAACATCTCCAGTGCTGCAGCTTTGGTAAATTCAAGCCATACATTGATGCAATTGATTTTTCAGGCATCCGGATGGAGAAGAGGTATTTTAATGACGGGAAGGTATCTGACCACCATGCGCTGATACCGACAATCAATAAGGATATAGGCAGCATATATAATACGCTTACAGAAGATGAAAGAAACTGTTTTGACGAGATTACAGTCAGTCTGATCGCTGTCTTTTATCCAGATTATGAGTATGAGACAACAGAAATCCTGCTGCAGGCTGGTGATATGACATTTAAGACAGCCGGTGTTGTCACTAAGGACAATGGATACAGGCAGATATACCAGCTGCTAAAAACCGATACCGCAGATATGATAAATGATTCTGAAGATTCCCTGCCGAATATTTCCGAGAAAATGGAGGTAGAGATTGAATCTGTCAGCCTGAAAGCAGATAAGACGAAGCCGCCATCAAGATATAATCCCGGAAACATTATAAAACTCATGGGGAAATATAAGATAGGAACTTCCGCAACATCGGCCGGAATTGTCCAGAGCCTTATTAACAGACAGTTTGTAAAACTGGACAAAAATCAGTACATAACAACAGAATTGGGGCGTCAATTCCTGAGATTCGTTCCGGCGGTGCTCAAATCGCCAAACATGACCATCGAGTTCGAGGAAAAGCTGCAGAAAGTAAATTCTGGGGAAATCAGTCGTGATCAGTTTATCCAGGAATTATCAGACGGAATTGTCGCGAACAAGAAATATTTTCTTGAACACCTTCCGGCAGAAAAACTAAACCCAATAAAATCAATTGGAAAGTGTCCCGTATGCGGCGGAAGCATGCAGGAAGGAAAGAAGAACTGGTACTGTGAAAATTATCAGAAGTGTGATTTCAAGCTCTGGAAAGAAATCTCCGGGAAAAAAATAACCGGGACGGATGCGGAAAAATTACTGCTCCGGAAAAAAACAGGGCTTTTAAAAGGTTTCAAATCCAAAAAGACAGGCAAAAGCTTTTCAGCATATCTTGTACTGGGTGATGACAATGTCCTGGCTTTTGAATTTGAACAGAAGAAATCAAAAGCTTAATGCGGATGTGGAGGTGAGGTATATTGAATGTAAAGGAAGAGCGCAGAAACAGCCTGATACGGGAAGCGTTTCAAGTGGACGCAGAGATACGGAAATTGCAGGATCATATAAAAGATCTGCTGCAGAGGGCAGTAAATATGGACATGCAGCAGTTCGGATATGTAGAGAAGATTACGATGGATTCCGTGGACGCTTTCAATTATGCCATATCTGATTCTAAATCCCATGAGCTATATCCAAAGGATTGGTTTGCTGACGGAGAAGCCTATCACCTGCCCGACAGGCAAAGCAGTGAAAAATCATCTGATGCGGAATCCAGATATATTACATATGCAAGGCTGGACAATCAGGAACAGGACACAGTATTGGAGGGGAATGATCTTGGAGAGCTCTTTGCAAAGTGGAAAGAAATGGAAAGTGAACGGGATGAACAGCATAAGATCGGATATGTCTTTGTGATTGACAACACTGCTGACGCGCATCCCACCCGCAAATATGAGATTAAAAGTGGCAAGGATGTCACTCCGGTATATCTGAAATTTCCGGAGATGTCCGGAGACGACACGCAGCGTGTGACACAATGGTTGAAAGAAAACGGCGCCGGCTATAATGAAAAAAGAAACCTCTGGTATATTGGAAGTCATGATAGCGAGCAGTTCATAGATCATTTCAGACAATTTATCCAGGAAAGCCAAAAAAGGACAAGACCGGAACCCGAAAAAAGCGCGGAAGAAAAGAAATATTATTCCTATAGGTACAACGCGGATGGGAGTATGGCGCGTTTTACAGGAAGCAGCATTGAGGCGGTGACAAAACATTGGCAGGAAGCAGCGTCAAGGGCATCAGGACGCGGTCAAAACGACACGCCGGCATATTTCTACATCAGGGAGAAAAATGCAGACACGGGGCAGCTGGGAGAGGCAGTAAAGTATGAGACAGCAACAGGAAAGGATATCACTCCGATTTATCTGAACCTGCCGCATATGTCCAGGGAGAACTTTGCAAAGACAACCCTGTATTTGAAAGAAAACGGAGCAAAATTCAGCAGCACTAAAAAATTATGGTATGTAACCAAGGATCAGAACTTAGACAAGTTTGAAAGGTTTCTTCATCCGGAGTCAAGAGAGTCCACAGTCCGGAAACTGACAGACTGTAAGAAAGAGATCGCCATGCAGGCGCAAAATTCCCCCGTTGGTGAAAAGAAATATGAGGCAGCCAGATAAGCAGCACAAAAAGAATCTTTCCGCGAATATGCGGAGAGATTCTTTTTGTATACAGAGATATTGGAAAGGAAAATAAAAATAATGAATAGTGATAAAAATATTGACAGACTTAGAGACAGAGACATACATTTTATGACGACACAGCAGGAATATAACCAGATGCGGAATCGGATGGAGCAGTCTGGTCACAATACACTCAGCAGTTATCTGATCGAACTGGGAATCAGCGGCTTTATATTAAATGTCGATTATACGTGTCTCAACAATCTGTGCTATGAGATCCATAAAATCGGCGTGAACATTAATCAGATTGCCCATCATGTGAATGCACAGGACCTTGCTGCAGAGTCTGCAGTTCAGGAGGTGAACATGAAGATGGATATGGTAGTGGATCTTGTCAAAAAGCAGTTTAACAGGATACCATAAGGAGGATGCGATGGCTGTTACAAAAATAAAAGCGATCAGGAGCACACTCGATAAGGCAATACAATATATCTGCAATCCGGAAAAAACACAGGGCATGCTCCTGGTAGATTCATTCGGATGCGTACCGGAATTTGCAGCCCCGCAGATGGAAGCAATGGCGAAACAGAATAAAAGAGGCGGCTGCCGGAAAGCCTACCACCTGATGCAGTCATTTGCGCCTGATGATGATATCACTCCGGAGAAAGCGCTGGAGATCGGCAGGAAGTTTGCGGATGGTGTCACAAGGGGAAAACACCAGTATGTCATAGCCGTACACACCGATCGTGATCACATTCACTGTCATATTATCTTTAATGCAGTTGATAATACGAAAGAGCACAAAAAATACCGTTATGCCGGATACAGCGAGCGTGACCGAATCAGGGATATCAGTGACCAGTTATGCAGGGATAACGGACTATCTGTCCTGCCGCGATGGACAAAAGGAAAAAGACAAAAGCCGCAGTATAATAAACCGTGGATTCAGAAGCTGCGTGAGGCTATAGACAGAACAGTCCTTACATCCGAGACTTTTGAGGATTTTGTCACTGCAATGGAAGTTGAGGAGGGCTATACTTTTAAGGATGAAAAACGTATTGCGTTTATAACAGATGGGCAAAAAAAATATACCAGGTGCGGCACCATTGGGGACTATTACACGGAGGAAATGCTCCGTGACAGGATAGCTAACAAAGAAAAATATAAGGACGTAGATCTTTCGCTGCGGGCAAGATATAAGAAAAAGAAAGATCCGGCACCAGAAAACGAAAAGCGCCAGGACAATTCCGCCAGCCAGAAAAAAACAGCACCAGAAAAAGAAAGCAGGAAAAAAAGCTGGAAGGGCAGTTTCAAGGGTGAGATCAGACGGATAGCGGATTTGTCACAAAATGATAAGGCGCAAAACTCACCAGGCTACCGATATGTCGCAGAAAAAAATAATCTGAATATGTTCGTAAAAACAATGAATTTTATGGAGAAATATGATATCGAGACACCGGAAAAGTTTCGAGCATTTTATGAGTCCCGATATGGAGAAGTGACCAGGCTGAACGAGAAAATTCATCAGATCGATTTGTCAATTTCTGAAATCAGCGAAAAGAGACACCATATCAGAATATATTTCAAATACCTTAAATTTTACAACACATTTATGAAGTACAGGAACATGAATTATTACAACGAGCACCAGGAGGAGATCAAGGAATTTAAGATGTCAAAGCTCTGGCTTGAACGTAGCGGGATCAATCCGCGGAAATATAAATCTCAGGAATATCAGGATGAATATATCAGACTCAGGAATGAAAAAGACGCACTCAAAGAGAAGCTGCAGCCTGCAAAAGAAAAATTGTATACAGCCAGGAATGTGATGCAGAATATTGAGTCCATACTGGGGATAAAGTTTTATGAAGATGAAGATGAAGAAAAAGGAACGGATTCAGAAAGGACAGCCCGGGAGAATGTACAGCCACAGGATGAAAGGGAACGGCAGAAGAAAGTGACAGACATCAGCAAATAAATTTGCAAGCAACATAAAAACTGATTATTGTCCTAAACGAAATTCTGTGATAGAATTTTCTACATGGAACAATCGTGTTGCAGGGTGGACAGCCTCCCTAACTTTTACAAAAGAAGGGAGGTGGTGCGATGAGTACTTACGAGATTTTAAGCCTGATGTTTTTCGGCGGCAACTTTCTAATTGCACTGCTTACCTATATAGATAGGAATAATAAGCGAAAATAAATAAGCCTACCTTGTTTCTTGGCAGATCCAGGTAGGCTTATTGCATACATTGGGAGGTCAACCACTTTGTGGGCGGTTGTTCCTTTCTGTATTTACTATAACATATCTGAAAACAGGACGCAAGATTTTTTTACGAAACAAACTGTTTCTAATGCTAACAAAAAATCGCCGGAGGAAGATTTTTTGCCACACAAAATTTTGAAAAAACCTTCCGGTTTTCACAACGTTTTTACAAAATGCCCTTGTGGCATTTTGAAGGGGTTTGGGGATGTTCCCCAACAAGCATTTCTGAAATTTATTTCAGAAATAGCACTCATGTGCACATCTCACATTTCGTCAGAAATGGGAGAGTGTGTACATGAGTGCGTTGCTTGCTATTCCGTAAAAAGGGGTTTTTACGGAGGTCTTCGCCGGGTACCGGCGTACCGGCGCGTATGCGCCGGATCAAACCAGTATCGATAGATACTGGCATAAAATTTTCGGGGAAATATGTGTGGCCGTGTTGGAATTTAGTTGAGACATTACGACAGATATGCTATACTTTTAAAAGGCAATACCATAACGGTAGGCGGTTAGCCCTCCACGGAGGGACTGTGACTCTCCGATCACATAGAGATCTGTACGAAGTACAGAAATAGATGGACAAAGGAGGGGATACGAATGATGACTATGGAAGGTCTGCTTGCGGTGATCAGCCTTGTGCTGACCGCATTCGGACTGGGATATACCATCGGCAGTAATAACACAAAAAAATAACCGCCCGAGCCTCACAAACTTGACGGTTATTTTTAAATAAATTTAGTTTAATGGGCTAACCGTCTATCGGTATTGCCTTTTCAAATTTACTATAGCATAGTTTCAAAAAGAAATCAAATTTTTTATGGAAATCATGAAGAAAGTTTTCTGATTTGGATAAAAAAATCTGCATCATATTGTTTGGTAACGGATCACATATTCTATATGTGAATGGAAAATACTGTGGAGATGATGAAATCGGAAAACTGATTCGTGATCTGTCATGTACCGATCCTGATGACATGAACAATGAAGCTCTGGCAGACAGGGCGAGATATTATAAAAAGAACGAGAAAGCTTCCTGTATACTTTAAATAGGTCAAGAGATTGACACAAAAAAATACCTCAAGTAAATTTAGATTATTAC
>VSNM01000076.1 GCA_009774245.1 Lachnospiraceae bacterium | reverse complement strand
CGCCTCAAGATATTGTGGCACAATCTTGAAAAAATTATCTCTGCAATGAAAATGGACCTTTTGACACCCTAATCATTATTATAAGAAAAAATGAAAAATAATCTTGACAAAAAGATGAATATATGATTAAATGTTCATATAAGGAAATGAAATACGCAAAACATATCCTGTAGCGGGAAGCTGAATTGTTACGAAAGGAAGGTGCAGGGTGCAGGGTGAAGGACACGGATGAGAGAGACACAATGAGGGTGGCGGGAACAGCGGAGACGATGGAAGACCTGGCAGCAGTATTTAAGATATTCGGGGATTTTACCCGGCTTACGATTCTTTCTCTGCTCATGGATCATGAGGAGCTGTGTGTGGGGGACATCGCCGAGCGGCTGAACATGACGCAGTCGGGAGTGAGCCATCAACTGGCGCTTTTAAAGCAGAGCAAGCTTGTCAGGACGAAGCGGGAAGGGAAGAACATTTATTATTCGATTGCAGATGAGCATGTCTCAGCGATCATCCGCATCGGGATGGAACATGTGCTGGAGGAGTAAAAAAGGAGGAAATTCACAATGAAAAAAACGTACAAGATCGAGGTGGACTGCGCAGCGTGCGCGGCAAAGATGGAGGAGGCGGCTAATAAGACCGCCGGCGTGAAGGAGGCAACAGTCGCATTTATGCCGCAAAAGATGAAGGTCGAGTTTGAGGAGGGGGCGGAAGAGTCCGCTGTCATGGCGGAGGTGCGCAAAAACTGCAAGAAGGTCGAATCTGACTGCGAGATCTTTTTTTGAGAACAGGTTCTCAAACGGTTCTTAAAATAGAAGGAACGAAGATGGCTCTGCAGTAGATGCAAGAGCCATTTTCGTCCATGCATATCGCAGAAATGTTTTTTGAAAGGATGTGACGCAAAATGACGAAAAAACAGCGAAAAGTATTGATCAGAATTATCGTATCCGCCGTGCTGGTCGTGGTGTTCAGCCTGATACGGGTGGAGAACCAATATATAAGACTGGCGCTTTTTCTGATACCATATCTCATTATCGGGTACGATATTCTCAGGAAGGCTGTGATGGGCATTGTCAACGGGCAGGTCTTTGACGAGAATTTTCTGATGGCGCTTGCCACGGTGGGCGCCATTATCCTCGGTGAGTATGTTGAGGGGACAGCCGTTATGCTGTTTTATCAGATCGGCGAGCTTTTTCAGAGCTATGCGGTGGGAAAGAGCCGCAGGAATATATCGGCGCTCATGGATATCCGGCCGGATTATGCCAATATCGAGCTGAACGGGCAGCTCGAGCAGGTCGATCCCGACGATGTTGAGGTCGGGACAGTGATCGTGGTACAGCCCGGAGAAAAAGTACCGATCGACGGTGTGATCGTTGATGGAAGCTCCGCGCTCAATACAAGCGCCCTCACAGGTGAGAGTCTTCCGCGGGAGGTTTGCGAGGGAGATGAGGTCATCAGCGGGTGTGTGAACCTCACAGGATTGCTCCGCATCGAGACGACGAAGGAGTTTGGGGAGTCAACGGTGTCAAAGATACTGGACCTGGTTGAAAATTCCAGCATGAAGAAGTCAAGATCAGAGAATTTTATCACCCGTTTTGCCAAGTATTATACACCGGCAGTGTGTATCGGTGCGCTTGCGCTTGCGTTGCTGCCACCTGTGGCAAATCTTATGGTGGGGCGCCCGGCAGACTGGTCGCAATGGGTGATCCGTGCGCTCACCACGCTTGTCATCAGCTGTCCGTGCGCGCTCGTCATATCCATACCGCTCAGCTTCTTTGGCGGCATTGGCGGCGCATCCTCGAAGGGGGTGCTTGTGAAGGGCTCCAATTATCTGGAGGCGCTCTCAGAGACAAAGTATGTGGTGTGTGATAAGACAGGTACGCTGACGAAGGGCGTCTTTGAGGTGACACAGATCGAGGCGGCCGGGGCGATCGCAGAGGAGGAGCTCCTTGAGATGGCTGCCTATGCGGAGAGCTATTCCGGTCATCCGATCAGCAGGAGCCTGAAGGAGGCCTATGAAAAACGGACGGGAAGACAGATCGATACCGCAAAAGTTTCCGATGTGGAGGAAATCAGCGGTCATGGAGTGTCGGCTGTCATTGACGGCAGGAAGGTGTCAGCAGGAAACGTCAGGCTCATGAAGCTGTTGGGGATTCCGTATGAAGTACCACAAAAGATCGGGACAGAGGTTCATGTGGCAGTCGACGGAAAATATGCCGGATATATTCTGATCTCGGATATTGTCAAGCCGAATGCGAAGGCTGCGATCGCAGACCTGAAGGCGGCGGGCGTCAGACAGGTGATCATGCTGACCGGCGATGCGCGCAATGTGGCGGAGTCAGTGGCGGCGGAGCTGGGCGTGGACGTGGTGAAAAGCGAGCTGCTGCCGGCGGATAAGGTTGCCGAGGTGGAGCGTCTTCTGGCGGCAAAGGGAGAGAAGGAGCGGCTTGCTTTTGTCGGTGACGGCATCAACGACGCGCCAGTGCTGTCGAGGGCTGACCTTGGCATCGCCATGGGTGCGCTGGGCTCTGACGCGGCGATCGAGGCGGCGGATATCGTGCTGATGGACGATGATCCGGCCAAGATTGCCACAGCCATGAGGATATCGAGAAAAACGCTGGGCATCGTGCACCAGAATATCGTGTTTGCGCTGGTGGTCAAGTTTGCGTGTCTTGGATTGGGCGCGATTGGCTTTGTCAATATGTGGTGGGCGATCTTTGCGGATGTCGGCGTCATGATCATCGCGGTGCTCAATGCCACGCGGACTTTAAAATCATAGAGCGGGCAGGGAGATTTTTATGAATATTTTACGTTCAGAGAAAAACAGGAACACAGACAGACGAAAGAGGGCGCTTGAGCTCATAGAAATCTTTGTGGTCGTGACAATCTGCATGGTCATGTATTTTCATGAGAGAGGTAAGGCGGTACAACCAGGCGGGAACACGCTTCCCGCCCTGGGGGATCATGTACTGTTTGGCACGTATCTCGGAGAGCCGATTGAGTGGCGGGTTATCAGGACCGCTGAAAACGGGGAGGTTGTGCTGATCGCTGAGAATATCCTGACGATGAAGGCGTTCAATGCAGCGGACAGCGGAGAGTTTAACTGTGATGACGACGGCAATATGTACTGGAGTGTCAATGAGACAGAGGCAGACCGGAATATGGAATTGCAGGCATATGTGCGCGGAAACAGCCGCTGGGCTGACTCAGACCTCAGGGCATGGCTCAATTCGGACAGGGAGAACGTGGTTTATGACGGAATCGGGCCTGTGACGAGTGCGATGTCTGCCCACAAGAACGGATACGCGAGCGAGCCAGGATTTCTCAACGGTTTCACCCGGCAGGAGCGTGAGGCCATCGTGCCGACCGAGAACATCACGAACGGCAATGCGCTGGACGGAGGCGAGGTTTCCAGTACGGATCTGGTGTATCTGCTCTCGGAGGAGGAGCTGTCGTGGCTGGTGGAGGCGGATGTCAATATCCGTGCGAAACCGACAGCACAGGCTATTGAACAGGATCAGACCGCATGGTATCAGATGTTTTCGCTGGAGCTGGGGCTTGAGACTTATTACTGGTGGCTGCGCGAACCTGTGCCGGATATGGCCAGCAATTGCTACGTCGTCGACATTGGTTACAAATCAAGACTGCTGCGGGGTGACAAGGCAGTGGGGCTGGAGGGATACGGAGTGCGTCCGGTCGTGAAGGTTGATACCGGCAGGATCACGCTTTTACCAAAGGAGTCTGAGATCGATGTGTCGGAAGAAGCAGATACAACGGATATGGATACATTGGAAGAAAACAGCAGGGAACAGTAGCGGAAGGGCATGAGCAGATATGTACAATATAGGTATTTGTGATGATGAGCGCGCCGCGTGCGCGCAGATAGCGGATATGATATACGAGTATGACAGGAGGAACAAAGTCGGGATAGAAGTCTCCATCTGGTATACAGGTGAGGAGCTTTATCAGGATATGACGAAAAAGAAATCCATAGACCTGCTCTTTCTGGATATCGAGCTGGTGACCACAGACGGCATACAGATTGGCAGGCAGATTCGCCGCGAGCTGGAAAATCAGGACATCAGCATCGCCTATATTTCTTCCAGAAGCAGTTATGCGCTGGAACTTTTCAAAATTCATCCGATTGATTTCCTCATCAAGCCGATCAGTGCGCAGGATATCAGCGATACGATCGATGAGGCGCTGCGCCTGTACAATCGGAACAATACGGTGTTTGAGTACAGGGCGGACGGCTATAACTGCAAGATTCCATACAGGGACATTATCTATTTCTACAGCGACAATAAGAAGATCAACATGGTCACGGTGCAGTCGACGATCCGGTTTACCGGTAAGATCAAAGATCTGGCAGGCATTATGCCGGGGAATTTCATACAGATCCACCAGTCATATATCATCAATATGAACCACATGAGCGAGTGCAGCTATGAGCTTGTGAAGATGAACGGAGGCGCGGAGCTGAACATCAGCCAGCCTTATAGAAAGCAGGTTCGGAAACAGATTATGGATTTTGCATGGGGACAGGATTCTTGAAATGGTAGGAATGGGAATACATCATATCGCGTTATTATACATAATTTTTCGGTATATGCATTGTTTTTTCGACACCGTGCGCGTCAAAAAGGGCGTGGAACCGGCATCATACGTGCTGTATCTGGCTGTGGTCTGGCTGTCTGGCACGTTGCCTGTCCCGATACTGGTCAGATTTATAATCAGTACTATTTTCCTATATCTGCTGGCACAGGTGTATCACGGGAAGCAGGGCAAGAAGCTGCTGGCGGCAGTGCTGATACAGGGTGTGAATCTGTTCTGTGAGGCACTGGCAGTATACATGCTGTATGACTGCAGGGTGGACGGGGATTATGGCAGGGAGATGTATTATACTATTTTCTTACTGATGTTTGTGTGCGAGCGCGTGATGGAGAAGTTCTGTATCAAAAACATCAGGGAGGACACCGCACTGAAGCACTGGGACTTGCTGATTTTCCTGCCAGTGATCAGTGTGATTGTCATCTTTGTGCTGATTGCATTTGAGGAGGAGAACAGATACATAGGCTTTGCGGTCAGCGCCGGTATCATCAGTCTGAACCTGATCGTGTTTTATATCTGTGATGAGCTGGTGGGCGCATACATCAAATTGAAGGAGAGCGCCCTCGTGACGCGTCAGCTTGAGAGTTATTCCAATCAGCTCAATGTCGTCATGAAGTCGGAGGAGAAGGTGCGGGGGCTCCGGCATGACCTGAAGCATCACCTGAGCGAGCTTTTGATGCTGGCGGAGCGGGGAAGGGCGTGCGAGATCGCGGGATATGTTCAGAATATGCAGGCGGATCTGCTGAGCGAGGGAGAGCATATCAGCAGCGGTAACGCGGAGATTGACAGTCTGGTCAATCTGATGCTCGAGCGGGCAAAGCGGGAGCTCGGAACTGTCAGATGTCATGTGTGCGTGCCGCAGGAGTTGGACGTGTCAGCGTTTGACTGGAACATTATTCTTGGAAATCTGATGGACAATGCGATCGAGGCTGCAGGGAAGTCAGAGGACAAGCTGCTGCAGATCAGGATTCAGTATCAGAAGGGGATGCTACTGATCGATATCAGAAACAGCTACAGCGGCCGGCTGGTGAAGTCGGAGGATAAATATCTGTCGACAAAGGATTACGACAGGGCAGATGCGTCACAGGTTCACGGACTGGGAATCAAAAATGTGAGGCGGATTGTGGAGAAGTATGATGGGAATATGGAGATCAGTGATGAGGACGGTATGTTTGCGGTCAGGATACTGATGTATGTCTCGTTAAAAAAAGAGATATAAAACGACGGATTTCGCCAATTCGGATACGGATTTCGCCGTTTTATACATAAGTGGTTCTGGGTATGATATATTTTATCTGACAGAGAGTGTTTGATGAGAAGTAAGAGGTAAGGTATATGATACAGACAGAGGAAAAATTTGTGAAGAAAGCATTTCAGTCGCTGATCAGGAGAGGGGTTGCGAGCGCGGACATGTTGATACCCAGTACCGTGACGGACGAGGAGCTGGACGCGTTTGAGGGGCATTTTGACATCAGGCTGCCGCTTCTTTTCAGGGCATATCTGAAGGCGTACTGCTATGATTTTACCGTGATCAGCGCACCGGTGCCGCTGGATGGCATGGAGTGCGGCAGGACGGAGGGTGAGAAGGGGCTGTGCTGGCTGGAGCTGACTGCCCTGCCATATGGGAATCCGCTCAAAAATCTGTATGCCTCCATGGAGAGCTTCCGCAAGATCTGCACCAACAGGAATCTTGTGAATCTGAAACTTGACCGCGTGAAGAATTTCGTGCCGATCGGCGAGTGGGACGGACTGTTGTGCATTGACCTGAGTCAGACGGATATCCGGGAGGAAAACCCTGCAACATGGCAGATCTGTCGTTTTGGCGAGACTGTATTTGACTGGAAGGGCGCAGGATATATTGATGACAGGGGCGTGGTGACAGGCGAGCGGCTGCTTCCTGATTTTAAGACGCTGCTTGAGATCTATTTCTGCGGAAAGTACGACAAGGCTTATGAGAAGCAGTTGAGGGCAAACGGCGAGGAAATGCCGGATTATGGATTCTATATATATAGAAAAGACAAGGTGGGTTGAGAAAAAAGCGCTGGCACCAGCGCTTTTTTTTGTGAGGAAGTAATTTTTGCTTGTGGTATTTGCCGTAAAGAAATATAATAGAAATAGGTAATTGTATGCAAGACATATAATCATTGAGGTGGGGTATGAATAAAGGAGAAAAACTGATCGCTCCCATGTATGTGCTGGGACTTTTGGGGATGCTGGTCATTGTGATCGCAGTGTATCTTACAAGGGAGTCTGATCAGGGCGGGAAGGGTACGACTGATTATATTGATATCAGCGCCGACTGGACGCTTGACCGGGAGGGGACAGAGCCAGCAGATCTGAGCAGGCTTGGCGGGTATATGGATGAGGAGACGGGGGTATTGTCGATCTATCACAGGCTGCCTCCCATGGATGGCGACGAGAGTCTTGTGTTTCGTTCCAAGGATGTGTACACAAAGTTGTTGATCGATGGGGAAGTAATCTATGAGACAGAGGTCTACGAGTCAAGATTTTACAATCGTTCGCCCGGAAATCTGTGGAATATCGTGAAACTTCATGACAACTGCTCCGAAGCGCTTGTGGAGCTGCAGATTGATATGGTGTATGACACCAATGCAGTCACGGTAGACCATACGATGTGGGGGGACAAGACGGATATCATACAGGCATTCTTAAAGGAAAAAGCATTTGGCATTACCGTGAGTATGCTCATGGCGATCATTGGTCTGATCCTGATCGCGATCGGCCTGATGCCGGCTTACAGCCGTGCACGGAAAAATCATGGCATGATCTGGCTGGGGCTGTATGCGGTGCTGATCAGTGTGTGGAGTGTGATCGAGACAAATGTCATACAGTTTTTGGTGACGGACATGCGCATCCTGCAGCTTATAGACAACATGATACTGATACTGGACAGTATGCCGCTGCTTTTGTATCTGAACTGCGAGTATCAGATTTTCAGGAACAGATTTATGAGGGTATTCTGTTATGTCGATAGTTTGTATATTTTTGCGGCAGTGTTGATACAGCTGTCGGGTGTGAGTGATCTGCATCTGGTGCTGCATGTGGCGGGCCTGGCGATGATTGCCAGCTGCGTGATACTGCTGGTCTGGGTAACTGTGGAGCTGTGTCGCAGGATTCGGAGGCATCAGGTGGTGCTGAACTATGTCCTGCAGCTGTCGGGGATGGGTGCATTGGGGATTTCCACGCTGTGTGAGATCGTGAGGCATTCCCAGTCAGATCATATGGACAGGGCAGAGTATATGAGGGTTGGCATGCTGGTCTTTATCGTCTGCCTCGCTGTCAGCAGCCAGCTTGAGACATACAGACTGTTTGAGAATGGTCTGAAATATGACATTATCAGCAGTCTCGCTTACTCGGACGGACTTACAGGCCTTGGCAACAGGACGGCTTACCTGGAGCAGATCGAGGCCTATGCGGGCGGGGAGACAGGGATCTCACAGCTTGGCATTGTCTTTCTGGATGTCAATGATCTCAAAAAAGTCAATGACAATCAGGGGCATGAGAAGGGCGATGAACTGCTCAGCGCCGCGTCGAAGATCATTGCGGACAGCTTTGGCAGGTATGGGAAAGCTTACCGCATTGGCGGAGATGAGTTCTGCGTGCTGATGACGGGGGTATCCCTGCAGGAATCATACGAGGCAGGGCTTGCGGAATTTCAGAAGCTGATCAGGGAGGCGAACATGGTAAAGGGGCGTACATATGAGATTCAGATTGCAAATGGCTTTAGCATCTGCGATACCGCCAGGCGGGAGAAGATCGATGAGGCGGTCACGGCGGCGGATACTGCCATGTATGAGAATAAGCGTTTTTTAAAAAACAGGGTGGTTTAAATGTAAAAGATTTGGTTGACATTGGGGGGTGATTTTGGCTTAATAGTTACATAGGGTTATGAGACTTAGGAGAAAATGATTTTTAACAGAGAGGGAACAAGTATGGGTGGCTTTTTTGGAGTAACTTCACAGCAGGATTGTGTATTTGATTTGTTTTTTGGCATTGATTACCACTCCCATTTGGGAACCAGGCGCGGCGGTATGGCGGTGTATGGAAACGGTGGGTTTAACAGGGCGATCCACAACATTGAGAATGCACCGTTCCGGACGAAATTTGACAAAGATGTGACGGAGATGCATGGGAATTATGGGATTGGCTGTATATCGGACTATGAGCCGCAGCCTCTGATCATCCGCTCGCATCATGGCACATATGCGCTGACGACTGTGGGCAAGATCAACAATACGGACGAGCTGATACAGCGTCTCTTCGATGTGGGACATGCACATTTCCAGGAGATGAGCGGCGGGGAGGTCAATGCCACAGAGCTTGTCGCGGCGCTCATCAACCGCAGGGAGAATTTGATAGAAGGTATCAATTTTGCGCTGGAGTCCATTGATGGTTCACTGTCTATCCTGCTGATGAATAAGGCGGGAATCTACGCTGCGCGGGACAGATATGGCAGGACGCCGATCGTAATCGGAAAGAAGGACGATGGATTCTGCGCGTCATTTGAGAATTTTGCGTACAAGAATCTCGGCTATACGGATTATAAGGAACTGGGACCGGGAGAAGTCATCGTGATGACGGAGAAAAACTGCGTGACGCTTGTCAATCCGCAGAAGGATATGAAGATCTGCACCTTCCTTTGGGTATATTACGGGTATCCGGCCAGCTCCTATGAGGGCGTCAACGTAGAGCAGATGCGCTATCGCTGCGGGGAAAAGATGGCGCGGCGTGACAATGTGGATCCGGATATTGTGGCCGGTGTGCCGGATTCCGGTATTGCGCATGCAGTGGGCTATGCCAATGAGTCCGGGATACCGTTTTCCAGACCGTTTATCAAGTATACGCCGACATGGCCGCGCTCCTTCATGCCGACTATGCAGAGCAAGCGCAATCTGATCGCCAAGATGAAGCTGCTGGCAGTGGACGAGCTGATCAAGGACAAGAGCCTGCTGCTGATCGACGATTCGATTGTGCGGGGCACACAGCTTCGTGAGACCACGGAATTTCTGTATCAGAGCGGCGCGAAGGAGGTGCACATCAGACCGGCGTGTCCGCCATTGTTATATGGGTGCAAATATCTGAATTTCTCGCGTTCCTCGTCGGAGATGGATCTGATCACCAGGCGCGTCATAGAGCGGCTGGAGAACGGAAAGGTGACAAGGGAGATCCTGAAAGAGTACGCAGATCCGGAGTCTGAGAAATATGAACAGATGGTCGAAGAAATCAGAAAGGAGCTGAACTTTACATCGCTTCGTTTTAACAGGCTGGACGATATGCTTGACGCGACGGGGCTGGATCACTGTAAGCTCTGCACATATTGTTGGGATGGCAAAGAATAAATAACGGCTGTTTTTGTTATAGAAAGGCGAAGAAAAATGGCAGGAGAACGGAAAGAAAAACAAAAGAAAATCGTTTCCATCAAAGTAAAACTGCTCGGCATCATACTGCCAGTGGTGATTGTCATCATGATACTGTTGGTGGGAATCCTATATTACATATCAAAAAATATTATTAAGGATTACTCGGAAAATCTGTTGAGCTCGTCGATTGGGAACCAGACCAACCAGATAGAGGCGTGGCTCAACGAGAATCTGTCAGCGTTTCGGGCGGCAAAACAGGTGATCGAGCAGACAGGTCCCAATGAGCAGCAGCTGCAGGCGATTCTGGACAGCTATTACGGGTATGATGACAATTTTCCGGACGGACTGTATATCGCGGATGAAAAAGGCAGTCTCATGAAGGCATCGGCGTCGGAGAAAACAGAGGCGGACCCGACGCAGACCGTGTGGTACAGGGAAGGCCTGACCAGATGGAATATGGGGCTGACCAACGCGTACACGAACGCCAGAGGCGAGAATGTCATCAGCGCCTCCGGTATACTGGATGACAAGTCAGGCACGATCAAGGTGATCTCGGCGGATCTTACGCTGGAGCGGATCAGCATCATTGTAAACAGCTATATCGAGATGGATCAGGCGAGAGCCTTTCTGGTGAGCAGCTCAGACGGAACGATCCTGGCGCACCATGAGAGCGATCTGATATCGACGAAGCTGGGTGATTCGCAGGATGTCTTTCTGCGCAATATCTGGCAGAAGGTGGCGCAGTACGATTTTGATATGGTTGAGATCGACAGAAACATGACGGCGTTTTCACAGATACAGGGGACGGACTGGGTGCTGGTGTCATATATTCCCACAAAGGTGATCTATGCCGATATCGACAGCGTGCGAAACATGATGATGGCGATCGGTCTGTTGTCCGTGATCGTGCTGGCGGTGCTGGTAGAGCGTGTGGTACATATCGTGATCCGCCCTGTCAAGGAGCTGATCAGGGTGATCACAGCGATGACGAACGGGGATTTCACAGTGTCGATCGAAGCCAGGAGCAATGATGAGATCGGCGTTATGAGTGGATATGTGAAGCAGTTCATACTGACCATGCAGCGGATGATTGCCTCGATACATACTGTGTCTGGCAAGCTGAGTACGCAGGCAGGTGACAGCGACACGATATCCAGACAAATGTATGATGCATCCAAGCTGCAGGGGCAGTCCATGAGGGAGCTCAACACCACAGTGGAGCAGCTGTCGATGTCTGTCGGCGAGATCGCGGAGCATGCGACAACACTTGCGATGGTGGTATCTGAGACAAAGGATGACGGTGAGCAGGTGGATATCAAAATGCGGGAGACAGTCACAGTATCCCAAAACGGAAAATCAGACCTGCAGCGCGTCAGCAGTGCGATGGATACGATCAACCTGTCAGTGCAGAAGCTGCAGCAGTCGATTGACGAGGTTGGGAAGGCATCGGCTGAGATCACAAATATCACGGAGATTATCGGCAATATTGCGGACCAGACAGCGCTGCTCTCGCTCAATGCTTCGATCGAGGCGGCCCGCGCAGGGGAAGCGGGCAGAGGTTTTGCGGTGGTGGCGACGGAGATCGGCCAGCTTGCCAATACCAGCGCCGATGCGGTGCGCAATATAGAAGGTCTGATCAGCCAGATCAACGGTCTGGTGGGAGATACTGTCAGGCAGACGAAGGAGAGTGTTGACAACATCAACCACAGCAGCGATCTGGTAGGGGATACCCTGCATACGTTTGACGCCATCTTTGGAAATATCGATCAGGTGAGTATGCTCGTGCGCGAGATGATCGCGAAGGTCGGGAAGGTTGATGACGTGGCGACGAACGTGGCGGCCATCTCGGAGGAGCAGGCTGCCAGTTCGGAGGAAATCCTGGCAACATCGGAGGCGATGGTGCGTCAGGTGGACAACATCACAAACAGCAGTGAGCGTGTATCTGAGGGCGCAAGGGAGCTGACAGCATCGGCGGAGGAGCTCTACGAGCAGGTTGCCAGATTTAAGATCGGAGAGGAGGCAGGACTGTGATGATCAGGAGGATGTCGTTATGGTTTGCCATTGTCATGATGATCGTGACAATAACGGGATGCGGACAGAACGCCGCTGCCGGAAAGGGCGGGATAAAAATATTTTTTTCATTGAATGAGGCGGATACCTTCCGTCAGACGCTTGTGGATGGCGCCGCGGAGCAGGCGGCGCAGATGGGGGCGCAGTTTGTCATGGAGGATGCGCAGGGCTCTATCGAGGAGCAGGTGGCTCAGTTGAAGAGGGCGGCTGCAGAGGGCTATGATGTGATCATCTGCAGTCCGGTGTCGGTCGATATCGCCGTGCAGCTAAAGATGAGCGCAGGCGATATACCGATCGTGTTTGTCAACAGCTGTCCGGATGAAAAGCATCTGGAGGCCGGCAGGTATGTCTATGTCGGTTCCAGCGAGCAGGTAGCAGGGCAGTTTCAGGCGGAATATGTGCTGAGTAAACTGTCCGGCAGACAGGAGCTCAATGTGGCGCTGATCAAGGGGCCGGCGAGTCATTCCGCCACAGAGGGCAGGACGACAGGTGTAAAGCGGACACTGGATGCAAGCGGCAGGCAGATTCACTATGTATTTGAGGACAGCGCGAACTGGGAGACAGGACAGGCGCAGCAGTTGTTTGAACTGTTCCTGCGCACGGGAGTACCGGTGGACTGTGTTGTCTGCAACAACGACTCGATGGCGCTTGGTGTCGTGGATGCATGCAAAAACAGCGGGATTGACTGCAGCGCGCTTCCGATTCTCGGCGTTGACGCCACAGCAGACGGCTGTGAGGCAATTCGCAGCGGTGATATGGCATTTACAGTGTATCAGTCGGGAAGCGGACAGGGACATGCGGCTGTCGAGGCAGCGATACAGCTTGTGGAGCATGGAAGCATAAAGGATGTCGAGGGCAGCACAGAGGATGGGAAGTATGTATGGGTAGACTTTGAGCGTGTGGACAGCAGCAATGTTTCCAATTATGGTAAATAAGAAACTGGAGGATTGGCAAGATGGAAAATGTAAAACGGATCTATGTGGAAAAGAAGGAAGACTTTGCGGTAAAGGCAAGGGAGCTTGAGGAGGAGCTGAAGAGTTATCTGGGCATCGCCGGATTAAAGAAGGTCAGGATCTTTATCCGTTATGATGTCGAGAACCTTTCGGATGAAGTGTTTGAGAAGGCCTGCAGGTGCGTCTTTTCAGAGCCGCCTGTCGATGATTTGTACAGGGAGCGCATTGAGGTGCCGGCGGATGCGCGCTGCTTTTCGGTGGAGTATCTGCCAGGGCAGTTTGACCAGAGGGCGGACTCCGCGGTACAGTGCGTACAGTTTTTGAAGGAGGACGAGCAGCCGGTCATCAAGACGGCAGTCACATACCTGCTGACCGGAACGATCTCCAACAATGAGTTTGACAAGATCAAGCGCTACTGTATCAATCCTGTGGATTCGAGGGAGACAGGGATGGAAAAACCCGGGACACTGGTACAGGCTTTTGACGAGCCGGCTGATGTGGGCAGTTTTGACGGGTTTGCCGGGATGCCGGAGGATGATCTGAGGGAACTCTATGATTCGCTTGGGTTGGCCATGACATTTAAGGATTTTCAGCATATTCAGAATTATTTTAGCAGCGAGGAGCACAGGGACCCGACGGTGACGGAGATTCGCGTGCTCGATACGTATTGGTCTGATCACTGTCGTCATACGACATTTTCCACGGAGTTAAAGGAGATTCGGTTTGAGGATGGTTATTATACAGAGCCGATCAGAACGACGTATGAGCAGTATATGGCTGTGCGCGGGGAGATCTTTGCCGGCAGAACGGACAAGTATGTCTGCCTGATGGATCTGGCGCTCATGGCGATGCGAAAGCTGAAAAAGGACGGAAAACTCGAGGACATGGAGCAGTCCGATGAGATCAACGCGTGTTCGATCGTCGTTCCGATCGAGATCGATAAGGAGGACGGAAAGGGTGTCGTCACGGAGGAGTGGCTGGTAAATTTTAAGAATGAGACGCACAATCACCCGGCAGAGATCGAGCCGTTTGGCGGCGCGGCGACCTGTCTGGGCGGCGCGATCCGTGATCCGCTGTCAGGGCGCACCTATGTCTATCAGGCGATGCGCGTCACAGGCGCGGCCGATCCGACGGTGCCTGTGGAGAATACGATGCGCGGGAAGCTCTCCCAGAAGAAGCTCGTCCGCGGCGCGGCGAGCGGTTACTCCTCCTACGGAAACCAGATCGGACTTGCGACAGGGTTTGTCAAGGAGGTGTACCATCCAAATTATGTCGCTAAGAGAATGGAGATCGGCGCGGTCATGGCTGCGGCTCCGAGGGCGAGCGTGATTCGCGAAAACTCTGATCCGGGCGATATCATCATTCTGCTCGGCGGACGGACCGGGCGCGACGGCTGCGGTGGAGCGACAGGTTCTTCGAAGGTACATACAACGGCCTCACTGGCGACCTGCGGCGCGGAGGTTCAGAAGGGAAATGCGCCGACAGAGCGCAAGCTTCAGAGATTGTTCCGCAGGGCGGAGGTCAGCAGGCTCATCAAGAAGTGCAATGACTTTGGCGCGGGTGGCGTGTCCGTGGCAATCGGGGAGCTGGCGGACGGACTTGTCGTGGATATGGATAAGGTGCCAAAAAAATACGCGGGACTTGATGGCACGGAGCTTGCGATCTCAGAGTCACAGGAGCGGATGGCAGTGGTCGTAGATCCCGGGGATGCAGACCGGTTTCTGGCGTATGCCGCGGAGGAGAATCTCGAGGCGGTGAAGGTTGCGACCGTGACAGAGGAGCCAAGGCTTGTGCTGATGTGGAGAGGAAAGAAGGTCGTGGATATCGCGCGGGCATTCCTCGACACGAATGGGGCGCATCAGGAGACGAGTGTCTTTGTGGACGCTCCTGTGAAGGAGGATAATTATCTTGACAGGATAGCTGTTCCGAAGGTTGAGAATGCGCTGAAAGCCGGTAATGTGAGGGAGGCTGTCCTTGCCACGCTCAACGATCTCAATGTGTGCTCGCAGAAGGGGCTTGTGGAGATGTTCGACGCGTCGATCGGGGCGGGCAGCGTGTTTATGCCCTATGGCGGGAAGTATCAGCTGACAGAAACGCAGGCGATGGTTGCGAAGCTTCCTGTATTAAAGGGAAAGACGGATGTCGTGACCATGATGGCATACGGTTTTGATCCATATCTGTCGAGCTGGAGTCCGTATCACGGAGCAGTCTACGCTGTGACGGAATCCATGGCGAAGATCGTGGCAGCAGGCGGTGACTTTAGAAAGATTCGGTTTACGTTCCAGGAGTATTTCAGACGCATGACGGAGGAGCCTTCGCGCTGGAGCCAGCCGTTTGCGGCGCTGCTTGGCGCATACGATGCGCAGATCGGTTATGGGCTGCCATCGATCGGCGGCAAGGACTCCATGTCAGGTACATTCAATGAGATCGACGTGCCTCCGACGCTGGTGTCCTTTGCGGTCGATGTCGCGAAGAAGCAGGATATCATCACACCAGAGTTGAAGAACGCGGGGGACAGGCTTGTTGTATTTGATCTGCCCAAGAATGCGTATGATCTTCCTGATTATGGCAAAGTCATGGAACTGTACAGCGGTATTGCACAGTTGATCGCAGATCATGTGATCGTGGCGGCGTATGCGCTCGACTCGAAGGGAATCGTGGCGTCCGCGGCGAAGATGGCGTTCGGAAACAAGATGGGCGTCGCGTTTGAGGACACACTCGCGGCAGACGAGCTCTTTGAAAATAAGATGGGCAGTATCATTGCCGAGGTTCCAGTTGACAAGCTTGATAGGCTCGCAGCGAACGGCACAGCTTACAGGGTAATTGCCACAGTGCTGGCTGAGAATGAGGGCTTTGTGTACAGAGATGTGACGGTGGCGATGGACGAGGCGCTGAAGGCATGGACCTCAAAGCTTGAGAAAGTGTTCCCGACCAAGGCGGTGAAGGGAACAGACGCGATTGAGACAAAGCTTTATGACACAAAAGATATCTATGTATGCAAAAACAAGGTGGCAAAGCCCACGGTATTTATACCGGTATTTCCCGGCACGAACTGCGAGTATGACTCGACGATCGCATTTGAGCGCGCCGGAGCCAGCGTCGTGACAAAGGTGTTCCGCAATCTGTCCGCTGCCGATATCAGGGACTCTGTCGACGAGTTTGAGAAGGCGATCGCACAGGCGCAGATTATCATGTTTCCTGGCGGCTTTTCCGCCGGCGACGAGCCCGATGGGAGCGCTAAGTTCTTCGCGACAGCGTTTCAGAATGAGAAGCTCAGGGAGGCAGTGAACCGGCTGTTGAATGAGAGGGATGGATTGGCGCTCGGCATCTGCAACGGATTCCAGGCGATGATCAAGCTCGGGCTGGTGCCTTATGGTGAGATCACAGGGCAGAAGGAGGATTCACCGACACTCACGTACAATACGATCAACCGCCATATCTCCAGGATGGTGTACACGAAGGTGGTTACGAACAAGTCTCCGTGGCTGCAGCTTACAGAGCTTGGGCGGACCTATGTGACACCTGCATCCCACGGTGAGGGACGTTTTGTGGCGCCGCAGGAGTGGATAGACAAGCTCTTTGCAAAAGGGCAGGTAGCGACACAGTACGCGGACTTTAATGGAAACATCTCGATGGACGAGGAGTGGAATGTCAATGGCTCCTACGCGGCGATCGAGGGAATCACATCTCCTGACGGACGATGCCTTGGCAAGATGGCGCACGTGGAGAGACGCGGGGACGCGGTGGCAGTAAATATTTATGGAGAACAGGATATGAAGATCTTTGAGGCAGGCGTGCGGTATTTCAAATAAAAAAACAAAAAGCGTCCCGTCCTTCGAAACCGGAGGGCGGGGCGCTTTTTACAAACGATAGTATTATTCTTTCAGGGAGAACTGCCCGATCAGGCCGTCCAGGATTGACGCCTGTGCGGATAATTCTTCACTTGTTGCGGAAGCTTCCTGTGCGGTAGCAGCATTGCTCTGTACGACTTCTGAGATCTGATTGATGCCCTTCTCGGCCTGCCGCATTGCCTCGGTCTGATCTTCCACCATAGTTTTGAGGTTCCTGGAGAAGTCGGCGATCTGCTTGATGCCGTCCACCACGGAGCTGATGGCGTTCGCCGCATTCTCTGCCGCGCGGTTTCCGTCCGCAACCTCCCGGATGGAACCTTCGATTAGTTCTCTTGTGTCAACGGCAGCCTTCGCACTCTGGTTTGCCAGTACCCTGATCTGGTCAGCCACAACTGCAAAACCGCGTCCTGACTCGCCGGCTCTCGCAGCCTCAATAGATGCATTGAGGGATAACAGATTGGTCTGTGAGGCGATAGACTCGATCTCGGAAATAATGTCTCCGATTCTGTTGGAAGCGGTATTGATGCGTTCCATTGCCGCCATCATGGAGTTCATTTCCTCCCGGCTGTTGTCTGCCTTATCTGCGTAGAGCTGTGCCTTCGTGTAGGACTCGTCTGCGCTCTGGGCGCTCTTTTCCATCGTGTTTGTGATCTCGGAGATCGTAGCGTGCAGTTCCATCACTGCGTTCGTCTGTTCTGTCGCGCCCTCGGCAAGTATCTGCGATGCGTCAGCGAGGTCGCCGGAGCCGGAAGATACCTGATTGGAAACCTCGCCGATGGATGTCAGGGTTTCCACCATCTGATCGCGCAGTCCGCGCATGGATTCGTATAATTTCTGGAAATCTCCGGTGTATCTTTCTGATTGCTTTGACTTGACAGCATAGTTTCCGCCGGCCATCTCGCCGAGCACCTCGCTGATGTCATGGATTATGAGGTTCAGGTTGTTTGCCATCTCCGTGGCGTCTTTTTCCATGTGCTCCACTTCATCGCCCGTATTCACCATCGGGAATGGAGAAGTGAGGTCTCCGGTTGAGAAGGTCTTGAGACGCTGGCCAAGTTTTCCGAGAGGAGATGCGATTCCCTTTGCGATCTTTTTGCCGATCTTTGTAGACAATGTCAGTGAGAACGCGATGACAATGACAATGACGACGATCAGGATCAGCTCTGTCACAATGAGAGCGGTGGACAAGTGATTGCCTTCGGTTACTTTTACATCCAGGAGGGACTGAAGCTTGCTGTAAATGCTGGTGTATGCGGGAGCCAGTTCCTGAAGCGCGATATCCTGTGCCTGCCTGCAGAGTTCCCTGTCCGTTGTGGCGCCGAGCTTCATGATCTCCTAGTCCAGCGCCCAGTACGCATTCAGCTCAGAACTGATCTCGTCATAGGTTTTTCTGCCGTCCGTCGACACGATCGTGTTCTCGACGATGGTGAAGTATTCCTCGAATTTTACTTTGTTTTCGTTGTGCTGCTGTACCACCGTGGCAATCGCGTCGGCATCGTCATAACCGATCGCGGCTCGCAGCGATGATCTGCTGTCGGCAAATTCAAACATCGCCTTGCCGATATCGCCCTGCGCAAAGCCAAAATTTTTCAGTGCGTAGGAATACCTGTTGGAGATGGCGATCAGGGCGATCAGCACTAATAGTGCGACAACTGTCATGATGGAAGCAACCCTAAAAAAGGATTTGGTCAGCTTTTTTTCAATGCTATCGTATTCGTTCATTATTAAAGTTCCCCTTTCATTTGTATTACATGGTTAATCCATGCAGTCTCCCCAGATTGCACGGATTATTATCTTAATTATAAACTTTTTTGGTAAATATGCAAGTCATTTACAGATAAGTGACCTGTGCGTTTATGTCATAGGTATGCGGCTCCTTCGTGACTGCCTTATGGCCAAACGCAATGGCGATCTCGTATTCGTACTGCGCCGGAAATTGGAGGGCTTTTGAGAAATAGTCTTTCTTCTCCCCGCGCAGGGCGTCGTAGATACAGCCGATGATCAGGTTGCCCAGACCGAGCTCTTCCGCTGCGAGCGCCATGTTCTCCACGGCGATTCCAGCGTCGAGGGGGCTCCACTTGTAGGTGCTGTCCGCGCTTAGTACGATGACGGTGGGTGCCTCGTAGTAGAAGTTATGTGTCTGTGCCGATAGTCCGCGCAGGCGGTTCTTTTCGTCCTCGAGCGCCTGCAAGACAGGATTATCGCCCTTTAGTACTGTGAAATGGATTTCCTGCCTGTTTGCCGCGGTGGGCGCCTGCAGTCCGGCGTTCAGTAAGATATTCAGTTCGTCTTCTGTCAGCGGTTCAGGGGTGTAGCCCCTTGTGGAACTGCGTTTTTTGATCACATCGATTACATTACTCATGGTTGGGTTTTTCCTTTCTATATATTCATATTTTGGTTTATATCTTTCATTATAAAATACTTGCCTGCTATTTACAACGAATAACGAGTAAAAATCCATGCAAAAAATGCATCCTGTGTGAACAGTAACATTTTGCAAAATCATGCACAATTCTGAATACTTTCAAAGCAGCGACAAGCTTGTATTTCAAATGAAATCGTGTTATGATATAAAAGATTCGCTCCAGAGCATGTTGTGGCTGGGGCTCTGCGTATTTCTGCAGAGAGGAATATAAAATCAGGGGGAGGAAGCTATGAAAAAAATATGTGCAAAGTTTATTGGGGACAGGGATTTTTATAAGATGGTGCTCCTGATCGCGGTGCCAATTATGATCCAGAACGGAATCACCAACTTTGTCAGCCTCCTTGACAATATTATGATCGGTCAGGTCGGAACAGAGCAGATGTCAGGGGTGGCGATTGTCAATCAGCTGATTTTTGTCTATAATCTGTGTATCTTTGGCGGCGTCTCTGGCGCGGGTATCTTTACGGCGCAGTATTTCGGGCAGGGGAACCATGAGGGCGTGCGCCAGACGATGCGGTTTAAACTGTGGATGGTCACGATCATCACAGCGATGACGGCTGTTCTTTTTTTGTTTTTTGGCACAAACCTGATCAGTGCTTATCTGAAAGGGGAGGGTTCTGCGGAAAGTATCGCGGCGACATTAATTCATGGGGAGAAGTATCTGAAGATCATGCTGATCGGCCTGCCGGCCTTTGCGGTGGTACAGATCTACTCGAGCACACTGCGCGAGTGCGGTCAGACGATACTGCCCATGAAAGCGGGGATAGCAGCTGTTATTGTTAATCTGGTGTTTAACTATATACTGATCTATGGAAAATTTGGCGCGCCGGCGCTCGGCGTGAGCGGTGCGGCCATCGCGACGGTGCTCTCGCGCTATGTGGAGATGCTGATCACGGTGATCGGCGTCCACAAAAGCAGCAGCGGTGAGAATGCAGCGTATTCTTTTGTCACAGGATTGTATCGGACATTGAAGGTTCCGGGGGAGCTGACGGTTAAGATCATCAGAAAAGGAAGCCCACTGCTGTTTAACGAGACGCTGTGGGCAGCGGGCATGGCGATGCTGACACAGTGCTATTCTATCCGTGGGCTGAATGTCGTCGCCGGGCTGAATGTCTCCAACACGATCAATAATGTGTTCAATATCGTTTTCATCGCGCTGGGGGACTCGGTCGCCATCATTGTGGGACAGCTGCTCGGCGCCGGAAAGATGAAGGAGGCAAGGGATACGGATAACAAGCTGATCGCTTTTTCCGTGATGTGCTGCACGGGCGTGGCACTTGTCATGTTTCTCATGGCGCCGCTGTTTCCGAGACTGTACAAGATCAATGACGAGGCACGGCTGCTTGCGAAATACTTTATCATGGTGACAGCGTTCTTTATGCCGCAGAATGCCTTTCTGCATGCGACGTACTTCACGCTGCGCTCCGGTGGAAAGACGATCATCACCTTCCTGTTTGACAGTGTGTTTATCTGGTGTGTAAGCGTTGTGATTGCCTTTACGCTCAGCCGTTTTACGGGACTTCCGGTTATTGCGGTGTACGCGATGGTGCAGCTCGGGGATATCATCAAGTGTATTATTGGATTTATACTGGTCAGGAAGGGGATATGGCTGCAGAATATTGTGGCGTAAATAAAGTAAAACGAAGAGCGCGTCAGCGCTCTTCGTTTTACTTTATTTACTTGCAAGAAAATCATACTGCGACATGAACAGTTTATAGTATTCCCCTTTCTGTGCGAGCAGTTCATCGTGTGTGCCGGCCTCGAGGATATTTCCCTTGTCGACATACATGATGCAGTTTGCATTTTTGATGGTCGAGAGCCGGTGGGCGATGATGAAGGAAGTTCGTCCCTCCAAAAGCCTGTTCAGGCCCTTCTGCAGCAGGATCTCCGTCTCGGTGTCAATGCTTGAGGTTGCCTCATCGAGAATCAGGATCGCCGGGTTTTCCAGCAGCGCACGCGCAAAGCTGATGAGCTGTCTCTGACCGGCCGAGAGCCTGCTTCCACGCTCGTTGACCTGCGTCTGGTAGCCGTTTTCCATCTCCATGATAAAATCATGTGCACAGACGGTCTTTGCTGCGGTGATGACCTCCTCGTCCGTCGCGGTCAGATTGCCATAACGAATGTTATCCATAATGGTACCGGAGAAGATAAAGCTGTCCTGCATCATGATGCCCATCTGCTTGCGCAGGGATTTTAGCGTCACGCCGGAAATGTCGGTGCCGTCGATCAGAATTTTGCCGGAGTCCACATTGTAAAAGCGGCTGATGAGGTTGACGATGGTTGATTTTCCGGCGCCAGTGGGGCCTACGATGGCGTAGGTGTCGCCTGGGTTCGTTGCAAAGTTTACCTTGTTTAGAATCTGCACGCCGTCCTCATAGCTAAAGCACACGTCCTGAAATTCTACCTTTCCGTTGATCGGGGGCATCGGTGCGGCATCCTTGTTGTCCTTGACATTGACAGGCTCGTCGATCGTCTCAAAGATGCGTTCCAGGTAGGCGATGGCGGTGAGCAGCGAGTTGTAAAACGAGGCGAGCGTGTTGATCGGCTCCCAGAATCTCGAGATGTAGGAGGTGAACGCGATCAGGATACCGACAGTCACACCGTAGATCTCCCCCGAGATCCAGCCGATGCCGATCACGTAGATAAATGCTGTCGTGACAGTCGAGATCGAGTCGATGCAGGGCCACATGATAAAGTTGTATTTGACGGCACGCATCCAGGCGCTGCGGTAGCTGTCACTCAGGTGGTTGAAAATGGAAGTATTTTCGCGCTCACGGACAAAGGACTGTGTGACACGGATACCGTTGATGCTCTCCGCGATATAGGCGGTGAGGTTGGACTGTTTGTTGCTCTGTATCTGCCATGCGCGCCGCTGACGTCTCTTCACGAACACAATGACGGCGAATAGCACAGGCAGTCCGCACAGACAGATCAGCGTGAGCCGCACATGCAGCAGGAGCATGAAAATCAGGATAAAAATTAAATTACACATGTCTGTTATCGTGTTGATGATGCCGTTTGAGAGCAGGTCGCTCAGGCTGTTCACGTAATTGACCACGCGCACCTGGATCTTGCCATGGGGGCGGTCGTCATAGTAAGAAAACGGCAGCTCCTGTAAGTGGCAGAAAATATCGGAGCGCAGCTGGTGCACGATCGCCTGTCCGATACGGCTGGTGATGCGTATCTTGAGACGGATGCACACACAGGTGTACAATACAATAACGAGTGATATCAATGTAATCACAATGATCGCGCGGATATCCTTTGCGGGTATGTAGGTGTCCATGATCTCACTGATGAACATGGGGAAGAGCATGGTCAGTGCGGAGGCGGACAGCATCAGGAAAAGCGCGAAGGCGAGCTGCCCCCGGTATGGTTTTACATATTGGAAGACGCGTTTTAGCTGGCTGAAGTCAAATTTGTCCTCCATCACTTCATCAATATCGTATTTATTTCGTGCCATACGTTTCACCTCCTCTGTTATTCTGGTTGATCTCGTCAACGTATTTCTCAAACTCGCCGTACTGATGGCGGAACACCGTCGCGTAATAGCCGTTATTTTTGAGAAGCTCATCGTGTGTGCCCTGTTCTACGATCTTTCCATCATTCAGCACCAGAATCAGGTCGGAGTCCTTGATGGAGGAGATGCGGTAGGCGACGATAAAGATCGTGCAGGCGTGGTCAATGTTGTTTAACTGCTGCTGGATATAGCTCTCAGTCTCCATGTCGACGGCGGAAGTCGTGTCGTCGAGTATTAATATAGAAGGTTCTTTTAAGAGCGCCCTCGCCAGGGAGATACGCTGTTTCTGACCGCCGGAGAGTCCGACGCCGCGCTCCCCGACGATCGTGTCATAACCGTCCGGCATCTCGCGGATAAAGCTGTCGGCGTCCGCCATGACAGCCGCCTTCTGGACAGCTTCGAAAGGGCAGTCCGGCCTGCTGTAGGCGATATTGCCTTCGACGGTGTCTGAGAAGAGAAAGACATCCTGCATCGCCATGCCGATGTTCTGGCGGAGATTATAGAGGTCTAAGGCCTTCACGTTTCGACCGTCCACCAGCACCTCACCGTCGGTGACATCGTAGAACCGGCAGAGCAGGTTCATGATGGTGGATTTGCCGGAGCCCGTCGAGCCGAGGATGCCGACTGTCTGCCCGCTCTTTACCTTGAAGCTGACATTGTGGATGATGTCCTCGTCGTCGGCGCTGTAGGAGACATTTTTGAACTCGACATCGCCCTTTAATTTTTCGCACGGAATCGGTTTTGCCGGGTACTTCACCCTGGGCTCCTCACTGTAGGTGGCATAGATCTTTTCCACGGAGGTCGTGAACCGCTGGATATCGTTGATACGCCAGCCGATCTGACGCAGCGGGTTCATGAGCATCCACAGATAGCCGTTGATCGTGACATAGTTTCCGAGCGTCATGCTGCCCTGGATTACCATGACGCTGCCGACGAGCATCAGGATCACGGTGAGCATGTTTGAGAGAAACTCGAACTGCGGTACGTACTTTGTCCAGATTTCTGCGGCGGCGAGCTCCGCGTCGCGGTAGCCGTCATTTTCCTTATTAAATTTTCCGATTTCATAGTCCTCCTTCGAGAACGCCTTGACTACGCGGTTTCCGCTGACATTCTCCTGCACGAAGGTGTTGAGGGAGGAGAACTGCTCGCGGATTTTCTGAAAGCGCGGGCGTCCTTCCTTCGTCTGGCTTAACGTCACCAACAGCGCGAAGGGCAGCACCGCGCACATACAGAGCGCGAGCTTCCAGCTGACGGTGAAGATCATGATTAACGCGAAGAAGAACAGGAAGACATTTTCATACACCTGATAAATAACAAATGCTATGAAATGCCGTATGGCATCCATGTCACCGGTCTGGCGGCTCAGGAGGTCTCCAGTACGCTTCTTATTATAGAAGTTAAAGTCCTCCTGCAGAAGCTTGCGGTATACAGTGTCGCGCATGGAGTACAGCACGTCCTGCGAGCAGGTCTCGAAGATGACCTGTGACCAGTAGCGCAGCAGTCCGCGCAGGACTGTGATGATAATGAGCAGCGCGATCAGTTTTGGGAGCAGATCAAAATTGCCGCCTGTGATGACATCATCGACGATCGAGCCGGAGACAATCGGCTTTACGATGGCGAGGACTGAGATTATCGTCACCATCACAAGTCCCAGCGCCATACTCGCGTTGTGTTTTTTTAGAAAAGAGTAGAACCATTTCATGGCAGTCATAGTTTGCACCTCACTTTTCTTTCGTTTTGTGGAGTGTGCCTGAAACACACTCGCGAACACACATTTGATATTTTGGCGGTGTGTTCGAGCGGTTACGTCTTAGTATAATCGAAATAATATAAAATGCAAGCCTAAAAGTATTACGTTTTAATGCATTAATTGTCGTTTTCTCTTCGATGAAAAAATGGGCATTCAGCAGCGGTCATTATGTTGGAGAATGAAAAACTATTATTGAAAAAATTGCAATGGATATTGTTTATAAAATATGGTAGAATAAGTAAAAATAGAGTTCAGGAGTTGATTTCATGTTAGTCAGTGCGGATAAAAAATGGGATTATGCATTAGGTATGATTAAAGTAGACGGATTAGAGCCATCCCCGGAATTTAAAAAATTAATTGAAAAAGAAAGCCGTGGAGAAATGACCACGGAGGATATGCGTAAAGTTTTAGACAAAAAATATAAGATGAAAGAATAAGGATAATATTATGAAAGATCCATATTTATATTCATATACAGATATTCTGAAGAATCTTGCTGATATACAGGACAGGGAAATGTTATCGTGCATGGAAGCAGAATATACGAGTATACGGCTTGCGGAGCTTGTGACAGGAGAATCCGTCAGCCGTTTTGATTTTGCAGCGCTTTGTGATATGCATCATTATATTTTTCAGGATATTTATGAACGGGCAGGGCGATAGCACTTGCTGCTTTCGCTTTCTTGGCTGTCATATAGACGAGGAAATGATAGAAAAATTCAATATGCGTGTTATAATACAAACATATAAATCGGAAGTTTGTGGAGGTAATGTTATAAAACTGAAGTTAGGAACCGTCACGAAATAAAATGTATTATTTCAAGCCTCGTATTATATAGTTCCATGATTCGTTTGGCCCGACTG
>VSNM01000075.1 GCA_009774245.1 Lachnospiraceae bacterium | reverse complement strand
ACGAAAACGTAGTGGCTGCAAGCAAAAATCCATTTGCGAAGCAAATTTTGCATGGATTTTTGCCTGTTACTGGAACGGAGTGAACAGTAACAATTTTATCTCTCATGAGTATAACAACAAAAAATTATTAATATTGATGTTTATTTGGGAGCGTCACCGTTCAGTAAAAAAATCTCAAATGTGCTCCCTATACCGAGGGCAGAAAGAACATGAATAAATCCGTACTGCCGGGCAATAATATCCTGTGCCAGGTGAAGCCCGATTCCCACACCAGGTAAATCCTTAACAGAAGGTGAACGGTAAAAACGCTGGAAAATATGAGGTATTTCTGATTCCCTAATTCCTATGCCGGAATCTTTAATGGATATTTTGGTATAACTTTCCAATGTGGACACTTCTATAGAGATATATCCATTTTCATTTGTATATTTTACAGCATTGTCAAGGATATTATAGATGGCTTCTGATGTCCATTTCGGATCATGATATGCCTTATATTCATCTGAATAGTGAAACTCGATCTCAATCTTTTTTTCAGCCGCTGCTAAAACAATATTTTCCAACGCCGTAAGGATCGTATTTCCAATTGCCTGATAGCCTGGAGCTGGCGTTATGATCCCTGTTTCCAGACGGGATATTTTTACTAAAGATAACAGCAAAAATTCCAGCTTACTTAAAAGTAACGTATTTGTATGGAGCAAGGACTGTAATTTATTGGGATCTGAGATCTCCCTTTCAATAGAGGATTCGTTTAATCTTAATGTTGTCATGAGTGTTTTTAACTGATGCGAAATATCCGAGATCAATTCCTGTAACCGCAGCTTTTCTGTATGGGCAGAATTTTTGGCAGCTTCCAATATATGATATAACCTGTGCAGGTGATGATGAATCTGTGACAGTAACGTTTCGTCGTATTGTTCTTCTAAACAAGAAATGTTGCCATCTATCATATTCTCTAATGTTTTATTCAGTTCGTTTGTAAATAAGGTAAGCCTGTGAAAAATGCCATACAATACGATTGCGACACAGGCAAGCAAAAAAATTGTATAATATGTAAAAAGAAAAAAGACTTTTAAATCAGATGTAATAGAATATAACAATAAATATGTACTCAATAAAATAACTGCAAATAAAAGAGTTGACACAATGTATACTTTTTTTAAGGAAAACTTTTTATCCATATCAATTACCTATCCACATATAACCTGTACCATATATCGTCTTAATATAGTGATGATTGTCCATTTCAATCTTTTTTCGGAGCCTGCTCATTGCCGTATTCAACGAAGTATCACCCACAAAATTTTCAGCGGAATCCCAAAGGTATTCCAATAATTGTTCTCTTTTTAAAATATGATTTTTATTTAAAATAAAATACTGTAATATGCGATATTCTAAAGGTGATAAATCAAGGACATCCCCATTGATGAAAGCTGTCATTTGAGAAAAGTTGATCCGTAAAAATCCATCTTCATAAATAGACTCTTGTTGTTTTTCTACGATATATCTGGTTAATACTTCAATTTTTTTCAGTAAAATGATCGGTGAAAATGGTTTTGTTATATAATCATCCGCTCCCAGATTGAATCCCTTTATCACATCACTTTCAAGATCATTTGCTGTCAAAAATATGATGCCTGCACCTGATTTTTCTTTTAATTGCGAATACAAATCGAATCCGTTTCCATCGGGAAGATTGATATCCAGTATCAGTAATATGTAATGATATAACTTTATAAATTCAAAAGCTTCCTTAGCGTTATAGGAACAATCTACTGTATAATCAGCCGAGCGCAAATGATACGCAAGCGCATTATTTAAGGAAAAATCATCTTCAATAATTAAAATGCGATGCATAGTTCAGAACCCTCCTTTTTAGAGTCATAAATAATTGTATCAAAAGAAGGAGACTATATTCATACTACTTTTTCCTACTTTTAGCTACTATAGCATATCATACTCTAATTCGGTATACAATACAAAAGTAAGAAAAAGGAACTAAACATATGAATAATAAGCCATATAAAGTAAGCGTTTCTCTTGACAAAGATCTCATTGCAGAAAATCGAGTAGGGAAATGCCCTTCTCCACTACTCGCTACGCGCCCCATGCGCCGCCTTAGCGACATATTTCCTCTGCATGAGGCTGTGCATCACAAAACTGGCTGAGAACGATGATCGCTCATTCAGCCAATATATCAATCTGGTATTGAAGGAACATACAGCCAAGTATAGACTGGAACCTTCCGAAAAAACCTAAACCGACTCCCATTATATATCATTTTCGAAAACACCCGTGTATGGCAAATACTCTCCAGTGTTTAAAACCACCTTCTCACTGACGCATCTCCACGCACTTTAAATACCTCCCCTCCCCAGGAAACTGTCGCGGCGCGGCAACCATCTTTCGCGACACAAGTTCTTCATTTACAAATCCAAACAGAATGTGATAAAGTTCATTAGCGATCTCTAGTCGGTTCACGCCATGCCGGACTGCCGTAATCTCAATCGAACCTGCAAGATCAATCAAAGCCTTGGACAACATTTCACCAAGACAGTTTTCGACGATGGCTTCAATCTCTGTGATATATTTCCGATGCTCTGGCAAGTAAACCGGGACGCACACTGTCCCACTCTGCATATAGCCAAACAACTCCAAAAGCTTTTCCACGGACGCTTCACACTGTCCTGTCCGAATCAACCTTGCCACATCCGCAAGAAGCGCATCTTTATCCGCACCTCCATAATTTTCATATAGTAACATCCATGCTTTCTGGAATCGATCTGGCAACTTCTCCCGCTCCATCAATCTGAAAAAACGGTAAAAATCAAACCGATCTCCATTTGCATCGCCAAAGGACTGCAGAGAACATTGATCATTCACCAGCCGGTTATAGGAGCACAACAACCCGTCAGATAGTGTCTGCAATTCATCGCACTTCTCATACAGGACGCTCAGGTAATCCAACCCCGAGGAATGCTGTCTGGAAACTGCCAACGCCCCTTTGTCGCACAGATACCCGAAAAAGCTGCCATCAAACACCATGCCGCAGAGAATGTGATACAGATTCCGTTCAACAGAAAAGCCATTCTGTATTTGAGCACAGCAAGCCCGAATCTCCATGATTTTCCTTTCAAGCAAGTCAGCAAGTCCAGCCGCTTTCGCTGCTACCCCGCTTTTCAGCACCACGGCATCTTCCCGGAGAAATACTGGACAGTCGAAAACCAATGCCGTGCCACTGCGACGCAGAATCCCTCCCTCAATCAGCTTTTGTATCATGTCCGCGCCGAACTGGTCACAACAGCCTTTATAATCACATGTATTTACCGGCTGCCGCGCAATCGCAGAAAGAACCACATCTGTTTCTTTGCCCAGAAATCTACGGGGATTATATGGATTATGTGACTCTTTGTCCGCGTCAAAATTTTCAAATAAAAAATACTCAAATTCTCTCATAGAACTGCCCCAATCCCTTTTCATATGTCCAAACAAATATCGATTCCTCTTATCCCTGACTATTTATGGCTTTTTTAATTATAGTGCTAAAAAACCATTATCACAACAAAAAATTTGTGATACTATTTTTTTGAATAAAAAGGCGACATTTTCCCCTTCTGCGTCGTATCTATAGTGAAAGGTGGTGAGTGACAATGGCGTCTTCATTGCGCGCGGATGAAGAGATCACAGAAATCTATTACCGCCATGTCGACACAGTCTACCGCATCTGCTTTTCCTATATGAAAAACGCGGCAGACACAGAAGATATGGTTCAGGAAACATTCCTGAAATTAATGACACACAACCAGCAGTTTCAATCAGACAGCCACGAGAAAGCCTGGCTGATCGTGACTGCGGCCAATACCTGCAAAGATGAGTTGCGGCGCTACAAACGCAGACTGGAGCACCTTGGCTCACAGTCTGTTTTCGACAATAATACATACGAACCATACAATACAATAAATTGTATCTCGCAAGCTCATGATACTATGCTTGATGCGATCTTAGCGCTCCCGGCAAAATATAAAGATGTTGTCTATCTGCATTACTATGAGGGATACCACACAGCAGAGATCGCCCAACTGCTGCACCGCCCGGAATCAACGGTGCGAAACCAGCTGTCAAGGGCGAGAACGATGTTAAAAAAGCACATGGAATAGGTGGTGATGACAATCGTGCCAAATGATAAAAATTTTAATGAAAAAAATTTTGATTCTAAAATTTTTGATTCCTACGATTCAATTAAACTCGATCAAGACAGCAAGGAAAAACTGCTGCAAAAAATACAGGCCACAAACCCGCAAAGTGATCAAACGCAGGTACACAACAAGCCAAAAAAGCGAAATACAAAGCTGGTTTTCCGCCTTGCGCCCGTCCTTGCCGTGATATTGATCGTGACGACCGTATCCTGTACGAATTACTTTTTCAGCCTGCGCGATCTTGGCTTAGGAAAAGAAGAAATACAGATTATCGATCTGCCATTGCCGGAAACGGAGACGAAAACTGACAGTCCGCCACCGCAGATAACAGAGGTTGACATCATTGCCCTCAGCGGCGTATGGAACAGCCCGGAGTACAAAGCCTGCGCGGAATGGGAGGAATTCCTACAAAACTATGACCAGGACGGCGCCATCATCGCGTCTATCGGAAACGAGCCGACCGGGTTCGAGGAATCCTATGATGCCTACTTGTGCTACACACAGGAAATGGCAGATAAGATCGAAGGCATCTGCGAGAAATACCATCTCCAAAAGCTCAGCGGAATCCAGATTCCAGACGACTACAACACGTTATGCCGCATTGCCGGAACCGGTGATATCTATGGCGGCACATCAGAACATGTACAGTTGTCAGACTATGGTGGATATGTGTACACTGACGGCACTTTTCAAACAGAAGGCTCCGCTGCGATCTCCGTCGATTCACCATGCACAACGGACTTTCAGTTTCGACGTTCCATGAAAGGCTCCTTTAGCCCTGTCGCACTGAATGTCACGGATATCAGCCAGTACCGCCAGTGGAACTACACAACCAAAACCGGCGACAAAGTCCTTCTGGCAAACAGCAGCGATAAGGCTCTCATCATCGCAGAGCGCGAAAATTCCTTTGTCGTGGTCAATGTGCTTGGGGATATTCTGTCGGGCACTTTCGATATCAGCAACGAAGCCCTGGAAGCAATGGCAGATGCCTTCGACTTTTCTGTCATACCTTAATTATTTACTAAAGTGTAATATTGATTTGCAAAATGGTGCAGGGGGACAGCTGGCTAAAGCAGCATGATATTTCAGCAAAAAACAGGTAGCATTCCCGCAAACATTGTGATACACTAACAGGGAAACTGAATGGATTTAAGACTGCACAACCACAAAGGGGGCTTTCATATATGAAACGATATGTTATAACTGCATAGCACTGGCTATTGCAATGAAACCATACAATTGTTATAGCCATTGCTTTTCCTAATAAAATATGAATTTAGGAGGCAGTTATGGGCTATATTCGAGCAGAAGAGATTCTGCCCACTGAGATTGTCGAACTGATACAACAGTATGTCGACGGCACCAACATATACATTCCAAGGAAACCGCAGCACAGGCAGGAATGGGGAACCAAGACCGCTTACAGATGTGAACTGCGGAGCCGGAACCGACTGATTTATCAGGATTTTTTGTCCGGTAAAAGCGTCCGTGAACTGGCAGAGGACTATTACCTGTCTGAAAAGAGCATCCAGCGGATTATACGAACGGAAAAATGCACCTTGTAGACCAAGGTGCATTTTTATTCACAGTCCCGATCCGGACTCCGTTTCAATCAATACCGTTTCCTCCATTACCTGTTTCTCCTCAATCCAATAGGCGATGTCTATTCGGCGCGCAGACTTTAACTGACAGCTGCAGGAACCATTTTCCGGATACCATGCCAGCATATTTTTGATACGTTTAAAAACATCTGCCCCTCCCTGTGCATGTTTCCAGACAAACGCTTCACCGTCAGACAGCTGCTCCTCCGCAAAGGTATCCGCATCATCGCCTTTGGTCCGATTCATTACGTCCACCACACAGCTCCCGTCCGCCTGGGCGCGAACTGCAATGTGTATCCACTGCAATTCGGTCTTGTGCGCCGCTATCAGCCTGTCAAGCCACGAAAGCAGTTGCCGCAGAAGCTCCGTCTCTGTAAGCACCGACAAAAAGTCAGCACCCGTTTTTTCCAGGCTGTGTACCGACTCCCCAATCTCCCGCTCTCCATAACAATATTCCAGATGTCCATCGATCCGCGAGATGCTCAGATGTCCCTGATAGCACTCCACCTCCGTCACATTGCGAAGGTCAAACATATCAGGAAGAATCGCTGCCAGACTGTCCCCGCGGCGCATGCGGAATGCCTGATAGTAATAATATGTCCCGCTCTCTCCGATCGCAAAGAGCTTCGGCTCATAGATTTCCTTAGGCGTATAGCAGTCCCCCCACCCCAGAAAACCGGCAATACGGTGTTTCTCTTTGACCTTCTTGTCCAGCTCCTGATATGAAAATGCATAATGGCCTGCCATCTGTTCATTGCGCTGTGTCAAATCCGTCCCGAAAGGATTCATCGCACAATACAACACGCGCGCGCCCTTCCTCTGCACACCATAACGCAGCACACAGTACGTTTCTGTCATGGCGCCGCTGCGATTTTCATGCTGTCCCAACGCCTCTATAATGTGTTCCGCCTTAACCCCGGGCTCCATGCCCTCCAAGGAAACAGCGCCGAGTGAAACGGGTAACGGCTGCCTTAACCGCTGCAGAAACGCCATGACCGCCTGCCTGGTCTGTTCCCCGCGCACATCCCCTGCCACTGTCATTTTGTGAAATTCCTGCCATGCGAAATCCCGCAGGGCATAAAATACCACTTCTTCTTTCATTACGACCGCCCGGACGCAGAGCTGCTCCTGCTCCATATAATAGACAGCGTATGAAATACTGCTTTCAGCCTGCCTTCCACAGCAGCGCTCGACCAGCAGGCGTGCAATATCAGGAATCGTCTGCGGATAGACCGGTATTTTCCGCAGCCATTCCCGGGCAACGGAAACCGCCCTGTCATACACGCTTCCATCGATAGAAGTAACCGCTAACAGAAAGAAAAACAGCTCTGGCTTTTCCAGTGATGCAGAAAGCCTCACCAGATCGTCAAAAGTGTATGCCGCTCCATGTACTGGCTGACCGTCAATCCAATAGAGGACGTAGTGCAGGTGGAACTCCGCCTTGAGCGTCCTCTGGTCGGGAAGCAGCCACTCTGCACTGACCGGACTACAGATTTCCCCTGCCATTTCATCGAATCCGGCAAAACATTTCTGCCATTCAGGCGAAGGATAGTAGGTGTATTCCATATAGGCGGGCAGATATCTGCGCTCATCCCTTTTATGCCTGTCGGGACGTATGTCCTCCGCACAGACCTTGCGCAGGCCAAATCCCCACGTCAGATAATACTGCCAGAAATCAGGGCTGTTCCCGATCTCCTCCACCGCTGTCCGTTCCTGTGCAGCTGCCAGTCCCTCAATCTCCCTGATCCTGCGGCTAAAGCCAAACGACGGTATCAGCCCGTTCACCACAAGCTGCCGCGCCCTGTCCTCCGCTTCCCACTGCCCTTTCTGGGTGTAGAGCGCGATCAGCCCTTCCGAAAGCGTTCCGGGCATGACATGCCTGCCTTCAAACTGGGAAAATATTTTGTCAAACAGTTCCAGATCATACTGGAACTCCAGCCACCCGGGACCCGCAAGAAAGGTCTGTATCCGTTTCCTGATTTCCTCTGTCTCCTCATAGATACCCTTGTCGTAATTGGAGTGATGATCCGAAACAATCTTTGCCAGTTCCCTGAAACAGCCTGCAAGCTTCTGTGCCCTGGCGCCAGTGTCGTACAGTTCGCCCTCAATGTCGGGGTACTGTCTGAGAATCTCCTGTTTTAACGGCTCATAAAGTTTCCTGTAGCTGGACTGCCCTATATATTTCAGGTTATATTCCTGATACATACATTCAAGGGCACATTTGGGCACCCTTTCATTTCGAATCCAGGAGGTAAACAGTCCGATCAGGCACTCTCCGCGATATCCTTCAAACAGATACCGCTCTCCAGTATTTAGTTCATACAGACAACTCGGCTGACCGTACTGCAGTATTTTTGACCATGTCATTTTGTTGGCGGGACGGATATCATTTCCTGCGTTCATGCGCCTTAATTGCAGATAATCATAAAATGACCGCATGCGCACCACGCAGTCCGGCCTATTCAGCATGGACACTAACGGATTTGCCATCTCCGCCATCTCAATGTTCCATCTGTCCACGATCACTTTCCTTGCCGGAAAGGTTTTCGACACCTCCTCCAGATCCTGTCCCTGTTCCGGTTTTAAGGCATATGCGATGGCAAGTTCCGTAAGAAATTCCGCCGGGAGACTCCGTTCGTTTCGGACATTATCCCCGTCCGGGCGATCCCGTCTGAGCCGCCCAATAAAACGATCGACTGCATCTGCAATGTCATGCAATATCTTTGTTATAAATGCCAGAATCGGAATCTTTTCAGACCTGTCCGCACGTTTCCGCCGCTGCCAGTCAGATAGATATTGAACCAGGTTCCTGACAAATTCCTCAGAATATTGTTCGCGCAAAAAGTCCTCCGACAAAAAGAATTCCTTCCACACATCTGCCTGTCTATAATCCCCTTCGCTCTCAAAAATGGCCGTCAGTCGCCGCATCGCCGCTGATTTGCTGCACTCACTTAATTCTTTTTCCTTATCCCGCCTCAAATGAACTTACACCTCCCACCATTTTCACATGTCAACATATTAAACAGTCTGTAACCAAAGCCCTGATGACCTCTGGAAACTGTGCTGCTATTTTTTTGACATTCTTTTCCTGCAGATAACACGGATTCAAGGAACGCTTCATATACTGATATAATGTTCCCTCTGTCAATGTTGTAAGCAACTCTGTATAATATCTCTCCCAGCTCTCAAACTGACTGCTCTCCACATAATCCGATGTATTTTCCAGTATGTCTGTCAAGTCTTTTGCCTGCACCAGCCCCGACTGCAGAATCAGGCATTCAAATGATTCCGGCAGCCACATGGTAATTCTGTGCGGTAATTGTGCCTGAATCAGTTCCATACACTCCTCCATCATCGCGCCAAACGCCGCTCCATCCGCAATGACCAGCACTTCTCCCTCTGCCATATTCCGCAGCCAACCAATAATACTACCATTGCCCGATGCGCTGTACACCTTTCTACCTTTCAATATATGGGAGAAAAATTGATGTCCCGCATTGCTGTCTTCTGTTATCACAGTCCGCATTTGATTATTTCCTATGACAGGGTAATTGCTATACAGCTCCCTCAACACATGATATGATTCCTGCATGTCGGCCCGCTGCCCATGGGTCACAATCTCATATATTTCATGGACACTATAAGGAAGCATCTTAAACGGAGACCGATTCACCAGTACAAAATAATTGTCCGAATTTCGCACAAATTCTGCAAACTCCTCCGAAAAGACAAAGTTGTTATTTTCCTCGATAAATATAACGGTATGCTCCAATGGTAAAAGAGCGTCCTGCCAGTCACGCCCCACTTCCCTTCTCAGATACACAAAATATTTCACGTCAGCCGCAACGGAATATCCCGATTCCCTTCCCACCCTGAGATATTCATACAACATGTGCAAAAGCGTTGTCTTTCCAGTGGCGCTGTCCCCCTTGATGACAGTAATGTTCCTCCTGATCGTAAAGTCAAACAAAACCTTCTTGCTCTTTACCCTGAACTGATATCGGCCTTTCATCGCAATGATTCCTCCGCTTCCAGCAATGCCAGCACATACTCCCGCGTATTGTGCACGATTTTGCCCGTATTCATAATCTGAATCTCAAAACTGCCCTCGAAACGGAGAATGTGCTGCAGGTACACTGTCAGGTCCTTCTGCTCTGCTATTTTCAAAATCCACTTCGCACAGCTATTTCCACAGTTTGACATATTATAGACAAACGAGTCATCTTTTAGCATCAAAATCAGCACTTTCACGCCGCCCGACAACCCTTGCGGTGTGATTGCGCCAAAAACCGGGCTCTCAATCACATGCGCACTGATCACTGTTGATTTGTCTACGTCCTTGATCATTTCTTTTACAAAGTCGTCCTCAATCCACTCATCTTCATATACATTGTCGAAATAAGACGGCGCATCTTCCATATAATCCGTTCCGCCGTAATACCATATTTTCAACATAACTTTTCCTTTCTACATACGGACTGTATGACGTCTGCGCCACTCCTTAACCTGTTCCAGCCGCTTTTGATAATCTGCTTCCTTTCCTTGTCCTGTCGGAATGTAATACTCTCTGTCCGCGAGGGAATCCGGCAGGCACTGCATGTTGGTCAGTTTCTCTTCCGTGTCATGGGCGTACTGATATCCCTTCCCGTAATCCAGTTCCCCCATCAGCTCTGTGACGGCGTTGCGAATCACAAGCGGAACAGGTTCGGCAAGCTGTTCTATGGCATCGAGTTTCGCGTGTTCGTATGCCATGTACAGCGCGTTGGACTTCGGCGCGAGCGACATGTAGACCACCGCCTGCGTCAGGTGCACGGTACACTCCGGCATTCCGATCAAGTGGCACGCCTGGTACGCCGCCACGGCGATCTGGAGCGCCTGCGGATCGGCAAGCCCGACATCCTCGCTCGCAAAGCGCGTCACACGGCGCGCGACATACAACGGATCTTCCCCCGCCTCCAGCATGCGCGCAAGCCAGTACACGGCGGCGTCTGGATCGGAATTGCGCATGGATTTGTGCAGTGCCGAGATCAGGTTGTAATGCTCCTCGCCCTTCTTGTCATACAGCAGAGACTTCTTGGAAATACACTGTTCCAGTGTCTCCGCCGTGACCGTGACCGCCCCGCTTTCATCGATTTCACCATTTAGGACAACCATCTCGAGCGTTGACAGCGCGCTGCGCGCATCGCCGTTTGCAAAGTTTGCGATCGCCTGAATCATGTCCTCCGGGATATGAACCTGCTGCATGCCAAAACCTCTGTCGTCCTTCAGGGCACGATGCAGCAGTTCAGTCAGCTCCTCCGTCGTGAGCGCCTGCAGCACAAACACCTTGCATCTGGATAAAAGGGCGCTGTTGATCTCAAACGATGGGTTCTCCGTCGTGGCGCCGATCAGGATAATGCTTCCCTTCTCCACAAACGGCAGAAACGCGTCCTGCTGCGCCTTGTTAAACCGGTGAATCTCGTCCACAAAGACGATCGTCCGCTCCCCGAATTGGCGGTTGCGCTCCGCCTGTTCCATAACAGTGCGAATCTCTTTGATACCGCTTGTCACCGCCGAGAAATCGATGAAGGCAGATTTCGTCCTGTTTGCGATAATCCGCGCAAGCGTCGTCTTGCCTACGCCAGGCGGTCCCCAGAAGATCATGGACGACACCTGATCGCTTTCAACTAACCGGCGCAGCACCTTTCCCTTTCCCAGTAAATGCGTCTGCCCCGCATACTCGTCCAAGCTCTGCGGGCGCAGTCTCGCCGCCAGCGGCTGCGGCATCTCCCTGTCAAAAAGCGTCATCTGTTCCATGGTCGTCGTCCTCCCCCTCCAACAGCTTTAGATAATTCCCCTTGTCGATATGCATCATCGATATCTGGTTCTGGTATCTGCGGAATCCGTACACGCAGTCGACATTCTGGATCAGCGACTGCAGGCGCTCGTCGGGCACGCAGACGATGAGCTGCAAGTCCATCTTGCGCGCGTATTTCAGGCAGACCGCGCTGCGCTCCTGATCCATCTTGGAAAACGCTTCATCCAGAAGTACTAATTTGATCTTGGAGTCCCGGTTGCTCTGCGCGTTGTAGAGCATGGCGAAACCCGCCAGCAGCGCCACATACTTCGGGTTCTGCCCCTCGCCGCCGGAATCGCGCCCCGCCATCTCGTCCACAAAATTCTCGCGTATGACTGTCCCGCTCTCGTCCGTCACCTGCTCATACATGCTAAAGGACAGATAATTCCTGTAATCCGCAAACTCCTCCATGTCCCGCATGCGCTGTTCCCGCACCCTGCCGTCCTCCTCGCGAACCGGCATGAATTTGTCCGTCAGCAGCCTGATCTTCTGCTCGTATTTCTGATAAAATTCATCCTCGCCAAGGCTCAGCTGCCCCTCAATCACATCTGCGCCGACATTTTTGCTGTCGAGCTCCGGCGCTGTCAGCATCTCATAAAACTGTCCCTTCTCATCGTGCGCGGGCTCGATCTTGATCTGGTACGTACTGTCCGCAAAGTTTGTCTTGCGCAGCAGGCGGTTGATCTCATACGTGTGCCGTTTCGCGGCTTTGATGTCGCCGTGAATCGTGGCAATCACATTTTCACGCAGACTCCTGTATATGAGATCGCACTGTCGTTCGAACTCACTCTCATACTTCGGCTCGTAGTCATTCTGATAATCCTGCAGCAGACGTTCATATACAGTATTGTCCTTTTCCGCGCCGTTAAATCCGACCGACGGGTACTCCCTGTTAAAACGGTTTCTGGCATTCTGGAGCGTCTCTGTCTCCGCCTGCTCCTGCTCCTGCAGCGTGTTGATCTGTGTAAAAAGCTTACCACGAATCACCTGACCGGAACGCGTCCTCAACTGCTCTGTAATCTGTGCCTCGATCTGTGCGTCTGCCTTGTAACCGGTCTGTTTTTCTTCCAGCTCCGCCCGCAGCCTGCTTACCTCACCTTCTTTCAGGCTCATCATTCTGGTGCGCTCGTTGGTGAGGTTCTGATTCTGGTTCTGTTGTATTTTTTTCTCTTTCTTCTTCTCTTCGAGCCGCTCCCTCCGCTCCTGGAGCTCCCTGTACTCCCCTTCTTTGAGCCGCGCGATATCGGCTTTTAGTCTCACAATCGTTCCTGTAATTTTATCCAGTTCCCTGCCCGCCTGCGACAGCCGCACAAAATACGCCGCGTCGTTATCCAGTTTTTCAAAACCTGCTGCCGCCTTCAGGTTCTCGATCGATCGCCTGATCTCTGCGCACGCCGCCTCTTTCCTTTGTAGTTTCTCCTGATATTCTGCCAGCTTTGCCTTGGATACCCTCGTTCCGATGCACGCATATTTCTCATAATCACTTTTCCGGAGATGGCGAAAGATAAAGTTACTGTAGGAGTAACAGTCCGGTGTGACGCCGTCGCGGACGCGCTCGAGCTCCTCCACGGTACGACATTTCTGAATCCGTCCCAGATACCGTCTCAGACATGCATCAATGTATGGAATGTCTGTGTGCACCGCCTCGTAAAGCGCATTGTCGTCTACAGTACTGTTTAGTTTTGCAATGGCGTCTGTGTTGATCAGGTCGACTTCCTCATACTTTTTCATCTCGCGGAAAAGCACCGCCGCATCATGTGCATACTTGGGCTCAGTCACAAGCGACAGCTTTAACCTGCCCATTCTGCCCTCGACGGCGTCCTTCCACTCCGCGTCCTCCACGTTGAACAGGTCTGCGAACACATTCACTTTGATCGTGCGCCCATAGCGGTCTGTCAGCCTGCGCTCGAGCGCAGACCTCGCCTCCTTTAAAACTGCCGGATACGGTTTTCTGTCGTTGAGCAGGTCATCGACCAGACGCCCCAGTTCCTTGATCTCTTTTTCAAGATCACGGCGCTGCTCATTGTATTCCTCGAGGATCTCATCGATATTTTCACGCGTATCCTGTATGCTCTTTCTGAGACTTTCGCATAGCTCTGCGTCGACCTTTCCCCCGCAGAAAACCTCGATCTTGTTGAGCATCGGATTGCTGACGTAATCTGTGATCACGGAATCTTCCGCCCACATGCGCAGCCCCTTTGTGACCTTTCGCCACTGCTCGCTGTCCGCCGCGTACATTTTCTGGAGTGTCACAAGCTCCTCAAGCTGGCTCTCCTTCACCCCCAAGTCACTTGACTGCAGGTCTGCACACACCTGGATCAGCTCCTGCTCAATGCCCTCCATCTCCGTGTCGAGCCTTGCCTTATCCGCCTCCAGACGCACCAATTCCTCCGCGGCTGTCCGAATCCCATCCTCGTCCGCGGCAATCTTGTCCTGCAGCTCCAGGACTTCCGTGCAGCGTATCATGGCACGGGAACGGATGATATCGGCGCTGACTGCAAGCCTTCTTTTTCCTGCCTCCTGTACTTCGCATAACAGCTCTATCCTATGACGCATATCCTTGATTTTTTCCTGAATATCGCGGTAAGAGCCGAGCTGTTCACTGAGCTTTCCAATGATATCTCCCTCATTTTTCGGGAACATATAATTCTTGATAAACTGCCCTGTGCCGTCAGTCATTCTGAGTGCGATCGCGCTCTTTTCCATCACGGTAAAGCGCCTGCCATCAATATAACCTAACAGGACATCATAGAGCGCATTCGTATATGCTTCCTTGGAGGGATAGATGCGGTTGATGTCCCTGCCCCTGTTTTCGGCGGTGGCGGAACGCTCCTCCACAAGCTTCCTGATCTCCTGATTGGTATAGGGATATCCCTCCGCGGTGAGATAACCCGACTCCGGTATGCGTCCCGAGTGGCTGAAATAAATCATTTTCCTGATCTCGGAATCGTTTTTGCGCACCTCAAAGGCAAGCCCTGCACAGCTAACCTGATGACTTCCCGTATCCTCGATCTCGAGCACGATATTCGAACAGAAATCGCACCCGCCGCGGTTTGCCGTACCGTCCTTCTGCTCTCCCTTGAGATAGCTTAGGACACTCCGCTTGTTTTTGGCGTCGTCCGCCGCCTTGTTCAAAAAACTGGACGAGATGCTTCCATATAAAATAACCTGTATGGCGTCCATCACCGTCGACTTTCCAGAGCCGCTCATGCCGCTGAACAGGTTGACATACTCGTGAAATGTCAATACCTGATGTGTGATTCCGCCCCAGTTATTGAGACACATCCTCGTAAATATTTTCTTTGCTTTCCTCACCTGTAAATTCCCCTGACTCTCCTGTATCTTCAAAATCTTCAAAATCAACCGGCTCTACCGAATCTTCCGTTACATCCGTATAACTCTTCACCAGTTCGCCAAGCTCCACGGACGAGCAGAAAATGTTGATCGTGCTGTATATGTAAATCGGTGAATCGTTCTCGAGACTGCCGATCGCTCCTGGCAGCTCTATGATCTGATGCGTTTTGAGCATCGTGAGCGCGTCCTGCCACTCCTGCACTGTGAGCTTTCGCGTAAGCAGGTTCGTGCTGCTGCCGACTTCCCGGATTTCCTCGAGACTTGTAACAGTGGCGTTCAGCCCTTCCCCCATGATCTTATCCCTGTAGATCACTTTGAGTATGAGCAGAATCCGTGTGCCGGTCAATGTCAGCCTGTCCGTCGGCATTCCCTCGCCCCTGATGCGGAATATGTGCTCGTGCGGATCGTGCACCAGCTCGCAGTCGAGCACCGACAGGTAATCCGCGATGAACTCCCTGTGATTGGCACAGATGCGATACCGCGGATTGTCCCTCTGTATCAGCGTCACCGGATCACATTTTACCTGCAGGATACACGTCTGCCGGAACAAATCCTGTATTGTCTTTTTGATGCCTGCCGCCTCACCGGGCGACAGCTCCTCCATATATTCAATCATATATCCTCCGTTAACATGTCAATCCTTAAATCGGTAAACGTAAATCCGTCTTCATTATGAAGTTCCCCGCCGAGCGCCACAGTGTCCTGCTGCTCTCCCACGGACTCCTGCCACAAAAAAATCATTTTCTCCAAATCCTCCACCGACTGCACTGTATCCTCCGTGGTCTGGAACACACCATTCCTGACATTCCTGTCGCGGAATGCCCTCAATTGTTTCTTTGTGTACAGCGGTCTGGGCACAAAGTCCGTGATCTGTTCCTGCTCCGCCTCCTTCTGTTCCCCGACCGCCAGCGGCTCAAAGCGGTGATCGGAAGCGTCGCGCCGCCTGTACATACTATTATCGTCAAACATCTTAAACGGCGCCGTGAGACAGATTTTACCGCGCACCTGATCCAGTATGGCATTCGGTTCACTGCTTCCGGCAAGCACCTGAATCAGCCGAACCACGCTGTCCTCCCCCGATGAACCCTCCTGGAAAATATACTGGATTCTGGCAAGCGCACGCTTTGCAAAGACAGCCTTCTGCTCCACGAGCTTGTTGTACTTGCGCTCAATTAAGTCAAACGCGCGCTCGATCCTGTACACGAGCTCCTCCGCCTCCTCGTTGTACTGCACTGCCCTCTGGGCGCGGACAAGCGCCGCCGTGTTTTCCCCGCACTGACTCAGCTCCCTTTCCAGTATCGGTTTTTGCCTGTCACAGTCGTCCAAAATCTGGCTGATCAGCTCCTTCACGGATTCTTTATAGCGGTAAAAACTGTCCGTGGTCGTGAGAATCGCATATTTCTCACTGTCGCTGTTGTTGATCTCATTCACCAACACCTGCTGAATCTCTATAAAATTCCTGCTCCTCGAGAGCTCATCAAAATACGTTCGCATACCGTTCTGCATGTTGGACAGCAGCAGCTCAAGATTTTTGGACGTATGCAGCGCACTCTTTAAGATCTCATTGTTCTTTTCCTTGTCGGACTGATACGTAAATAACGCGCTGTAAACAGAGAGTATACTCTCCCGCTCCCTGCTGTCGTCCTCGCTCTGCAGCTTTTTAAAAAGCTCCACATAGAGCTGGCTGTACTCCGGGAAGGACAGAATGTACGTGTTGAGCCGCTCGTCATAGTCGCTGCGAATCCACCCCCATGTGATCAGGGTATTCAGGATCGCAGTCGGCGTTCCGCGCGTCTCAAACACACTGTTTTCCGAAAGCCCCTGTGTGTCCTCCCAATCCTCCACCCACTCAATCGAGAGTCTGCTGATCGTCTCCCCGATGATCGCCTGCCCTTCCTCTATGGTGAGCCCGACCGCCGTGTATATTGTATTATTCTCGTCGTAGATCGCAGTCAGGAACATCATGTATGCCTCCATGTTCCTGGTGCGGAATAATTTGTAAAAATCTTTTGGTATTCTCTTTTTTAATAGCATTGTTCTCCCACCACTCAGATATACCAGACCGGCACCTGCAATATATTCTCCCTGAGCATTCCGATATCCGGGCAGTTGCAGATCACCGCCCCCATTCCTCTCTCTTTCCCGGAAACCTGATCCAGAACCTCAAAGGCTGATGTCATGCTCGCTTTTACCTGTGCATTTTTCTTAATTTCAATCGGATACAGAACTCCGTTCTCCTCAATGATCAGGTCGATTTCTGCCTCCAGTTCCAGTTTCTCCCCGCCTTCCCTCACCTTTTTCTTATCGCGCCCGCGGTAATAGGAGACAAAGTGGCGGTAATCCATTCCTTCATTTGCAAACGATTTCAATATCTCGGACACGACAAACGTCTCAAATATGGCGCCGCTCATCGCCCCGTAAGCCAGATTTTCTGCTGTCAGCCACCGCGTCAGATAGCAGACCAGTCCCGTATCCCTGAAATAAAGCTTTGGCGACTTGATTGCCCTTTTTAAAACGTTGGAAGTGTACGGTTCCAACAGATAAATAATACCCGAAGCCTCCAAGATGGAAATCCAGTTTTTTACTGTCCCCACATCTTTCCCGATCTCCGACGCGATATTGGAATAATTCAACAATTCACCCGTTCTGGCGGCAGCCGCTATCAGGAATTGTCTGAAAGCGCCCAAATCCTGCACGGTCGCCAGTTCCCTGACATCCCTCTCAATGTACGTCTTGACATAATCCGCATAAAACGCACTCCACTCCTTTTCCTCATTCTGCAGCTCAGGATAGCCGCCCAGATGAATGATCTCCCAGATATTCTCAGGTTTTTGCAGCGTTTTTCCCCGCTCCGCCGCGTATTCCAGTGTCGGAAGGAAATGCCTGTTAAACGGATCATTCATACATTCCCGCATGGACAAGCCGGAAAGTTCAACGATTCCGATTCGTCCCGACAGGGATTCCGACACGTTCTGCATCAGGTGAAACGGCTGTGAACCTGACAGACAGAACAATCCCTTCGACTCACTCTCATCACACCTGATCTTAATATAGCGAAACAATTCGCCCGCCCTCTGTACCTCATCAATCGTTACCGGCGGCGCATGGAATGTCAGAAACATATCGCCCGCCTCTTTTGCCTGCTGCTCCAGAAACGGATCGTCCAGGGACACATATCTCCTGTCGGGAAATACGTGCTTTAACAGTGTAGATTTTCCCACCTGACGCGCGCCCGTCACCATGATCGCCTTATATGTCTTTTCATACTTTCGTAACCTGCTCTCCAATGCCCTTGATATATAATCCATCTCTCCCCTACTCCTTCTGCAGCCCGCATGGCATATTTCGAATCCGAATCCAAATATATCATAATCATATCACATAATATGTCAGCTTTCAATGTCTATTGGCTGTCATTAAACTCATTGTAAACAGCAACATATTTCCCGCCCTGGCTCCACTCGATTGCCAGAGGCGTCAGGCGATACTCCGTGACCTGATACCCCTGTGGTGTCAGCGACACGGTAAATTCCGCCATGCCGCCCTTGACGCAGCGCTTCTCTGGCTGGGCGCTGATAAAATTTCCGATCGAATAATAGACAAGCATCTGATGCCCGTCGTCTGCTGTTAGCAGCTCGTAAGGTTGGAGTACATGTGGGTGCGTACCGACCACGACATCAACGCCGCTCTCCAGAAATACCTGCGTCCACCGCTGCTGAAAATCGTCCGGTTCCTGCGCATACTCCGTCCCCCAGTGGGCAAACACAATCACCATATCCGCCTCGGATTTTGCCTGGGCGATGCGATCTTGCAGCTTCTCAGCCGGAGCTTCCTCCTCTGGAAACAGATGCACCATATTTGGATTCTCATCTGGAATACGGATTCCATTCGTACCGTAAGTAAAGTTGAACAGTGCAAATCGGACGCCGTTTCTCTGAATCACCGCATACGGCTGCTCCTCTTTCTCGTCCACCGCCTGTATCCCAAGGCATGTCACTCTATTGCTGTCAAAAAAGCGCTTTGTGAACGTCACGCCCTCCGCGCCCCTGTCAAGCGCATGGTTCGTCGCACAGGTCACCACGTCAAATCCCGCGTCCACGACCGCCTGCCCCACATTGACCGGCGTGCCAAACCGCGGATAATCGCTGACCATCGAAGGATCATCTGTCAGCGGCGTCTCCTGGTTGATGATGGCAACATCGCTGCTGTCAATGATATCCTGCACATTTTCAAACAGATAATCAAACGAACCGCCATGCTGCATGCCATACCGATAGATCGGCTCGTGCGCCAGCAGATCTCCAAACGCGACAAATGTAATCTCCGTATCCAGTCTGGTAAATCCCCAGGAATCCCATTTCCAGCTGCTCATCTCATCATCTGGGGAACGAAACCACAGACACATGTCCGGCGCCGCCTTATTGTTGGAAGTGACATCTGCGATATCCTGACCGAGGTAAGAGGACATCCATTTCGGACTGATCTTCCCAGCATTGTATTCATACACAAAAAGATGCTGCGACCACGTGTCCTCATCCGCCTCTACCCAGAATGGCTTGTGTTCCCCGTACCGCCCCTTCTTCCAACACAAGAGCACCAGCTCGTCCACCCCGTCATTGTCAATATCACAGGAGAGTGCTTTCTGAACTTTCACTTCTTGCCGGGAAGTCCATATGACACCAGTGTCATATTTTACATCAGCAAGATACGTCACACGTACCGTCTTGCCGTGCAGCACAATCTCATACTGCCCCGTCGCGTCCGCAGAGACACCTTCCTCCCACTTCACCCAGTCTGGTATGCCCGGGCGAAAACACAGCCATATCACACCCGATACGAAAACGACGGCGCTGACTGCTGCCAGCGCCATGATAACTCCCTTATTCCCACTCATATTGATACCGGTAACTCTCCGTCCAGTCTGGCCTCTGAACCGGCTTGTCATAGTTGCGGTTTCCATCCTCGTCCGCCTGGATTCCCATCATCTGCCGCCATTTCGTGTCGGTCAGCCTGTCGCCCGACGGCCATGGGAACTGATAAAATGAAAAGACGCTTCCCCTTGCCGCCTTGATCTTTCCGTCAACCTGCACCACCACATAGATCTCGGAAGGGTTGCCTGTCGCCACCTCGAGCGCGAGCGCGTTCTCGGGATCTGTCGCAATATCCGCAATGATCGCCGCCGGATACTCCGGCGCGGCAAAATATTGATCGCCAAACATATCCTTCGCCGCCTCATACCAGAAATGCTCAATACTTCCACCGTAGCTGCGGATAAACTCATACTCCTCGTCCGTCAGCACCTCGTCCTGCAGCTCCTTGTTAGAAATGGCCAGCAGCTGCTCTGCCATCACACACAGGCGCGACAAGTTCTCCTCATCCGCCGCCGACAGCATTCCGTACGTTTTCAGTCCCTCCGCTGTCTGACGTGACAGCGCTGCAAAACGCTCATACACAACCGGTTCCGGCTCGACATATCCCCTGTCGTCCGGTTCCTCCTCCAGTCCGCCGCCCATCTCGGCAATGACCTGCTTGGCATACAATATCGTGTCATGTTTTAACTCCGCATAACTGCCCGCAAAACATTCAAGGTTTTTCTTCGTCCACTCCTCATTCTGCATGAATACAGGATATCCCTCGCCCTTCACTTCAAGCAGCGGACGGAGCGTGTTGAGCCAGCCCGCATAAAGGCTTGCAGACCAAAGCGCCGGATTGTCCTTCGCCAGTCCGTCCTTAAGCTTCTGCATATTTTCCATATATCCGGCATAGTCCGTTGCGCCCTTTTCCTGCAGAATCGCAAGCGCCGCGTCGCTGCCAAGCGCAGCCGCCACATCCAGCGTGTCAGGCAGCATACGATTCTCCCCCGCGCTGTTTCCACCTACATTCTGGTAAATCAACCGCTGCATCACAGCCGCATCAATCGTAAAGCGCTGTCCCATAAACCGGAACCCGGGAATCACATTCTCCTCGCCCTCCTCGATCGGTATCGAGTTGATTTGCGGCGCCGGAAGCTTCGCCGTCCCGCTGTGGAACTGCAGGAAACCCTCTGCATTTCCCACCAGTGCGCCCACCGCAAACGATTCCCCGTAGGCATCCCGCATGACCGGCGCATACTCGCACACACCAAGATCGTCGCTCGCCCCCGCAAAGAATGAAGTCACCGCATAGACCGACTCCCACAGACGGTACGCCTCCGCATCGTCAGCGAGCGCCTTCGTGATCAGCAGCGCGCTCCTGTCCATGTCCTCCTCTTTCTGTGTGAAATGAATCCGCCCATACCACATCATCGCCTTGAAATACCGCTCGAGCTGCTCATCGCCCTCATAGTACCCACGTGGAATATACTGTGAATAATCCTCAGACTCCGAGGTGATCTGCGACTCCGTGATGCCCTCCGCCCTGCTGATCTTGTCAAGCTCATACGCCACGATCTTTGCGACATCACTGTTCACTGCGGCGCTGTCATCGAGCAATTTTGTCCCGACTGTAAAAAACGCCACATTTCGCTTTGCCGCACTCTCCCACTCACTGCCTTTTAACTGTTCATATTGCGCAATGCTATTGTCAAGCATGCGCCTGCCCAGCGCAGCCACACTGTCCGAAAGGTAAGTCTTCTCAACGTTTTTTAATAAATAGGCAAAATACAAGTGATACGTATGCATCAGGGAATCGACGGTCACAAAATTGGGAATCATCTCATACCTGTTATTTTCATAGATCTCAAAAAATTCCGTCCCCGCGCTTCCGCACACGACAAAGCCATTCTTTGCCAGCTTCTCCGCAATCTCCTGATTATCCTGCAGCGCATATAACTGCCACAGATTCTCGACATTGCCAAGATCTGCGTCCACTGTGTAGGGTGTGACACTGGGCGTCACGCTGACCGCATCACCCTGCGAAGCTGTCTGTATCAACAGCGGACGGCTGCCCGCGTACAGCGCATTCTGCTGCCCTCCTGTCTCCGATGACGCCTCCACCGATACATCCGTGTGCTGCTCTGTTTGTTCGACTGATGATGCTGTATCTGTATCCCCAGCCTGCTCTGTCTTGGTAGAACCTTTCTCTGTTTCCGGCGCCGTTTGTACTGCACAGCCGCCCAGCATACTGACAGCCATAGCCAGCACTACAACTTTTTTTAATTTGCGTCGAGTATTTGCTCTGTTTTTCATAAGAATTACTTACCCCCTCCAATTTATGCATCTTTATTTTAACAAGCGGCAGGCTTATCTGTCCACCCGCTATTTAGTTGATTCACACTCAGACACTCGCCATAATTCCGGCTGCCTGCTCAAAGGCTCCTATCGATTCCGCTTTCGCTGCAATTCTATGCCAGCTTCGTTCTCAATCTCCAGCAGTACAAATACTGTTGTCTTTGTCGCCTTTATTATAGCATGTTTTAACAAATCGCGCCACTTTTGTTTCTGAATCTCCCTCTGCTTTCTGCCATACATAGAAAGTACTGCAGTCGTGTCCCGCTCTTCCAAATCCTCTGGTTTGATCACTGATCTACTCATGTTTTATTTCACTCATTACATCAACCCCCATAGGGCAGACATTGCTGCATTTTCCACAAGATACACAAATTTCCTTTTTACTGTGAAAAGGGTGAACAACAGGCACTTATTCATATCGAAGCGTTTGAAAAGAGAATTGAAGAAGAATTGCCATATCTTTTACACGCAAAAACAATCTTAAATGAAAAATTGAATGAAGATAATGCACATAAAAATTATCTGCTTACGGTAGAGTTTGGGATAAAAACCTACAGAAATCATTTACCCATTTCCCATAAATTTCAGATAGTGCCCCAGCACACTGTCTGTATCCCCGATCTCCCTCATCTCGCCGTCATGGAGCCACATCACCCTGTCGCACAGCTCCCGAAGTGTCTCCATGCTGTGCGACACGATGACCACCGTCCGCCTGTCATCCCTGATAAGCTCCTTCATCTTCGCGAGACTCTTTTTGCGGAACCGCTCGTCCCCCACGCTCAGCACCTCATCAACCAGCATAATGTCATTTTCGAGCATTGCCGTGATCGAGAAGGCAAGCTTGGAATGCATCCCGCTCGAATAGGTTCTGACCGGCCGGTCAATAAAGTCCCCGATCTCCGCAAAGTCAATGATCTCCTGCGCCCTGTCCCCGATCTCTTTCTCCGAAAACCCCAGCAGCATTCCAGACAGGACAATATTCTCCCTCCCGGTCAGGTTCTCCTTAAACCCGACGCCGAGAGCCATCAGCGAGACGGAATGCCCCTTCAGGTCAATCACCCCTGTATTGGGCGAAAACACGCCTGCCATGGAGCGCAGCAACGTCGACTTCCCGCTCCCGTTTTTTCCAACGATGCCAAGAATACCGCCCTCCTCCACCGCAAACGATACATGCCTTACAGCCTCAACAACATCACTGCGCGTCTTTCTGCGCAGAAATGATCCCTGCACGGACACGCTGCTCAAAATCCTGTAATGGATACTGACATCCTGCACCTCTATTGCAATATCTGTCATATCTGCCTCCTTAAAAACTGTCAAATAATAACTTATTCATTCAACTTGTCTAAATATCCATCTGCTGGCAACTCCCTATATGATCTTTACATAAGAATTTTCATTGCTATATATCGTGAATACGCCAAGTGCCGTCAGAATGACGGACAACACACCCCACAGAACCAGCATACCCGCCTGCGGCGCCGTCCCGTACAGCACCGCTCCACGCACGGACGATATGAAGAAAGCCACTGGATTCACCCTGGCAAGCATCTCCCCGAATGGTGCCGGAACACGCTTCGCCACGTCGTAAAACGTTCCTGTAAAATACATCAGCATATTCAGAACGATCCCCGTGATGTAGCCCAGATCGCTCACATACACCCCGTAGTGCATCATGACCGTCCCCACCCCGAAAGTAAATAGGAACAGCACCATGATGACCGGCACCGCATACAGGATATTCCAATTTACAGGAACACGAAACAACAACATCATCACAAGCACAACCCCAAAGGAGACCACCATCTTAAACCCGTTCACGAACATTCTGGACAGAAACAGTATGTACTTTGGCAGATAGATCTTTGTGATGATTCCCCTGCCGCCCCTCACTGTATTCACACTGCCCGACACACTCCTTGAGAAAAATGACCACATCGTTATGCCAATAAAAATAAAGATGGGAAAATACTGCTCTGACGCATGGAACACCACGCCAAAGATCAATGTGTAGATCAGCATCATACAGAAAGGCTCGATCAACCACCACATCCAGTCAAGGTACGAATTCGACACTTCTGAACGCAGCTCCGCTTTCGCCGACCGCACTGCGTAGGGCAGGTATTTTCTGAGATCCGTGGCAAACCGCATGGAATATCTCCTCATGCCGCCAAGCGTGACTTCCTCCTCCGCGGCCAGACATACGGGAAACGGTATGACAAAACCACACACAATTCCCAATCCGGTATACTTCGCCTTATACGTCATGGTCATACCCGCAAACACAATCCCCCTCACCCCCCGCAGATATGACAGGCCCAGGGATACTGCGTTAATGACACAGAAATATACCATATAAAATATCACTTTTCTTCTTCCTGTCATCTCCCCATGCCGCAGATAATTGTGAATCATTAACGCAAAAAGCGGCGGCACGCAGAACATGACAAATCCTGTCAGTATATCCATAACTACTCCTTTTATCCAGCCAATAAAAAAACTAATGTAAAGCATCGTATATGACCTGAAATTTCATACTTTACATCAGTTTTCTTTATTCCCCTATTTAATTTTCTGCCTTTCAGACATTCGCCATAATCCCGGCTGCCTGCTCAAACGCTTCTATCGATTCCGCTTTCGCTGCAATTCTATGCCAGCTTCTGAGCACTTCCAGATCGGTCTGCTCCATAATCAGTTTTTCCAAAGCTGATGACGGTTCGCCGATATCCTCCAAAAGATCTATGATATCTTCCGCTTTTCCCTCTGCCTTATCGATACGCCTCTGATCTTCCCACGCCTTGCACATATCTGTTTTCCTCTCTTTCTGATTCACTGGCACTTTCAGCCCTGTGAATACATTGATTGCCGATACTGCCTCATTTTCTAGGCTTTTGAACCTTGGATTTGCGTCCAGCACTTCCTTCATCTTCTTCCTGTCGTCTGATGCCTTTATGATCTCCAATACCTCCCGCAGCGATGTGCGAAACTTCTCAAAATCCACGATCTCGCTTGGCACGATCAGGTGTAGGTGATAGTCATCCACATATTTGAGTATATGCGGATCGGTTATCGCAAGCATCTCATGCAGGCTCCGCGGCGCGTCCCACTCGTCCGCTCCCCAGTACACCGTCAGGGTGATAACTGGCGTCAGCTTATCCTCTTTGTGGAAGCCGGACAGAAACTCTGCCTTCGAACCATAGTTCTTATCATTCCTGTGCTTTCTGGCTGCCTCGAGCACCTGCGCGTCATAATTCATGACATCATAACTCATGTTCTTGACGGGCATCGCATAGTGAATCTCGCCCTGGTTCTCAATCCCCAGCAGTACAAATACTGTTGTCTTTGTCGCCTTTATTATAGCATGTTTTAACAGATCGCGCCACTTTTGTTTCTGAATATCCCTCTGATTTCTGCCGTACAAGGAAAGTACCGCTGTCGTGTCCCGCTCTTCCAAGTCCTCCGGTTTGATCACTGGTCTGCCATCGAATAAGTAGTAGTTAAAGAGATCTGCAAACCTTTCATTATTGGATAAAAATTCTCTCGCTTTCGCATCCTTTGCTCCCATTTCTGTCCTCTTTTCATCAGTTAATTTTTGTTTCAATATGACAGCTATCATGTATATGGCAATTACGAACATATGTTATGAACTATTGTACGGTATCAACTAGAGTTTGTCAATCAATTTTAGAAAATTTGTTCTATTTATTCTATCCCGATGTAAAGTATGAAATTGTCAAGGTACAATATTAGATCATTCCATTTTTTTCGTTACTATTCACAGCCGATTTTGATAACCAAACGATATTCTATATAGCGCATCCTGTAAGGTGCGCTATAA
>VSNM01000074.1 GCA_009774245.1 Lachnospiraceae bacterium | reverse complement strand
CGTTGATAGATATTGGGGTGCAAGATTGGGAAAATTAGCCTGCAAGGGAAATTCAGACCTTTTGACACCCTAATCATAATAACTCATTTATAATAACTCATTAAATTTACCTGCCTGTATACAATATCGCTCTGTATATCCGCGATAAAACCGTCCAGACCAGCCATGTCACGAATCACGCGCACCCCGATCTGTCCTTCGAGCCAGCGGTTGCCGGAGGAATACCGCACAAGCCGGCTGTCGATACAGGCCAGATGCCGCCCCTGACTGATGGCATATCGGACTGTATGCATCGTACCGCTGTCGCACTCCGCCTCGATCACGATCACGCCGTCGCTGATTCCGCTCTGCAGACGGTCCCGCTCCACGTACTGGTATCTGCGCACTGGTGTGTGTGGAGGATACTCACTGAGCAGACATCCCCCACACGACAGCAGTCTCTCTGCGAGTCCGGTGTTTGCATACGGCACGATCTGCTCCAGCCCGCAGGGCATGACTGCAGCACACTTCCCCTCTGCTGCCAGCGCTCCTCTCAGTGCATACGTATCACATCCGAGCGCCAGCCCGTTCATCACACCGATTCCTCTCCTGCCAAGCACATAACCAATCCTGTATGCCGCCTCCCTGCCCAGCCCGGACACATGCCTGCTGCCGATCACCGCCACATTGCGCCTTTGATTGAGTGTGTCAATCCCACCTCTATAATATAGTTCCTGCGGCGGCTTTGCGATCGACGCCAGCCTGTCCGGGTAATCTCCCTCTGACAACCCTGTCCGCCTCATCGGTCGATATTCTCACACCACTTCAAAATATAATCCAGCCGGATCTCCAGTTTCCCCTCGTAGATATTGATGGGCACTGGTTTCGTCAGGTCATGAATCTGTGCATAAATATCCCCCTCAAAGAAAAAGACAAGCAGTTGTTTTTTGTAAGGATCGAGTATCCAGTACTCACGCACACCAGCGTTCTCATATTTCGCGAGCTTCTTGAAATAGTCCCGCTTCTTCGTCGACGGGGAGATCACTTCCAACACAAAGTCCGGCGCGCCAAACACCTTGCCATTCACGATCTTCTCATTGTTGCACAGTATCAGGACATCCGGCTGCACCATCGTCTTGTCGTCACAGTCAAGCTGCACATCGAGAGGCGATATTCCTGCCTCGCACTTCCCATTGTTATCTATAATATAATTTTCAATCTGCCTATAAATCTCACCCGCAATCTTCTGATGACCAAATCTCGGCGCTCCCATATCATAGATCACGCCGTCGATCAGCTCCACCCTGACATCCTCCGGCCATGCCAGATAATCCTCAATGGTATATTCCCCCTGCTTTTTTTCCTGCTTCTGCTCCTGCGGACTGCCATAAGAAAACGCCGCACTGTCGTGCAGCTCCATGCTGTCGTCCCGGTCCCTTAGCACCTGCTCGAGCGCCTGCAGCGTCGCATACCGCGGGTGTGATGTATCCCCCGAAAAAATCTTCTGGACAGTCCCAAGCGGCACTCCTGACAACTCTGAAATCTGTGCATAGCTGTAGCCCTTCTGTTGTTTTCTCTGTTTCATTTCCTCCACTGTCATTTCTATCCCTCCTCGTATGATTCAATACAAATATAATACATCTGTTCGTTCCATTTGTCAACCGTTTTGTTTCCATTTATCCATTTTATTTCCATTTTCTATCCATATTTTTTATAATATCAAGCATTAATGCCAATCGAGTAGGGGAATGCCCTTCTCTACTACTCGCCGCGCCGGGCGCATGTTGCGTCAGCAACTTATTTCCTTATGCGCCCGTGTGCATAAAAGACTCCCTGAGAATCCCCGGAAGTCTTAAAACTGCATTTACCACACCATAACCTGCATTGCTTTGTCCTGCTGCCTCCCATACTGGCGGTTCCCTGCGGGCAGCAGAACCGTCCCGGCAAGCCGCTCCTTTGCCACATAGAGCGTGCTGTCCGCCCGGGCGCTCATGCTCCATTTGACCAGTGACATGACGCCCTGCTCGATCTCGATGCACGTGATGCACTGCGGATGGACGCAGCTACCTGTATTATAATAATAGGAAGGTTCATCCGGCATCACGGGACGGTGCGTGTGTCCCGTGATCAGGATACGCCTGTTTTTAGAAGCCCATTGATTCAGCTTTGTCTCGCATTTGTTCTTTACACGGTAATTTTTCGCCGCACTCGTCGGGTCCAGCACGCCCATGTTTTCCAGCGGGCTCCACACATACCGCACCAGGAAACACGCTACCCGCCAGAACGTCGAGTTGAGCAGGCTTGCCTGATGCCCGTGCGTCAGATACAGGGTGCGCTGTGGTATATCTGCGGGACACAGTATAATTCCCTCGTAAAATGGAAACGGAACCGGCAGAGACTTTTTCTTTTTCACCATATCATGATTGCCATAGATCAGGTAAAGCCTGTTGCCCCGATACAGCCGCATCAGCATATCAAACACATCATCATGAATCTCGACGATCGTCTTCATGCTGCGGTTTTCCCAGAGTTCGTCCCCGTCGCCGAGTTCAATATAGGTAAAACCTCTCTGATTGTAGTGCTTCAGCGCTGCCAGATACAAATGCTGGTTTTTCAGGAAATTGTCCGAAGATGTCCCTACCCCTCTGTGACAGTCGCTCATCAGGACATAGCGTGAGCGGTGCGTAAGCGGCAGCACCGGCGCATCTCGAAAGGCATGATCGAGCCTGGATGAGACGCTCATAGCTGTCCCCTCCTGCAACATCGTTTCTGGCAGCAGCGCTTATTTTTGTGACAACGCCTGTGGAACCGGCGCATTCTAAGCAGCCTTCTGAAAGCTATCGGCAGCAGATAATACAGGTACAAAACCCGGTCCTCCGTGCACTGGAATGGCCTCGTAACCCACAGATACAGCCTGCAGAAAATCCTGTTTTTCCACTGGGAAAAGCGACGCCAGAAGCGTGTGCGCAGCCTGTACTTCGCACACTTCACACCAGTGACATTCACTGTCACGCAGCAGCCATTGACCGTCATATCCCGCTCTGTATATCCTGCACTGCGCAATCCGCTCACAAAAGCGCACTGCATTCTCCTGTCCGTAAACCGTATCGACGCCTTCATATCCAGATCTGACGGCCACACAAAACATCCCGTGAAAAAAGCAGTGAGCCACCAGTGCGTCTGTGAGATCTGAACACAATTACCATTTTTGCCGCAGAGCGTGAAAGAACATCTCAGCAGCTCCTCGTCGGACACCGCTGTGAACAGAGTCGTCTTGTACTCCTTCTCGGAGACGATCCCGTCCGCATGGTAGATTCCGATCTCCGCCCCCGCATTAATGCCGTACTGCCCTTTCCAGAACTCGATCAGCCATGTCCTGCCATTGTAGTCAAAATACACCGGCAGCGAATCATAAACCATCTGAAAACGCGGAGCCATGTAGTCATAAAACCAGGTGTATCCCGCCTCCCGCTGCCACGCGTCCAGCGTGCTGGAAAAGAAACAATACCTGTCGTTATAACAGTAACCGAACGGTCTGACGATCTCATCTACCTTATGGCATTTCTGACACGGCTCCATGCACTGAATCCTGCAGATAATCTTCCTCCTGCGCCACCAGAAGAAAATACTGCCAAAAAGTGCGATGAATAATAAAATTACGAGCAAAAAATACATAAGTCATACTCCAATCTACTATTTTATTATAGTTTATGTCGAAATATGACTTTATGTGTAGATTATTCGTCGCTTTTTTTCGTCGCTTTTTTAGCGGCGAATTATTTTATTTTGTACATTTTTCCTTTGTTATACCATTATCGACAAGCTTTTCAAGTCCAACCAATTCTTTCGGCAATTCTTTTGTTCGAGTATCCTTTAGCCCCAGTTTATCTGCAATTTCCGCAGTTTTATGCCAGTCGCCGTCATCCATCAACCTTAGGATTTTATCAAACTGCTCCATCTTTTTCTTTAACAATTTATTCGTCGCTTTTTCATAACTATTCGATGCTACAGCTTCATTATTATTTTCTAAAAATACTGGATGAATCGGAATTTTTATTCTCATAGCCCGTCTATCGTCATCTGTAAAGAACTCTGCTCTAGGAGAACCATTCCTTGTAAGTTCTTCCTGTATCGTCGGAATACCAGACGAATGATCTTCTGATAAATTAAGCTCCTTTAAAAATTCCCCCAATCTTCTATTACGATAATATCTGGAAACAAACCTTTTTCCTTCTGCTATCGTCTTTTCAGAAATTGATCTGTCAATACCTGGAAAGTTCATGATATTTATGCAGTCCGGCTCTATCTCTATCGTAACCGGCTCATCTGTAAGACTATAACTCTTTACAAAATATTGCCTTTGATTGACACTGTCGCAACCTGCACCGGAATCTCTTTTCCACTGTTCTGTACAGCCCTCTTTACCGCCATCTCAATACCGCCGCAGCACGGAACCTCCATGCGCCGCAGCCGTTGCACTTCTCTGTATCAATCTTTATAATTTTTCTTACCATCTATCCTTTTCCTCCCCGTCCCGCCGCAAGGCATTGCCCTGTATGCCTCTACTTTCTATGCCTCTACTTTCTATGCCTGCGTTTTTTGACAATTGATCTCCTGTTCCATATCCTGCGCCTCTTCCAAAAGCACAAGCAATTGTTCTTTTTCGATATCATAGCTGATGCAGGAAAGTATTTTGTAGAAAAATATGCTGTCTGTCTCCATCCTTTCCCCTGAGTCCCCGCCGCTATACACACGCTCCGCCAGATGCCTGCATCTTGAAAGCAGTTCCAGTTTCAAATCACGAATCTCAGGCGCCGCCTCATAGATGCGGTTCATGTCGTAATCGGAAGTGTTCCCACACGGACACGCACACACTGCACAGTCCGGCGCCACTGCATTTTTCTCTGCATATATTTCCTCTATAATGCCCGACAGGCTTTCATCGTCTGCCTCCCGACACAGAGCAGAAGCCGCCAGCGCCTTTATGACAACACCGTCCGTCGCAGCGGTCTTTGGATTGTTATTGCATGCACCGACCAGTCCAATCAGCACACTGATCACTTGATCTCCTCTCAAAGCAGTTCCCTCCTTGACTTCATACCGCCATTATAATATAATATTTCGCAAAAGTAAATCACGCAATAATTTGCCGATAGAAAAAACAAATAACCCATATTATTCATTTTCCATAATATTTGCAAAAAAATCTCTACAAAACTACCAATTACTCTTGACTTTTTCTCTTCAAACTCCGACAATAAAAAAGAGGCATCATGCCACTATATTACGGACTACATATTATAGATAAGGAGAACAGAACATATGAAACAGAAAAAAAGCAGAATCAGCGTCAAAATATCCCTTTACATTGCCATTATGCAGGTCCTTGTCATGTTTTTCCTGTTTTTGTATATCAGCATATCCGTGACCGGCAATATGAAACAGACGGCAATCGACACCATGCAGACCATATCGGCCGACAGGGCCAAGATCATAGAGGACTATATCCTGTCGTCGGAGGCGTTTCTCACGGCATACAGCAGGGCGGGGGAGATCGCAGACCTGCTGCGCGCCCCGGACGACCCGAAAGCTGTCGCCGCCGCACAGGCGTACACGGAAACATTCAGTGCGGACAAAGAATATCTCGAAGGTATTTATACATGTGAGTGGAACTCCCATGTCATAGTGCACACGAACCCCTCTGTGCCCGGCCTGATCATGAGAAAAGATGATTCACTAAAGACACTCCAAAACTCCCTGCTCAGCTCAGATGGCGTATACAATGTTGGCATCATCCTATCGCCTGCCAGCAATCAGCAAGTAATATCAATGTATCGGACATATTACGATCCAGCCGGACAGCCCATAGGCTTTGTCGGCGGCGCCATACACACAACGGAAATGTTCCAGGAAATAAATGACCTCCCCAAAAACGGCCTGGAAAACAGTAAATTTTATCTGGTCAATATCCAGACCGGCGAATATATCTATAACGACGACAAGGAAAAAATAGCGACATCCGCGGAGGAAGATTATATCCTCGATATCATCCGTCTGTTGAAGGAAAATCCCGGCACGGAGAGCGGCTATGTGGAATACACCTACGACGGCAGTGAATATCTGTCCTCCTACTACCACATGACCGACAAAGGCTGGGTATTCATCATGGAGGATTCCAGGGACGAGATATTTGCCTCCTCCCAGAAGATGACAGCCCTCCTGTCCATACTGTGTGTACTGGCTGCAACAGGCGTCACTTTATTATCGTTCATACTCCTGATGACTGTCTTAAAGCCTTTGACCGAAATCAACAACGCCGTAAACCGGCTTGGGGACGCTGATATCTCCGAAAACGCCGAGCTTGCCAGATATGTGGGCAGATCCGATGAAATCGGGCAGATCAGCAGATCTGTAAAACATCTGCAAGGCCATCTGAAAGATATCGTCTCCAACATTACACAGAATGCGGTGGAGCTCGATAACAGCAACCAGGAATTTTCAAGCCGTTTTGCAGAAATATATAACGCTGTATCCGGCGTCAACAGTTCGATCGGGGAAATAGCCCTGGGGGCAACAAGCCAGGCACAGGACACCATGAAAGCCGAAAACGAAGTGAAGGCGATTGCCAACGAGGTCGGACAAAACTCTGAAAATGTGGACTGTCTGAAATCAGCGATCAACACGACTTCCAATCTGTTTGAGGACATGACGCAGACGTTAAACAACCTGACAGCGATCTCCGAGGAAACAGTGAACGGCATTGTCGAAGTGGCCACAAAAACACAGGAAACAAACAACTCCAGCGCAAAGATCCGGGAGGCCGTCGATATCATCAAGAGTATCGCCAGCCAGACAAACCTGCTGTCCTTAAATGCTTCCATAGAGGCCGCCCGGGCCGGTGAGGCAGGCAAAGGATTTGCAGTGGTTGCTGACGAGATCCGGAAACTGGCTGATGGGAGCGCACAGAGCGCGGGCGATATCGAAAAACTGGTGGACGAACTGGTAAACAATTCCGACGCAAGCCTTGCCGAGACGGTAAAGCTAGACGATATCCTCGAGAAGCAAAAAGAAGAATTAAGGCGGACGCAGGAGGGATTCGAGTGCCTCAGGAAAGAGGTGGTCAATGTTGAAACTGCCAGCCAGAGCATCAATGACAGCAATCAGAAAATAGAGCGACAGCAGAACACATTGAGCGATATCGTCCAAAACCTTTCCGCGATATCCGAGGAAAACGCCACAAGCTGTGAACAGACCAGTGCGACCATGGAGTCTGTCTCCAACGATATCAGCCTGTGCCGCCAGAAAGTCTCTGCCTTGACACAACTCTCCGAAAACCTAAAGTCACAGGTAGCGCACTTTAAAATGTGAGAAATCGCCACAAGTTATTCTGAAAACCTCCAGACTGATGTCATATAGACAACTCAGCCCGGAGGTTTTGTTATGAAAGCAGTTCTTTCAAGATCCGGTTGACAGACGCCGGATCTGCCTTGCCCTTCATCGCCTTCATGGTCTGTCCTACGAGGAATCCGATCGCTTTCTCCTTGCCGTTCCGATAATCTTCCACGGACTGCGGGTTGGACGCGATCACTTCCTCGATCGTCTTTCGGAGGGCGCCCTCGTCGTTCACTGTCTTTAACCCTTTTTCCTCCACGTATTTTTCGGGATCGATGTTCTCGGCGAACATCACCTCAAACACTTCCTTGGCAACGGTCGAGTTGATCGCCTTGCCATCCACCAGTTGTATCAGTTTCGCAAGATTCTCCGGTGAGAAAACAATGTCCTCCGTATCCATGCCCTTTTCCTTCAACAGCCGGAGCGTCTCGCCCATCAGCCAGTTTGACACCTTTTTGGGCTGGCCGCATATCGCCACAGTCTCCTCAAACAAATCCGCCAGATGCTTTGAATCAGTAATGATACCAATGTCGTACTCCGGTATGTCAAACTCTTTTTTATAGCGCTCCATCTTCTCCTCGCGAAACTCCGGCTGGCTTTCCCTGACCTGCTGCAGCCACTCGTCGCTGATATAGACGGGAACAAGGTCCGGATCTGGAAAATACCTGTAATCCTGTGCGTCCTCCTTGGAGCGCATCGCATACGAATATTCTTTCGTGTCGTCCCAGCGCCTCGTCTCCTGCACCACCTGCTGCCCCGATTCCAGCAGGTCAATCTGCCGCTCGCGCTCCCCCTCGATCGCGTGTGTGATCGCGCGAAAGGAATTGAGATTCTTCATCTCCGTGCGCGTTCCAAACTCCGATGCGCCCACCTCCCGGACAGAGAGGTTCACGTCCGCGCGCATGGAACCTTCATTTAATTTGCAGTCAGACGCACCAAGATACTGTATAATCATGCGCAGCTTCTCGAGGTATGCGATGACCTCCTCCGCGCTGCGCATATCCGGCTCCGACACGATCTCGATCAGGGGCACGCCGGAGCGGTTATAATCCACCAGGGAGCAGTCCTCCCACTCGTCATGAATCAGCTTTCCGGCGTCCTCCTCCATGTGAATCTCATGAATGCCAACGGACTTTTTCCCCGCCGCTGTCTCGATGTCCACATGACCATCCCTGCAGATTGGCAGATAGAGCTGGCTGATCTGGTAATTCTGCGGATTATCAGGATAAAAATAGTTTTTCCTGTCAAATTTACAGTACTGTGTGATCGTGCAGTTTGTGGCAAGCCCGACCGCCAACGCATAGTTCACGACCTGTTTATTCAGCACAGGCAGCGAACCCGGCATTCCCGTACACACCGGGCAGGTATGCGTGTTCGGCGCCCCGCCAAACGCGGTGGAGCAGCCGCAGAAGATCTTTGTCTTTGTCGCAAGCTCCACATGAACCTCCAGACCGATCACTGTCTCATATTGCTTTGTCATTTTCTTCTCCCTCTTTCTATCCAATACGAAGAATGGCTACGCCATTCTTCTAAACGAAACTTAGAAAATCTTAGGTGATGTCCTTTATCACCTTAGATTTTCTTTTCGTTTTTCATAGGTGTACGCCGCCTGTATCAGCTTCTTTTCCTGAAAACTGTCCGCGATGAGCTGCAGTCCGATCGGCAGCCCCTTTGCGTCTTTCCCGCAGGGAACCGAGATTCCGGGGAGTCCCGCAAGATTTACGGATATCGTATAGATATCGCCAAGATACATTTTCAGCGGATCGGATAAACTCTCTCCCAGTCTCGGCGCGGTCGTGGGTGCCACCGGTCCAAGGATTAAATCATATCTGGAAAAAGCATCATCAAACGCCTTTTTAATCATCGCTTTCACTTTCAGCGCTTTCAGATAATAAGCGTCATAGTACCCGGAACTGAGCACGAACGAGCCAAGCATGATTCTGCGCTTTACCTCTGCACCAAAGCCCTCCGAACGCGTCTTTTTGTACATATTATGAAGCCCCTCATACGCCTCTGTACGATATCCATATTTTACTCCATCAAAACGCTCTAAGTTCGAGCTTGCCTCCGCTGCCGCGATCGTATAATACGTCGGAATCGCATACTCGACAAGGCTCAAATCAAACTCCTCAACGACAGCGCCTTTTTCTTCCAACACCTTTGCAGCCGCAAGGACAGCGTCCTTCACCTCCGCGTCAAGCCCCTCGCCAAAGTAATCCCTCGGAATACCGATCTTCATACCTTTTACGTCTTCAAGCAATGCCGATGTAAAATCTGTGTCCTCCCTTTTTACCGATGTCGAATCCTTTGTGTCATGCGACGCGATCAGTTCCAGCACCGTCGCACAATCCGTCACGTTCTTTGTCAGCGGCCCGATCTGGTCAAGGGAAGAACCATATGCAATGAGCCCATAGCGCGAGACAGTGCCATACGTAGGCTTTAACCCGACCACACCGCAGAATGACGCCGGCTGTCTGATCGAGCCGCCCGTATCCGAACCGAGCGCAAAGAAACATTCCCCCGCCGCCACAGCCGCCGCGGAACCGCCCGACGAACCGCCGGGCACATGCCCTGTGTTCCACGGATTCCTCGTCTCGCCATACGCGGAAGTCTCCGTCGTGGAGCCCATCGCGAACTCGTCCATATTGGTCTTTCCGATGATCACTGCCCCCGCTTTCTCGAGATTGAGAACCGCCTCCGCCGTAAATGTCGGGACGAAGTTCTCCAATATTTTAGAAGAACAGGTCGTCAGCATGCCCTCTGTGCACAGATTGTCCTTGATCGCCACCGGCACGCCCGCAAGCGGTCCTATGAGTTCACCCTTCTCGATTTTTTCCTGCACGGACGCCGCCGCCCGCAATGCCTGCTCCCTGTCGACCGTCACGTAGGCGTTGATGTCCTTTTCCTTCGCTTCAATCCTTGCAAGCACCGCCTCCATCGCGTCTGTCGCAGTGACCTTTCCCTCCCTGATCGCCGCGGAAAGCTCCACGGCGCCGTATTCAAAAATATCCATACATAATCTCCATTCCAATAAACCACTGTTGCAGTTCTTCTAAACGCAATTTCGAGTTTCCCTTTTAAATCCTGTTTAAAAAATTTCAAAACCTTTTTATATTCTTACCTATGTTGGCAAATTCCATATTCGAACCAACATTCTATGCGTTTTAAAAATCATAAACAATGACCACGCCATGCTCCAGCGAAAATTCCGCCGCCTGCCATAAAATAGAAAAGGCGAATTTGGCTAAGGATTCTGTCGCATAAGTCTCGTGCACTGTCCCTTCCTTGTATCCGGATTCCCTGTCATATGTCGCATCGGCGGGATAGCCTTCTGTTTTGCTCCACGATACGATCGTATCCCGGTCGGCATTCCACTCAAAAGCATTGTATGCCTTCAGCTCCTCCAGAAGCAGCGCGCTTGTCGTCAACGGACTTTCCTCCGAATTTGGCAGAACATAATCAAATATAATATTCTGCCTGACAGGAAGCCACCAGCCATTCCCATCAAACAGTGATACCTTAAAATCCTTTGTTTCCAGAAATTCTTTCACAATAGGGTGTTCGTAGACATCAAAGTCCTTGTCGACCGTGGCAGGAACCTCTTTGCCGCTATATTTTGCGGCGATATAGAGCAGCAGGGCATTCAGGGCGTCCCAGTCAGGTTTATCTGTATAGTACGGCGTGACATCATAATCTTCATTCCACAACGGCACCGGATTCAACTTCAGACCGCCGACAATCGCATCACGCCACTGGGTTACGATTCCCTTGATTTCATCAGGTGAAAGCTCCTCATCCTTATTTTGCCCGGGTCTGATTATCTGAAATTCCATGCCGTTGGCTTCGGCAAACTGCTGTGCTGCGGTTTGCCAATTGTGCGTATAGTAACGGGTTAACGTCCCTGCATATAGGTCAAGCCCCATATTTTTATCCTCCTATCCATTTCAATTTTCTGGTCTGATTCCCCAGAAAATTGAAATTGTGACTACTTTTTGTACGATTTATAATGCGGCGTTCCAGAATTATTTTCCCAAAAGGACTCTATGCCATAATCGCGAATTTGCCGGTTTCCCTCTAACCACTGTTTATATACTTCCTCCTCAAACAATTCCACTGTTTTTTTACATGGAAACTCATCGCATTCCCCACAAAAATCAATGTTATGGTTCTTTGTACATTCAAGCAGAAAGCATCCTTCGATACTACATCCGTTATGCTCCATACTGCGGCAGCCCGAACAAGGAGCCACGCCATACATCCCAAGCACGCCTTCAAAGTTGTTGTAGCTTTCTACAGCATCAGGGATATGCTTTTCATAAAATTCTTTCATACCGTCCAGGTATTTTAATAATGTTTTCGCCAACTCACAAATCACACCATCCTTATATCCCGTCTGGTCTAGCGGATTAGACTTGCGGCAGTCAGTGCGGTCTCCCCAAGAAAACCAGAATTCCGCTGCGTCCTCTGGCAGAGTATAGTCCTCCTGGCGGCCGATGATACGCCACTCTCCTTCGCTTTTCCGATCGAACAGGCTGTAGGTGTCCAGCGGAGTCACCAAGAGCCGGCCTGACCTGAGAATGTCTTTCCCGGTGATGATTGGCTGGTCTGAGGTATAGTCAAATATCTCCACAATATGAAAGATTACCTTTGACATGATACGCCCGAAACAATAAGTGTGGTCATCATACTTGAAACAAAAAATGTCCCCACTCTTGAGAAATCTCAACATCGTTTGTGGTTTCTTTTCCCGCGCTTTATTCAAAGGTTTTTGGCACCATGAACATATTATCCTTCTCGCCGGGTGCATTTTTCAGGGTTTTCTCGCTCTCATCGCCGTTTGTCACCACGTCCTCGCGGAACACGTTCTGCACCGGAAATACATGCGACATCGGCTCGATGTCCGTCGTGTCAAGCTCCGCCAGCTTGTCAATATAGTCGAGCATGCGCCCCATATCCGTCTTCGCCTGCTCCTTCTCCTCGTCCGAAAGCTCCAGCTTTGCCAGAATCCCCACATACTCGATTGTCTCGTCCGTAATCACATTTGCCATATATTCCTCCTGATTTCTTTTCGTTTTTAATCCCTGACCTTAATGTGCACTTCCCGAAGCTGTTGCTCCGTGACATCATTCGGCGCGCCGCACATCAAATCCTGCGCGGAGCCGCTCATCGGAAACGCGATGACTTCCCTGATGTTCTCCTCGTTTTTCAGCAGCATGAGCATTCTGTCGATGCCCGGCGCCATGCCCGCATGTGGTGGCGCGCCAAACTGAAATGCCTGATAGAGCGCGCCAAACTTTGACTTTAACGTCTCCTCGTCATAGCCTGCGATCTCAAACGCCTTCACCATAATCTCCATGTCATGGTTTCTGACCGCGCCGCTCGAGAGCTCAACGCCATTGCACACGATATCATACTGATACGCCAGAATATCCAGCGGGTTCTCGCTGTTTAGCGCCTCCAATCCGCCCTGCGGCATGGAAAACGGGTTGTGCGTAAAGCCGATCTGCTTCGTCCCGGGATCGAGCTCATACATCGGGAAATCGTTGATATAGCAAAAACGGTACGCACATTTCTCACACAGCTCCAGCTTGTCGCCAAGCTCGTTGCGAAGCTGCCCCGCATAGTAGTTTGCCCGTTCTTCCTTATCTGCAATAAAAAAGATCGTGTCGCCCGGCTCAAGTCCTGCGATCGCGGCAAGCTCTGATTTCAGCTCGTCGGGAATAAATTTGTCGATCGGTCCCTTGTACGTCAGATCGTCCGCAACCTCAAGATATCCAAGTCCTCCCATTCCCATTCCTGTGGCAAAGCTCAAAAGCTTCTCATGAAAGCCCTTTGACATCTCCGCATGCACCTTGATCGCCCGCACTGTCCTGCCGATAAACGGCTTAAAAGAACATTTCTGGAAAAAATCTGTCACGTCGATGATGCGCAGCGGATTTCTGAGATCCGGCTTATCTGTGCCAAATTCCAGCATCGCCTGCTTGTAGCTGATGACCGGATACGGCGCTTTCGTCACCGCGTAACCCTCCGGCGCAAACTTCTCAAATGTGGCGGAGAGTACTTCCTCCCCCGCCCTGAACACGTCCTCCTGCGTAGCAAAGCTCATCTCAAAATCGAGCTGGTAAAACTCTCCCGGCGAGCGGTCCGCGCGCGCGTCCTCATCGCGGAAACACGGCGCGATCTGAAAATATTTGTCAAATCCCGACGCCATCAACAACTGTTTATACTGCTGCGGCGCCTGCGGAAGCGCGTAAAACTTTCCTTTATATTTTCTGGACGGGACAATGTAGTCGCGCGCGCCCTCCGGCGACGATGCGCACAGGATCGGCGTCTGGATTTCCAGAAATCCCATCTCGGTCATCTTCTGCCGCAGGAAGCTGATCACCTGCGAGCGGAAGATGATATTGTCCTTCACCTTCGCATTCCGAAGATCCAGATAGCGGTATTTTAACCGCACGTCCTCCCTCGTCTCCTTCGATGTCATGATCTCGAACGGAAGCTGGTGGTAAACCTTTCCAAGCACGGTCACCTTTTTCGCCTCCAGCTCGATCGTCCCAGTCGGAATCCTTGGATTGTAGGTGTCCTCGTCCCTCTTCTCAACGATGCCTTCGATCGAAAGGCACATTTCTTTCGTGATGCCGTCCAGAAGTGTCGTGTCCCTCATGACCACCTGCAGAACGCCGTACATATCCCGCAGGTCGACAAAGGACACGCCGCCGTGGTCACGGATATTCTCCACCCAGCCCGCCACCTGCAGCGTCTGCCCAATATGCTGTTCACTGATTTCTTTCATTGTAATATCTCTGTACATCTCAAATCCTCCTTTTTTAATCGAGTAGGGGAATGTCCTTCTCACCTACTCGCTGCGCCGGGCACCCGTCAGCGCATGCTGACATATTACATCTGGGTGCCCGTGTGCATAACAAAATCCCGGAATACAAAATGTATTCCGGGACGGATAATCTGAAATATACCCGCGGTACCACCCGCATTGACAAGACCATAAAGTCTTATCCTCTCTCTCGCTTAACGCGCGTTCACGTATGATCCTAATAATGTGCTTTTATACAAATTTTATGCAAGACACCGTTTCAGATCATCTGCTCCGGAGTGTTCCCTTCGCCAGCTTCCGCGGACAGCGCTCTCAGTCGGTGACGCCGTCTTCCTGTCGTTTTCATTGGCAAGAGTCTCCTTCATGGCATTTGTCATTTTTATTCCAAGATCTTTTTTAGGATAGCACATGTCAAAATTCATTGCAAGAGTTTTTTATATTTTTATCACTTAAACCTTTGTTAAAAATCAACTATATCGTTTCATCTTCCCGCAGAGAATCACCCCTGCCAGTAGCAGCACCGGAAATACGATCCCCGCCAGAACCCCTATTTTCAGGTCGTCGCCCAGCGCGCCCGACACCATTCCGACCAGCGTAGGTCCTCCCGAACAGCCGATATCGCCGCTGAGGGCCAGCAGTGCAAACATCGCCGTCCCACCCCTTGGCAACGCCGCGGACGCCTTGCTGAACGTCCCCGGCCACATGATCCCGACAGACAGCCCGCAGACAGCACAGGCGATCAGGCTAAACTGCGGAACCGGTATCAGGGAAATCCCCAGATAAGACAGGATGCACAGACAGCAGCTATAGACCATAAAGCGATCCAGATCAATACGGTCACCATACCTGCCGTAAAACAGTCTGGACGTGCCCATCAGAATGGCAAACGCCATCGGCCCCGCCAGATCACCCGCTGTCTTGGAAATCCCAAGTCCTTTCTCCGCAAAAGTCGAAGCCCACTGGCTCACCGCCTGCTCGCTCGCCCCCGCACAGATCATCATGATCAGCAATATCCAGAATACTTTGACTCTGAACAACTCCTTCAACTGCAGCCCTGACTCGCCCTCTTCGATCAATAGCGCTATGGGAACCTTCGCGAAGGCAACGGCGTTTCCGATCGGAATCAGCGCCCAGAATACCGCCAGTATCTTCCAGTTCCCGATACCGGCCACATGGAAAAACAGCGTCGAAGCCAGCACAACCCCTGCATGTCCCCAGCAGTAAAAAGAATGCAGCATACTCATCGCCCTCTCCTTATTATCAGAAGGACACGCCTCCACCACCGGACTGACGAGGACCTCCAGCAGCCCTCCGCCGACAGCATAGATCATCACAGCGATCAGAATCCCGGCAAACGGAGACGGCAAAAGCTCTGGCAGAACCGTGAGCAGAATCAGTCCGGCGGCCGACAGGACATGCGCCATGATCATCGACGCGCGGTATCCGATTCTGTCCACAAACCCGACAGAGAGGAGATCGACCATCAACTGTATCCCAAAGTTAAACGTCACCAGCAGCGTGATCTGTGAGAGCGGAATATGATAGCTCCTCTGAAAAAATAAAAATAGTAATGGTGTAAAATTGTTGACCACCGCCTGCACGATACATCCCACAAAGCAGGCTGTGATCGTCTTATTATATTGATGCTCCATCTTTGAATCCTCTCTCATCTGAGCAGCACTTCCGTATTTCCCAGACAGCGCGTATGTCCTGCCAGTCTTACCAGCCCGTATGCAATCCCTCCTGACACAGAGAGAAATGCAATGCATGAGACACACAGTCTAATCCATACCATCCAGCATCCCCCTTATCAGCTCCTTCTCCTTCTCTGACATCGTTCTTGTCTTTGCAAAAGAGGCAATCAGATTGCAAATCTTCCCGTCGCCCCAGTTATCAACACACTTGATGATCTCGCGCCTCCCATATTCCTCCTGCGCCACCGTCGGATAATAGTAAAAAGTCCGTCCCTTCCGCCGCATCTCGAGATATCCCTTCTTCACAGCGCGGCTCAAAAAGGTGGAGACTGTCTGCACCTTCCAGTCCTTTCCGTATCGTTGATTGATCCGTGAGGTGATCTCCTGAATCGACATCGCCTCACTATTCTGCCAGATCACCTTCATCACCAGCACCTCGCACTCTGAGAGTGCATCCTGCGTTATGCACTGCGTATTCTGTTCCATATCCAATCCTCCTGATTTTCATTGATGCGCACGGCAAATGAAATCCGCCGAACGTTTGCATGTTTTCTACGCATATAGTTGTCTATATATGTAGTTATTTTATCACAGATTTGTATTTGATTCAATACCTGAGCGACAGTTTTTGTTTAACCCATTTATCAGGTATTGGATTGATTTGGTGCAAAATAACGTAAAGCCCGCGGCGCTCTCGCACCGCGGGCTTTGCGTTATTTTGTATTAAAACCGCTTAATCTTCTTCGTCGTATTCTTCTCAAACTCCGTCTCGCGCACTTTCAGACGGAACACCCTCTTGTAGAGCGGCGCGCCCTGGTTGTACGTGTCGATAATCTTCTGCAGCTCGCCCTGGATATCCTTGATCTTCTTCTTGCCCGCATACTCATAATCCGGGAAGATCTCCGCCTCGATCACGCCCTCACTCTCGCGCACGAGCACCTCCTGTACGAGACGGTTCTCGCCGAGCTTATTCTCGATCTCCTCCGGGGAGACATTCTCGCCGTTTGGCGTGATGATCAGGTTCTTCTTGCGCCCTGTCAGGAACAGGTATCCGTCCTCGTCCACATAGCCGAGATCTCCGGTCCTAAGCCAGCCGTCAACCAGCGTTTCCGCCGTCTCCTCCGGCATGTTGTAGTAGCCCTGCATGACGCTCGAGCCTTTCACCCAGATCTCCTCGTCCACGACCTTCGCCTCGCAGTTTGGCATCAGCCTGCCGACCGAGCCGTCCTTCATAAATTCGCCGTAGTTCGTGCTGATGACAGGTGAGCACTCTGTCATGCCGTAGCCCTGCCAGATCGTAATGCCGTATTTTTGAAACATTTCCAGATACGCGGGGTTCAGGTATGCGCCGCCGCTGCATACCGTGTGGAACTGCTTGCCAAATACCTTCGCCTTGACAAGCGGCGCCGGAATCCACGAAGCCTCCTCGAGCTTCTTGGCAAGCGTCTCGATCATCAGCGGAACCATCAGGATCATGTTCGGCTCAAAGAGCTTGATATTCTTCGCCACACGCAGCAGCGAGTCGTTGATGCAGATCACCGAGCCGATGGAAAGCCCCTTTAGGATATCCATGCTGAGACAGTACGCATGGTGAATCGGGAGGACGGACAGAATCACAATGCCGGACTCAAGCCCCATCTCCAGGCAGGTCGCATTCTCCGCCAGATTTCTATGTGTGAGCATGACGCCCTTGCTCTTGCCTGTCGTGCCTGATGTAAACATGATCGTCGCCAGCTGATCAGGCTGCGGCGTGAAGTCGAACCCTGCCTCCTGTGCCCCGATCAGTTCCCACATGGACTGTTCCTTCTCTATGCCGTGCGGCTCGTTCATGCAGAGAATGTGCTCCAGCTTTGCGTAGCGCTGTGCTGCCATCTGCGCCACTCCCGCCTTCGCCTCGTCGTAGACAAGCGTCGTGACATCGGCACGGTCGATCAGCTCGCACAGGTCTGCCTCTGGGAGATTGGCATCAAGCGGCACGACAACGCTCCCGCTGTCCGCTGTGCCAAAATACGCGACCACCCACGAGTAGGAAGTCGCCCCCACGATGGCGATGTGTTTTCCCTGCTGCCCGAGCGCTGCCAGCACGGCTGAAAAACATTCCGAATCCTTTTTTAACTGCGTGTATGTCTTTGCCTCAACCTTTACTTCTTTTTTTCCGCTACCACCGTTGTCCTTTACCTTGTAGCGGAACGCGTCCTGCGCGCCAAATTCCTGCTCCGCCGCCACGAGCAGCTCCCGTATGGTACTATGCATTTTGCTCATATTCCTCTCCACACCTTTCCCTTTCGTTGCTTTTGTCTCATTGCCACACAATCAGAGAGGGAACATACTCCCTCCCTGATAAATGATTACTGCGAAATCTTCTCCAGATACTCCACTGCCTCCTGCACGGTGCGGATATTGGCTGCCTCCTCGGGATTGACCTCCACGTCGAGCTCATCCTCGACCTCCCCGAGCATACTCATAAAGTCAAAAGAACTAAAACCAAGATCCTCCATAAAACGGGACTCCGGCTTAATGTCCTCCTTCTTTACCTCGACATAATTCGTGATCAGATCTGTCAATTTATCAAACATTGTTTCCCCTGCCTTTCCTTTATCGGAATGCCATTCGGCACTCCTGACATACATTCTATTGTATCACAAAATGGTCTCTGATAGAAATCTATTTTATTAAATCAGTTTAATTACCGCACCGATCTTCAAATTCGGGTTCTCAATTCCCTTGAACATGATCTTGCACATATAGTAGTAAAACAGCTCCAGCGTCTCCCTGCTGTACGCCTTGATCTGATGTTCAAAGCTAAAGTCCAATCCGTTGTCCTCCGGTCTATGCATCACGGTGAGATAGAGTCCATCCGCATAGTAGCCATTGCCGTATCTCTTTGTCTTATAGCAGATATCACCAAGGTCAACCAGTCCCTTCTCGCGCAGCGTCGCGGGCTGATAGGTGAGTGCCACCGTCTCATAGCCCATGCCAAGCGGCGTATTGTAGACCTCTTTCTTTAAGTGCATGCACTCCACCGGATCAAAATTCACATAGCGGAATGTCTCATTCTGTTTATCCCTGATCTCGAAGATACCCTCCAGAAATGTCTTATCCTCCGGAATGATCGTCCGGAACGGGAAGCTGTGAATGCGCGTGCCGCCCGATTTCTTTTCGAGGAGCGTAGCCCTGCGGGCATAGGCAACCATCATGGATACATCGTCGCAGCTGTTCATCTTCTGCAGATACGTGCGGATTCCCATGATCAGCAGGCATTGCAGAGATACATGCTGCTGCTCGCAGAAGGTCATGAGACGCTCGGTCGGCTCTCCCTCCAGATGAAATACATCGATCGCCGCCGCAAAACTGTCGGAGCCTGTTGGCGCTGCCCTGAGATTGGGATTGCCCGTCTTTCTTCTCGCATCATCCAGCCTCTTCCTGCCCTCGATACCGTTGTAGATCGGCTCCGGTGCCTCGAACAGCTTATGGAAATAAGCGCGGTCCCTCGCCTGTGCCTTGCTGCCCGCCTCATACGCGAAATCCTTCTCAATCTGCTCGACATAGGAGCGCATGTCAGCAGGATAGGGCACATTCTCAAAATTGGCACTGCAGTAGAGCTCGATGACATCTTTCATAAATCCGATCAGCGACTGCGCATCGAGGAAACGATGATCGCCCACGATAAACATTCCCTCAAACCCGTCGGGCGTCTTGATGATGACAACCTTGTTCATCGGCTCGTCCTGTCCGAACGGAACACGCGTCCACTTTGTCATCTCAGCCTCCGCCTCCTCCATCGTCTTACCCGTGAAGTCAACAAACTCGATCTCGCGCTCCTCCTTGTCGACAATATACTGATACCACTGCTTCTCCTTCTCATCGTACACCAGTCTGGCACGCATGGACTCGCAGCGCTCATACGCCTTGTAGATCGCCTTTCTCAGCTCGTCAATGTTCAGTTCAAACTCGATCGTGAGGCTGCTGCCGACATTGAGAATCTCCTTGGCGGGACTATACTCAGAATAGTAAAAATGATACTTCTGCGCAGCCGTCAGCGGATATGTCTTATAACCTTTTCTTGTTTTCATGCTCTTCCTCCATATTTAGGACTCGCCAAATCCTATTCCCTACATTATCTCTTCAAAAAACTCATCCAGTGCCTTCTCGTATCCCTCTGTATCCTTGTAATAGCTCTCCGCGTGCGATGCCCCCTCAACGATGAACATCTTCTTTGGCGATGCGCAGCACTCATAGATCTCATTGCACATGCGGTACGGCACAAACGTATCCTTCGTGCCATGGATAAACAGAATCGGAACCTTTGCCTTCGCCACCTCGCGCTTTGCATTGCACTCGTCCATGCCGTACCCCGCAAGCCTCTTATTCAGGATATCCGCTCCCGGGATCGCCGGAAACGCGGGCAGATGGTACATATTATGAAGCACATGCGTGAACACTTCCTTCGGGGAAGTGAAGGCACAGTCAGATACGATGCCCTTTACCTGGACGGGCAGTTTGAGCCCGCTTGCCATCAGCACAGTCGCGCCGCCCATGCTTGTCCCGTGAAGAACGATCTCGACATCCTCGCCAAGCTCCTGTATCACCCAGTCAATCCACACGAGCGCGTCTTTTCTGTCCAGGCACCCAAAACCGATGTACTCACCCTCGCTCTCACCGTGCGCCCTCGCGTCCGGCAGAAGCATCGCATAGCCTTTTTTGAGATAATAATCAGACAGCCCGATGTAATCAGACATTCCCTTGCTCGTGTATCCGTGAAAACAGATCGCTACTTTCTTCTTGTTCGCATTCTCATCAAGTGCGGGAAAATATGTCGCATGAAGCTTCAGATTGTCAAATGATGTCTGATAGACTTCCTCATGCGTCTGCGCCAGCATAAAAGCCTTGCGTTTCTCCATAATCGGCGTGTACTGACTCCAGTCTGTGCCGGACATCTTTATTGTCCGCTCCACCTTCGCATTGCCCCGTTTCATTGTCCTTCTGTAAAAATATGCGACCTCCCCGATGCCTGCTGCTGCCAGGACTCCCGCGCAGGCTGCCGCCTTTTTCAGTTTACCCATCTCTACGCCTCCACAACTGTGTAACCTTTATTTTTTGTCTGTCTTTTTCTCTTCTACTTTTTTCTCTTCTATCTTCTTTTCTTCCTTCTTAGCCGCTTTCTCTTCCTTTTTTGCCTCTTTCGCCTCTTTCTTCAGTTCCTTTTTCTTGCGCTGGATAATGTCGTTCAATTTCAGCGCCTTGTCAATATTTCCTTCCACTTTCAGCTTCTGTGTCGTGAACGCCCAGACCGGGTCCATCTGCCCCTCCGCAATCTTGCGGAATACTTCCGGTGTGCTGATAAACATCGCGTCCCTGTCATAATACTCGTATGGCTCCACATAGAGCACGCCGTCCTTTACCTCCACATAGAACGCACCGCCTGCTTCCTCGTCCTCGATGTTAAACTGGTATGCGAGATGCTCCTGAATGTCGCTCACATCGGCTCCCATAAATTTCCCCTTGATCTCATAAAAAAAATCTGCGTATGTCATATTTACCCTCCATCATAATAAAATTGAATCCTGCCAATCGCTAAAACTGCCATCGCACTGTGCCGAGCAGGTCTTTCGACATTTTTCGACCAACAGTCGACTTTGTTTTCTCTTATCCTACCACACTTTTCGACCAGCGGTCAAGTATATTTTCTCTGAAATTCCACATCTTTTTTGCCTGTTTTTGTGACACTATTTACAATTGTTCCAGCAATGCAGATGTGCTATACTTTTATACATATATCACGGTGTTGTAAATATCATTACAGAAAGGTGGCATCATCCATGCCTGACACAAAGAAAACCGAGAAGAAATATAACCTGATCCTGGATTCGCTCCAGCGGCTGCTGGAGGAGAAGCAAATCCAGAATATCTCTGTCAGCGAGATCGCCCAGAAGGCGGGCATCGGGAAAGGGAGCATTTATTACTATTTTCCATCAAAGGACGCCATCCTGGACGCACTGATCGAGCGCAGCTATGAACAGCCTCTCCTCACTGCGAAAAACCTTGCCACGCAGACGGAGATCTCTCCGTTTACACGCATGGCCATGTTGTTTCAGGCGTGTCAAAATTCCTCGACCGCCTTTATCAAACAGAACGACAGCTCCCCCGACAACGCCAGCGCGCAGGATCTGGCTTTTCTGCACCAGAAATATCTCACACACGTTGTTTCCGAGCTAAAGCCGGCCCTGACGGAGATCATCAAGCAGGGCATCGAGAGCAAAGAGATCCACTTTGACTATCCTGCTGCCCTCGCGGAAATCGTGCTGATCGTCATTGCCGTCAAGCTTGACAATTCCCTGCTTCCCTCCTCCCCCGCGGAGATGGAGGACACGCTGCAGGGGCTGATCTCACTGCTCGAAAAAGGGACTGAGGTCGCTCCTGGGACACTCAGTTATCTTTCGATCACTCCATACGCAAAAAACGGATAGGGGCTCCCTATCCGTTTTATCATATTGTCGCTTTCTGCAGTTTTTTCACCAGATACACAAACTCGTCCTTATAATCGTCCTCGTCTGTATCAACCTTCTTGAGCAGCGCGCGGACATTCTCAAACGAGGCGTCGCCCTTATATTCGCTGTCCCGCAGCATCAGACCAAACTCCGCGACCGCCGCAGCAAAGTAAAAATCTTCCGACGGCTTATCCGTGTAATCCTCCTGTGTGACCGGATATTCTTTTAAAATACTCTCATCGGCATCGGGCTCCTTGTAGCGGATTTTCAGGTTGAGCCACTCGCCGTTTATGACACCTGTGTCACTTTTGTTGTCCTGATATTTTAGCTCATTCTCCGCGATCTCCTGCCCGGAATCCACCGGAACGATCTCGTACAGCGCCGTGACCATATGCCCTGCACCAATCTCGCCGGCGTCCTTCCTGTCATCGTCGAAATCCTCCGTCGCGAGCGCGCGGTTCTCATAACCGAGCAGACGGTAACCCTTGACATAGGCCGGATTGAATTCCACCTGGAGCTTCACATCCTTTGCAACCGTCACCAGCGTAGCCCCCATCTGCTCAACAAGCACCTTCTTTGCCTCTCCGATGGAATCAATATACGCATAATTTCCATTGCCGCAGTCCGCGAGCGTCTCCATCTTATTGTCCTTGATATTTCCCGTGCCAAAGCCAAGCACTGACAGATACACGCCGGATTCCTTCTTCTCCGTAACCAGTTCTTTCAGGTCGCTCTCGCTGCTGACGCCCACATTCAGGTCGCCGTCTGTCGCGATGATCACGCGGTTATTTCCTCCCTCTATAAAATACTTCTCAGCGAGCGCATACGCAGTCTCGATACCTGCCGCGCCATTTGTGGAACCCCCTGCCTCCAGCGCGTTGATCGCCTCTATAATCCGAGCCTGGTTGTCTCCGCTCCCTCCTGCTAAAACCACCCTGTCAGAGCCCGCATAGGTCACGATCGACACCATATCCTTCTCGCCAAGCTCCTCCACCAGCATGGAAAAGGACTTCTGCAGAAGCGGCAGCTTGTCGTCGTCGCGCATGGAACCCGATACGTCAAGCAGAAAGACCAGATTGGAATCCGGCGCCTCGCCAAAATCGATCTCCTGTGTCTTTAACCCGATCTGCAAAAGCTTTGCATCCTCATTCCACGGGCAGTCACCGATCATCGTCGTGACACCAAATGGTTCATCCTTCTTCGGAAGATTGTAGTCATAGGTAAAATAGTTGAGCATCTCCTCGATGCGCACAGCCCCGGCCGGAATCTCATCCATCGAATACCCCTGCTCGATCATGCGCCGGACATTGCTGTAGGACGCCGTGTCCACATCCGCTGAGAATGTCGAGAGCGGCGAGTTTGCAACCGCCTTAAACCCTGCCTCCTCCAGCGCACTGTACTCCTCCGTATTCCAGTCCTGCGACGCCGTCTCGTCCGTCGGAGCCTCCGCGGTATCCGCCGTGGCATATGAGTTTGCCATGTCAAAGTCGACATCCTCCGCCATCTGTGGAGAATTCACAATCATTCCGTCATACCCTCCGCTCTGTTCACTATTTGTGTACGCGTCCATAGATGGCGTCCCGTTATCGGCGCCTCCTCCGCATGCGGAAAGTGACATCACTGTCATAATCATACTCAGCATCACACATACTTTTTTCTTTTTCATAATTTTCCCATCCCTTTCCTCCAGGTTTCAGCGGACAGCAAAAGTCTGTTTCGCATTGCCTCTGATATCCAATATACGAAACAGACTTTGGAATTTTATGGATTGATTCTAATTTTTATCAAATTTTTTAAGCTCTGCATTTGCCTGCTCGACATTCATCCTGGAGAGCACGATCGTGATGATCAGACTGATGATCAGCGGGAGCCACAGATACATGAAATAGAGCATCTGAATACACGATGCGCTCTGCACTGCCGCCGCCCCGTCAAATCCGCTCGCGGCCAGGAGCCAGCCCGCCGCCGCCGTCCCGAGGCCGCCTCCCAGCTTGATGCCCAGCGACGTGCAGGAGTACATCGTCCCGTCAACCCGTCTGTGCTTTGTGAGATACGTGTACTCTGAGCAGGATGCAATCACCGCGTTCATGTCCCCCTGCCATGGTCCCTGCCCCAACGCTGCCACCGCCGTAAACAGAAGCATCAGCGGGACGCTGCCCATATATCCGGCCACCACCACGAGCGCCCTGCCGAGCGTGCCGAGCATATAGCCCCTGAGATTGAGCTTGTACATGCCGTTCCACTTTGCCACCAGCGTCGGCGTAAACACCAGTGCGATAATCAGCGGGATATTGACTGCCCACGAAAAGACGCCGTAGAGATTCTCATTTTTCAGGACATACGTCATATAGTAAATACCCATGTTGATCATCGCCGTGTACACCTGCTGGAGAATGTACACGCCGCAGATCATCAGGTAAAATTTGTTGGCGGCGAGCAGCTTTACCGCCTCGACCAGCCCGTATTTCTCCGTTTCCGCCTCTTTTTCCTGTTCCGTGCCCTCCCCAGACGCATTGAGCTCCTCCTCGGGTAGCTCCTTCACCGACAGTACAGAGATCGTGTTGACCACCAGACCGATCACGGCATAGATGATGGCCAGTGTTCTCCAGCCCGACGCCCCGCCGCCCAGTGCCGCGACAGCGCCCACCGTGACGGACTGGATCAGCAGGCTTGTCGAGAAGGCAAAGATAAACCGGCAGGAACCCATCTGCACCCGCTCCTTGCTGTTTTTGGTCACCAGCGCTGTCAGCGCGGAGTACGCGATATTGTTCGCCGTATAAAAGACCGCATTGAGCAGGGTATACGCGATAAAGAACCATACGTACTGCGATGTTTTTCCCATATTGACGGGCACAGCGAAGATCGCGACCAGCGTCACGGCACAGCCGATGTACGCATAGAGCATTCATGGCCTCGCCTTTCCGAGCCTGGTCTTTGTCTTGTCGATCATCGCCCCGAAGAAGATATCCGTCACGCCGTCAAAGAACTTCGAGGCCGCGATCAGGCTTCCAACGACGCCGGGATTGAGCCCGACCGTGTTGGTCAGATAGATCATGACAAACGAGGACAGAAACGCGTACACCACATTTCCCGCGATATCGCCGGAGCCGTAGCCGACTTTGTTATACCATTTCAAATATCTTTTCTCTTCCATACAATACTCCTTTCTCAACCTTTTTCCGAAAACACGAACCGCAGCTCAAATAAAAACTCTTCCTCCTGAAACTGATACCGGGACAGCACTTCCGGCCCACAGCTGTTGGAACCTATGCCATTCTGGGCATAATCCAGACACAATACCGTGCTCCCCGACGGTTCCAGCTCGTGCTCATGCATTTTCTGTTCCAGCTCCTCCTGCGTGTACACAGAAGCGTTAAATGAAAATGTTTTCTCTGAGACAACCGTCAGCACAGACCTGTCATCAGAGACCGCCACATAACTGCAGTCCGTGTGGCTTCCATTCTCCTGTGGTCGAAGATAGGGCTCATGCAGATCTCTGACCTTTGCATGGTACAGCCCATGACCTGACGCCCTGCATTTATCCTGATAGCTCTCATATGGTCCCATTCCGAAATACGATATTTTGTCAAAATCCTCCCGCAGAAACAGACGGATTCCAAATCGTGGCAACACCGGAAATTCCATGTCTC
>VSNM01000073.1 GCA_009774245.1 Lachnospiraceae bacterium | reverse complement strand
GATAGTAGAAGTATATCAAAACTTACGTTCTAATGCAACCCTTTTTGTTTTATCAACCCATTTATTAACTAACACCTAAATGATGTAATTGAAATGAAAATGGGCGTGAATCATAAAAATTTTTATATTTCGCGTATATAGATTTTTTCAATTTCCCCCCAAGGCGCTGTTTTTGTGTCAATGACTTTGAAACCGTACTTTTCATAAAGGTTTTCATGGTCACTTACTAAATATACTTGATGGAATTTCAATGTTTGCAAATAGGATATTGCAAAAGAAATAAGTCTTTGACTTAGGCGTTGCCCACGATATTTCTCATCAACGAACAGATAGCCAATGTAAGGCGTATATGAAATATTTGGGATGCAATCGCTTTTTGCAACAGTACAGTAACCCGCAATATCATTTTCATGCAGAGCAACCATCACACGCTCCCAATCTGAAAAGGTATTGTCAGACATACTTTGGGATAAGGATTTTCCAGCTCTCCATGAGCAGCTTTGTGCAAATTTGCTTACTTTTTTCCACATATCGTCAGATGATGTGATTGATAAAAAATTCATGGTAATTCCTCCGATTGAAATCTCTCCGCTTTTTAGCTGCTCTTTCCGCATACACCATTTTCGCATGAAATCATTGACTAATAGTCAGGTGCCCTTTCTGAAAATTAGAGTGATTGTTTTGAAATAATCATGTTACATCTGCTCCACAACTCGTCTTTATATGCAAATACATCTTTATCAATATTTCTTTCAATAAAACCGACTTTTTCATAACATTGCTTTGCTAATACGTTTTCACTGAAAACATTCAGTTGAACTGCTTTTGCGCCGGTTATCTGAAAAGCGTATTGCAGGGCAAGATTCAGCATTTCTTTTCCGTAACCTTTTCCACGTTTTGTTTTATCAACGACAACAAATTTAAGAAAACCGATATTGTCTGCTGTATTGACAGAATAACAGAAGAAGCCTGCTGCCGGTCCGCTATTTTCAGTGGCGACATAAGCACTGTCCGTCCGGTCCATTGCATTTTTCTCTAAAAAATCATGGAAAGATTTTCGTGTTATGGGGTAAGACAAAAGATTTGCACACCAGAAGGCATGCGTTCTTTCGTTATCAATCCATTTTGATACATATTCGTAATCTTTGCTTGGTATATACGGTCGGATTCTCATAAATGGAATGTCCTTTCTACAATTTATTTATAAATTTGTTGTCGGTAGTACGTCTATTCCTGTTTTTGTATTTTTCGAATCGTTACGTCCATAGCTGACCTCTCAATTCTGTACGCTTCATATTCTAGCATCATTCAGATAATATAACAACATAAACTTATCAGAAATGCTAAATTTAATAAAAAAGATAAGTTTAACGAATATGCCTGAAAAAGATAATTAATCAACAAACGCAATATCAATCACTATGAATCAAAGGCTGTAGGGTATTATTGATTAAAAAAATTAGACGCTATAACTTTTTAGAGATAGATTAGAGATAGTTGTGATATGATACGGATATGCAAAGAATAAGGAGATGTGCATATGGAGGTAGATTATGAGAAAAAAATCGATGTTTAAGAGGTGGGCAGCCCTGTTTCTGGTGGCGGCAGTCGGAATCACGGTTGCTGGCTGCGGCACAAAAGAGCCGTCGGGGAGTGAGACAGGAACACAGGCAAGCGTCACGGAGGAAAATCCGTCCGATACAGGGCAGGAGAATACGGAAAATGACAATAATGGTATGGGACGCTATGTGGAATCGACGGTTCTGGAATGTGAGTATTGGGACAAAGTAGCGACACAGACATTGGACGACGGTCAGATCGTATTTGTCAACAGTATGACTGGCAGAAAAATGGTGTCAAAGGACAAAGGAAATACATGGGAAATCGAGGAGAGTGATGCGTTTGCAGCCTTTACAGAAGAGCACTATCCCATTTCAACAGCCATAGCTAAGGACGGGACGCTTGCCCTGGTCTGTATGGATCAGCCGGAGGGCAGCGAGGATTATGTTTATAATCTGTATATTTATAACACAGATGATACCACAAGGCAGATTCCCTTTGAACAGCCGGATGCGGATTCCTATCTGTATAATGTGGAGTTTGACGATCATGGAAATCTGTATGCCTATGTCTCCGGTTGCCGGTATATCTATAAAGTAGATGTCAATGAGGGCACGGCGGAGAAAATGATGGAACTTCAGGTCAACTGCCAGCGAATGCAGTGCGAGAAGAACATACTGATGTTTGTGTGCAGTGAAGAGATTTTTCTGTATGATCTGGAAAAAAAGAGCTTTATCGAGGACGAGACACTGGATAATTTTGTTACAGAAACCTATAATGATCTGTCATGGACAGGAGCAGGGTATGTAAACTATCCGTTTCTGGGGGCGGATAATATTGTCTATATAGCGGGTGAGAAGGGACTTTACCGCCATGTCATCGGTGGCAGCGCGGTGGAGCAGGTAATCGACGGTGGTCTTTCCTCTCTGGGTGCGCCGTCGCATGGCGTTATGGCGATGACAGTGAATGATCAGAATGAATTTCTGACAGCCTACAGTGATAATAAGATTGTCAAATTCACATACGATGCGACAGTGTCCACCATTCCAAATGACAAAATGACGGTCTACAGTCTGACAGATGACGAGATGGTAAGGCAGACAATTGCGGCTTATCAGACACAGTATCCAGACTTTTATATCGAGTACCAGATCGGTATGGACGAGGGCGGAATTACGAGGGAGGACGCGCTCAAGAAACTGAATACACAGCTACTGGGCGGCAGCGGCCCTGATGTCATCATGCTGGACGGCATGAATATCGCTACTTATGCGGAGAAAGGTGTGCTGATGGATCTGACGGACATCGTCGACGAGATAGATCAGGACGAAGGTCTGTATAGAAATCTGATTGACAATCTGAAAATCGATGATCAGATCTACGCGGTTCCCACCGTTTTTGCGATTCCGGTGGTTGTCGGTCACAAAGATTATGTGGACAATATCAGCGATTATCAGTCCCTCGCGGATATGATGGAAAAGGCAAGGGAAGAGTACCCGGACAAAAATCTGCTGACGGTGTGTTCCGCGTCTGGCATCATGAAGTGCACGGCAATGGTCTGCGCCCCGTCCTGGAAAGACGACGAAGGGCAGCTTGACACGCAGAAGATCAAGGAGTATCTGGAGCAGACCAAGCGGATATACGATGTACAGATGAATGGTACGCCGGAGGAACAGATCAAAATGTATCAGCAGAATTATATGTCTGCTGGGGATGATGGAGAGAATTACGAGGTTTCCAAATACTTTGGTATGTTGAATGATTCGACTTATCTGATAGGGGAATGTCCGTTTGCCTATGGGAAGGTTATAACGGCATATAATTATCAGATGATATTGTCCGCGCCCCAAGTGGAGGGCTTTGAAGATACCACATTCAAAGTGCTGGACGGTCAGAGCAGCAATGTCTATCAGCCGTTGTCTATTGCGGGTATCAACACGGCGACAAAAAATCAGGATGCGGCAAAGCAGTTCCTCCGCATGATGCTTAGCACAGCCGTTCAGGGAACGATGGAGTTTGGCCTGCCTGTCAACAAAAAGGCACTGGCAGCTAAGTATGCGTATGATGAGAGCGAACTCGGGGAAGGCGGCATCCAGTCTTCAATATCCTTTTCAAATGCGGATGGCCTGGCGTTTGGCTATAATATTTATCCGGTAGATCAGGAAGGAATCGCCCAGTTTGAGCAGTGGATTGCAGCGCTTGATACGCAGTATCTGTCCGATGCCGTGCTCGAGGAGGCTGTCTACAAGCAGGGGGCGAAGTACCTCGAAGGCAAGCTGGACATCGACGCGGCAGTGAAGGAGATCGCGGACAGTGTGGAGATCTATTTATCTGAGTGATTGTCTGAAGGATTGCGGAAATACAAAATAGAAATAAAAGAAAATGCCTGTGATTGATTGCTTTAAAACAGAATACATGCTAAAATTCTTATAGCTATAGCGAATAGGAGGTGTGTTATATGACACTGCAACAGCAGGCATTACATGTGATTGAAGGTCTTCCAGACGATCAGTTGTCGCAGGTGATTCAGTTTGCAGAGTATTTGGCTGCAAAATCTAAGACAACAGCAAAAAGTGGGGCAGAAAGTGAAAATGGATATCTAAGGCAGCCTGGAATATTGAAGGGAAAAATAGTGATGTCAGAAGATTTTGATGAGACGCCAGAATGTTTTAAGGAGTATATGTAATGTATTTGGTTGATACATGTGCACTCTTGTGGTTTCTCGATGATAATCCCAGTTTGTCACTAAAAGCTAGAGATGTTATCGGGAAAAGTAATACTCTGTACGTGAGTATTGTTTCACTGTGGGAGATTGCAATTAAAAAAACAATTGGAAAGCTTGAACTGGAAGAAACTGTCACCGAAATTGCAGATATTTGTGATGGTTATGGTATTATAATCTTGCCTGTCAAGATACAATATCTTGAAAGAGTCCAGCGACTTCCCATGATTCACGGCGATCCGTTTGACAGGTTGATTATGTCCACGGCATTGGAGGAAGGACTTCTATTGATCACGCATGATTCCAATATCAGAAAATATGATATTGACCTGTTTTGGTAATGAAAATCGTTTCATAGCGAGTCAGAGGTGTATGATAATAAAAAAGATTATCATACACCTTTTTTAGAGATTGATTAGAGAGAGTTGTGCTATAATGATTGATATGAAAAGAGGAGTACAATCATGAAAAAGTTTAAAGAATTTGGCTATTTCCTGCTTTTTATCGGCGTGAGTCTTGCCGGGGTGTCGGTTTTCGTGCTGATCCCGTTTGCGGACGTGGTGCGGCGCTCCTTTATGACAGTCATGTCGAGGGAGTTTGCAGGGGTGGAGAATTACAGGACGGTGATCGACAACCAGGCGTTCCGTCTGGCGGTGGGGAACACGCTTCATTTCGTGGGCGTGGCGATACCGCTGCTGGTGGTAATCAGTCTGGCGGCGGCACTGGTGCTGAGCAGGATACATGACATCAGTGTCATAAAGAGCCTGTATCTGTTCCCGATGGCGCTGCCGACAGCCACCGTCGTCATCGTGTGGAGAATGTTTTTCTACAAGCAGGATTTCGACAGCCTTGTCATCAGTTATCTGTGGAAAAACACTGGGTATACGATCGTGCTGTGGCTTGCCGGGATTGCGGCGATTCCAAATGAGCTTGTCGAGGCGGCGAGGGTAGACGGCGCAAACGCATTTCAGTGTCTGCTCTTTGTCAAGCTTCCCTGTCTGAAAGGCAGTGTGTATACGATTGTGATCTTATCGTTTTTGAACTCGATGAAGATCTACAGGGAGGCGTACCTTGTCGGGGGTTCCTATCCGGGAAAAGACATTTATCTCTTACAGCACACATTTAACAACTGGTATGTCAACCTGGAATTTGACAAGATGGCGGCGGCGAGCGTGATGGTGGCGGGGGTATTGTTCGTGTTCATTTTACTGTTTCAGTATTACAGTCAGAGATCGTAAGAAACAATTCCTTGAAAAAACTGGAAGAATACTTGAGAACAAATATTTGCATGGATTGCTTTTGACATAAATATAGTGGTTATTGAAAATGAGGAGGATCGGTGTGCACCGGTCGTGTTCTTGAAACGAGGAGACTTGAAGTGAGGGTAAGAAAGTTTCTGCGCAAAGCGTCAGAGGCGATGGCAAAATTAATCTTTATAACGGTAGGCGTCGTGGTCTGCGCGCCGGTGTTTCTCGTGGTGACAGGCTCCGTCATGGGGCAGGGGGATTTGTATGAATGCTTGGCGCCAGTATTTCAGCAGGGGACTGGGTTTGTGTCATGGAAACTGATTCCGCAGTATCCCACGATGGAGAATTACATACATCTGCTGTTTTATTCGCCGGAGTTTTTCGTGTTGTTCTGGAACTCGGTAAAGTTAGTGTCATTGATACTGTTAGGACAGATGGTTGTGGGCGTGCCTGCGGCGTGGGCATTTGCGACGTACCGTGTCAGGGGGAAAAATGTGGTTTTTACCTTATATGTCGTGCTGATGCTTCTGCCGTTTCAGGTGACGATGCTGTCGAGTTATCTGACACTGGAACGGCTGTCGCTGCTCAATACGCACTGGGCAGTCATTCTTCCGGCAGTGTTCAGCACATTTCCGATCTTTGTGATCTACGGCGGATTCCGGTCAATTCCAAAGGCTCTGATCGAGGCGGCGCGGATTGACGGAGCGGGGGAGCTGTACATTTTCTGGATGCTGGGAATCGGTCTTGGCAAAGGGGGGATTCTCTCGGCGCTCGTGCTCGGATTCTTGGAATATTGGAATTTGATTGAGCAGCCGTTTGCATTTCTTGAGGATAAAACTTTGTGGCCGCTGTCACTGTATCTGCCTGAGATCAGCTGGACGCAGGCGGGATTTGCGTTTGCAGCGTCGGCGGTGATGCTGATACCGGCAGTGTTTGTGTTTGTCATGGGGCAGGATTATCTGGAACAGGGGATTGTGTACTCTGGTCTAAAAGGGTAGCAGATTTGGGATTCCATGTGACGGAATTATGGGAGTATGGAGGATTGCGTGATGGAAAAAGATGAGGAAAAGCTGATGAGCCGTAGGCGGCTGGAAAAGTGGGGAAAGATCTTTCTGATATTTCTGGCGTTTGTGTGGCTGTGTACCATTATTTCAAAGAGCATCTATGTCTCAGGTCTGACAGTTGTTAAGACTGACACGCCGTCAAAGAAATATGTGGAGCACATCGTGGAGGCGGATGGCATCGTGACAACAGGGGGTGAGATCGCGGTCAATACGCTGTCGGGACTCCGCGTGGACAGACTCTATGTCATGCAGGGGGACGAGGTCATGGCGGGAGACGTGCTGTTCACAGTCGATCTGACGGATATGGCGGAGCTTATCAGGGCAAAGGAGACCGAGCTGTCAAAGCTCCAGTGCAATCTCTCGGATTTCCAGGTCAATGAGGTGATTGACGCGCAGAAGAAAGAAGTGGCGATTCTCTGGGCACAGGAGGATTATGAGACGGCGGATAAGGAGACCACAGTCGCGAAGGAACGCGCGAAGGAGGCGCTTGACAAGGCGGAGGCAGAGCTGGGGAAGCACCTTGCGGATACAGTTCCGTACACGTCCGACAGAGCGCGTGGGGAGGCGTGGGAGACATATCATGATTGGGTGAACAGCGGATATGACATTTCAGACCGCGTTACAGCAAAGGAGCGTGAGATCAGGGATTTGGAGGAACAGCTGGCGCAGTTGGGAGAAGGGAAGACGCTTTCCGGCGCTGCGGGAGGGCAGGAGACGGGTGATGTCGCAGAAAACGGGAATGATGCAAGTACAGATACAGGAGCAGATAACGGCACGGGTGCAGGTAATATAGACAGTGTATATACTAATACAGACGATATAGCGACAGACAGCAAGGACAGTGCGGATAATGATACAGGCAGTACAGTGACAGTTAATAAAGACAGTGTGGAAAGTAATGCAGACAATACAATAGTAGACAGCAAAGACAGTGTGGATAATAATAAAGATAACACAGAAATAGACAACAAAGATAATGCGAACAGTAGTACAGATAACACAGATAATGTAAACATTATAGATAGTACAGTGGCAGACAATAATACAAATGTCACTCAGGATACCAATAATAAGGGAGATTCAGACACAAAGACAGAGGGAACGCCGGATGGCGACGGAGTGAATCAGCCCCCCGCAGATGAGAATGCAGCAGAGCGCGCAGAATTGCAGGAAAAGATCAGAAAGGCGAACGAAGAGCTGCTTGCCCTGCAGGACGAGCTGACCAGACACGACAGAAGCGCGGTGGAGCAGCCCGATTACTCAGCGGAGGAATTAAAGTTTGACGAGTGGCAGAATACGCGGCTGGCACTTGAGGCAAATGTGCAGAAGGCGAAGGAGAATTACAATGATGTGAGCTATAACCGTGAGGTGACATTGCGACAGAAGCAGCGGGACATCGCGAGCGCACAGGTGACGACCAGGGCGGATTCCACTGCATCCCTCTATGAGCTCGACATGAAGCAGATACAGGCACAGCTTGCAGGCCTTTATTCCATAAAGAAGCAAAAGGGAGAAATCAAGGCTGAAAATGACGGAATTATTTCAAAAATACAGGTGGAGGTCGGCAGCAGAACCCCGGATATGGCAGCAATTCTGATGACAGATACACAGCGTCCATGTCAGTTTAAGTTCAGCATCACAAAGGAACAGGGCAAGTATGTGCACCTGAATGACGCGATCAGCCTCAAACTGAACGGACAATCCGATATGGAAGTCACAGTTGACTATTTCATGGAAAATCTGCAGGGCGGCTATGACCTGATCTGTATGCTTCCAGAAGGCGTGGGGAAACCAGGACTGAGTGGAAGCATCAAGAAATCGGTGCAGGGCGAGTACCACAATCTGACTCTTCCAGTCGATGCAGTCTTTGAGGAGTCAGGCGGATATTTTATCTATACATTAAATGAAAAGGAAGGGATTCTCGGGAGTGAGTACTATGCCGAGAAGATCAAGGTGCAGGTCAAGGATAAAAACGACAGGTTTGCAGCGCTCGAATCCGGCACGATCAGCGAGGATACAAAGGTGATTACCTATTCAACAAAAGAGTTGAAACAGGGAGAAAGCGTGCGGCCACAGGAAAAGTAGGGATAGATTAGAATAATTTTATTTGCCATTTTCCGACAAAGATTATATACTAATGTATGAATATTTTTAATGGAGATGAGGCAGATGAAAGTAATTGAAAAACAGACATTTGATGAAGAGCGGGCATTGTATGGAAGCAGGGGCATTGTCATAAGGGAATGTTCTTTTGACGGACCGGCTGACGGGGAGAGTGCAGTCAAGGAATCGGCAGATATACAGGTGGAGAAATGCTTTTTTAATCTGCGGTATCCGTTCTGGCATGTGCACGGTCTGGGCATTCACGACTCCGAGATGACGCCAATGTGCCGTGCTGCACTGTGGTATTCGGACCACGTGGAGGTGACGGGAACCAAGATGCATGGCATCAAGGCGTTCCGGGAGTGCAGCGATGTGGTGATTCGCGGCTGCGATATCGTATCACCGGAGTTTGGATGGTCCGTCAACAAGATTACGATGGAGGATTCCACTGCGGAGAGTGAATATTTCATGATGCGTTCTGAGAATATCACATTCAGAAATGTGACGTTCAAGGGCAAGTATTCATTCCAGTACATCAGAAACGCAGTCTTTGAGCACTGCACCTTTGACACAAAGGACGCGTTCTGGCATGGTGAAAATGTCGTGGTGAGGGACAGCGTTGTGAAGGGAGAGTACCTTGCGTGGTACGCGGACGGGCTGACCTTCGAGAATTGTAAAATAATCGGTACGCAGCCGTTATGCTACTGCAAAAACCTCAAACTGGTCAACTGTGAGATGACAGATACAGACCTGTGCTTTGAAAAATCGGACGTTGACGCCACGATTACGACGCCGGTCATCAGCATCAAAAACCCGCATTCCGGCACGATCGAAGTTCCCTCGGTGGGTGAGATCATCATGGACGATGAGAACGCAAAAGGGGAGATCGTTACTGTTCACAGGTCAGGAATGCGCTGAACTGCGCATTCCGTGAGAAAACGTACAGCTTGAAATGCAAAAATCCATTTGCGAAGCAAATTTTGCATGGATTTTTGCTTGTTACTGGAACGAAGTGAACAGTAACGGGAGATCAGCAAGCTTCCGGAAAAATAGCAAATAATGGTTGAAAAACCCCACGAAGTATGATATGGTTAAGAAAAGCAACGGTGTTTTCATATTTTTAGGAGGTATTTTATATGAAGAAAATGTTGGCAATGGGACTTGCTTGTATGATTGTGCTGGCTCCGGCGGTTTCTGTTCATGCGGCAGAACTTCCGCCAGCAATTTGCCATGCCGGTGGCTGCAATCTCGGGGATTGTTTCAGGGATCTGGACTGCGACGGCATCTGCGGCGATCACTATTTTATAGATGAAAACGGTGATGGTATCTGTGATTTGCACTGTTATACGGATGCAAATTATGACGGTCTGTGCGATTATTATACAGATGCGAATGGTGATGGTATCTGTGACCACTGCCATGACCATGGGAGACCAGTGCAGTCAGTCTACTACAACAATGCAGGCTATGGCACAGGTACATACTATGGCGGATACGGACATCATGGCGGTTGCCACGGCAGCAGAAGTGGGCATCACAGAGGGCATTGCTAAATATCTTGATAAAGCAAAGCGCACGAACTTTGCGAGGAACAATTGACCTGGGTTCGATAAGGAGGACAAAATGCAGAATACTATGAATCATCTATTCAATTTAATGTTAGGTTGGGAAGGTGCGATTGTCCTCAGAATACAATAAGTTTTTATTGTACTCAGAATCATGCGGATAAAAACACCTTTCTATAAGGTGTTTTTTTGTTACTTTATGCACAGCCCCTTGCAAAAAGTGAAAAACCATATACGGAAGTTCATCACATTTTGCATAGGGGGCGCGGCGAGCAGGGGAAAGGCTTTTCCGGAACAAAAAAACACTATAAAAAAATATGTTACAGTATAACAGGCAGAAGATATAGAAGGAGTTTTTATGATGACAATATACGGAAAATATACAAATGCGATCGTGTACACGACTGACAATGAGCAGTATGCCATTGATGACTATGCCAGAAAACAGCTACAGATGATCTGCGATCACCCCAGCGTCGCAGGCAGCAAGATACGTGTGATGCCGGATGTCCATCCCGGCAAGGTGGGAACGATCGGACTGACCATGACGGTGGGCGAGTCTCTGATGCCCAATCTCGTCGGGGTGGATATCGGCTGCGGCATGACGATTGCAAAGATTAAGACAAAGGGCATGGAATGCCAAAAACTGGATACCGTTATCAGGGATCATGTGCCCGTCGGAGGCGCGGTCAGAAAGACATGTCATAAGCTTGCCGACAAGACCGCGCTCCACAGGCTGCACTGTTATAAGGCGGTTGATGAGGCAAAGGCGGAGCGCAGTGTCGGGACACTTGGCGGGGGCAATCATTTTATCGAGGTGGACAGGGACGAAGACGGCACATTGTACCTCGTGATTCATTCCGGCAGCCGTCATCTCGGAATGGAAGTGACAGAGTATTACCTTAAAGAAGGACAAAAGGAATCACAGATGAAAAAACAGGGGCACGCGCCGTATGACCTGACCTGTCTGGAGGGGGATTTGCTTGAGAAGTATCTGCATGACCTGGAAGTTGTGCAGGAGTTTGCCAGACTCAACAGGGAGGCGATGGTTGACGAGATCGTGCGCGGCATGAAATGGAAGGTACTCGACAGTTATACCTGCATCCACAATTACATTGATTTTTCAGGAGAGACACCGCTTCTGCGAAAAGGTGCGATCAGCGCACGGGCAGGGGAGCAGGTAATCATCCCGATGAATATGCGCGACGGTATCATTTTGGGGACAGGACTGGGAAATAAGGACTGGAACTGTTCCGCGCCGCATGGTTCGGGGCGCGTTTACAGGCGTTCCGAGGTGAAGGAGCACCATACCGTCTCTGATTTTAAGAAGGCGATGGAGGGGATTTATTCCATCTGCATTAACAAGGATACCTTGGACGAGTCGCCGTTTGCGTACCGTAGGATAGAGGATATGCTGGACGTGATCGGTGAGACTGTGACTGTTGAAAAGGTTATCAAGCCAGTCTATAATTTTAAGGCCGGCGGGGAAAAGTGACAGACTATAAAATGAGTTGGAGGCGATAAGCATGATTATCACGATCAGCCGGGAGACAGGAAGCGGCGGGCATACAGTGGGAAGGCTTCTGGCGGAGAAGCTCGGATATGATTTTTATGACAAGGAAATCGTGGCGTCAGTGGCAGGCAGGATGGGGATTGACGGGAAACTCATCCTGGAAAACGGCGAAAATATGTCCGACCAGGATTATATTGATATGAAAAGCGGCTTCGTGCCGCATTGCAGGAAATTAGAAGTGCCCTACGAGGAAATCAGGGAAGCACAGGAGAAAGTAATCAGGAGCATTGCCGAGAAAGGAAACTGTGTGATCGTCGGACGCGGCGCCGACTATATTTTAAGGGAGCGCAGGGATGCCTTTCATGTATTTATCCATGCAGACATGGAGCACCGTGTGAGGCGGGTTCAGCGCCACGAGGGTGTGACAGACCAGACGGAGCGCATTCAGAGGGAACTCGAGCAAAAAGACCGCTCGAGAGCCACATACCACCGGTATTTCACACAGAAGGAGTGGGGAAAAGTCGAGAACTATACCCTCTCCCTTGATTCCGGCACTTTCACCAAGACACAGTGCGCAGAACTGATCATCAAGGCGGTGGAGATGAAGCGTATCCGTATGGAAAATGGCGGAGTCGGCTGATATGAGGATTGCGGTATCTCGGACAGCCGGAAAGGAAGATCAAATTATGAATAAGCAGGAAATCTATGCTTATCTGAAGGGGAATCATATCTGGCATGAAATTACAGAACACAAAGCAGTCTACAGCATGGCTGAACTATCCCAGGTAGACGTTCCTTATCCCGAAGCGGACGCAAAAAATCTTTTTGTATGTGACGACAAAAAAAGAAATTATTACCTGATCACAGTAAAAGGGAATAAGCGGGTGGACTTAAAAGGATTCAGGCGCAGGAACAACACACGGCCGCTGAGCTTTGCGCCTGAAAATGACCTGATGGATATCATGAACCTGAAAGCAGGATCGGTAACACCGTTTGGTGTCATGAATGATCAGGAGAACAGGGTAAAGGTCTTTATCGACAGAGATTTTATGGAACCGCCAAAGCTCGTAGGCGTACATCCAAATGATAATACGGCTACAGTGTGGTTAGGGACAGAGGCGCTAATCAGCATTATCAAAGAACATGGGAACGCTGTTGAGCTTGTAGAAATATAGAATAGTGAGGTTCATTATGGACAGGATCAATGATGCGGCTTTCGTAAAGCATCAATATGCTACGGCACACAATTTAAACACAAGAATATCAATTCATGACAAATACTCAACGAACAAGATGGGTTTCGGAAACTGGATTGTTTCCAATTATAAAATCGATAAAGGTGCAAACGTATTGGAGATCGGCTGTGGAACCGGAGATATGTGGAAAAACAGGGAGGCCTTGATCGGTGGCTGCTCCAAATTAATCCTTTCTGATTTTTCAGAAGGAATGTTATCATCAGCAAGGGACAATATCGGTAACCATGACAATATTGAATACAGGGTTTTGGATATCCAGGAGATCCCTTATCATGATGCGGCATTCGATGTTGTGATTGCAAATATGATGCTGTACCATGTACCTGATATAGACAAAGGACTGGCGGAGGTACGGCGGGTTTTAAGGAAAGACGGTCATTTTTACTGTGCGACATACGGAGAGCACGGAATCATCGAATATCTGTCAAAAATTCTTTTTGCATACGGTGTGAAGGATACTGTAAATAAGAATTTTACGCTGCAAAACGGATATGAGATTTTGGGTAAGTTTTTTTCAAAAGTCGAAAAATTAGAATATATCGATTCATTGGCAGTGACCAACATAGATGATATGGTGGACTATATTTACTCGCTTTCCAGTATGGTGTCCCTGAGCAGCGTGCCCAGACAGGAAATAAGGGATATCCTGAAAAACAATACCGCAGACAATATCTTAAATGTACCAAAGGAGTATGGAATGTTTATCGCATCATAGAAAAAACTTGAGAGAACTTATTGTAAAAGAAGGGAGCAATCTATGAAACGGGAAGATTATATTTCAGATGAAGCAGTTGTTAAGCGTGCGAATGAAGCGGTAAGAATTGAGTTGGAGAAAAATAGAGCGTTAGGGGTTCCGGTTGTTGTATATGACAGGCAAAGTCAGATTATATATCAGGAAAATGATGATGGAACAAGAAAAGAAGTAGGAAGAAGGATGCGAAAGGAGCGCTATAGTGAGCGAATTTCAAAGAAAGCCTGAGATTGTTGTTTTTGCTGGTCCGAATGGTTCTGGGAAAAGTACATTTACACAATTGTTAAAGCCGCCAATGGATTATATTAATGCGGATGAAATCAAGAAGTATTTGAAATGTTCTGATTTAGATGCGGCACAATTGGCAGAGAAGCAACGTGAAGAACATTTGGAACAAATGCAGGAATTTTGTTTTGAAACAGTGATGTCAACAGAGCGGAACTTGATATTGTTAAAAAGAGCAAGAGAAAAAGGATACTTTATCCGCTGTTATTATATTTTGACAGCGGATTCCATGATTAATGTATGGCGTGTAAAGGCGAGAGTAGAGTCAGGCGGGCATGATGTGCCAGAAGAGAAGATCATTGTAAGATATGATAAGGCATTGGCTCTGGTTAAGGATCTAATCAAGGTTTGCGATATATGCCATATATATGACAATTCTGCCAGTAGACCTTTTCGAATATTTAAAAAGCGAAAAGAATGGACATATTTTGAAGAGTGCGATGATTGGCATTATGAGGATATATACGCTTTGACAAATATTTCAAATATGGAAAGAAAAAATTTGAATCAGATAATGGAATAATTCAAATATGATAGAAAATACAATTTTTTCATATCAACTTGCAATCTAAAAACGATTGCGATACAATAACACATGAGTATTGCGCAAGAAATTTGCATCGAAATTCGCGTAATAAATATAAGAAAATAATCCCCCTCCGCAATAAAAGGGGTTGAAAAAGGAGTAGAGAGACATGAGCAGAGAATATTCTCCAAAGGACATTGAGAAAAAATGGCAGGACATCTGGGACAAGGAGGAAGCCTTCAAGGTCGGCGTGGACAAGTCAAAGCCAAAGTACTATGCACTGGTAGAGTTCCCATACCCGTCAGGGGCGGGGCTTCACGTAGGACACCCGAGACCATACACGGCGATGGATATCGTGTCGAGGAAGCGCAGGATGCAGGACTACAACGTGCTGTTTCCGATGGGCTGGGACGCGTTCGGACTCCCGACGGAAAACTATGCGATCAAGAACAAGATTCATCCCAGGATTGTGACGAAAAATAACGTGGAGCGTTTCAAGAGCCAGTTAAAGGCGCTCGGCTATTCATTTGACTGGTCGAAGGAAGTGAACACGACAGACGAGAAATACTACAAGTGGACGCAGTGGATCTTCTTACAGCTTTTCAAGAAAGGGCTTGCCTACAAGAGCGAGATGCCGATCAACTTCTGCACCTCCTGCAAGGTCGGGCTTGCCAACGAGGAGGTTGTAAACGGCGTGTGTGAGCGCTGCGGTTCCGAGGTTGTCAGAAAGATGCAGTCCCAGTGGATGCTCAAGATCACAGACTACGCAGACAAGCTGATCGAAGGACTTGACCATGTGGACTATATCGAGAAGGTTAAGACATCGCAGAAAAACTGGATCGGCCGTTCCGAGGGCGCCGAGGTGGAGTTTCGGATTAAGGACAAGGACGAGACGCTTTTAATCTACACGACAAGACCGGATACCCTGTTTGGCGCGACTTACATGGTCATTTCGCCGGAGCATCCCCTGATCGAAAAGTATAAGGCTGAAATCGAGAATTATGGGGAGATCGCAGCCTACAGCGAGCAGGCTTCCAAGAAATCCGATTTCGAGCGGACAGAGCTTGCAAAGGATAAGACAGGCGTGTGCATCAAAGGGCTTTCGGCGGTCAATCCCGTCAACAATAAGGAAATCCCAGTGTGGGTGTCCGATTATGTACTGATGTCATATGGTACGGGCGCGATCATGGCAGTTCCGGCGCACGATACGAGGGACTGGGATTTCGCAAAGAAATTCGGACTTCCGATTATAGAAGTGGTAGCCGGTGGTGATGTGCAGAACGAGGCGTTTACGGACGTTGCGACAGGAACACTCTGCAATTCGGACTTCCTTGACGGAATGGAGGTAAAGGACGCCAAGGAGGCAATCACAAAGTGGCTCGAGGAAAAAGGAATCGGTCATAGAAAAGTCAATTTCAAGCTTCGCGACTGGGTATTTTCCCGCCAGCGTTACTGGGGCGAGCCGATTCCCATCGTAAAATGCCCCTGCTGCGGATATGTCCCGCTTGATGAGAGCGAACTGCCATTAAAGCTTCCCGAGGTGGAGAGTTATATGCCGACTGACACCGGTGAGTCACCGCTTGCGGCAATGCGCGACTGGGTGGAGACGACCTGCCCGAAGTGCGGCGGCAAGGCGGAGCGCGAGACGGATACCATGCCGCAGTGGGCAGGTTCCTCGTGGTATTTCCTGCGATACATCGATCCGGACAACGATAAGGAGTTCGCGTCAAAGGAAGCGCTTGAGTACTGGATGCCGGTAGACTGGTACAACGGCGGCATGGAGCACACGACACTCCACCTGCTGTATTCAAGATTCTGGCACAAGTTCCTCTATGACCAGAACTTAGTGCCCTGCGACGAGCCGTACAAAAAGCGGACAAGCCACGGTATGATTCTCGGACTGAATCCGCGCAGCTTTGTCAATCAGACAGCGGAGGAGCAGAAGAGGCTGATCGCGCAGTATGGCAGCGAGAAGGAAGCTAGGAAAGCGCTCGTTGAGAAGTTCGGGGAGATGGCGGAGCATCCGGTTGTAAAGATGTCCAAGTCTCTGGGGAATGTTGTCAATCCGGACGATGTAGTCAACGACTATGGCGCGGATACCCTGCGGACGTATGAGATGTTCATCGGCGCGTTTGATGTCTCCGCAGGGTGGAGCATGGAGGGCGTAAAGGGCAGCCGCCGTTTCCTCGACAGGGTGTGGAAGCTGCAGGATATGCTGATTGACGGCGATACGTACCGCGCGGAGTTTGAGACAAAGATGCACCAGACCATCAAGAAGGTGTCGAATGATTTTGAAAGCCTGAAATTTAATACAGCGATCGCGGCGATGATGGCGCTTGTCAATGAGTTCTTCAAGGTGGAGAGCGTGACAAAGGCGGAGTATGCGACACTGCTCCTCCTGTTAAATCCGGTTGCGCCGCACATGACGGAGGAGCTGTGGGAGATGCACTTTGGCAACGGCAGGATTTACCAGCAGAAATGGCCGGAGTATGACGAGGCAAAGACGGTGGAGTCCACCGTGGAGATCGCGGTGCAGATCAACGGCAAGGTGAAAGCGACGCTGATGGTCGGACTTGACGAGGACGAGGCTTCCGTGAAAGAGAAGGCACATGCGGTTCCCGTGATCGCAGAGCTCACAGCGGGCAAAAATATAGTAAAAGAAATCTATGTGAAGGGCAGAATTCTGAACATTGTGGCGAAATAAAAACGTAGACACAGTGCAGTGTGGAGGCAAAATGGGCAGCGATATTTTAACACCGATGAATCATAGGGAAATCGAATACAATGCCAAAAGGCTGTCGGGGTGCAATATCCCTGACAGCTTTGCATGCTGCAAATCCCTGCAGGAATGGCTGGACGAGACTGGGGAGCGTGTGTTTGACAGTGATCTTGTGATGGATTATGGCACAGATTGTCTGAGGCTCTATCTGCTATTTGAAAAAACACCCGAAGAGAATGATGCCCCGTACTATGAAAGCTGGAACGAAGGGGCGCTTGAGGGCATTTACAAATTCCTTGGCAGATACAGGCGGGTGATCCTTGCCGCAGACGAATGGAACAGGCGTGGCAATTATCTTGAAGAAACGCTTCCGGCAGCGGGCATAGACAGAATGAGCCAGGCCTTGAAGGATACGACAGCGAAGATCAGAATGTATATCAGCCGGGGGAATATCATGCCAAACAGGCATAATGTGGCAGCCGCATTGATGGAGCTTCTGAATATTTATCAAAAAGAATTAAAGACAGGCGAGATTGTGGCATCATTTCATGCCCATGCAGTGGAAACTGCTGTCCCGCATGGAGATACCGCGTTCGCGGCAGATATTGAGCAGAGTCAGGAGGACAGGCAAAACCCTGATGTGACGAGGCTGTGTCAGGATTATGTGATACTGATGGCGCCATACGCGCCGAATTTGTCAAAGATTTTGTGGAGTGCGATTTCATTATAGAAAAATTGTTATAGAAGAACTGTTGCGAAAAAATCAATAAATTTTGGAAATTGTCTATACAATTTCCTTTTTTTGTGTTATATTATTAATAATTGAATGGGTTACATAAATAGTATACAAAATGATCGCAAATCAGAGTAGCATGAAAAGGTGTGATCAATGGGGAATAACGATAGAGATTATAGCACTTGCAGTACCGGTTACAATCCGAGGGCGGTAGAGCATGATTTACAGATCATCAGTCAGCTGACGCATGGCGCGCTCTATAGTAACAGGAAAATGACGATGCAGCAGGCGCAGGAGATTTACTATAGGATTAAAAAAGAAAATATACAGTTTCAGAGCGATACCGGCGAGGAGTTTCTGGTAAAATTGTATGAGAATATGACAGACGCGCAGATTCAGGAGGTTCACAGGGCTGTCCGGCGGAAAAATCAGAGAAAGAAGAATCGGAGACGGCTGATCCGGATTAACAGGGGAATTGCCTGCACAGTGTCAGTGATCGTGCTCGTCTCATCAATTTTGTGTATCAACTGGAGTCTGCTGATGGATTTAAGGACGAATTACCAGACCAAAAAACTGCAGGAGAGGATAGCGAAGGTTCAGTCGGCGTCAAATGATCAGGTATCCAGCCAGATTTCGGAAAATTTGGATAGTGCGGCTATGGTCACGCACGATGGCAGCCCGTTTTCCGGGGAGGAAAATCTTCCGGAATCAGATCAGCCCGAGGGCGGAGTCCTGCAGAAGTTTGCACAATTATATGAAGAGAACCCGGATTTTGCGGGGTGGCTTCGTATTCCGGGGACAAAGATTGATTATCCGGTGATGTCCAGGGCGGGAGACAACAATTATTATCTTGACAAGAATTTTGAGCAGCAGCATGACAAGAACGGCTCACTGATACTTGATTACAGGAATGATATCAGTACGAACGGGACGGCAGTCGGACAGAATCTCATCATATACGGCCATAATATGCGCACCGGTGTCATGTTCGGAACGCTGAAAGATTTCAAGGAGAAATCCTTCTGTGACGAGCATAAGACCATCATTTTTGATACCCTGTATGAAGAGTGTGAGTACAGGGTGGTGGCTGCGATGCTCAGCGGTGTGGCCTATGAGGATGAAGATGTCTTTCGGTATTATGATGCCATAGACATCAGTACGGAAGAGAATTTTAATGTATTTCAGGAAAATGTGATGAGTAATGCGATCTACACAACAGACGAGACGATTGCATATGGCGATACCTGCCTGATCCTGTCCACTTGTGACAATTACAAGGAAGACGGACGGTTTGTGCTGATTGCAAAAAAAATGGATAAATAAAATTAAGGTAAGAGGGGATTATCATGTATCGGAGGTTAAAAAACATTTTGGGGGCAAGCCTGATGGCGCTGGCAGTCGTCATATCGCAGATACCCATGCCAGAAGCGCAGGCTGTGGTGATGAAGGAAATGACGGAGGCGGAGCTTGAGGTTGATGACGCTTCGGCGCATGTGGTGACATTCAGCATGAACGGCGGGACATTCAGGGGAGATTATAATGACTACCGGTTTCAGGATAAGACGCCGGTGCTAGTCATTGATGACGGGAAAAAAATCAGCAGTTTTCCCGATGATAAGTATGCGTCCTATTCCGGCTATAAGACAGAGGCAGATACCTGGTATACAGACAAGGAATGCCTGACAAAATATGACGCGGACGGTTCCGTGACCGAGAGCATCACACTGTACAAAAAGTGGTACAATATCACATCGGATGGAACGACGCTGGCGCCGGAAGGATTTTATATCAGTGCCGACGGGACTGTGTTATACCGGTATGATGGGAAAGAGACGCTTGTGGAGATACCGGCGGCGGTGACGACGATCGCAGACGGTGCATTTGAGAACCTCGCCCAGGAAGTGCGGGGGATCAAGCTCCCGGCAGGTATCGGCAGTATTGGAGAAAACGCGTTTCGGGGAATACAGGACGGAAGAATTGTCTATCTCTATGACTCTGCGACAGACGCCTCGAGAGAGTACGGAAAACAGCTGGCTTCCCAATATGGGCAGCTGGTATATAGTGATTATCTTGATCTGGAGAAGACTGAGGAGATTGTGGGTATCAATTATCCGGGTGATACACCGCAGGAAGAAGCGGCGGAGACATCGGAACGTGTCCGGACAACAGCCGGTGAAACAGATGACCAGGCGGATAATGCGGAAAACCGTGATAACCCATCGGATGGCGATAGTACGCAGAATGACAAAAACTCATCGGATGGTAATAATACGCAGAATGATAGCGAACCGCCAGAGGGCAGCGGCACAAAACCCACAGACGAAGGCTCTGAACCGTCAGAGAGTGACACAGATTCTACAGGCGAAGGCTCTGAACCGGAAAGCGGCAGTACGGATTCTACAGACGAAGGCTCTAAACCGTCGGAGGACAGTACGGAACCGTCAGATACAGACAGCGATCCGGAATCGCCGGAAGAAACAGACACCTCTCCCGTAGTTGTGGTTCCCACAGAACCAAAGAAGTACACAGTCACATTTGACACAGGCATTAGCGGTGTGAGCGGAGAAAAAAGGGAAGTGGTATCAGACAACACAATATCGGAAGAAGTGTCGGTGGATGGGAATACGGCAAGGATTCTGCGCATAGGAAGTGATCAGATCAGGAGAAGTGAAGGGGGACAGGAAGTTACATACACTTTCAGAGGCTGGTTTAAGGACAATGAATGTACAGTGAGATGGAATTTTGACAGTGATGTCATAAGACAGAATACGACAATCTATGCCAAATGGGACAGGGAGACAACAAAGAAAACGGAGAAAACCAATACCGTTGTATTTCAGATGAACGGGGGTAGTTTTTCAGGAACTTACAATGGAACCTCCTACACAGATGCGTCGAGCCTGACAGCAAAAATCGCGGAGGGAAAAGGGATTTCCACAGCGGAATATCCGGAAAGTAACGCATCGGCAAGTTTTCGGTATTCCAACTATTCTACAGATTCGAGCTGGTATCAGGACAAGGAGTGTCTGACGGCGTACACCAGAAAGGATTCCAGTGGAAATGACACTGTTGTGAAAGAAAATTTGACTTTATATAAGAAATGGTACCACACATCATCAGGTTTTACCATGAATGCGTCAGACAATGTGCTGTACAAATATAGTGGAAGCGTTGAAAAAGTCACAATACCGGATTCCGTGACAGTGATCGGCAGCGATGCGTTTGCCAGTGTCGGGGGAATCTCAAGTATTATTTTGCCTGACAATATTTCGGTGGTAAAGGAAAATGCCTTCAGTGGCATCAATAAGATATCAAAAGATATCATCATCACAGGCAGGACTGAAAAAGCCCAAAATGTGGCAAAGGAGCTGGCAAGCCAGTATACCCGGCTGGTGTACGAAGGCGGTGATGCTGCGCAGGATAATGATGCTGTTGTCATCAGTAAAACCGCATCGGGCAGCATCAAACTGGGTGCAACGATCTCCGGGAATACAGGAACTGCGGGAACGAATACAGGCACAGCAGCGGCGAATAATACGTCCACGACAGGGACAATTGTGCTTGGAACAGGCAGCACGGGTACAGCAGCGGCGAACAATACGTCCACGACAGGGACAATCGTCATCGGGGACGACAGTGCAGATACGGCAGATGCCGATACCGCAGGCGTCCGGACAGCCACAGTATCACAGCCGACAACAGGCAGCCAGAGCGCGACAGCGAGCCCGGGTACAGTGACATCCGCACAGCAGGATACATCGGGTTCGGCGGCGTCAGCGGCACAGAGAACAGAAACGACACAGAAGCAGAATGCTACTTCCGCAAGCGCGCCAAGAAGCACACAACATATAAAGGACTCCACACCAAAGACGGGAGATCCTTTACAGTACCGTATGCTGGTTGTGTGCGCGATGTTCTCGGTCGGGGTATTGCTTGTTCTTACCGGGAATGGAAAAAAGAAGAGATTTTCTGCATCTTAGCGATATCATCGGAGGTTGAGTATTTTTTCAGAACAGAGAAAATAAGATCAACCTCCTCTTTTTGAAAAGTGATGTTGTTGTCCTTGCTCAGTTTGCTGAGGGAAAGCAGAAATGCCATCATATTTTTCTGCCGTTCCTGCTGCGTCCCGCTGCTGTTGATCGTGGCACTCTGCACGAACATCTTGTCGAGAAAGTCCAGTTTTGCCCTGTCAATATTTTTTAGTTCCGGATCATTCATCCATTCATTGCTGGTTTCCATTGTCATTCCCTCCAAATAATTTCATCATTTCCATGATTTCGTTGATATTGAGTTCGTTTGCGTTCTCGTTGACGGCAGACAGATTTTCCAGTACAGAGCCGATGTCCATATTGGCATTTGCGTCGGGATTGAGGCTCTGGAAGAGTTCCATCATCTGCTGCATTTCGCGCACATTTTTCATCGTCCTTATGGCGGACAGGATCTGGTTAAAGCTTTTTTCCTCGTTTGGCGCGAGATATTTGTGGATGGCCTTATAGATATTTTCGAGATTCTCTGTCATATCAGTGCCTGTTTTTGCGTCGGCGTCAAAACTGCTGGCGCGGATACCGCTTGCAAAACCAGGAGCTTCCCTGTTAATTTGTGACAGCGTATATTCTAATTCCATAAATTTGATCAGGGCAGGCAGCATCCGGAAGCTATCATTGTCCATAAAGGGCAGAAGGGACTTTAAGATCTGGATGTGATTCGTGGTATAGAAGTGGTCAAAAGCCAGCACGTAATCGTTATCCTCCATAGCAAACCTCCATTTTTTTAGGAATTGTTAACAATTGCTTACCTTAATCATATATATGAATTATGGATATACATTATACTCACGACAGATGAAATCTGCAGTGAGTATTGCGCCAGCCGCAGCCACGAAGTGGCATATTTCCTTATGTGGCTGTGTGCATCCCAATATACTGAGCGGTCAGTCTTTTCGACCGCCAGTATATTACAAGGTGTGAGGGCCCGCATATGCGAACCCTCAGGGATTAGGACATTAGCAGCATCCGCAGCCGTTGTTGCTGCCGCCACAGCAGCAGAGCAGAAGCAGAATCCAGATCCAGCTGCCGCATCCGCTGTTGTTGTTGTTGCTGTCACAACCACAGCCGCATCCGTTGCCGTTGCTGAAACCGAATCCGCTGCCGCATCCGCCGCAGCAGGAAAGCAGGATAAGAATCCAGATCCAGCTGCCGAACCCGTTGTTGTTACCGTAGCCGCAGCCACACTCCGTATTAGTTTGATTGCATCCGCAATGGCTTGCTGATAATTCACTCATGTTGAGTACCTCCGAAGAAGCTTTTTTCTATACTATATGACAGTGTGCAGAAAGTGTTCCAAATAAGCTTTCAAAAATTTATTGATAAAATTGTAGCGAAAGTCAAAAAAATACTTGAAATTGTCTGAAAATATAGTACAATAATAGTGTATGCAAAGAAATCTATCAAGGAAGATGCAGAGAATGATAGAAGGGGCGATAGAATGGCGGAAATAAAATGGACTGTTGAGGGCAGGCGTTTCAGGAACGCAGAGGAATACAAGGCGGCGCTGAGGGACAAACAGCTTATCGATTCCATTACCGGCAGTCTGGACTTGGACAATCCAAAGGATATTGAGAAGCTGTACCTGGAATTAAAGAAAGGCCAATATACATTTGAGTCCATAGTGGGGAGACAGTTCGACGACAATATTTATGAACTGTATCAGCGCATCAGGGCAGAGGAGAGAGAGAAACAGAATAAAAAAACAGCCCGAAAGGAAAAAAGAAGGCAGCAGGCTGAAAAGGTCAGGAACCTTTCCAGGACAAAAAAGCAGGATCAGCCTGAGAGCAGAGCGCGGCTGGAAGATTTTGACAAGAATATGCAGAGACAGATCGTGGCTGTCCTCCGCAAAAAAGAACAGAAGCGCAAAATGCTGATAGCAGGCTGTCTGTTTATGTGCATTATAAGCTTTGGGTATCTGGGGGCGTATTATCAAGTGTCCGCCAAGAATGCGAGGGAGTTTGACGAGCTGTCTGCGCTGAAGGAGGCAGGGGCTTCCGGCACGAGGGAAGTCAGGATACACCTCGTCGACGACACGGTGGAGACGCCGGATATTCTGCCGGAATATACCCTGCTCCATCAGAAGAACCAGCGGCTGATCGGCTGGGTAAAGATCGATGATACGGTTGTGGATTATCCTGTGATGCAGACTGTAAACAACGAGTATTATCTGAACCACAACTTTAACCAGGAGGAGGACAGAAACGGCAGCATCTTTATGGATTACCAGTGCGATGTGGTCAAAGGCTGTGACAATATTATCTTATATGGGCATCACATGAGATCCGGCAAGATGTTTGGCACACTAAACAAATACAGCAGTGAGTCCTACTATGAGGCGCATCCGGTTATTCAGTTTGATACAATCTACGAAAAGGGTACATATCAGGTGATGTATGTGTTCCGCTCCAAGGTATATTCGGAGGAGGATGTTACCTTTAAATATTATCAGTTTATCAATGCTGCGTCGGAGAAGGAATTTAACTCTGCCATGAACGAGATGGCGGCATTGTCGCTTTATGACACCGGAGTGACTGCAAGCTATGGCGACAAGCTCCTGACGCTCTCGACCTGTGATTACCAGGAGACGAAGGGGCGGTTTGTCGTTGTGGCGAAGAAAATCAGCTAAGGAACTGTAAAACTGTAAATAAAGGCGGCACAGAGAATCACTGGAAACAGTGGTTCTTTTTTCAGATTAGGAATTGTAGGAAAATAGGTGCTCAGATTGCGCAGGATATTTCTACAGTTCCTTAACATTGGAGGGACAGGCTATGAGTCTTACAGAAGAACTGAAACAAAAAATAGATGCAGGTGCGTGCATCACAAGGGATGAGGCGCTTTTGCTCGTGAAGGAGCCGTTGGAGGAACTGGCAGGGGCAGCCGATGAGATCAGGAAAAAAATGTGCGGAAACCGATTTGATCTATGCACGATAATCAACGGCAAGTGCGGACGGTGCTCGGAGGACTGTAAGTACTGTGCACAGAGCGCGCACTATCATACGGATTGTCAGGATACATATTCGCTGCTCCCTACAGAGGCGCTGCTGGCGGGAGCGAAGCATAACAGGGAGCAGGGCGTCCTTCGCTATTCCATCGTCACATCGGGAAGGCGGCTGAGCGATGGGGAGATCGATCAGGTCTGCGAGAGTATTCGGGAAATCCGCAGGCAGGTGGGCATTGAGGTCTGTGTGTCTTTTGGTCTTCTGGGAGAAGCACAATTTCAGAAGATTAAGGAGGCAGGGGCGTCGAGAGTGCACTGTAATCTGGAGTCTTCCAGAAACTACTTCCCACAGATCTGCACGACACATACTTATGTTGAGAAACTTGCGGCGCTGAGGGCGGCGAAAAGGGTAGGATTGAGCGTATGTTCCGGCGGGATTATGGGGCTGGGCGAGACGATGGAGGACCGGATTGATATGGCACTGGCCATAAGGGATCTGGGTGTAAAGTCGATTCCGGTCAATCTCCTGAATCCCATCAAGGGTACGCCATACGAAAGGAACCGGGTTCTCACGAATGACGAGCTTTGCCGCATCGTCGCGATATTCCGCTTTATAATACCGGATGGGGATATCCGGCTGGCCGGCGGCAGAGGGCTGTTGGGTGACAGGGGAGAGAAGTGTTTCCAAAGTGGAGCCAATGCCGCAATATCAGGCGATATGCTCACGACAGCCGGCATCACAGTTGCGACTGACATGGCGCTGGTGAAGAAGCTGGGGTATGAGGTGAAGATATAACACAATATTTGCAAAAAGTGTCCGCTGTGTTTCGTTTTAGAGAAATTTTAGAGCTTGGTGTTGTATAATACTTTTAGAGCCGTCAAAATCAAAAGTTTATGAAAAATTTATAATTTTTTTGCAACATTTTGGAGTGCTGAAACGTCTAATATATATAAGAGATCAATCATTTCACAATAGCTAAGGATACGGTGATAGGAGAAGTACTTATGGGGAATCAGGCACAGCAGAGTCAGGAATTGGAACTGTGGCAGGTAGTGAGTTCGTCTGGAAACGTGCGAGGCAGGCAGACAAGACCGAGGAGATCTGTCACACAGTCCGAATCTGAGATGCGCAGAAGGGGAAATGTATCAAACTACAATAAGGCAATGCTGGGAAATGCAAGATCGGCTGGTGTAGTCAGGGCTGGCAATGCAGGTTCAAGAAGAGCAGGCAGTCCGAGAACGTCGGGTGCAGTGCGTGCAGGGAACGCGAGACCGGCTGGTGCAGTCAGAGCAGGCAATGCAGGTTCAAGAAGGGCAGGCAGTCCGAGGCCAGCAGGTGCGGCGCGTGCAAGGAATGCAAGACCGATGAG
>VSNM01000072.1 GCA_009774245.1 Lachnospiraceae bacterium | reverse complement strand
TAATAATCTAAATTTACTTGAGGTATTTTTTTGTGTCAATCTCTTGACCTATTTAAAGTATACAGGAAGCTTTCTCTTAAAATTTCATGATATATTCCTATAATCTTCTTTTTCTCCTCATTCTGTTCTACAAGATGAAATTCGCGATTAAATGCTGTATTAACGTCTTTCCAATATATTTTTAGATTAAGTTGCTTTATTATTTCCTTTAAGTAGCGCTCTTTCACTCGTTCATCAATAATCCTAAATCCCTGATTCAATGACTGGATATACATTTTATAACGTTTTAAAATCCATTCCAGGCAAAATTGATGTATCGTTCCACTCCATATTCGTTCCGTGTCAATTCCCAAACCTTCAATTCGTTGCCTAATCTCGTCCGCAGCTCTATTGGTATATGTAATAGCTATCAATTTTCTTACACTGTTAGGATTCTTTTCTACTCTATAAGCCAATTTGTAGGTTATTGTTCTGGTCTTGCCACTTCCGGGACAAGCCCTTACTAACAAGTTTTTCTCCGACTGACAAATTGATAGTTGTTCATCACTCAGCATGTCACTATACTCTATCATATTCCCACCACTTTACGCAATAACCTGGCAACAGTACACCCACCATTGTCAGAATCCATACTTTCCATCAATTTTGCCAATCCTGTTTCTGGATGTTTCGTTATCGTTGCTAATAAGTTGTCGTCTGCAAATACATTTCCATAATGTCTTAAAATTTTCAAATAATTTCTTTTCTCCAGGAAAGCTGATTTAGCTGCAAAAACAAAGGCATCCAAAATATATTCCGGAATTTGAAATTTGTTATCTACTATCTCAGACAACATTAAAGCGTTCCATCCTTTTTTATTATAACTTGCCATGCTTAACGCCGCAGCTCCATATGTATTTACTTTACTACTTCGAATATCCTTCTCTTTCTTTTCTTTTATGTTGTTATCTTTATAGGTTTTATCAATCAATCCATCCATATATGTCTCATTTCCTTTAACAATCTCTATTTCAAAAGTGTATTTTCCAAAAAAACCTTTTACCCATGTGTTATTTTTGTTGTCTTCATCTATTTTTGCCTTGCGGTTTTTACCACGATCATTTGCAATCTTTTGTCCATTATCATTTGCATCTATTGGAGTATCCAAATCAGATATGATTGCACACTTCTTATTAATCCGCAAGTCATGAAATAATATATATACATTCTCAAAACCTACACTTCCTATATTTATTAAACTGATTCCTAACTCATCCAAAGACACTCCCAGACATTTTCTTACCATTACAGGAATCAGTATTTCTTCTGCATCACCCTCCACCAATATAACACTTTTAGAAAACAACAGCTCACTTCTTTTCACATCTAAATATCTTTCAATATGTGTAATTTGTTCTTCCGCCAACCCAATATATGGCTGCATAACCTTACTGCCTTTATCCCCTTTCGAAATAATATTCATCTGGCTAATCTTAGAGGCAGCAGATATATTATCAGAATGAGTAGTCATCAATACCTGAACGTCATCATTCACTTCTAAACCTGTCTTTTCAAAAAGAGACATTTGTATATGTTTATGCAAATGTGCTTCTGGCTCTTCAAATAAAAGCAGAAAATATTTTGACTGCAAATCTTCTATCTGCTTCACGAATGAGTATTCCATCAATTTTAAGGCAATATAAATAATATTCGTAGACCCCAATCCAATTGTATCCAGATCAAACTCTTTATTATGTTTCGACTTTATTTTCAACTTTCTAAAGATGTCTTTTATATTGCCCGATAATTCAGATCTCAAAGCAATATCAGGTGCATATGTATTACCTACTGACTCCAATATTTTACTATTGATCCCTTCTGCAAGTTCTTCTATTTCTTTTACGCTGCCTATGGTATCATTAACATCATGAATTAAATCTCCAACCTTTTCTTTATCTTTGTCATCAATCTTTGTTTCAATTTGTCTTAGCATTGTCATTAATGGGTTATATTGTTGCTTCATCTCATTCACAGCGTCGCGCAACGCACCAATATACGTAAAATCAACTAATCTGTTTCGAATAAACTCAATCCCATTGAATCCTGTTTTTCCTTCACAGCCATAAAAACTGCCATCCCTTTTTTCTGTAAAATTACAATTTCCAGCTGCCAGATCACCAACCATGCACTTATATTTCTCATCATCCAAAAAATCTACATATGCACCACAAGTAATTGCACATTCATAATTTTCAACTGTAAGACATTTTAATTTTTCCTTTAATGTGTTAGCATCTTTGCATTCTGATAAGCTTTTTCTCGTTTTCAAATCTGGCATGCAAAACCATGTAATCGATCCTTCTCCATCCTCGTTTCCTGTAATATATCTTAAAACTGCTTCTTCCTCTCTTTTGGTATTTAACTCCGCAAATCTTAAAGATATGATAATAATGTGCCCTTGCCAATTTTCCAGCATTTCAGGAAACATCTTTTCGGCAATCTCCCGCTCTCTCCAATCCATACGTTTATCTAATACCAAACGAATCGCCTGCATTAAATTTGTTTTGCCTGAATCATTTTCTCCTATAATTACATTTACACCTTTTTGAAACAGAAATCTCGCTTTCAAAAAATTCTTATAATTTCTTATCTGTACCTCTTTTAAATACATATTTCTCCCCATTCATAATATTGACTTTTTCATATTCTTCAATCATGCTGAAACTCAATGCATTCATAACACATCTTCCTTATCCTTTCTCCTCCGGCACTATTGACAGCTTTATACTATTCATATCATCATCAAGACTCTGTAATTCCGCATCCCACAATCCAATTTCTTTCAACAAACTCCGCAATTCCTGATAATACTCCTCCGTCTGCAGTATTGTTGCCATAAATGCAGAATATTCTGCTGTTCTAACTGCCTTCCCTAAAATATTTCTGCAGCCACGCAAAACCCGTTTTCTCTTTCGTATATCTTTATGTAATAAATTTTTGTTTTCAATCGCTAATTGATATATACTTTGTATTTCATTAATAATTGCTTCTCCCAGTTCGTATCGGCTTCGAACAACGTCCTTCGTATCATTGAGTCCCAACACATCTATCGTGTTACGAACAATGAATTTTACCCTGTTATTTTTTGGATAATATCGATAATTTTTGACGTAGAAAAAATCTTGCGGATTTTGTTCAAACGGATCAATAATAGGGCTTTCACAGGTATCATGTGTAGATTTGCTTTTATTGCAATGCGGACAGGAAGGATACAGATTCTCCCATCTAACTACCTCGTCCACATATTTATTTTTGTAATGAAAATGATCAATGTTCATCTCTTTATATCCTGTACCGATAAAACATTCACAATAAGCGCATTTATTATTGCTCTCAATCAATAGCTTTCGTCTTATGTAAGGCTGGTTCCAGACATCTTTCTCCCTGTTTTTTCTAAATTCCTCTGTCAGTTCTGTCTGCCTTTCTTCTGTCAGTTCTTCAGGTTTCTCTATTCGTTTAAGCTTTATCACGCAAGTCATTCCTCCCACTCTGCAATCTGTATGGAAAGTAATCTGCATAACGGATTATCCGGGTGCAGCATTTCTTTCAACAAATGATACTGCTCTAATATAACATCCCCCTCTTCCCTGTTCATTGCGTCATCAAATCGTTCCAGCGTTTTCTGATAAAGCATAGTCGTTGTTTCGGGCATTTCCATTACATATTTCATAATTTCTTCCAAAGTCCATCCCTGTAAGCCAAATCTTCCTAAATTTAATTCTTTTAAAACCGTTTTTCCTGTATGATCTTTTCCCAGTGCAATAATCTCATCTTTTTCCAGACTTTGAAGGACACTGGGGCTATGTGTTGTCATTATAAATTGCGTTTTGGGGAAAATCAACTTTAAAACACGGACAAGCTCTGCCTGCCATGTTGGATGCAGATGCAATTCTATTTCATCAATCAGTATAACGCCATCAAAATCCTGCACATAAATTGGCGTCTCCGTAAAACGATATTCTATTTCTTTGATGATTCCCAATATAATATAAATGCAGCTTTTATAGCCAGCTGATAAATATTCAAAATAAATTTCCCCTCTGTCGGTACTTAGCATTATATCAAACGAACTTCCAATAACTGATTTAAATGTTACTGTATTATCCAAAATCCCAAACATCTTTTCAGCAAACTTAAAATTGGCAATCTGTGTCTGGGATAAGCTTCCTTCTTTCCCTAAAAAAAGATACCTGTTTACAAACCAGCTCTTAATATCATCCGAAGATATTCCGTCCACAGCCATCTTTCCACTAATATAACTGCCACGCTTGGGATCAGGGGCTATATGGTCTAATTTAATATAATGAATATCACGGTCTATCCCAAAACTCAGACATTTCTCGGCGTATTTCTGCCAAGTTCCGTGATAAAAGTTTGTATCTGGCTGAAATGCATCTATTATGACTTCTTTCCTGTCAACTGACAATCCATTATCTGTTTCCGTTTCTATCTCGACTACATATTTTCCAACCTTAGACATTGCGTTCCTCTTTAGTTTCCCAGAAACATCTGCATTAAAAGCATCTGAAACTACATCTAATATCGTTGTTTTCCCAATTCCATTTACACCACATATCACATTGATACCATCTACAAAACAAAGTTCCAAATGTTGTATTCCTGCAATGCCGTCTATCACCAATGATTTTATTTTCATACACGGTTACTCTCCTTCAAAAACTCTGTCCATGCCTATTTAGGCAAAACAATTCATACTACAGCTATATATCTTTCCTACTACAATAACAAAAAAAATTATACCTGTTTTCATTATACAGCATCCCATAAAAATCAACAACCTGTACTTTCACTTTACCACAATAACCACAACTTTCACATCCCAGATATCATATCACAGATCAGCTCCACCGTATCCGAAAAACTGCTGTCCCTGGTGAGAATCCTCTCGGGAATGATACCAATATAATCCTTCTCTTTCCACCATCTACGCATGTCCTCCTCACCAAACTGATCTTTGTTCGGTTTCGTTTCGTGACGCAGCAAAGTCTCCTCAAACGGCAGATCATAATAAAACGCAAAGATGTCTGTCCCGTATTCCTCTACCGCTTTCTGAAACAGCGGCCTGTAGCACTCCGAATCCAGGATTCCCTCCAAAATCGTGATTTCGCTGTTTTTTCTTCCATATTCCAAAAGATTGATCAGCAATGGCAGCGCCTTTGTGTCAGCACCATCCTTTACCCACAACATCTCCCGCCGCACCATATCCTGTGAGATCACCATCGTGTTACGACCAAACCTTTTCTGCAGTGCCTTTGACACAGAGGTTTTCCCGCTGCCAGAATTTCCTCTTAAAATAATCAGCTTTGCCATATGTATTCCTTTCCTCCCATCACTCCTTACTCGCTCTTTGTAATATGGAACGCTGCCGTCGGATCTGTAATCGTACCCTCGATTCTGCCCAGATAAGTAAGGATGCCGCCCCCTTCATAACGATAGAGAAATGTGTAAGGCGTGACGATATCATCCTTCCAGGTAGTATAATTCATCTGAAAAGCAATTTCTGTCGTGGTATCAGCCGAATCCACATCGTATAAAAAACATTCCGCCCAGCAGAATATATAATTATCATCTGAAAGTTGTCTGGATAATTCCTCATGTGCCACAGCATAATCAATACCGTCAATGAAAAAATGGACATTCGTATCGCCACTACCCATCTCGTCTATATAAAATTGTATCTCTTCCTCCTCCCCGTCTCCGTCCAAATCTAAAAAATGAATTTCTTCAGTCTGCAATTGAATCGTCTTTGTTCCAGTGTAAGCATAGTTGTCTTTCAAACCCATTGCTTCCAAATCGGAATAAGGAATCAAAAACTCTATTTCACCTGAACAAAACGGTCCCAGTTCATATGGATTACTAAAAAAAATCAGCCCTGCAGTGGATAAATACCATTTGTGCTCCTGATATAGAACCTCCTGCAGTTCATCGGCATCATTTCCCCACATAATCCCCCGATAAGCCGCAGAGGAGGCAATCTCCTGAATAAATGCAAGCGCATCCTGCCAAAAGGCAGCCACATTTCCTGAGAGATCTGCAAAGTCAATCCTTTCGCCAGTCTGTGTATCATAATTCAGCCCCGTATAGTAGTACATACCATGTGCTCCACCAATATAATATTGTGAAGTCACCAGAAAAGAAATAACCTTGTTATCAGCACGGGCAGCAGTAAATATCTCCTCATCAAAATAACCCACAAAATAACGCTCCGGATTATCTTCACGAATCTTCTGGTAGTCCTGTATGGCACCCCTGGAAGAAGCATTTGTGCGAAACGCCTCCACCCTTTCCCATATATCTGCATTGATCTTATCGGCAGCACTTTCATTCCCTTCGATTGCCACAACAGGATAAACACATTTGCTCGTATACAGAATAGTGTCATCCCCCATTTTCGTACTCTGCTCGTCGGTATAAAAATCAATACTGACAGAAGAAACACAGGCAGTACGCTCTATGAAAAAAGAGGGTTGTGATATGTCCGCCTGTATCTCTCTTTTCGCTTTTATCTCTTTTATCTCTCCTATTTCTTCCACTTCGCCAATAGAAGATACCGCGTTGCCCGCACATGCTGTACTCAAACATAAAAGGAACAGAAAAACAGGCAAAAAAAGAACTTTTTTCCATTTCATAATAATACCCTCCACGTTTCATGATCCTGGTAACACTGTGCCAAATGCCATAATCGATGCGTTGACAAACGCGTGCAAATCCGAAGCAGGGAAATTTCTCCAAAGACCACCAGCCATTTTCACACTCCTAAAGCTTTAATAAATATCGCTTTCCTTTGTCAGTCTGCCCGCACACCCTGAACCCCAGACTCTCAAAGCATTTCACCGAAGCGATATTAAATAAATTAATTTCACTCACATACAGACAATCATATCCCAGCTTCCTTCCCCTGTCAATCAGCGTGCAAACCACTTTCCTGCCGATACCTTTTCCGCGATACCTTTTTTCTCCAATTACAATCGGTATATCATCCTTCCAAAATGTGACATCGCCAATCGGTTTGTAAACGCCCTTTTCCATCACTTCTATAAAATATAATTCACCGTGATGGTTCAGATACTCATACATGCGCTTTAATTTTTCGCGAGTATAAGGTACTCTCACGCCATCCACAAGGTAAACGGTCTCCTCGTCCTTATACCAGCCAAAGGCAAAATCGTAAACGCCTTCATACTTCCTCAATCTAATCTCATCATCCACCTGCAGAACCGCAGGCTGTTCAACGCCTTCTATCGCCATTTGTGAAATTCTCCTTATACTTCATTTGTTCCTTACCATCTGTATTCCGCAATCTCCTCCAACTGCTTTCTCGGCCGCTGCGGCGGTTTTTCATCTGCATATCCCACTGCAATCGCCCCGACAAGCTGGTCTTTCGTATCCAGATAGGATACAATTTCCTGATATGCAAAGCATGTATTGGCAACCCACAGTGTCCCCAGTCCCAGCTCCTCCGCAGCCAATAACATATTCTCAACAGACGCACCGATTGACAGTGTATCACAGATCTCGGCGATCCGTCCGTCATTGTCAACCGACATAAATGGCGATCTGGCATTGGTATTTAATATGATAATGATAACCGGCGCTTCCCGCATAATCCTCAGCGTATTCCTTGCATCGGGAATCCCATACTGTGATTTGGGCAGATTGGTCATGCCCCGTTCTTCCCGCTCCAGTCCAGCTTCCATTGCCATAAGCAGATCCTTTTTGTATCCGCCGCCAAAAACTATGTATTTCCACGGCTGCCTGTTCTTGGCAGAGGGTGCAGCCCTGCCTGCCTCTAATATTTCATCAATATATTTTCTCGGAATACTTTCATCCTGATATTTTCTGATGCTTCTTCGCTCGTGGATTGAACGGAATACCTTATTCATAATAATAGCCTCCTCGTTTCACGATCCCGGCAACACCGTGCCAAACGCCATAATCGATGCATTGACAAACGCGTGCAAAACAGCGCTGCTCCAAAGATTATTACTGCTCTTATAATACATTAGTCCCAGAGCGCATCCAGTGACAGCCTGCTCTACCAGAATCGCCTTTAACGAATCCACCACACTTCCCGCCGTCTGCTCCCACAGATAATACGCAAACGGAAAATGGTATAAACCAAACAAAATGCTCGTGAATACGATGGCTATATATGGTTGTTTCAAAGAATTTGCCACACATCTCTGAACGATTCCCCGGAAGAAAAATTCTTCCGTAAAACCTGCTGTCAATAGCATCAGGCACATAAAGATTGGAAGCCTCACCAACATTTTTGGAATATCTGTTATAACTGGTTTTTCATCGCTAAGACTGAAAACAAACACCAGAATACCCATATATAACATACAGACCAATAAGGTTCTAAACCCTGTCTCTTTGTCTATCCGTTTCAGGCCGATTTCCCTCAATGTCTCTTGAAACGCCTCTTTGAATTTCCCTTTTTTCAACCTAGCCAAAATCAACAACGGCAACAGAACAAGAAATAACCAATTAGTAACTTCGTTTATGATATTTATATGGAATGCATTGCTTATCATTGCCAGTGCAAAATACAACAAATACCATGAGAAACTAAATATTATTTCTGTTTTAGAACCCTCATCCGAATATTCCGCCTTTTGTTTTCGGAATATCACCAAAATTAGAACCATTAATATGATTGCAAATAACATTGAAATCTCCCCTTTGCCTGCTAAAAATAAAGTGACCGACTTTCCAAAATCCGAGACAGTGTCTCGGATTTTGGATCACTACAATTTATATCCCATCCCACTCCTCATATGAAATCCGAAAATAGTCCAGATACTTTTTGAACTGATCCTGTGCCGCAAGGCAGGTATCGATCAGATACCCTCTCTCCTGCTCCCACTCGTGCAATCCCCGATAATAAAACAATTTCAATTCCTCATCAATGATAAAAGGCACAATATTATTTTTCAAACACTCTTTAAACAGAATCAATCTGCCTACGCGCCCATTACCGTCCGGAAATGGTACGATGGGAATACAAAAACTATTCAAAAACTTCCCAATAACCGTATCGCTTACCACCCTTACGCTCAATCGTACCTTTATCCTTTAATACATCCAAACCTCTCTGAATTGTTCGTCTGTTAACAGACAGCAATCTAGCCATTTCATTGGTAGTAATAGACGCATTTTCTTTAATCAGAGCTAATATTTTCATTTCTATTGCGACATCCTTTGTGACATTTAGGGCTTTGGCATCCGATACTTTAGCACTTTGAAGGGCAGAAAATTTCACCATGATATCTTCTCCATGAACAATATACTCTGGATCATCCGCTCCAAGATTTTTACATGCATCTCGAATTTTCTGAATACCTCGTCCCCAACTTTCAATATATCCTGCACGATAAAATACTCTTGCAATATCAGGATTATATGGCTTTGATACATGGGTACTTAAAAGAGTTTCAACTGTCCAGCCAAAGGGCAACATACTACAATTACTGATATACATAGCATCATCCTCAATGCGTATCTGTACTGGAACATTGTCAGCCCAATTACAATGGATTAAGGCATTAAAAACAGCTTCTCTTATGGCATCGCGAGCAAAAGGATAGGTTTCTACTCTTGTTTCTTTGTAATATGAAACTGCCGCCTTCAAATATTTTAAATAAATTAGATCAATCACCCTGTCAGCTAAAATAAGCAAAGAACCGTGCACTTCGTCCTGATATAATAATTCACTGCCTTAACAGCCACCAATAATCTTTTCCGGTTTACGGTAAAAACACAATGCTCCTGCGCGTTTGAGTTTTCCATCTACTACTAAGTCCAGTTTTTCCAACAACTCAACATTCGAAATATCCAGATCTTCTTTTGTCATTCGCCCGCTTCGCAAAGCCTCTCTTCTAAAAATATCAAAACTCTCCTGATCCAAATCATGTACTCCAATATTGGATATTGTCGCTGCATCCCATTTTAAACTTGTTTTTGCCATTAAGAAATTCGTTAACGCATTTCCCCGAAGTAACTGTTTTGTGCTTCCGCTTCTATAGTGGTATTCTCCATCGTAATTCACAGGAAACGACCAAGGATTAACAACTATCTCAATATAATATAATCTAATCCACCTTCAGTTAGCAGATTCACATCCGCTATAATTCCCAATTTGTTTTGAATTTTATTTGGAATATCCTCTAGTAACTTTTTTGAATTACGAACTCCAATTACCGTTCCATCATCTCGTGTCCCAATATATATTTTTCCGCCCTGTGCATTTGCAAATCCGCATATCCATTTAAGATATTCGTCACGCCACGATTCTTTCCATTCAATATTTTGACTTTCCACCATCTTTTGAGCTCTCACTTATGCATGTTTCTTTTGAAACATTCTTCTTATCTACGCATAATATGCGTATACACCTATCCGAAATTCCCCACTTCTCTACAGCCTGTTTTACCGTCATATACATAAAAGTACACTTCTCTTCCCAAAATATTGTACCTCTTTTTGGGGCTAATATCAATCTTATTACAATAGTCTAACATACTTCCTCTGCATAGGGCTGTGCAATCGAGTGGGGGAATGTCCTTCTCCACTACTCGCCACGCGCCCTATGCACCGCCTTAACGGCATATTTCCTCTGCATGGGGCTGCGCATAAGAAGCCCCGGAAATAATGCGCCTGCACTATTTCCGGGGCAATATATTTACACAATCGCCTTCTTCGGGCATTTCTCCTTGCACGCGCCGCAGCCGGTACACTTGCTCTGATCAATGTGCGCGTGGAAATCCGTCACGGTCACCGCCCCCGAAGGACACACCTTTACGCAGAGACTGCAGCCGATGCAGCCAGTCTGGCAGGCTTTCATGGTGACAGGTCCTTTATCCCTGGAACTGCACGCCACCACTGCCTTCGCGTCATACGGTATCAATTCAATTAACTGCTTCGGGCACGCGGCCACGCACTTACTGCACGCCTTGCATTTCTCCTTGTCCACCTTCGCAATCCCGTTCACGATATGGATCGCGTCAAACGGGCACGCCTTCACGCAATTGCCATATCCGAGGCACCCATGGTCACAGGACTTCGCACCGCCGTCCGGCACATACCGAACCATGCCGCAGTCCTCCACGCCCGTATACTCATAGATCTGTGTGGTCTTCTCGCAGTCACCTGCGCATTTCACAAAAGCCGTCATTCTGACGGACTCGCCTGCCTCCACGCCCATGATCGCCGCAACCTTCTTTCCGACAGACTCACCGCCGACAGGGCAGGCATTGACCGGCGCTTCGCCCTTTGCGATCGCCGCTGCAAGTCCCGAGCAGCCGGGATATCCGCAGCCGCCGCAGTTATTTCCGGGAAGCACACCCAGAACGGCCTCCTCCTTCTCATCGACCTCCACCTTAAATACAATGCTTGCAATGCCGAGGAAGATCCCTAAGAATAAACCGACTCCGCCCACAACCAACACGGCAGTCACTATCGCTGTTATGTTCATATGTCAACCTCCTCCCTATAAGAGTCCTGAGAATCCGCAGAACGCAATCGCCATCAGTCCCGCCGTGATCAATACAATCGGCATACCCTGAAAGGATTCCGGTATATCATTGTATTCCATTTTCTCCCGGATTCCGGCGAGAATCACGATCGCGATCAGGAATCCGACCGCCGTGAACAGACCGCTCGCGATGCTGAATCCGATCCCGTAATTTTTCTGCACGTTTGTCAGCGCGATGCCGAGCACCGCACAGTTTGTCGTGATCAGCGGTAGGTACACGCCGAGCGCCTGATAGAGCGATGGCACATATTTTTTGAGAAACATTTCCACAAACTGCACCAGCGCGGCGATCACCAGGATAAACACAATTGTCTGCAAATATGTAATGTCAAACCGCTCCAGAATCACCTTGTATATGACTGCCGCCACACCGGACGCGATGGTTATGACGAATATAACCGCACCGCCCATGCCAAGCGCCGTGTCGACCTTCTTGGATACGCCGAGAAACGGACATAGCCCCAAAAACTGGCTCAGCACGACATTGCTCACAAGCGAGGAACTGATCATCAATATCAATAAATCCTTTACTACGTCAAGCATTTTTCTTTCCTTTCCGCGCTTTTTTGCGCATAGATTTTTTTAATCGAGTAGGGGAATGCCCTTCTCCACTACTCGCCGCGCGCCCCATGCGTCGCCTTAGCGACATATCTCCTCTGCATGGGGCTGCGCATAAAAACTACTTTTTTGCGTCCGCTACAGAGCCCGGTGCCCCGTCCACATCGACAAAACGGCGTGCACACCCGCTGTCAGAGCAGTTTGCACAGTCTGAACTGCACCCCGACTGGATTTTATCCACGTTCTGTCCCTTCTCCTGCATTTTTCTCTTGACACGGTTCTGTAGCGCCGTGAGCGCGGCAAGCACGAAAAACGCACCCGGCGCGAGCACAAAGATACTGATCGGGACATACTCTACAGTGGTGAACAGGCCAAGAACGTTGTTGATCACTGGGATTCCAAAGAACTCACCCGCCCCTAAGAGCTCTCTCACCGCACCGATCGCCGTGAGCGCCACAGTAAATCCCAGTCCCATTCCCAAACCGTCAAAAATGGACGGAATAACAGGATTCTTGGATGCAAAGGATTCCGCACGTCCGAGAATAATACAGTTTACAACGATCAGTGGAATATATAACCCCAGCGCCGAATAAAGGCTTGGTATAAATCCCTCAAGCAGCAGCTCCACCATTGTCACGAAAGATGCCACGATCACGATAAATGCCGGGATTCGCACCCGATTTGGAATAATGTGCCTCAGCAACGATATAATGGCGTTGCTGAGTACGAGCACTGCCGTCGTGGTCAGCCCCATGCCAAGTCCGTTGACCGCCGATGTCGTCACCGCGAGCGTCGGACACATGCCGAGCGTCAGCACAAAGGTGGGATTTTCTTTCACGAGTCCATTGAAAAAGATTTCCATGGAACCCTGTTTCGCTTCACTGTTCACGTCACTCATTGACAGCACCTCCTTCGATTCCCATAAGCGCACTGTTGAAGAACTGCAATCCGCTGTTCACGCCATTGACCACCGCGTTGGTCGTGATGGTCGCGCCGCTGATCGCGTCGATCTCACTGTCGCCCGTGGAACCTGATTTTGTGTATGTAAAGGCTTCAACCTTTTTATTCTCGAACTGGGGGACAAGTACATCTCCCGCTTTCATGCCGAGTCCCGCCGTCTCCGAGATACTCAACAGCGATATGCCGTTGAGTGTACCGTCCAGCGTCACACCCATCGAAAACTGAATATCGCCTCCGTAACCCTCATGGTCTGTCACCGTGATCACATAGCCCAGCAGCTGTCCTGAGCTGTCAAGCGCCCGCATCACCTCGTCGATATCCACATTCGAATCCTTACCCGCCATAAAGACCGCTGTCGGACCATCCTCGATGATCATAGGCTCAAAGGTCTCTGCTGCTGCAAACACCTTCCTGCACGCCTCTGCCTTCGCTTTCGCCTTCTGCTGCGCAATCGGCTCCTTCGTGACATCGTACACAAATCCCAGCAGCAGCCCCGCCACAAGTGTGATCGCAAAGAGGATCAGCGCATCCTTTATCATTGATTTCTTTTCGTTATCCATATCATGCCGCCTCCTTCTTTGCCTTCTTTTTCCCAAAAGCCGTAGGCTTCGTAAACCGCTCGATCAACGGCACCAGCAGATTTCCAAGGATGATCGCGTAGGAGACGCCCTCCGCAGACGGCCCGAAAATCCTGAAAATACCTGTCATAATGCCCAGAAAAATGCCATACACATACTGTCCGTTTTTCGTGATCGGTCTGGTCACATAGTCTGTCGCCATAAAAAATGCGCCCAGCATCAGTCCGCCGCCCGCAAGCTGCGACAGAATATAATTGATGTCCAGCCCGCGCCCGCTAAACAACAGGATAAACACGACAAAGCTGAGGATATAGGAGCCCGGCACGCGAAGGTCGATCACCTTCATCACCAGTAAAAACACCGCACCGATCAACAGCGCGATCATGCTTGTCTCCCCGATCGTACCCGCAGTCCGCCCTATGATCATGTCCAGCAGTTCTGGCGTGCCCTCGCCCGCCTTGATCGCCGCAAGCGGCGTGGCGCCTGTATAAGCGTCACAGTCAAAATTCGTCATGATCGAAGTAAACGATATAATCAGGAAACATCTGGCTCCAAGTGCCGGATTCATAAAATTCTGCCCCAGTCCGCCGAAAAGCATTTTCACGACAATGATCGCGAACACACCGCCGATCACGCCAATCCACCATGGCGCCTTGGGCGGCAGATTCAATGCCAGAAGCAATCCTGTGACAACCGCGGAAAAATCTCCGATCGATACTTTCTTTTTCATACATCTGTCATATATGTACTCTGTCAGCACAGTTGTCGCCACGGTGACCAGCACCAGCAGCAGCGCGTGCAGACCGAAATGAAATATCCCGAACAGCGTCGCAGGAAGCAGGGCGATCACCACATACTGCATGATGCGCGCTGTCGTGTCCTTCGACCGGATATGCGGGTTTGATGATACCTTTAACATATTTTTTCTCCTTTACACTCATTCCAGAAGAACGCTGCCTTTGCGTTCTTCCAGCATGAAGTTTTAGAATTTCTTAGCCTGTGTTTTTTACAGGCTTAGAAATTCTCTTCATGCTTTTTTCTTTTTTCCAAGTATTGTCTTTCGCATGGACTTGATCGACTGCGTGAGCTGCCGCTTTGCCGGGCAGACAAAGCTGCAGCATCCGCACTCGCAACACTCCATCCCATCGTTCGCGATAAACGCCTCCTCGTCCCCATGCTGCGCAAGGACAGCGAGCTTTCTCGGAACCACCCTTCCCGGACACGCGTCGACACAGCGCCCGCAATTAATGCAAGGACTCGGTGCAAAAGCCGATACCTCGTCCTTTGTCAGGCACAATAGCGCAGACGCCGTCTTTGTCGTTGGCACATTTAGGTCAAACAGGGCAAATCCCATCATCGGGCCTCCTGACACCACCTTCTCCGGCTCCGTCTTAAAGCCGCCCGCCTCCTCTATTAAATCATGATAATTCATGCCGATGCGGACATAGAAATTCCGCGGATCATTGACCGCGTCGCCCGTGATCGTGACAATCCTGTTCATCAGGGGCTTTCCCTCTGCGACCGCATGGTACACAGCCACGATCGTATCCACATTGTCCACCACGCAGCCTGCGTCCGCCGGCAACATCGAGGAATTGATCTCCCTGCCTGTCGTCGCATAGATCAGCTGTCTCTCCGCGCCCTGCGGATACTTGGTCTTGAGCGCCATCACCGATATTTTGCTCTCACTCGCTGTCAGCCGGGTGAGCAGTTCGATACAGTCCGGCTTGTTGTCCTCCACCGCCAGAATCCCCTGTGCGTTGTCAAACAGACGCAGGATAATCTTCATGCCGTCGATCAGTTTCTGCGGCTCCTCCAGCATTCTGCGGTAATCCGAGGTCAGATACGGCTCGCACTCCGCACAGTTTGCGATCACATACTCGATCTTGTCCGGCTCCTTGGGCGAGAGCTTCACATGTGTCGGAAAGCCTGCGCCTCCCATACCGACGACGCCGGCCTCCTTGATCAGGTCTATGATCTCTTTCTTATTTAATTTTTCGGGATCATGTGGAATGTATTCGACTTCCTCGAAAAGTCCGTCATTGTCGATGATAACAGAGTTGACCATATCCCCTGTAACGACACGCCGGGGTTCTATGGACTTGACCGTGCCGGACACCGTCGCGTAGATCGGAGCGGACACGAATCCTCCCGCCTCCGCAATTTTCTGACCTGCGAGCACCTTGTCCCCCTTTTTTACCAACGGAACCGCCGGCGCACCGATATGCTGGCTGAGCGGATACACCATCTCGCCCTTTGGCACGATGGTCTTCATCGGTTTGTCCTTTGACAAATCCTTGCCGTCATAAGGATGGACACCGCCTCGAAATGTAAGTTTTGCCATCTTTTGCTCCTTCTTTCCTTTTTAATTTTGATGATGCCTGCCAGGCAGTTCTGTCATCAAATATCCTAATAACCATTATACTATTATTTTTATGAAATTTCACTAATTTTTACAAAAATTAAATTACAAAACTCTTTACAGCAAAATCGAACATATGATACAATTCATTTTGCACATAAGAGATACGGCTGCAGTTATGGTTGGACTGTACTGAAAGGAGAAACTGTTTATATGGGCGATATCGACATCAATGTCAAAAATTTCTTAAAAATCAACTCTGTGTTCGCACAGCTATTTGAAAAAGGCGTGTATCATGGAACAGCACATATCGAATATGACAAACTGAAAGAATTGGACACGGCAGGCCAGGATATTATAGAATATGGACGTAGAAACTTTAAAGAACTTGAGAGACTCCGGGATGCGGAGAAAATCACAATGCTTTTTGAGAACAGAGCGGCTTTTCAGGTCATTATGGGTATAGAAGGACAGACCGATATACACTATTACATGCCAGTAAGATGTATGGAGATTGATGCTGTGTCCTACTCTGTCCAATGCCGAAAGATTTCCCAGAAAGCCAGAGAGACTAAGAATCTGAAAAAATATGCAAACGGTGTACCAAAAGGAACAAAGATCGTGCCTGTCGTGACACTTGTGTTTTATACGGGAACCAAACCGTGGGATGGTCCGCTGAGTCTCTATGATATGCTGGATGTCTCTGAGAGCATGAAAGACTGGCTGCTGCAGGCGACACCTGATTACAGGATGAACCTGATTGACACAAGACACATGACACCAGAGCAGATCAACGAGTATGACGGGGATTTGAAGGCCTTTCTGCTGATGCTGCAGGAACGTTTCGACGAGGAGCAGTTAAAAACAGCGCTTGCCACACACCGTGAAACATGGTATGCTCTAAGTAGAATTAAACATGATAATAGATATACAGAGTATATAGACAGCATATCTGATCAGGAATTGGAAGGAGGCATTTATATGGACGCAACACTGGATTATATTGAGAAACGCGGTGAGAAACGCGGTGAGAAGCGCGGTGAAAGGCGTGGTGAAAAACGCGGTGAAAATCGGGGACTGGATCTGGCTGCAGAACTGTATCAAATACTTGCCAAAGAAGCCAGACTTGATGAATGGAACGAGGCTGTAAAAAACAAGAATAAGATGATGGATCTGCTCAGAGAGTATTCTTTAATAAAAGACTGAGCCATTTTTTTCAAATCGAGTAGGGGAAGGCAAGAGGGGCTGTCATTTCTGACAGCCCTTCTTGCAAATCACTTTATTTATAAATCGCATCCATCTGACGCTGCAGCTCTTCCGTCACTGTATCGATACCAGCGGCTTTGAGCGCATTCTGATATTCCGCGACGATCTCCTCCGCTGTGCCGCTATATTTACCATAGCAGATCTGCTTCATATAATTCGTATGGATTTCCGTAATATTCTGAATATAGGACTGGATGTCGTCCGTATTCACAATAAACTGTCCATAAGGATAAGGTATTTTGATCTTGTCGTACTCCGCATAGAGCGCATCGATCTTTTCCCAGTTATTCTGTGCGTTGCGCAGCAAGATATCGTCATTGCGTCCCCACCAGAAGTTCGTGATGCCGTTAATATTCTGTGTGTCTGCATTATAGCTCTCAGGTTTTGTCAGCAGTCCGTCGTCTGTCACCTCATAGGAGACTCCTTCCACACCCTGGCAGAACAGCATATGGCACTCCGGATCATTTCTGAGCAGATCATAGACCATCAACGCCCTCTCAGGATTTGCGCTGCCTGCGGATACCGCCATCGCTCCGTGCGTGATGGAGAGCTCTACCACATTGCCCTGCTCCTCCCCAAAATAGAAGAAACCGGTCTCCGCATCCGGATCATCCTGATATATCGTGTTCTGGGGAAGCGCACTCACCAGCCCTGTCCACTCCTCCGTGTGCTTCTGAACGGCTGCGACCTGACCGACACGGTACATATCCGCATTCATGCTCTCTGTCATGCTGGTATTATTAAGTACATCCGTAGGCCATACGCCGATTTCATCCCACTCCTTCATCAGCTTTGCAAACTCAACCAACAGATCGGTCTCCGTCGTATAGGGAGAATATACTGTGTAAAGGTCACCTTTCTTTCCGCCCCACATCGCGCCCGCGTTGATACCATCAATAGAAACATAATCGCTGTGAGAGGTTATCCACCCGCCTGCCATCGCATTGTAGGAAGTGCCGTCAGAATCCCAGAGCGCGATCAGGTCAGGGAATGTTTCCTTACAGTATTTCCAATATGTAGACATATCCTCCCAGCTTCACTTTTGCGCCTGATTCCATCATATCCATATTTTTCTTTGCCATAATCCACCTCCAATTTTCAAAACAGCGCGTAATCAGGTTCGATCTTTTTTACAACCCAGTTGACCACCATCACAATCACAAATCCGATCACCGACTGATACAAGCCCACCGCAGATGCCGTAAAAAAATTGAAATCAGTCATGGTCGCCCGATACACGTAAGTCTCGATGATGTCCGTTGTCGAATAAAGGATAGAATTGGAACCCACAATATTGTAAAACAGTCCGAAATTCCCTTTTACAATGCCGCCCAGCGCGAACAGGAGCAGAATGACAATCGTAGGTTTCAGGGATGGAAGAATGATATAGCGGATTCTCTGAAAACCATTGGCGCCATCCACCTTCGCAGCCTCCATCATCTCCCCGTCAATTCCCATGATCGCCGCAAAATAGACCACGGAATTGTATCCTGTCTGCTGCCACAGATAAATCACAACCAGCAGGACCGGCCAGACAGTCGGATCAGCATAGGGCTGCCACCGCTCCATGCCCATGCCCGTCAGGATGCCATTCACAAAACCCGTATCGTAGTTCAGCAGATTGTATACCAGAAAACCAACCAAAACCTGAGAGATGAAATACGGCAGAAACATGATCGTCTGCGATACCTTCTTGAACCATCTGCTTCGCATCTCATTTAACAAAATGGCCACAAACACTGCCAGAAAATTACCAAGCAGAATAAACGCCAGATTATAGAGAATGGTGTTTTTCGTCAGACTGAGTAACTTTCCTGACTCGGCAAGAAATTTAAAATTGTCCAGACCTACAAACCTGCTGCCAAAAATCCCATCCCGATAATTGTACTTCACAATTCAATTTCTGAAAGACTTCATCTTTGTCATCCTGCTCGATTCCCAGATAGCACCGCGTGATCGCAAACGAGGAGTGATTGTATATATTCATCAGCATCACTTCCGGTACGTTGTTTTTCCATGCGTGATATCCAAATGTTTTCCGCAGCGAGTGACAACTGATCTTACCCTCTATCCCGCTTGCGGCGCATGCCTTACGGATAATGGCATAGGCCTGCGTGCGCGAGATCGGCTGGCTGCGCGACCGGTTATTACAGAATATTTTATCCGTTCCGGCTTCCGGCTTTCGATATGATTTGTACAATGCCAAAGCATCCCTCGCGTTCTGGTTCAGCAGGATCGTATTCTGCTTACCTGTCTTCTGCTCTGTGACATTGACATATTTTTCCCATGTATGGCTGTCAAAGTTATAGACATCCTTCCAGTCCAGAGACAACAGATCGCTAATCCGCAGCGCCGTGTTGATTCCCACTACAAACAGTGCATAATTCCGATATTGATTTTTATCGAGAAAATACTTCTTGATCGTCTCAATATCACTCTGACTTCTAATCGGTATCGTTGTTCCCATTTCGTTCTCCTTTTTTCAACAGCAAGTGCATAGTACTTTTATCGTACTATAACACGCTCTAAGATGCTATCATTTCTCTTCCGTTCTAAACGAAAAGGAGCTGTCCTCGTAATACTTTGCCTGAGCCTGCCACATCCTGCTGTACTGTCCTTTGTCCTCCGCCAGCAAAGTTTCATGGCTTCCCTGTTGGATTAGTCTTCCCTCATGAAAGACAAGTATCTCATCGCAAAAGCGACAGGAGGAGAGGCGATGCGAGATAAATATTGCTGTCTTGCCGCCCACCAGGCGGCGAAATCCGCTGTAGATCTCATGTTCCGATACGGGGTCCAGCGCCGCTGTAGGCTCATCCAGTATGACAATCGGCGCATCCTTGTAGAGAGCACGCGCCAACGCGATCTTCTGTGCCTCCCCACCTGAAACCTCCACTCCATCCCTGTCAATATTCCGATATAAACTGGTGTCCAGTCCCTTTCTCATCTTGGAGAGTCGCCTGTCAAACCCTGCTTTTTCAAGGCAGAGCTGTACCCGCTCCGCATCATAGCTTTTTGATGCTGCCACATTTTCTCCGAGAGGAAGCGCAGGCAGCCTGAAATCCTGAAATACAACGGAGAACTGACGCAGATACTCTAAATAATCATATTCCCGTATGTCCACTCCATTCACAAATATCTGCCCTGCATCCGGATCGTACATCCGACACAACAGCTTCACCAGCGTCGTCTTTCCGCTCCCATTCATGCCGACAATCGCATATTTTCTGCCAGGCCTTAGATGAAAAGAAACATTTGCCAGCGCCGTCTTTGTCGTCCCCACATACTGAAACGAGACATTTCTGACTTCGATATCTGCTCCTTCCTCCATCTCATCCACGCTGATATGCGCCTGTCCCTTTGGCAGCACATCCGGCAATTCCAGATATTCAAAAGAACTATCCATGCGCCGCGCGTTCATCATAATCTCACTCCTGCTCTTTGACCAGATCTTGATACTCTCTGAAAAACGATAAATAGCGGACGCAAACAATACCACTGAACCAACCTGCAGGGCGCCATCGAGCGCGCGCAGTACGATAAAGAGATACGCCGCGCCCATCAGAAGGCCTGACGCGGCTCCGTCCCAGAACGCGGCCCGCTGTTCGATATGGCTTTCCGCCTCCACCATACGATCCCTCTCCTTCTCCCGAAGCGCGCTCCTGATCAGCGGCTGAGCCTGATATAGCCTGATATCCTTGCCCTCACGGTAAGTAATGCCGCCCCACATCAGATAATTACTCCTGCTGCTGTTTTCGTCGTACAGTGCCTTTTGCTCTTCCTTCATCCGATAAGCGCGCCGTTCCAGCGCCGCTGCAATACCAATCACGACTATGACCACCGCCAGGAACACCAGATTAGACCAGTCTCTCCAAAACTTCCCCTCTGCCAGAATCGGAAGCAGCAGTATCACGGAAGCAATGATTCCCGCTGCCCCCTCACAACAGCGCTGAAACTGTGGAATCATAAAGTACGCCCCGCATCCCCAATCATAGTCATTGCGCACCTTTGCACGTATTGCAGCAGCTTTGGGACTATCGAGCTGTGCGTAATCCATATCCATATTTTTATTGTCAAATTTCCACTCGACCAGATCATTGCAATACTCCGAATGCGGCAGCCCGCACCGGTATGCCCATCCCCGCACTGCATTGAGCACAAAGAGCACCAGCACCCCGACAAGCGCCCTGATCACCAGACTTTCATAATCCGCGCCCTGTTCCAGACCATTGATCAACAGCGCTGCAAGCAGCGAGCTCCCCAATGGAATAAGCGCTTCCATGATGGCAAGCCCGAATGCCATCAACAGGGATTGCGGCTCACATTTCCATATTTCCACGAGACATTTTTTTAACATCAGATCACCGCCTCCTTTTTGTAATAATGACTTTGCACCCGATACATCTTCTCGTACTCGGGACATTTTCCCAACAGCTCCTCATGACTCCCCTCCGCTTTCACCGTTCCATTTTCCAGAAAAATAACCCTGTCGCAGAACCGCGTGCTGGCAAGTCTGTGCGAAATAAACACGGCTGTCCTGTCACCGGACATGTTATAGAACATCTCATACGTCTCACTCTCGGCAATCGGATCAAGCGCCGCTGTCGGCTCGTCAAACAGGAGAATCATCGCATTTTTATAAAGCGCCCGCGCCATCAAAAGCTTTTGCTGCTGTCCACCTGAGAGCGCGGTCCCGCCATCCTCCTCGAGATTCATCATCATGCTGTCCATTCCCCGCGGCAGTCCGCAGACCGCGTCCCACAGCCCGACTTTGGCAAGCGATGCCTTGATTTTATCCCTCTCCATATCCGTTTCCTGCATAGAGACGTTCTGTGCCACAGTAAACGGCAGTATGACCGCTTCCTGAAAAACCGGCGCGATCAGCCGGTACAGATCTTCTTTTCGAAAGTCCCTGACATCCACCCCGTTTAAGAGGATTCTCCCGCTGTCCGGCTTGTACAGACCGCACAGCAATTTGATGATGGTTGTCTTCCCGGCTCCGTTCACGCCGACTAGCGCAATCTTTTCCCCAGCCTTGATCTGCAGATCAAAATGTTCCAACACAGGATTTTGCCCCTCATAAGAGAAGCTGACATCCTCAAACACGATGGAAATCGGCTCTCCATCCATGTGATATATCTCATTTGCCGGCTCCACGTCGTCCTCAGAATCCAGATACCCACGCATTCTGTCGAGCGGCGGCACTGCCTGCATCATCTGTCCAACGCTGTCCGAGGTCTGTGTCACCAGCGCGGAAAAAGACGCAACCGCGCCGCAGGCAAGGATAAAATCCCCGACAGTAATACTGCCCTGAACCGCCATCCACATAAAATACAGATAGGATATGCCATCTCTCACAAACATTGCCAGCGCTTCCACAAAAGCCGCGTAAAAATATCTGCGCTGCACCTCCCTGCGCAGGCGAAAATGCGCCTCATTGTATTGTCTGAAACACGACCGTATCCAGTCCGCCATCCCATAGAGACGGACATCTTTTCCGAAACGGACATCGCTGCTGCAGTTTTTGATGTACGCGCGCCCTGTCTGCAGGGCACTGCGCTCCATAATCCTCGTCACTTCGTACTTCTGCGCAGAGCGAAGCATCGCAAAATGGAGCATCGACAGGACTATGATCATCAGCAGTATCCACACGCTCAGTGTCCCTATAATGCGGCCGTAAAGCCAAAAACTGACAACTGCGCCAAAGACCTTTACCGCCCCTTCTGACATGAGCGTTGTCGCAGACCACGGCCCCCAGTTCACGCTCATCTCTTTTGCCTCGTCATATTTATTCTGCCACTCGGCACTCTCCACATGCTCATAATCACAATCCAGCGTCTTGCCAAACAGCAGTATCCTGTAGTGGCTTCTGAGCCGATCCTGCCTGATATTCTTTCCCCTGGAAGCCATATTTCCAACCGCCTGGGAAGCCATTACCGCGATCGTCAGACCTCCCAAAACAAATAAAACCTCCCTGACGCCTGCCCGCGCAGTCACCAGATCCACACCGATTTTCGGCAGGTACATCGCGATGTACGGCGTTATCACGATGCTCAGCATCTCCAACACGATCAGCGCCATAAGCTTCCTGTCGCTGGACCATATTCCGCGCATCAGATAAAACAAATGATTCCACATGCTGTAACCTTCTCTTTTTTCCTTTTTCATCTTATTCTCCTTTCTCCCATGTGCAATCGAGTAGGGGAATGCCCTTCTCACCTACTCGCTGCGCCGGGCGCATGTTGCGTCAGCAACTAATTTCCTTATGCGCCCGTGTGCATCAAAAAAACCGTAGATTTTACTCTACGGTTCCTCATACAAAATAATATGAATGCGATCGAGTAAAATAAAACCAAATACCAAGTATGCCAATGAAACCGCCAAAGCAGCCATATTTTAACTTGTTGTATTGATTTTACCTACTCTTCTCCAGCCATACCTATGCCGCCGATTATGCGACATCAGATACGCCGAATATCATCACCTCTTTAAAATTGATAAGATAATGTTATCGAATAGCTGCCCTCCTGTCAAGTAAAATTTTCTTTTTTTCACTGGTTTTTCACTGGTTAATTTTACCAGCTATAGTACTCAGAATTTTTTGTTGTTGCTCTGTAGTGTCATGTCAGCATTTTTCTGTTTTCAAGGTTGTACTTTGTGTTCCGCTTAGAAACTATGTCCGTTTTCCCGCAAATACGCCGTACAACGCAAAAAAACCATGGTTGCCCTGAAGCGTCTGATACCATGGTCTGTGAGCCGGCCAGAAGTTTCTGCCCGGATGAAGTATTTGTATATACCATCATATAAAACGATTGTATGGCGAAAACGCTGACAGCAGTCCTGCTGTCAGTTGGGCAGACTTCTAGTACAGCGTTGCCTAAATAACAGTGAAAAACAGTGCCTGATATTTGTGACAGGACAAGGCGGAGGAAGGAGGCAATGCGGTGGCATTGTTGACTGACGACAACGCAGTACTGGTGCAAATAGCAGGTGCTGTATTCACTGTTATTTGCGCAATGCTGTACTAGCATAACTATACTAAAAATCTCCCTGCAATATTTACTTTGCCATTTTCTCCATTACAATCAAATTTGACATGTTAAATTCTCCGTTAAAATGTTTATAGTAGACGCAAATATTATTTGCGTTTACTCGCGCCGACCGCATGCCGCAAAGCGGCTGATTTCCTTATGCGGTCGTGTACATCAGTTATAGTAAACGACATGCACTTTTGTCGTTTACTATAATTACAAAGCGTCCCTTACACTAACGCACCCTTTTCAAGCCACGTCCGATTTTGTGTATTTGTGCCCAATGCGTCAAGCGCTACATTATAGGTATCCGAAATTTGTCGATTGAGCATGAGCATCTCTTTCTTTATCTCCAACTGCCCCGATGACATTCTGTCAATCTTTTGTTTCATGCCCTGCATTTCTGTCTCAATTGAGTCAAGTCTTGAAAGAATCAAATCAAGTTTTTCATTATCTGTCATCTTGTATCGTCCTTTCATTGTAATTATGTGCATTATCGTTTCGGTGCCTGCTAAAAGTATATCACAGCTTAGATGTAAAGTCTACTTAAAATTCATTATCACCCACATTTACACTCGCGTTTTTCTACTGTTTCTCCTTAGCTCATTAATACTGTTTTTTGTGATAACCTTCCGCCGAAAATTTGTTGATCTGTTCCCCCATCCCGCTGTCCAAAAATGAGTAGTATCCGATATTGACTTTTGGCATATAACTGTAATACGGTTCGTACCTTGCAAAGCTGTCCCTCAGAATGATCCTGACAGGCATATCTTTATAATATCCAAAGATAAAAGTATCGGTATTCGCATCATACCTTCCATTTCCTGAAAAAATATGGTTATCCGGCCACGTAAAATCTTTCTGAAGCACAACTGGCGAATCCAGAAGCGTCGCCACAAACTGAATATCTTCCTGCGTAAATTTATGAGTGACATACGGCAGTTGAATACCAAACCGACCATAAAGATCTTCATAGCTCATCGCAGGCTCGGTGATATCAATACTTATGTAGTCAGAATCATATGATGAATCTAGGAGATACAAATTACCCTCGTAAACAAATTCTTTCCAGGAGCGTGAATGAGCGCCTTCTTCCTCGTTAAGCTCATCCACGACAGTTGTTCCCCCTACCGGCAATACCAATGCAGCATGCTGATCTGTCTTCGCCAGCACATAAGACTGATATACGCTTTCGAACATCGCCGGAACCCTGTCTATGTATGCCCGTGTGACAGAAGACGCAGGAGCTGGTTCCTGTGCAGCGGCTGGGGATGCGATTCCGTCCACAGCGGCTCCGGGCTGTGCTCCTTCGTAAGGCAGCCTTCCTTCCCTGATCCCGTAATTGAGATAATGATTCAATAACGCCTGCGGATCTGTCCCCAATACCGCCACCACATCGGGATTTGATGCCGCGTAAAATACTGGATCAAATGCCTCTGCGGCAACGGCAGGCAGCGCCTGAAGCGCGGACGCCAGGCACACCGCGCACAATGTCATAATTACTTTATTTCTCACTGATCTAAACATGTTTACACTCTCCTATGTTTTCATTTTCTGAGTTCACTGTCCGCTTTATCGAAATCTCTTTTATCACCAACCACACCTATTATCCGCACGATCAGTACAATTACAGGAATGATCACTGTACCAGATACTGCCAAAGCCAGAAAGAACCATAAAACGCCTCCTACGCCAAACAGATTTATGTCCCAGTCATCAAACTTTTCCTTCAAAGCCCACAACATGAAGGGCGTAAACAGAGCTGCCGCACAAGTAATCAAAATGGCCATAGGCTCATCCGGCGCAATCTGCGACACAGACACAAGCAGTACAGCTGCAGCAACAGCACCGACCACACCAACTGCCATCAACACTGCCATGACCACCATATCATGCCAGACAGACTCTCCCCTTATACGATGCTTATAACATTTCGGACAGAGAACGTTCTCCAGCGAACCACCCATGCTATGGGCGCAATGTCCGCATACCGGATACCCACATATCCGGCACTTTGCAGTTGCATCTGTCTTTCCGCAGGAGATACACATTGCCTTCTCTATTGCCATACTTTGCCCTCCTTCCCACAGTTTCTTACAGTCTGTTTTCTCTTGCCTTCTCAATCATGTCGATGCGGGCGGATTCCGACATTCCCGCACTCGTAAACTTACTGCAGACCTTCCCGCTCCACGGCTGGAATCCTTCACGGTCGCACCAGTATTTGTCGCTGGTGAACCCGTTTTTCTGTCGTAAATCCATGTGTCCACACATAGCGCATGTTCCTCTGTAATCTGTCATTCTCTTTTCCTCCTGTTCTGGTTTGGTAGTGTCAAGTCTACTACCTGTTTTTTCTATTCAAAGCCTTTATTTTCGGGAGTTTGCAAAAAAATGAGCAAT
>VSNM01000071.1 GCA_009774245.1 Lachnospiraceae bacterium | reverse complement strand
CAGTATCTGCAATTTTCAAGGTTCAATTGAGCCTAGTTTTTTGGTTCAGTTTTTCATAGATTACTTGACACTACCGTCCTGTTCGTAAATACACTACTCTTTTGTATACATACTGCAAGCATTTCCTGTAGTTCCTGTGCTGTGACGCCGGAGAGCAGCGCCTTATCGACATTTTCCTGCATCTCTTTTAGAATCTGCTGACGTTTGTTGGCTGCGGCCGTCGCCGTCTCGCTCACAAAACTCCCCTTCCCCTTGATCGTATAGATGTATCCGGCGCGTTCCAATTCCTGATAGGCGCGCTGGATGGTATTTGGATTGAGTGACAATTCTATCGCAAGATTTCTGACTGAAGGCATGGGTGTGTTGGACTGCAATGCACCGCACAGGATCATCTGCTGAAACCGCTCAATGACCTGCTCATATATAGGGCGCCTATCCTTGTAGTCTATCAATATCATCGCCATCTCTCCTCCTACTGTATTAATACACTTAACACAGCAGAGTATACTATATCTGTAAAATGTTGTCAACTATAATCAGGCATGAAAAAAGACATCACAAGACCTTCCGGTCATGCGATGCCTTTTGCATTTACAACTCTCCTTTTTCGTGCAGCTCATTTGCATAGCGCACAGAACCCATCGCGTCCTTGGAGTAAAAGTCCGCGCCGATCATGTCCGCATACTCCTGTGTAAGCACTGCCCCGCCCACCATAACTTTACAGTCTGCGTGATGCTCGCGCAGAAGTTTGATGGTTGCCTCCATATTCACGACCGTGGTGGTCATGAGTGCGCTGAGTCCCACTAATTTTACGTTCTGTTCCTGTACCGTTTTCAATATCAGCTCCGGAGCGACATCTTTTCCGAGATCGATCATGTCAAATCCGTAATTTTCCAGCAACGTTTTCACAATATTTTTCCCGATATCATGGATGTCGCCCTTCACTGTGGCAATCACGATCTTTCCCTTGCTCTCACTGTTCTTCCCCTGCTTTGACAGCGTTGCTTTGATCGCCTCAAAGGATGCTTTTGCCGCGTCCGCGCTCATCAAGAGCTGCGGCAGGAACATCTTCTTTTCCTCAAAGCCCTTGCCGACCACATCCAGAGCCGGAATCAGCTTTTCGTTGATGATGGTCAGCGAGTCCATATTCTGCCCGAGCAGCCTGACAGTCGCTTCGTGGGCGCTTTCCGCCAGCCCCTTCACGATCGCCTCATCCAGCGTCAGCTCACTCTTTGCAGCCGTCGCTGCAACAGGCTTGTCCGCTGCCTGCGCAGACGCTTTTGCGATGTATTCCATACACTGGTCATCCTCGCCGATCAGCGCGTTAAAGCTGTAATACGCCGCCATCATCGCCTCACTGGAAGGATTCACAATGCCAGCGCTCAGACCATTGTTCATCGCCATCGTGAAAAACGCAGTGTTGATGCGGCTTCTCTCCGGAAGCCCGAAGGAAATATTGGACACGCCAAGCACTGTATGAAGCCCCAGCTCATACCGGATTCTGCGCAGGGTTTCCAGGGTGATATTGGCATTGTCCTGCCCGGTGCTGATCGTGAGCACGAGTGCATCCATCACCAGATTTTTCTTTGGAATGCCATATTCCGCAGCCGTCCTGATAATCTTCTCCGCCACCTGCAGCCGTCCCTCGACAGTCTCAGGGATTCCGCCCTCGTCGAGACACAGACATACCAGCACAGCGCCATATTTCTTTGCGATCGGAAAGACACTCTCCATGGATTCCCGCTTGCCGTTGACGGAGTTGAGCATCGGCTTTCCATTATAATAACGAAGTCCCCGCTCCATTGCCTCGGTGTCTGAGGTATCAATCTGCAGCGGCAGATCGATGATCGCCTGTATTCCTGTGACAGCCTCCTCCATAAGCTGCGGCTCGTCAATCTCGGGAAGTCCTACATTGACATCGAGGATATGCGCACCGTTCTCCTCCTGCGTCAGCCCTTCCTTGTAGATATACTCCATGTCATGATCCCGAAGTGCCTGCTTGAACTTTGATTTGCCGGTCGGATTGATGCGCTCTCCGATGATCAGCGGTTTTCTGGTAAAGTAGACCGCGTGATTGTAAGATGACACGACTGTCAGTTCTTTGTCGGTGACCGGTTTGATGTCCAGTTCTCCGCAGAGCTCCACGACACGCCTGATATGCGCAGGAGTGGTCCCGCAGCAGCCTCCGACCGCGCTTGCCCCCATCTCGACCAGCGCCCTGACACTCTGCGCGAACTCGTCCGGCTCCACGTTGAAAACCGTCTGCCCATCGACAACAACCGGAAGTCCGGCATTTGGATTGATCACGATCGGAAGCGAGCAGCACGCAGTCAGCTGCGGCAGCAGCTTTTTCATCTGCTCCGGCCCCAGCCCGCAGTTAAATCCAATCGCATCGACGCCCAGACCTTCGAGCATCGCCGCTGCACTCGCAACATCCCCTCCGGTCAAAAGCTTTCCGTTCTCATCAAAAATCATTGTGACAACGATTGGCAGATCGCTGTTTTCCCTGGCCGCAAGGACAGCGGCTTTGATCTCATAGGAATCGCTCACTGTCTCGATCAGAATCAGGTCCGCTCCTGCCCTGTCGCCCGCCGTTACAATCTCCCGAAACGCGTTATATGCCTCGTCAAAGGATATTTCCCCGAGCGGCTTCAGGAGCTTTCCGATCGAGCCGATATCCAGTGCAGCGTACATCGGCTGGTCGTGCTCCCCGCGCATTTCCCTGATTGCCTCCCTGGCAAGCCTGATGCCGGCATTCACCAGCCCGTCCACAGTGTAATCCATTCCCTTGCACTTAAAAGCGTTCACGCCAAATGTGTTGGCTGTAACCACGTTGCACCCCGCTGACAGATATTCCTTGTGAATCTGCCGAATGATTTCCGGATGCAGAATATTCCAGGTCTCAGGGACCTCTCCGGTCTGAAGTCCGCGCTCCTGCAGCAGAGTCCCCATGCCGCCATCAAAAAACAAAATCCTTTTTCCCAGCAATTCTCTAAAACTCATTGTATCCCCCCATAACGATTATATTTCCCGAAACTCACATTCTGTATTGTCACAATCCCTGCATCTGCCAATATGACAGCTCTGTGGATTGGTAGTCAGCCCGACCAGTGCGGTTACACTTTTCGTGGGATACATCAGCAGGCTGTCTGTAAGCGTAAGACCAATCCGTTTGGTGCATTCCAGTTCCTCGAAGATAACCTTCTGGTAATGCAGCGGCAGATCCCCATATCCCGGGCTGAACCGCGGTCTCAGATAGAATGCCTTTCCTTCTGCCGCTGATGCCTCTGCACAGATTTGTTCCTGAAGGATATTACAGTACGCCTCGATGCAGGCCGCACCGCACGCCTGCGTGATCGTCGCCTTTGTCATATTCAATATCTCGTACCTCTGCAGGAGCTTGTCCGCCTCAAGTCCCAGCGTCGCCGCGATCAGTATCACCTGTCCGCACTGCGCCAGATTTGCCGCGAGATTCCGGCTTTCAAAGGCAAGCGTCCGTCGCTCCCCCTTCAGTACCACCACCGCCTCCGAGGCGCTGCATGCGTATCTCTTATAAATGTATCTGGGCTGTATCACGCCAAGCAGGCCCGCAAGGACTTCCATGACCATCAGCACCACATTGTCGTCCGGCGTCTTTGCACCATACCCGAGATATCTGTAGATTTCCCTGATATTGACTCTCTGCCTGATATCTTCCTTTCTGTTTTCCATATCATCTCTCCATTTGCACAACCATAAGCGCGCAGCAATGCTGCGCGCCTGTCGATCTGAGACTATTTTTGCTCCTCTTTCTCCTCGCACCCGCAGGTATTGTTGTCTCCAAACCCTGCAAAACCGCGCGGCTGTATCATATCATTGCCACATCCGCAGCCGTTATTGGGAGGTGCGCAGGGCGGAACGACCGGCGTCGGGCGGTCACAGTCACGATCGCGGTCACGGTCGCGGCCACAATCGCAATCGCAATCACAGGAACAATTATTCCGATTGCTGCCGTTTCCACAGAAGCACCACAGTAAAATAATCCAAAACCAACAATTCATAAAAACAACTCCTCATGCATCAAGCGCTTTTTCTAATACTTAATATATGAGGAGCTTTCATTTCGGTTACTTGTATCTCTTGACTATTATTCCCAATTTTTGTTTTCTTATCTGGGGAATAATCTTTTTGCGGATGTAGCGCATTGTGTACGCTTCGCCTCGGTCTGCCAGCATATGCAACAACTTTTCAAGCTTCCGCCTCGTCTCTGGATGAATAAAATTTTCAGAATTTCCGCTGAGGTAATATCTGAGCGGCATGTCGTCCGTATATTTTTCTTTGTTATAATTTTTGGAGGCCGCTATCCGGTCGATAAACATTTCCACGACATACCGATCCGGCATTCTGGCTGGGATGATTCCATCTCCGGCGTGGGCGCTGTAATCCATCCAGTATTCATAATGATGTTTATTTCGTCCCTTGTGATGCAGCCATGCTGACGAGTAGCCCTTTGCCTTCCGCTCCGCATTGTTGGGACTCTGCGTACCCTGATAATACCGTGCCCCGACCAGAAATTCGCTTGGCATATATTTGGAAAGGTCGTGCAGCAGGCCCTGCCAGTACAGTCCGACAGCAAAGCAACCCTTCATGACCATGATTTTGTGGTGTGTGATTGTCTTAAAGTGTTTCCAGATATGCACTGCTGTCTACCTCTTTTGACTCCTTTTATTTTTTCTGTCCGCCACGTTTTTTTCTGACAGATTTGTCATATTTTTTATCTGTGTCTGCATGGCAGCTTTTTGCCTGATCTCTGCCTTTGTCAGCTTTCGCCCTGTCAGGATCGTGATACTTCTCGGCGCTATGTCAATATATTCCATATTCTTATCTTCGTCAAACACGACGCTGCATGTCTCCGGGCTGAGAACAGAAATCCACTTGTGATTGGCGATGGACGGCAGTGCGAAGCGGTGCGAATTCCAATGCATATTGCAGGCGATATAGATATAATCGCCCTCGCCCTCCTCATTCTGCCCACAGTACATAATGCCGATATGCCTGCTGTAATTCTCAACCTGCACCTTCCACGCTTCCTCGCTGTGATAGGACAGATCGGGATAGCCATGTCCATATCTGTCGAGCGTCGTGAGATTATCCCGCAGATGCAGGATACTGTGATGTTTTCGAAAAGCGATCAGCTCCCTCACATATGTATAATACTCCTGATTCCTGGAGAGCTCTCTCCAGTCAACCCATCCGGTCTCATTGTCCTGACAGTAACAGTTGTTGTTGCCGTTCTGGCTGTTTCCAAACTCGTCCCCTGCAAACAGGAGCGGCGTTCCCTGTGCCGTGAGCAGCATGCTCATCGCGTTTTTCATCTGTTTAATCCGCAGTTGTCTGATTGTCTTCCTGCGCGATGAACCCTCCACACCACAATTCCAGCTAAAATTATAATTAGTTCCGTCCGTATTGTTCTCACCGTTGGCTTCATTGTGCTTCTGATCGTAGGACACGAGATCTCTCAGCGTAAATCCATAATAATTTGTGATATAGTTGATAACACCGCACTTTGAATTTGTGTTTTTCATGTGATAGAGAAAGCTTTTGAGCGTATCCTGATCTCCTTTCAGAAACCTGCGCATATCATACATATACTCGTCTCTATAATAGCCCAGCACTTTTCTATCAGGCTGCATTCCATCCGGATATATCTCATGCAGATAAAAATCTTCACACATAATCTTAGTATCCGCCAGAAGCGGCTCTGTCGCAATCAGCGTCATGGGCAGTCTGCTGCCCTTGAGATGCACCCCGTCGATCTGGTACTCCAAAACCCAGTATTTGATGATCTCAAGAATATATCCCTGTTTCACATGATCTGGAAAATAAAACTGCATAATGACCTCAATGCCGTTATGGTGAAGTTCGCGCACCATACGACGAAATTCCCCGCAGGGATCGCCACTCGCAGCGTAGGAGGTCTTGGGTGCAAAATAGAACGCTTCCTTATATCCCCAGCAGTTTAGCCGCTTCGCCCGCGGCGGCTCCGCATCTGACGGCAGCTTCTCATCGATATGCTTCACCTGGTATTCAATCTGTGTCCTGTCGCCGGCATCCACATCATCCCACTCGCACTCCTCAAACTCATAGGCAGGCATCAGCTCTATAGAATTGACGCCAAGCTCCTTTAGATAGGAAATTTTTTCTATAAGCCCCTCAAAAGTTCCCTTTTTCTTTACCTTTGAGGACGGATGTCTCGTAAAGCTCCTGATGTTGAGGCAGTACATGATACTCTCATGGTATGGGATATGCAGCGACGCTGTCCCCTCCCAGTCAAATGTACCGCGGTCAAATCCCCCTCTCAGCAGAGGGCGCACAAGTTCACCCGAACGCCATTTCTCATTTCCGGCAATTCTTTTGGCGTAGGGGTCCACGAAAACTTTATCTCCAATGAAAAAATTATACTCACAATCACAGACTGAGATTCCCTCAACCAGTACACAGTATATATTTCCGATCCTGTGTTTCCTGTCAAACAGAATCCGCTCCTTTTGCTCAACACCTTTTCGATAGAAAATGATTCCGCATTCTTTGGCCGAACAATTTACCATGGAAAAATTGATACCGCCTTCCCTGATGGAAGCGCCTAAAGGGTATGGTTGTCCAATATTAATTTTTATCTTCTTCATAAAACCTCACTGTTATAGCTGTTCAAATTTAATCGATAATAAGAGGTAGAAATTTGCAAATATCATCCCTGATGATAAAGTCAACTTTGCTGTTACGCTCAAATTCATTTTTGGAAAAAAGTACTTTAAGCTGCTCATGCTCCGGCGCCGAGTTGTACTCCAGCCGGTCATTGTACATATTCTTCCCAAGTATCAACAGCACATCGGCCGCATCGCACGCCATCGCCGCCTGTGTCAGAATCTCTGAGTCTACACGCTCCCCGATCAGGCGTATACCCGGTCTGATTGCCACTTTACAGTGATCACACTGCGGAATCCCCTGCGCGTCAATGATATATTGAATATTAAAATCCTTATCACAGTGCGGACATTGGTTGATATTGATGCTTCCATTCAATTCTATTACATTTTTCAGATGAACACTCTGCGGAATACCATGAAAATTCTGGGAGATCACTGCTGACAGCTTTCCCTGCTTCTGAAGCTTTAACAATACGTCGTAAGCCGCTGTGGAATGCTGGTGCATCCCGAGTATTTCCTTTTTATAAAATCGATAAAATTTTTCTACCTTCGCGTTGAAAAAGCTCGTTGAGAGCATATCCTCTGGGCAGAATCCATACTCCTCCTCGACGCGGTAATTCTCGACGTTGGAATCCAGATCGCACCCTCCGCCCTCCACAAGCATCTCAATACCCAATACTGCTACAATGTTATGGGAATCCTTGATTTTTCTTTTTATATAACTAATGATCTTTGCGTCTGTTGTGATTTCCATTCCAGTACCTCAGTCTGCCATAGCAAACATCTTCAAACTGATCTATCTGTATTACTATTTCATACTTACACTGTTATGATACTCGCTTTTGATGCCCTGTGTCAAGTAATTCGCGCTTTATTGCAATTTTTTTCGCGAAATTTTGCATGAAATTTCAAAATTTTCTTGATTTGTTCATACAATTTGAGTAAGATATAAGTATTGGCAGCCATATAGAACTGCCTATTAATTATGAAAGGTTTGGTACACAAAACTATGGCAGACAAAGACACAAATGGTTACGATGATGAGGAGATGACCGTCGAGCTCGAGCTTGAGGACGGGCAGACTGTCAACTGCGCCATCATCACGATCCTGACTGTTGATAAAAAAGACTACATTGCCCTGCTTCCGCTTGATGAGGATGGCAACAACGATGATGGCGAGGTATGGTTTTATCAATATGAAGAAAACAGAGATGATCCGAACGAGGAACCGAAACTGACTTACATCGATGATGACGAGGAGTATGAGAATGTCGCGGATGCTTTTGACGAGTATCTTGACAATGTTGAATTTGACGAAATCATTGATGACCAAAATAATCTGTAAATTCAGAAGGAGAGAACGAAATGGAAACAAACGAAAAAAAATTACTGATAGACAAGCGCTATAACTGCCCTGTCTGTGACAAACAAATCCGTGCGAAGGCAGTGAAATCCAACTCTGCGCGATTTGTCAATACAATGGCTGATTTGAGGCCGATCTACAGCAATATTAATGTCACGAAATACGATGCTGTATGCTGTCCGAATTGCGGTTATTCCGCATTGACACAACATTTCAGCAACCTCACGGCAACCCAGAAAAAACTGATTCAGGACAAAATTCAGACAAATTACAAATCCCACGAGGAGACAGAATGCGACTTCTACACAACGGAAATGGCGATCAGCCGCATGAAAATGGCGCTGCTGTGCACCATCACCAAAGAAGCCAAGGACAGTGAGATCGGATATGTCTGCCTCAAGATCAGCTGGTTATATCAGGGCTTAGCTGATGAAATCCCTGAGGACGGTCCCGATGCGTCCAAAAAAGAGCTGTATCTGAAAGAAGCGGACAATGCGGCAATGAAGGCATACGAGCACCTATCGAACGCACGTATGCACGAGGAGTATCCGATCGCGGGTATGAATGAGACGACGCTCGATTATCTCCTATCATACTTCGCTTACAAAAAAGGTGATTATCAGACTGCCATGCAGTTTTTGTCAGGCGTTGTCTCCAACCGCAGCACCAGTCCGCGGTTAAAGGACAAGGCGCTGGAACTGAAAGATCTGATCAGTCAGGCGAAGGAGTCGTAATCTCATCAAGAAAACGAGAAGGCAGGAGGTTTCCTGCCTCTTTTTCCTGTACATAAAAAATGAACAGGTATTCTTTTGCGCGCGTCATCGCCACATAGAACATTCTGCGCTCCTCCTCCAGCTCACTGTCTGTGACTGCCATCTTGTGGGGAATCACACCCTCGTTCACATCGGGAAGCAGCACAACCTTCCACTCCAATCCCTTGGAGGCGTGCATTGTCACCATACTCACCGCGTCCTCTGACTGCCTCTGCCTGCGCTCCTGCCGTACGATCTCCTCCATCACAGCGCCATAATTCTGTATCTGCTCCAGCCACTCCGGAATGGTCTCAAAGTCCTTTGCCAGCTGCATCAGCTCATCGAGCTCGTCCAAATCCTTCGACACATCCCGCCCCTGTTCTATTGCCTGTTTCTTTAGAAACGCTTCATATCCTATCCCTTTCCGGATAAAATTCACGGCCGAAAAGGGGTTCAGACTCTTGACAAAATTCAGATCATCATAAAATTCGCGGATATTTTGTATGACATAGCCAGTTGACCGGTTGTTTTCTATCAGCTCCTGCATCCGAAAAGGCTTGCGCGGAACGGTAATCCGCTTGATATACCGTACTGGTTTGTTCATGATCCGCAGAAAATCCTCCACGCTGTCCCCATACAGAGCATACCGGAGATAGGCGATGATGTCCTTCGCCACGGGACTGTCATAGATATTTTTGGGTTTCTCCTTCACGTTGAAGGGAATCCCCTCCTTCATCAGCCTGTCCGCTGTGTACACAGTATGATTATTGGTGCGGTAGAGAATCGCGATATCACTGTATCGGGCTCCGGCCTGCTCCATATACTGTCTGATCAGCAACGCGATACTTTTGGCCTGTTCCCGCTTCGAGTGGAAGGAATAAATCTTCACGCCTCCAAGCTGCTCATTCTGCGGCCTGACTTTCTTATCAAAGCGCACCTTGTTGTGACTGATCAGTTTTCCCGCCACATCAACAATATCCTTTTTACTCCTATAATTGACATCCAGCAAAACCTGCCTGGCGCCAGGATAATCCTTGGTAAAATTCAGCATAATCTCCGGTCTGGAACCGCGAAAACCATAGATCGACTGGTCATCGTCCCCCACGATAAACAGATTATCCTGCGGTTTGGCGAGCAGTCTCACGACCTCATACTGCAGGGGGCAAATATCCTGAAATTCATCGACAAGGATGTACTGGAAACGCTCCTGCCACAGTTTCAGAGTCTCCGGCCTGGAGATGAGCAGATCGCGGCACAGGAGCACCATATCATCAAAATCAATCAGTCTGTTATGGTTCATCTCCTGTTTGTAGCTCTGAAAAATATACGCAAACTCCGCCTGTGATACAATAGCGCTCCTGACTTCCTGCGGGGTGCTCCCGTTATTTTTGACAGTACTGATCTCCGACAATAACCTCTGCAGGGTATCACTGCTGTCATCGATCTGCGACTGTGTTCTGAGCTCGTCAGGCATTTCGCCGAGAATCTGGGACAAAAGTCTGTATTTGTCCCCCTCGCGTATGATATTCTGAGCCGTAAACCGATAGGTATGCCGCAATATCTGAAAAAATATAGAATGAAAGGTGCCAAAATGAACCGGAGCGTTTCTTTCATCATTGAGCCGCACAAAACGCTCCTGCATCTCCGCCGCGGCTGCTTTGGTGAACGTGATGACAAGTATAGACTCCGGTCTGACATGGTGATGTTCGATCAGATATTTGATTCTCTGTGTGATCACAAAGGTTTTGCCGGAGCCGGGCCCTGCCAGTACGAGCATAGCCCCGTCTCCGTGTCTGATAGCCTCAAGCTGGGTTTCATTTGCAATTTGTTCAAGCATTTTCCAGTAACTCAATACCCTTTCTGATTCTGACAAGGCTTTCCTCTTTGCCAAGGACTTCCATGATCTCCGTAGCGCCGGCGGGTGTCATCTGCAGTCCTGACGCTGCTGTCCTGATCGGCCACATGACATAGCCGTTTTTCACGCCCTTCTTTTCCACATAGGATAAAAGCAGCTGATACAGCGCATCGTTCGAGTAGTCCTCCTGTGCCTCGAGCAGAGGGAGCACGTCCTTCAATACTTCAAGCGAGCTCTCCGCTGTTGTCTTCATCTTCTTGTGTGTGTACATCGCGATATCGTATTCCGGCAGTGTCTCAAAAAATCCGATCAAATCTTTGATGTCCGGAAATACCTCGATTCTGGTCTTTACCATCGCCGCGATCTTTTTCAGGTCAAGGTCTTTGCTGATGACTTCCTTTATATATGGAAGCGCCATATCATAAAAACGGTCAAAGTCCATCGCCTTGATATACTCGCCGTTCATCCACTTGAGCTTATTCATGTCAAATACTGATGGCGACTTGTTGATTCTGGTATAGTCAAAATCACGAATCAGTTCCTCTAAAGTAAAGATCTCCCTGTTATCCTCCGGGCTCCATCCAAGCAGCGCGACAAAGTTCACAATCGTCTCCGGCAGAATCCCCTGCTCCACGATATCCTCAAAGGAGGAATGCCCGCTTCTCTTGCTGAGCTTGTGGTGCTCCTCATCGGTGATGAGCGGCAGGTGCACATATGTCGGAATCTCCCATCCAAACGCTTCATACAGGCGGTTATACTTCGGCGTGGAGGAAAGATATTCATTTCCGCGCACGACATGCGTAATTTTCATCAGATGGTCGTCCACCACATTCGCAAAATTATAGGTGGGGTATCCGTCCGACTTGATCAGTATCATGTCGTCAAGCTCGGAATTGTCAATCGTGATATCGCCGTAGAGCTCATCATGGAAAGTCGTCGTCCCCCCCACCGGATTGTTCTGTCTGATGACATAGGGAATGCCGCTTGCGAGCTTCTCCTCGACTTCCTCCTTTGAGAGCGTCAGGCAATGCTTGTCGTAGACGGTGATCTCCTTGCCCTCCACAACCTCTGATTTCAGCGTGGCCAGCCGCTCCTTATCACAGAAACAATAATACGCCTCCTCCTTGTCAATCAGCTCCTTCGCGTACTTCATGTAGATGCCCGCCTGCACGCGCTCACTCTGCACATACGGACCATATCCCTTATCCTTGTCAGGCCCTTCATCGTAGGTAAGCCCTGTCTTTTTCAGCGTATCATAGATAATATCGACCGCGCCTTCCACATAGCGCTCGCGGTCGGTGTCCTCCAGACGAAAGATAAAATCCCCTCCTGCATGCTTTGCGATCAGAAACTCATACAGCGCCGAACGCAGATTTCCCACATGCATCTTCCCTGTGGGGCTTGGCGCAAACCTGCATCTCACTTTCTCTGCCATTTTCCATACCTCCTCATGATTAACGTTTTTCCATACTTTTCCTATTTACGGCGCAAAGGACGCGCCTTTTATCAGAAGTAAAGGGCGACTTCTGATAAGTTGTATTATAACGCCGAACGTTTCAAAAAGTAAACTGTTTTCTATATTTTCAGGTAGATCACTCCGGCTGGCGCACATCATGCTCCGGAAGCTTTTTCTCAGAAGAATTTTTGAAGCTCAGCAAGTCCTTGGTCGCAGTCGGAATCGCGATATTTGTTCCCGCACCGGCCACGCAACCTCCTGGACACGCCATCCCTTCAATTAAGCAGCCGTTTTTCTTACCGGCTTTGGCGAGCATTAGGATTTTCCTGCACTCGGAAAGACTCTCCGCGTGTTCGATATGAATTTCCGTGTCTGGATAATACTCCTTGATGCAGCTCTCGATCGCACTGGCAACGCCGCCTGCCACACCATATCCACGCCCTGCTGCCGTCGCGTCGTTCATGGCATCCATCGCCTTGATCTCCTCCAACAGGATTCCCTTTGCTTCAAACATGCCTGTAAGCTCCTCGAATGTGATGACAAAATCGACATCGGAACGGATCGTCCTGCGGCTTGCCTCAAGCTTCTTGCTCGCACACGGTCCGATAAACACGACGCTTGCATCTGGATGTTCCTTTTTGATCACTCTGGCTGTCGCTACCATCGGTGTCAGCGCATTGCTGATCTTGTCGATGGTTTCCGGGAAAAATTTCTTTGCGAGCATCGACCACGACGGGCAACAAGATGTGAGTAAAAACGGCACTTCCCCTGTCGCAACCTCCGTCACATAATGCTCCGCCTCCGTCATCGCTCCCATATCCGCACCGATTGCCGTCTCGTACACATCATAGAATCCCAACTCCTTGAGTGCGGTCTTTAACATGTCCGGCGTCACCTTCGGTCCAAACTGCCCGACAAACGCGGGCGCTACCTGCGCGATGATCTTCCTGCCCGACTGCATCGCGCGGATTAGCTGGAAGATCTGTGATTTATCTGCGATCGCTCCAAATGGACAGCTCACCATGCACTGTCCGCAAGAGACGCACTTGTCATTGTCAATCACCGCCCTGCCGTGACTGTCTGAGTGAATCGCATTCACACCGCAGTGAGCCAGACACGGACGCTGCTGGTGGGAAATCGCATCATACGGACATACAGCCTTGCACTTGCCGCACTTGATACACTTCTCCTGATCGATAACGGAGTGTCCATTCTGCATCGTGATCGCACCTCGCGGACACACTTCATTACATGGATGTGCAAGGCAACCCATACATTTGTCTGTCACTTCATAGCGATTCTCAGGGCAGGCATTGCAGGCCGATGCGATCACCTGCATGAGAGGCGGCTCATAATATTTCTCGTCAATATTGCTCTCCTCCACGCCCTGACTGACCTGCACCGGCTCGTCCTCCGGGCGCAGCGACATTCCCATCGCAAGCCGCGTGCGCTCGCGGATAATCTCGCGCTCCCGATAGATGTTGTCCCAATATGGTGAATTTTCTGCATCTGCAAGTTTATAGGGAAGCGCCTCCATGTCGTCCACCAGATTGGTGGAGTGATATGCCATGTTTGCCACTTCCCTGAAAATCGCACGCCGCGTCTTGCGGACCTGTGTATCTATCCCTCTCATACTTTTGCCTCCTGCGTATCGAATTGTTGATAATCGAAACTTAAAATACTGCCCATGTACACCCGCAACAACATATGGCACAAAATTGTCGAAACTCTGGTGACTATGGACAGTATTATTTTGACATATTTTTAACAATAATTCAATATGAATGCGCTACTTTTTAACAAAAAAACCATGATTATTCCCAACGCTTTCAAGACGCAGCATAATCGTACAATTTAGAACAAAATTCAAAATGCTTCCCTGATTTTTCAACCATAGTATCGTATCCTATTTTTCCCACTGCTGCAGCACTGACACAAACGCAGGAATCAGTTGCTTCTTCCTTGACACGAGATTTTTCAACTCGAATTTCTTCTGTGTCTTTGGCAGTTTAAACGCTGTTCTTACCAGTTCCCTAGCCCGCTCGCCGAAGCACAAGAGCTCCGTCTTCTCGTATACAATATTCGTCAACATGAAAAAGCACATCTCGACAGGAAGATTTTGCATCTGCTCCCTGATGTAAGGTTCGATCTTCTCCCTGATCTCGTCAAGTTCGATACTATTCATCGAATTGATCTGTCCCACACTGAATTCAAAACCGTTCACAGAGAAATTTTTATAATCCTGATTGAAAATCTCATCCGCGGATTTATCGCTCAGATTGCTGCCTGCACCAAACATATCAATCGCAAACTCCTCGATCTCTACCTCACAGATCTCAGCGAGCTTCGCCGCCGCGGCCTTATCCACCTCTGTGACCGTTGGCGAATGGAACATCAGTGTATCGGAAATAATCGCGGACATCATGAGACCTGCTATATTCTTCGGGATCTCAATTCCTCTTTCCTGATACATCTGATAAATGATTGTCGCGGTACAGCCAAGCGGCTGATTTCTGAAGAACACAGGAGAGACCGTCTCCAGCGTCCCGATTCTGTGATGATCTATAATCTCCAGGATGTCAGCAGCCTCTATTCCGTCAACCGTCTGTGACAGTTCATTGTGATCAACCAGAATTAGCTGTTTTTTGCGCAAATTCAACAATGTCCGGCGGGATATCATACCGACATATTTGTCCTCCTCGTCAAGCACTGGGAAATCATGATACCGCTTCTTTTTCATGATAGCCCTGATGCTCTCCGTCTTATCGGTGATCTTAAATGTCGTAAGCTTATCACGTCTCATAAAATAACCGATTGGCATACTCTGATTGATCAGCCTCGCAACAGTTGCCGTATCATACGGAGTGTTAATCAGAATACAGTCATGCTCCCTGGCAAATATCTGTATGGTCTTGGAAATCTTGGCTCCCATCGTAACCACGACACAGGCAGCCCCCATCTCGATCGCACACAGCTGTGTCTCATAACGGTTGCCGAGCAAAACCATATCGCCGGGATGTATGTAATCCTCGAGAACATCCGGATTGGCCGTCGCGATGACTACCTCCCCGCTCTCAAAATAGCCGTCTGCATTTCCCACGATCATCTCCGCGTCAAGCGTTTCCAATATATTCTTATATGAAGTTCTGGCACGCGACAGGATACCATTATCATACACATCCATATACGCGTTTGCGATGTCTCCAATGGTAATTATGCCTGTCAGCCTGTCCTGATCAATGACGGGAACTGTGACATCGCCCCTGTCCCTCATAAGATGCCACGCTTTTTTGAGAGATACATCCTCCGTCACGCCTTCCACATCATTCATGTCAATATCCCTGGCATCTGTCATGACATCGTGAAGATAAATCGGTGGATCTGTATGGAAAGCATTCAATACGTATTGCGTTTCCTGATTTACCTGCCCTGCCCTTGCCGGCACATACTCGCATGTATGGTCACATTTGTTTTTCAGATATGCATATGCGATCGCGGAACAGATCGAATCTGTATCAGGATTTTTATGGCCGACAATATATACAGGACGTTTTGCCAATTCTAAATTTTCCATTTTATACTCCTTTCCAATTAAAATTGAATAATCTATTAACAATTCCCAAGACAATTGTTTTCTGCAATACTACTATAAAATAATCCTACCGATATTAGCGCTTAAAGTCAAGAATTTTATTTATGAGCTGTGCAAAAAAAGAGACCACTGCCTCAAGACTGCGGTCTCTTTCTTTTTATATAATAATACAAACCATTCCCCCGTTGGAGTCGTTGACGATCTTCTGCATGGTGTCCTGTAATTTGATCTGGCTCTCCTCCCCGATCATGGAAACCTTGCTCGTGATGCCGTCGTTGACCAATTGTTCCACGGTCTTGCCAAAGATGTTCGTCTCCCAGATGCCCTCCTTGGAAGTCTCTGCGTCCGAGATATATCCGATCAGATCCTGTGCCTGCTGCTGCGTCCCGACAATCGGCGCGATCTCGGTCTCTATATTTGCCTTAATCATGTGAATCGAAGGGCTCTGTGCCTTGATCTTCACACCGTATTTGTTGCCGTGCTTGATCAGCGTCGGATTATCCAGCATGATCTCGTCGCGCTCTGGTGTGACAACGCCATACCCTTTCTGGCGGACGCTCTCGAGCGCGTTGAGCACTTTCTTGTACTCCCGCTTCATGTCAGCCAGACTTGACAAAAGCTGCATCAGTTGGTACTCTCCCGATATATTTTCCCCTGTCATCGAGCTTAGCAGCTCGTAATAATACTTTGTGTCGCCTTCCAGCAGGAAGGAAGCCGAACCGTCTGCGATGTTCACCTTGTCATACTTGCAGCGCCTGATATATTCGCTGTCCTTCTCGAGCAACTGACTGAAATCCTTCTCCACCAGGTCTCGCACCGTCCGAACCTTATCCATGATGACATGCAGTTTCTCGATTACCTCTTTTTTCATGGGATTATCAATCTCCATGATATCCATCCACTTCGGTGTGTAAAATTCAATCACGGACACTGGAAATTCATACATGATCTGCTCCAATATCATCGTAATGTCATCGCGCCGGAGCTGTTCGATATTGACCGGTATCGCCTTGATCTCAAATTTCTTTTCCAGCTCCGCCGCAATATTTTTTGCCTCCTCAGAGTATGGCTTGGTCGTGTTCACGAGCACCACAAAAGGTTTTCCGAGTTCCTTGAGCTCTGTGATGGTCTGCTCCTCCGCGGGTTTGTAGGCATTTCGTGGGATCTCGCCAAAGCTTCCGTCCGTGGTGACCACAATGCCGATCGTCGAGTGATCCTGTATCACCTTTCTGGTGCCAATCTCCGCCGCCTGTGTGAACGGGATTTCCTCCTTTGACCATGGCGTTTTTACCATGCGCTCCACGTCCTCCTCCATATGCCCCGCGGCGCCTTCGACCATATATCCAACACAGTCGATCAGCCGCACTTTCACGTTAATTCCGTCGCTGATCTCAATCTGGGCAGCCTCCTTTGGGATAAACTTGGGCTCTGTTGTCGTGATCGTGCGCCCTCCGCTGCTCTGCGGCAGTTCGTCCTGCGTGCGTGTCCTCTCATGCTCATTCTCAATCTGCGGCAGCACCATCAGATCCATGAAACGCTTTATAAAGGTAGACTTTCCAGTCCTGACCGGTCCTACCACGCCCACATAGATCTCCCCGCCGGTTCGCTGGCTGATATCCCTGTATAAATTAAATTCCTGAATTGAATCAAGCTGACTCATTGTATTCCCCTTTCTTATTTAGTGTTATAAAACATGAATCAATATTTACAAGCTTGCGGAAACAGACTTGCCGAGTGAATGAAGATTCTCAAAAAACCGTGTCACTCTATTTGTTTAAGCTTATGCACACTTACACAAAAAAAGAACCACAACTGTGATTCTCTTTTTATGCACAGCCCCAGCTAAGAGCCGCTTTTCTTTTCCGCTGTCCTGGTGTGATCCTGCGATCGCAACGCATGATCGCGCATATGTCTGCGCGCATGTGCCTTCCTCTTCTCCCTGGCAGCCTGCTTTGCAGCGTCCACAGCACGTTTCCTGTCACGTGCGTCCACTTCGTCTCTGTTGTATATGTCTAGCTGTTTTGTTTCCGTCAAACGCACATAATTTGGATACGCCGTATACTTCATGTGGCACTTGTTGCACTCATAGGTATTCAGTTTGTCGCCGTTTTCCATGTTTACCTGAAGCGTCAAACCATATTTGACCGTTCCCCCGCAGCCCTCACGGATACATTTATTTATTCTCTTATCGTAGACGTAAAATACATCACCCTCCCGCAAACGTACCTTTTTCTCAGGTGCCTTCTTTTCCATCCCATCGCCTTCTCCCCGTACTTCATTTCCCTTTTACACTCGGAACTGTCCCGACAGTTCCTTATTTATTTGCCATCAATTTAACCATCGCCTCGTTCAAGCCCTTCACTGTCAGCTTGTACATCGGAAAGATCTCCTTCACCGCCGTCTCCGCCTCACGCCACGGGGCACGCCCCGGCGCCATCTTGGGATTCATCCACACGACTTTTTTATAATGGCGTTTCATCAGCTGCAGCCACTCAAAACCCGACAAGCCGCCGTTTGGTCCCCTGTAGTTTCCTGTGTTTGAATAAAGCTCCTCCGGCGCCATCGCAGCGTCCCCGACGATGATCACCTTGTAATCGCTGCCGACATTGCGAAACATCCATTCGGTGTCAATCCAGTCCCCATTCTCGCACTCTGGCGTCTTGTACAGCTTGGAATAGATGCAGTTGTGAAAATAGTAGACCTTCACATCCTTAAAATGGTTGGATTTATTCACGGACTGGAACAGATCGTTCATGAGCCGCGTATACGGAATCATCGTCCCCCCAGAATCCATCAGGAGCAGCAGCTTCACCGCGTTTTTGCGCGGCTTCATCATCTCGATCTGCAGATATCCGCCGTTGTTGCAGGTCTTGTCGATCGTCCCGTCAATGTCAAGCTCCGATTTCGGGATATCAAGCTTCGTGGAAAATTGCCGCAGCCGCCGCAGCGCCATCTGGAACTGACGGTTGTCAATCACCTTGTCGTCCCTGAAATCCCGGTACTTGCGCGCACCCACGACGGAAAATGCCGACTGGTAACCCGTCTGACCACCCACGCGCACGCCGCCCACGTTTCCGCCCATATTTCCAAAGGAAGTCTTTCCCATCGTCCCAATCCAGAAGCTTCCGCCGTTGTGCTCCTCATTCTGGTCTTTCAGACGCTGCTTGAACTTCTCCTCCACATCGTCCTTGTCCACCTGGATATCCTCGACTTGATTCAGGTGACTCCGCGCCTCCTCGTGGGCGAGCTCGAGCATATCGGACTTGTCGAGCCAGCGGAGCATATTTTTTCCGACCTCCGTCTCCGTCTTTACGCCCTTAAAACACTCCTCAAATGCCATATCAAACTTGTCAAATTCCGTCTCACTCTTCACCAGGATCATTCGCGCCACATAGTAAAACTGTGTCAGCGAGCTCTCGCAGAGCCCCTTATCAAGCGCCTCCTGCAGATCAAGCCACTCCCCCAGTGAGACATCGAGCCCTTTGTCTTTCAATGTATAGAAAAATTTAGAAAACATGCTTTTCCCTCATTCCATATCACTTTTTAATGAATCTCCTGCCGCACGGTTGCCAGGTCTTCATCCTTCTTCACAACCACACCGACAAACGGAAGCTTTGACCGCAGCGTGTCCGCCGGAATGCCGCCGATCTGCAGCGCGTTGATCCAGTCGATCAGCTCCGAGGTGCTCGGTTTCTTGCGCACATCGCGGAGCGCACGGATATCATAAAACACCTGCATCGCGTTTTTCATCAGGTTTTCCTCGACATCAGGATAATGCGTCTTTATAATCTCCTCCATCAGCTCCGCGTCCGGGAAGTCAATATAGTGAAAGATACATCTTCTCAGGAATGCATCCGGAAGCTCTTTCTCGGCATTCGATGTGATGATCACGATCGGTCTGTGCTTTGCCTTGACAGTGCGCTTCGTCTCATGGATATAAAATTCCATCTGGTCAAGCTCCCACAGCAGGTCGTTTGGGAATTCCAGGTCTGCCTTGTCAATCTCATCGATAAGCAGGATCACCTGCTCCTCACTCTCAAACGCCTCACCGAGCTTTCCGAGCTTGATATATCTCGCGATATCATCGACACCCTCCACACCAAACTGCCCATCATATAATCTCTGGATCGTGTCGTACATGTACAGCCCATCCTGCGCTTTCGTCGTGGACTTGATGTTCCATATGATCAGTTTCTTGCCGAGTGAATTGGCGACCGCCTGCGCGAGCATCGTCTTGCCTGTGCCCGGCTCCCCCTTGATCAGCAGCGGCTTTTGCAGCGCGATCGCAACATTCACGCTCGCAAGAAGCTCCTCGCTCGCCACGTAGTCCTGTGTGCTGTTAAATTCTGTGTTTGCCATTTTGTATGTTTCCTTTCTATAAATAAAATAAATAATATTTTTTATCTAAAAAAATCCAAAAAAGGTACAAAAGCTTAACAATGCGCCAAACTTTTGCACCCTGCCCTTGATCCCTAACAACCCGTCCAGCTTTTGCAATAGGAGCTGTAAAGAAATAACATTGCAATATTGCGCTGAATATGTCTTCGAGTGTGCAGGTCAAAAAACGCAGACATAGTGGGCTATGTTGAGGCTTTTTGACCTGTGCAATCGGAGACATAGGCAAGCAAGATTGTAAGATTATTTATTTACAGATCCTCAATCAATATCCTCAAAGATCTCACCCAATGTCATTGTGATATGTGGAAATGCCCTTAAATGAATCTCCTGATCTGCATTATAATCCTCTTCTTCCTGATCTCCCTGCAGCATGTAGTTGTGCTGCAAAACATATTTGCCGTCTTCCAAATAATAAATTTCAAGCGCCCCTTGCGGTGAGACAATCCAGTATTCCTCCACGCCCGCCTACTCGTAAATATCCTTTTTGACCGTCCTGTCCCTCTTTGCCGTAGAAGGGCTCGCTGTCTCAGCGATAAATCTGGGAATTCCGTTATAGAAACTGCCCTTTAGATATTTCCGGTCGCAGACAATCATGATGTCCGGGCACAAATAATCGTCATTAACATCCAGATGATAATGATAACCAAGATTCCCCATAAATACGCGGCATAAACTAAAACTATTTTTTAATTGATTGCTTATAGTCCTGCAGATATTGCCATTGACAAGTCCATGCCGGAAATGTGGTCTCGGTGATATATCATAGGTTATGCCGTCTATTTTTTCATCCCTTTTCCATTCATATTCTGCCATTCCCATATGACCACTTCCTTTTCATTATGATTATAGCATACACGGACGCATAAAGGAAGAATTATTTTCAATCATCCTCTAACAGATTGTCAGGGAGATTGCATGCCCTTTTTCTGCTGCCTGATGATAAAATTCCCTAATCTTTGTCAGGAAAAAGTAAATGTAATCATATATCTCTGAAGCGTCTTCTTTACCATAAAGTGGGTATACTCCGTTTTTCTGCATCTCCTTAAAATCATACATCTCTCTCAAGGCATCATCTGATAGGGACTGCACAAATTCGTCCGCTTCCCTGACCTGCTGCGCGGTGATATAAAATACTCTCCCATCCGTGTCCTCTCCAAAATCCAGTTCATTTTCATCCCGCATTGGAACAACATATCCCATAGGCGGTTCTCCGTTTTCCTTGCATCTGCACAGGAGAAAATGAATCATCTCCCATGACTTATCAATATCCAACTGCTGAAATTTTTCCACGCCAATCGCTTCGCCTTCGCCACGAATCGCCTGTTCAAACAGATTCTCCTCGATTGACATATAACTTCCCAATATCCCCATATGCCCTCCATTATTTTCAGAGTTCCTTAACAGCTTTTTAACCTGATGTAAATGCCTACAAAACAGGTATATGGTTTAATGATTGTTTCAAAGTACTTCTTATCGCCCAGGGCAAATTTTTTATCTGTTGCAAGCCAGTCGTCCCATGCTTCACGAAAACAGTCCATTTCCCATATTTCCACTGACTCCAATCTGTCATTGCTGCCAATCAGTTCTCGCCAAAGTTTCGGACTTTTGAACATATGGGCGTCCTCCCCAAGCCAGCCGGAAAGAAGCTCTTCGGCACGGCCTGAATATTCATCTTTGAGACCGGGGATTCCGATCAGGACTTCTCCGTTGTCTTCCATAAACGGTAGAATTTTTTCCTCAAAAAATCCCTTTTTCCCCGCAAAATAATGATAAGAGTCAATACTTACCAGCGCGCGGAACTGCTTGTTTTCAAAAGGGAAGATTGTTTGCATCTACACAAACTGGCGTTATCTGCCCTCCAACGCCCCACCTGTCAAAACGTTTCTGGTTTTCTTCTGCACTTACCCACAGATCATTTGCAAAAACTTTTGCCCCCGTTTCTTTTGCAATGATCAGGCTTGTCAGTCCCGTCCCACAGCCCAGGTCAAGAATCCTGTCATCAGGAGCAACCCTTAACGGGTATCTGCCAAACAGCTCTGCCAACAATCTTACGCTGTTTGGCCCCATCATCAGTTCTGCCGGATTATACACATTATAGTCACCAATATTCATATATTTGTTCTCCTTTAAATCATTCATTCTGTCAATGTGTTATATTCTTTTCATACTTTGCAAAACGGAAATTTAACGCATTTCGATAACCTTGTCGAAATAAAGATTATCCGCCTCATATTCTTCCCATGTGCCGATTTTCCCAAAATAGGATTCTGCCCCGCAGGGAATACAACCATTTCCTTTCGCTTCTTTGATGGAGGAAAATAACCAAGGTTCAAAACGAACTTCATTTATGGTCTCCACGATCAGCATATAAGCTGGTATGGTTAATTCCAAAACATAGACAGCTACGGGATTTTTATAGATCGGTTCTGGCCCTTGCATCGTCTCGGTACGACAACGTTTCATTTCATCATTCCACGCAATATTTTCTTTCGTTAAAATGGCTTTCCAATAGCGCTTCATTCTCAGGTTCATAAATTCCTGGTACAAATCAAAAAACAGGTTTAGCGCTTTTTCCTCGTCACCGTGACAAAACATGAGCACATTATAGCACCACCCGGCAGAAGAACAGTCCGTCTTCAGTTGGAAAGCCGCAAAGTAGTGCATAAAGTAAAAATCGAGCGGAAACAAACTGCCATGCCAGTTCACACCAAGGTCACGTTCAGCGGCCCTGTAACCATCAATGAAGTGAGACAAGGGCGTAAGCGTATTGCTGCCAAGGTACATTCCAGGGCGTTTCTGAATCTGCCGAATCATCCGATGGAGACTTTTTTCATTATTAAGGGCTTCTAGCCATTCAGCTTTCAATTCTGCAATACTGGTATAGCGGTCACTCCGTTCCGGGCTTGCCGCCTTCTCAAGCACGCGAAACGCCGCCTCGGACAACGGCCAGCGCTCTAGGCTAAAATCACTGTCCGTAAAGATCGAAAATCCCATCCTCCCAATCGTAAAGACATTCGTGAGCTCGTCTAATGGCGCCCCCAGTTCGTATTCCTCTGGGGACATAAACCTCGAGCTGCCCCACATTCTGCCCATGTCATTTACTGTCGGGCTCTTTCGAAAAAAGTCAATGTCACAAACTGTCACCTTTTTTGTCGGCAGATCATACAGAATGCTGCCATCATAAAAATCGACTGCCACATAGTCCATCTTTGCAACCGAAATCATAAAATCCATCACTTCCGCATAGATCTGCAGTTTTTCCCCGGTCGGCAGATTCATGATGATCTTGTGGGATTCCTCGTACATTCTGCCCATACATTCCCCATCAGCCCAGTCAAAAATCATGGCAAACCCATGCGCGATTTCTTCCGAAGCCCTGTATCGAATCAGCGCGCGATGTCGGATGGATTGATAAACCGGCACCGTCGCTTTCAGCCTCTGAACGGCTTCGGACACGTCCCCGTCATACTCTGCGGTCTGTGCCCCCGCAAATTTCACAAACAGTCTTCCTTCCTGATTTTCCACACCAAAACAGATATTTCCAGAGTCCTGATCGTCGTATACCCGAAACACCTTGCCGTATTTTTTCAGAAAACTGAAATCAAACGGACTGCCCATTTTGAAGCGTATTCCATCAATCTCCTGATATAACATTGTTCTCCCCTGTCTTCCCTTCTCCATTCAAAGAATGCAAAAAACTACCTCATATAAGGACTTCCATAGGACTCGTACAAATCCTTCACTTGTCCTGGTTGATCTGTCACAACCAAATCCAGAAATTCTGTAAAGGTATCACAAAACTTATGAAAAACACGATTTTCGCCCGCTGCACTATCATAATAATATACCCCTGACCGCTCTTCATCCGCAAACAGGCAGAATCCATACTGACCATACACGGAAACAATCAGAATGGAATTCTTCATATCAAAGGAATTGTGATATTTTGCATAATTACTAAACAAATTGTATTTGGGCTTTAGCGCTGTCGTATCATAGGCATCCACCTTGGTAATCCCGTAAAAATATAAGATTTTCTGCCTTGGGTTAAACAAGTCAGTGTTGATATAATTATCCTTCACATCAGGAAAACCGCCATTATAATCCAGCAAAAAATTCCTGTAATCCTCCGGGAAATGAAATCCTGACTTTGTTTCATATGCAGTCAAATCTTCCATATCGGCATGTCCAAATCCATAGATTCCCACAGCCCTGACATTTTGCGCCTCTCCAACCACTATGGTGTCATGCTCTGAAATATTGCATTGATCTACGACGACCGGAAGCCAGCAATCCCACTCAAACTTTACTGTTTTGACCGGCACCGCATATCCGTCCTCAACCGCGATTCCCTCGCAGACAATGTGCGCCTGCCCCCGATCAATTGCCGCGATTTTTACCTTCATCTTTTCAAAAGGCTCGTGCTCAAATATGTATAGCGAATCCTCCCTGTCGTCACTTTCCTGAATGCCCCTCGTCGCAAACTTCTCGCCTGCTAATCCGTCAATATCGCATTGGTTGGTATGAATATTATTGATGATGATCTCAGGACAGACCGTTTCGCCCTCGTAGAGTGCTTTTTTGAAAAAACAGTTTATATTCCATTCTGAGCCCTTTTCCGGAGCCCCTATATATACTGTCAGACTACTGTTTTCTAATTCTTCTTCAAAAATATATTTTCCTAATTTGAGCATCTAATCTCCTTTCTAACACATCCTTATTATGCGCAGCCCCATGCAGAGGAATATGCCGCTAAGGCGACGCATGGGGCACGCATCGAGTAGGGCAATCCCCTACTCGATTTCTATTTTTATCCAATCTTACCTATCCGATTTTACATTCTTTCCCCTGAAACGCAAACCCATATTTCCGTATCCGGCTGGGCACGATTCCCTTCGCCTCGAGCGAAGCGCTGTAGCGTTTCTCCTCGATCTGCGCAAGTGCATTCTGAACCGTCTCGTCCAGCGACTTCTCATCATCTGGATCGTGCACCTTAAACTCCATGATGATCGCATCATCTGTTTCATGCAGCGGTTCGAGCATCACGTCATACCGCCCAAACCCGCTCTCACGGTTGGAAGTGACGGAATATCTGTCCGCAAGGTCCACCATAAGTCCCAGCACAAAGCCATGGTAAAACCGTTCCGGCTCCGCGTATTCAGAGGGCTTGTTTCCGGTATCAAAACTGCTGAATGTGGCAAGCGCTACCTTGTTCATGTAGCGGTTCATGGCTTTTTTGTCATTGAGCAGCAGTGCCTTGATGAAGTCGTTGTATGCCGTCTCTGTACTGCCGTTAAACCAGCCATGTACCATATCCGAAAACATGATCTCGACCTCCAGATTCGTCAATTTCAGGGTATATAAGTTCTTTTTGAATCTTCCTATCTGCTCTAATCTGTCAATCCTGAGATACCCTGTCGCCAGCAGCAGACTCCAGACCGCATTGACATTGCCGCTCAACTGACTGAATACGATCTGCTCATCAATCTCTGTCTCAAAGCCTTTGCCCTGCAGCAGCTCCTCCATGGTCTGTTTGATCGTCGGACTGCCCTTCTGCATCAGCGAATTGACCAGCCCGTTTCCGCTTGTGTTGGACCAGTACGCATCATACTGCCCATTCTTTCTGATAAATGATGCAATGGACCACGGATTATAGATATCACTATAACTTCCAAACGTAAATCCATCATACCACTTCTTTACGTTCTGCTTCTCGCTGCCAAGTCCCGCCTCGTCAAGCGCATCAAACACTTCCTCCTCCGAAAAGCCAAAACACGTCGCATATTCCTTAGAGGTTGTTGTCACTATCTCAAGATTATTCAGGTCTGAAAAGATACTCTCTCTTGAAATCCTTGTAATGCCTGTAATGAGCCCCTTGTATATATGACTGTTTGTCTTGAATGTAGAGTTAAATAATCCCCTGAAAAAATCTACAGCCTGATCCCAATACCCTGATAACCATGCCTCCTGCATCGGCGTATCATATTCATCCAACAGTATCATTACATCCCTGCCGTAATAACGCTGCAGAAAACCAGTCATAAAGTTAACTGCCCCGGCAGATATTTCGGCACTCATTCCGGGCCGGATCGTTTCGTAGTAATCCTTCTCATTTGGACTGAGCAGATCTCCTTTCAAAAGATATCTGTGCTGCGCATACAGTTTCGTAATCTCCTCTGAAATTTTGTATTCCATGCTCTTATAGCTTGTTGCTTTTATATTGGCAAAACTCAAAAAGATCACTGGGAACGTACCCTGAAGCTGCCTGTATCTGTACTCTCCATCGGGGGATTTGTCCTCCCATATGGATAGCCCTTCAAACAGATCAGATCTTCCTGCGTATGCATTTGAAAAAAAGCATTCCATCATGCTCATGTTGAGTGTTTTTCCAAATCTTCTCGGACGCGTAATCAGTGTAATATCCGAACCTAATTCCCACCATTCTTTTATCAATCCCGTCTTGTCTATATAGAATGAATGCTGTTCCCTGATTCTGTCAAATCTCTGTACACCGATATTTACTTTTATTTTGCTGTTCATGGAGTATCTCCTCATTTCTAAAAACCAGTATTTTCTTTTTAATTTTATTATAGTCTTTCAGAGTATACAATACACCCTTCTCCCTAACACGGATAATACCTCTCATCGCTCCATATCGCTTCTCCCTCACCCAGATCGTTTCGTCTGGTTATCTAACTGTCCGCCTGTGGCATCAGATAATCCTGATGTAAGGCGTCACATACGTTACTCTCCATAAACTTCGTATATGGCTTTTTTAAGAAATTCTATCGAAACATTAGGATTGGTCTCTAATATTGTAACACAATAGATATTTCATAGCAAACAAAATCTCTATACTATCAGAATAAACGCATGAATGAAAATAAGGATACTTTTTTATAAAAATTGTGCAGATTTACTATCTTATCTTTTTGAA
>VSNM01000070.1 GCA_009774245.1 Lachnospiraceae bacterium | reverse complement strand
ATACTTGTCTTTCCCATACCCGGCGTTCCGAGCAGAAGCATGGAGCGGTCATCGCTCTCCCTGAAATCCTCCAGCCTCTGCCCCAGATCGTCATACTGCTGCCCCATAATCTTATATTCTGGAAAAATAAATACCTGTCGCAGCGTCAATTCCCTGCCGCTGCCCGAATGATGCAAAAACAAGTCCGCGTTCCATTTGTCTATAAAATACTGCTTCTTGTCGCGGAACACTTTGCTGTACTCTCCAGTACTAAATTCCTCCTTTCCGTCACCCGCCGGACTTATTACCAGATTGATATTTTCAATATGTACATCACCGCCCACATAACTTCCGATCTCACTGCCCCTAATCTGGTTTTTTATACAATTCATCCCTTCACCCCATATTTATTCCGCCAGCACCTCAAACTTTAATCCATGCTGTCTGGCATACTGCTCCATGCAGGAGCCCTCGTGCGCGTGAATCGTGACTTCCGGGCAGTCAGAGAAGAGATGATCCAATGCCCTCCCCTCATGAGGCAGCGCGATCCCACGGATTTCCCCTACCCTCAGGGTTCCATCACCATTCTCCTCATACGTATTCAGGGACGTAACAAAGGGCTCATCGTTAATGATAAAATCATCCGCGTAAATCGTGACATCCTTTAACGACGAACAGCCGGCAAATGTATTTTGTGAGATAATCTCCAAGCTGGCAGGTATCGTTACTGTCTCCAGGGACGAGCAGCCGGCAAAACTCTCCCACATGGAGCGAACCCCTTCCTGCAGCTGCGCCGTCCGCAGCCGGCCGCACTCAAAAAATGCACAGCGCACCTTGGAAATATTTCCAGGAATGATGATGTGTTCAATGTCCGTGCGCCCAAAGACGCCATCTGGCAGCAGGGCCATTTCCGAAGGTATATGAATCTGGTTTATATTCTCGCAGCCCAAAAATGCACCCGCTTCAATATTGTAGACGGAATCTGGCAAATCCAGCCTGGTCAGACCGCTGCAGTTCATAAACGCAAAGCCGCCAACCGTCCTCAGACCGTCTGGCAGTTCAACCTGTTCCAGGTTCACGCAGCCAGCAAATGCCAGGCTGCCAATCTGCTGCAGGGTATCCGGAAACTGAACTGTGCGAAGTTCTGCCAGATTTGTAAACGCCTTTGTATCAACCTGCACAGCATACCTGGGCAGAATAATCTCCCGTATCACATCATTGCGCTTCTCCGAGATGGAGCTCACATTGGTGATAATCGTCTGCGTACCACGATTGTAGGATGGAAGGACAACGTTCGGCTCATCGATCTCCCCTATTGCAAAAGCCTTGTCCCCGTCATGCCCAATGACAATTTGCTCATTCCATGTACTCTCATCCTCAAAATCATAATGTTTGTACTCCGCAAATTTTCTGGCTGCATGATCCCCGTTTCCGGCAAACACGATTTCATTGGAGCACCCGTCAAACATATAGATATTTGCCGCCTCGATTTCTTTTGGCATGGCAACATAGCACAGCCCCGTACACTCCGCAAAGGCATACGCATCTATCTGCTCGACAGTTTCCGGAATCAGCAGATTTTCCATTGAACTACAGCCCCTGAAAGCATACATCCGGATCGATGTGGCCGTGCTTGGAATATATACCTGTTCCAAACGCACGCAGTTTTCAAAAAGACCTGCACCGAGCTCGGTTATCCCTTCCGGTAAATGGATTTCACTAAACCCTACACATGCAGAAAAGGCCTGCTGCCCGATCTCCTCCACTCCGTCCGGCAACTGGATACTTTCAAAGGCCGTCTCTGCAAATGCCTTCCTGCCAACCCGCTTCAGCCCTTCCGGAAAGACAAGCTCGTTGAGCCTGGTCTGGTACAGCGCCTCCTCGCCGATCTCCTCCAGATACCCGGGAATGACCAGCTGCTCCACATTGGAGCCTTTCAGCGCCCCGTCCCCCAATATACGTGTCTGGCTGCCCAGCGTGACCTTTTTCAGATTTTCCTTTCCGGAGAGAATCCCCGCATCAAGACACAGCAGGCGATCTGGAAGTACGATCTCTTCTACTGTATCCGCAATCGTCAATCCTTCGGAAATGGCTGTCACCCACTCGCCGTCAATCACCGACGGCAGCACCAGACTTGTCCTCGCATCCCCGCAGGCCACTAACGCCGCGCCATTTTCTGTCTGCTCAATCTGATATTCCTCCCGGACGGCATAATTGATATCCGTTCCCAGCAGTCCTCCCTCCGCCGCCGAGCCGTGGTTTACCCAGAGCGTAATCTGCGGCGATGTCCCCTCAAACGCACTCACCGCAAAAGATTCCAGACTGTCTGGCAGATATACCGTATTCAGATTTCCACACTCTGCAAAAGCATAATCATCAATCCGGTGCAGTCCCTCCTCCACCCGGACCTGCTCCAGAGCCGGACAGCGGTTGAACGCCATGTTTCCGATCCGAATCACGCTGCCGGGAATCGTTATCACCCGCAGGACATCATCGCCCTGAAAAGCATTTTCCTCCACCACCGAAACAGGCAGTCCCATCTTCCTTGACGGAATCACCCGTTCCTCTAGCCGGTTTGTCTCGGATACAACATGAAAACCATCCCCCCTCAGGGAGTACATCAACCCGCTTCCCAGCGGAAATCCGCAGGTGACATTGATCAGGACAGCCAGCATCAGGGCCATCGCCACCGCACTGGCCGCCTCCACGCGATGCATGAACCTCCTGCGCCGCAACACCTCTGCCGGCATGGGCAGGTTATACAGCTCTGACCGGAACTCCTCCATGCTCTGCGTGCGCCTGTCCGGCTGTACTGCCAGTCCGTTTTGAATTGCCCTTCGCTGGTACTTCCGTATCTCAAGCCTGCGCCTGTCCAAATCCTTCATCCGGTCCCTCTGCAGTCTTGCAACCGGCTCCTGCGGTTCTTCTCCCGTCAGCAGTGCATAGAGTGTAGCGCTTACTCCGTAAACATCAGTCCATGGCCCAAGACGTCCATTGTCGCTGCCGTACTGCTCTATCGCCGCATAATACTGTGTCAGCAAAATGGTATTACCCTGCTGTCCGATCGTGGCCGCGGTGCCAAAATCAATCAGTTTCACGTTTCCATCTTCCTGCACCAGTATGTTGTTTGGAGTAATGTCCCGATGGAGCACTCCCTGTTTATGCACTGCTGCCAGCGCATCGACCAGCTGGCGCATCATCTGCAGGATTTTCCCATGCTGCAGTCTCTGTTCCTTCACATATTTGTCGATCGTGACGCCATGTACATACTCCATCACAATATACGCTGTCTGATTCTCCTCAAAACTGTCATAAACCTTCACGATTCCCGGTATCTCCTGCAGCATTGCAAGGACACGGGACTCCCTCAAAAAGCGTTCCCTCCCTATCAGATAGTCCCTCTGAAATTCCTGCCGCACAGAGATATCATCCGTGCCGCCGCCCTCGCGCGTTACCCACTCTGCCGGATAGTATTCCTTAACCGCTATTTCCTTCATACCTCTTTGCCTCCTGCTGCGCCGGAGCGCCAAATGTACCCCCATTACCTTTCTCGTTTACATGGATACTGCTTCCCCCATTATATGGACCGCTAATCGTACTACCCTTGATCTTATTTGTAACATTTGACTGGTCTGTCACATTTCCACAATGAAACGATTTTGAAATCTTCACCACGGTGCCCGCCGTAAATATGGAAACCAACAGTCCGATAACAGAACATACCCCGCATATTATATTAAACATCTCCATCGCCTGCCGCACTCTCCTTCCTCCTTACATGCCATGCATGTCCGGCAAACTGTTAATAGTTCCTTATATTTATGTTATATTTTTTAGTCAGATTAAACAAGGGACAGAATTGACCAACAACGTAATAATGTCAATTCCATCCCCATATCAGTCATGAATCTCCAGCCGTCTGGCCGCTTTGCCATTCCGGCGGAGCGGCGTCAAGCTGCTGGATATCATACAGTACATTTATCATATTCAGGCAGCGTTTGCTGAGAATCCTTTTCACCACCATGTCCGCGCTTTCCCTGTTGACATCAATCAGCAGAACCAGTATCTGTGTAGCGCTGTACTTTGCTGTCACATCGCCTTTTCTCAGCGAAGATACGATCGCATACTGCAATTGCTCAAGCTGCTGCTGAATGACCTGCTCATCCGCATCCGTGTAATCTGCCAGTGTGAACAGGACACACTGTACCTCCCTGTGACTGCGGATGAGGTTTCTCTCCATAAAACGATAGATCCCCATAAAATGACTGTACGATACCTCAAGGGAGCCTTCCATATGCCTCTCACTCAGCCTGCCCGTTATTTCCGTCAGAGTGCTGTTCGGTCTGGAATGGACAGTGCGGACACGCATTGTTTCGGTCAGCTCATCGAAGAAGCAATATCCATTTTTCCCATCATTTTTTACGCTGTACAGCGCTTTGTCCGCAGCTTCATACAATGCCTCGTAAGTCATACCGTCATGTGGCGCGCTGGAAATTCCAATGGATACGGTCACCTGCACCAGTCTTTTCGGTGTGGCGAGACTGTGCTCGATCTGCCGGATAAGCCGCTTTGCTTTGGCCTTCACTTCATATTTGTCAAAATGCCCTGGGGAAAATACGACAAATTCGTCTCCCCCGAGCCTTGCAATGATATCCTTTGGCTCCACGGCTCCTTTCAGTGCCTTGGCAAATTTGACGAGTACACGATCTCCCTCCATATGACCATATGTATCGTTGACACTCTTGAAATTGTCCATATCCATAATGAAAAAGTTCCCTTCGCATTGCGTCCGCAGGCTGGCATTGACCAGCTCAGGGATTCCCTGACGGTTTCTGAGTCCCGTGAGAGGATCACACCTTGCCATGGCAATCATTTCCTGCTGTTTTTCGACAGTCTGTTCCATCTCCCGCAGCTGGTGTTCCAGATTTGTTTTCATTTTTTCAAGTTCAATTAGTTGTTGTTCATTGTCTGTCTTTTCTGACTGAATCGTTGTGTACATATATATCCCCCTCGCAGCAGCCGATTAAACTTTCCCGCCTCAGTTTTTATTGTACCAAACAATCAAACCAATTTGTGCATTTTGGTACAGCTTACGTTTTTTTCAGCACAATTTGTCAAACTGAGTACAAAAAAAGCTTTCTCTATCCGCATGGCAACAGACAGAGAAAACCTTTTATTCATTTCGGCATAAGCCGTATACCATTTATACTTCATAGCATTTGCGGCTCTGCACCGCGGGATATTGCAGTTTTTTCGTTTCCCGAACCATGACGCAGCAGTCCTTTCCGCAGAATGAGATCCCATAGCTGCTTGCAATGTCATAGCCGTCGTCCTCGAGCTCCAGGACATACTTTTTGTCGTCGATCTGCTGTAAGGCCTCCTCCGCCTTTTTCTCAAGCTCCCTGATCTTCTTCGTGGTCTTAAACTCCACGATAAACGCCTCTTTGCGACGCGACACAGGTTTTACAAAGAGGTCGCATCTGCCCTTGCCCGTCTCGCGGTTGGATTTCGTGCGGTAGCCTTTCATGCCCGACAGCAGCCCGGCCACCAGTCCGTGATAATAATTTTCACTCTCGTCAAAGGAGCTGATTGTCTCATATAAGATATCTGTCAACTCCTCCTGCAACGTCTGCGTATCCTTACTGACAAAGGCGGTATGCAGCCGGGTAAGGTCACGTTCTTTCATTTTCTGGTTAAACCATGCCATGATCTTTTCACGAAAAATGTAACGCACCTCCCGGTTTGGTATCGCAAGCGTCAGATACCGCATGTCGTCCTCACCCATGCGCTCGCCCACTTTCTTGAAATATCCGGTAAAAAACATGAAATTCCACAGATTATCCATGTTCTCGTACACTTCTCCGTAAGTGATGTCCTCATGGACGGGCTTCTCGACATTTCCGCCGTCAATCAGGTTTTCCAGCTCACTTTTTACGCTGTCGTCTGCCATGTCGATCAGTTTTCGCACAACGGTATTGGAGGACGTGTTTGCCCAGTATGACCGCGGGAACCAGTCCTCATTTTCCCGTAAGTCGTCAATGAATTGTATCACGCTCCACGGATTGTATACGTTGGTATTTCCAAAAATGTAGCCGTTGTACCATTCCTGAATGGTATCGTATTTGTGGGGCAGTCCGTAATAATCACATAATTTACGCACCTCCTCTGGCGTGAATCCAAAATATTCCGCATATTTTTCGTCCAGAATGGAAATGACTTTCAGGTTATTTAATCCAGTGAAGATACTTTCCCTTGAAATCCGCAGACAGCCTGTTATCACTGCGAACTCCAAACTACTGTTTGTTTTAAAAGCCGACTCAAATAAAGAGCGAATAAAGCTTATCATTTCGTTATAAAAGTTCTGTGTAAACGCGTTTTCAAGTGGCACATCGTATTCGTCTATCAGAATGATTGTTTTTTTGCCATAGTATATTTCAAGACACTGTGACAAAAACTGAATGGAGCTATTGTAATCAGACCTGTCCGCCTCGCGCATCCTGATACTCATATATCGGTCTTTCTCCGCAGAAAGCCGCTCGTCCTGCAGAATATACTGATGCCGTGCATACTCATCCGCAATCTGCTGCTTTATCGCCTCATACGCAAGTCCAAAATCCGGCTGTTTCGCGTCCTTTAACGTCAAGCTGATCACCGGATAGCTCCCCATGTGCGCAAGGTAATCTTCCCCCGCTTCCATGATGTTCATATGTTCAAACAGATATGCATTATCCTTCTTGCTGCCGTCATCCGTACGCATATCCTCAAAAAAATACTGGAGCATACTCATATTCAGCGTCTTTCCAAACCGTCGCGGACGCGTGAACAAAATAACATTTCCCTTTTTATCCAGGAGCTCTTTTATGAACTCTGTCTTGTCAATAAAATAATAGCCTCTCGTTACTAAATGTTCAAAATTATCAACGCCCACCGGCAATGGTTTCATCTCCATACAGCTCCCCTCGTTCTGCTTGCTCTTAACAGTTCACTGACTTTAGTATATCCGATACTGCAGACTCCTGTAAAGATATTTTCCAAAAGACATCAGCAGGTGTTCCGGCTATTAAAACTGTTTTCTCTTTCTGTGTTTCTCCTGGTACATCAGTTCATCAGCCCTTTTGAGCAGATCCTCAAATTCCAGCTCTTCCGTCTCGTTTGTGATGAGAATGCCAAGGCTTGCGGAGACGGTGTAAGGATTACCTGCCCTGCCATTGTAGTCTTCGAGCCAGTTTTGCATCCTTTTCCGAATCAGCCCAATGTCATAGTTACCTTCCATGATGGCAAACATCTCGTCACCGCCAAACCTAACGCACAGCGCCTCCTCCGGGCAGCTGTTTTTCAACGCCTGTGCCACGGTATGAATCGCATTGTCCCCTGCCGCGTGTCCATAATTGTCGTTGATGCCCTTGAGTCCGTCCAAATCTGCCAGCACGACTGTGACAATGCCCTTCTTTTTCCTCACGCGCTTTGTCATTTTCTCAAACTCGCTGTTAAAACCAAGGCGGTTGTACAACCCGGTCAGCGAATCATGAATGTAAATATGCTCAATCTGACTTGTCAGGTAGTGCTGGTAGCGTTTGTTCAGCAGTCCGCCAATACCCATATCGACAGCCGACACAATCTGCGGAATCTTGGTGTAATCCGTATTGTCACAGCTTTTGTAGCAAAAACAGACGTACCCAAAAGTCACATTCATAAAATCAATCTCCATAAAAACCAGCGGGTGTGTCCGTTCCAGAAGCGCATCAAGATTTGGGATGATGTCCCTGCGCGCAAACTTCATCGGGACAAACGGCTTTGCCGCCTCCGCGTTATACAGGATATACATCTCATCGTCAAAACCGTCCTGGTGAGTCATCATCGGATCAACGGAATCATCTGTACACCACTGGTTCAGGAAACAGCACATATGGTTCATGACACGGTGCCCCATCATCGCCGGAACTTCCTCAATACGCCTGCATCCCTGCATGTCCTCAGCAATCTGCATCAGCACATGGTTATCGTCCTGATACCTGTAAAATCGGCTGTTTAACTGACTGAAGCTTTCCAGTATGTCAATCCTTGAATTATATTTGCAGCCACAGGACTCAGAAACCATCAGCCGCGGAAGCGCATAATAATCCCCCTCCCATACGCCTTTCTGAATCAGATCAGCCACCGTACCCGCAAGCTCCTCGAAATCACAGAAGCTTGTCGTGATTCGCGGCTCCGTCAGATGGGTTTCCTCGATTCCGTCAAAACCTGTTACGATGACATCCTCCGGCACACGATAACCATTTTTTTTGAGAAGCGCGACGACATTAATTGCCATAATGTCATTGGCGCAGATAATTGCCTGCGGCATATCCCCGCTGTCAATGATACGCTGGGCTGCCTTGATGGTTGGACGCGCCCAGAAATCACCGTAACTTACCATGCTCTCCCTGTCAAACGCAATCCCATATTCTTTCAAAATCATGGCAAATATCTCAAGCCGTTCCTCGGAAAACAGGTTGCCGCGGCTTCCCGCCATAAAATGCAGCTTCCTGGGTTTATGCTCTTCCATCACGTGCCTGACGATCGCCTCAAACCCTGTTCTGTAGTCAAACCGCACACTGGCGCAGCCGTCGCACTGTCCGTCAACCACGATTACCGGAACTCCTGCCGCCTTCGCATTGCTGATAATGTGCTCTGTCACTGTCCGGCTTTTTATCTTCTCATCCATAATGATGACAGTGTCAACGACGAAATAGTCTATCAGGTCAAAAACCAGTGTCTCCGAATCCTTCATGTCGTCGCTCCATGCCATATCCGTACTCATATGATAAATAAATATCCTGTACCCATGCTTGCTGAGCTTATCATTAAGCTCTGTGATAAAGCTGATACTTGAAGCATCCTGAATTGCCGACAGACACAATGCTATGATTTTATAACCGTTCAGCATATCTATCCCCACCCTCCATATTTTGAAAAACCGAGCAGGGAAATGTTCATCTGCCCTTCTCGTGTACTACTGCGGTTGTATCTCTTCCAATGTGATGTTGTCAATCACTACGCTGTGCCTGTCGGATATCTGCTGTCCGCCGACCGCGCCCATAGAGATGCTTAAGATTGTGCCTTCATCTGTGTCGGAATTCATCTCAAACACGATGGCAAAGTTCTGGTAATCTTTTGTCAGTTCCGCCATATGCTCACCGGAGTATGCCGTCCAGTCTTCGGCGCCATTCGCATCCTTGTGTTTCGAGCCGTCCTTTTGCAGCGCGTACATGATCGTCCTATCCTTTGTTGATTTGGCATCAAATGCAAGCCGATACCATTTGCCTTTCTCAAGCTTGATGTCATTCTGTTTTAACTGGATATGCCAGCCTTCCGAACCTGTATCCGCGATATCCACCGCAAAAGCGTTGTCCTCATTCAGAGTGTCCACGATATGGCCTGCAACCTTCGCCGCGTCGTGAATATAGACCTCATACCCTGTCATGCCGCTTGAAAAATCGCCGTTTACGAGAATACTGTCCTCACGAATGCACACGTTATCTATGTAGTATGTGCCTGCATTTCCAAACAGGAAACAAAGCTCCGCATCCTTTAAAGACTCCGGTGTCTCAAATTCATACTTGAACGCTGTCCTGCCTGTCGTCAGTTCGCTGTCAAATGTCTGTCCGGCAATAGTGGTCTTTATTTCCCCTGTTTTATCCGCATAAGCATCAAAGCTCAAGATAAATTTCTTTCCGCCTGCAATTGCGACCGGTTTCTGGCTTACGACAACCTTATTCAAAGATGACTCCAAAGGCTCTGTCTCCGGCACTGTCACCATAAGTTCTCGCTCTTTGTTGTCCGTTACGGCAACTGTGGCTTCCGCACACTGCGTGGTATCCCAGTCCCAATAGGCAAGCCGCCTCCTGTCCGGCTCATTTCCCTCGCTGAACTCTCCATTATATACGTAATTGCCATCGGGCAGTACAGTCTTTTCCTGCTTTGCCGCCTCGCCTGCCTTTTCCAGACGGACATTGCTGACATGGACGTCTGCTATCGAGCCCTGGTTTCCAAGGTTAAACTCAATTCTTCCATTTGCGTCGCTGTCCCCAGTCATGTCAAACAGATGCTCATAAGACTGCTTTGCTGTCGTCAGCTCCACCGTCGTGTCCTCCAGGTAACGGATATATCCCTTGTCCGGCGCCGTCACGTTTGTAATCATGGTACGCGCCTCGTCTGCATAGGCATCATATGTAAGCTTATACTTCGCACCCTTCTCCATAGGCATACCTGCCTGGACAATCTGCACGCTGTAATTCACTGTGCCCGCACTCTCAGACATGATATGCAGCGCATTGTCAGATATCTCGGTCTCGCTCTTTCCGCCTTCCGCCAATAGCAGTCGCCAGTGTGAATCCTCTTTTGTCATGTCCTCCGCCTCTGAGAAGTCGCCGTTTACAACATAGTTTCCTGTCTCATCAGGAGCGTTGAGACTGACTTCGTTTACCGGCTTTGTGACATTGGTGTCATACCTGTCCTTCTCATATACCCGCACATAGTCAATGACAAACTGCGCGTTCTCCTCAAACACGTCGTCATCATCGGGATATCCTACCCAACTGCCGCCGACTGCGAGATTGAGTATCATATAAAACGGCTGATCGTATGGTGCAGGGTAGGCGACTTCGCCAAATCCCTCTTTCTTAGTGAACCAGTCATTCACGCTTCCTATCATCCTGCCGTCAACGTAGAACCGGAATTCACCGGGATCCCACTCACACGCAAATACGTGGAACTCCTCACCGAAATTTTTCTCTCCTGCCTCTATCTGGTAGGTGGACTGCTCCTGCGTATGCGGTTCACCGAAATGAAGTGTGCTGTATGTCGTAGTCAGCTCACTGCCGTGCACCTCCATGATGTCTATCTCACCGCACTTCGGCCACTGCCCATAATAACTCTCTTCGGTCGGCATCATCCAGAATGCAGGCAAAAAACCTTTTCCGCTTGGCACTTTTGCCCTCGCCTCAAACCTTCCGTACTGAAAATCATGTTTCCCCTGCGTGTTGATTCTGCCTGATGTGTAATACGGCTTGCCGTCAATAATCTCCTTGAGCGCCTGGATATAAAGTTTTCCGTCCTTCACGTAGGTATTCTTCTCGGAATCCACATACTCCTGCAGCTCGGCATTAACCCAGCCCGGCTCATGGTACTCAAAATTCCAGTCGTCCATATTCAGCGCGTCGCCCTCAAACTCGTCTTCCCAGACAAGCTTATATTCCTGTATGCCTTTGCTTTTTGCCGGAATAGATCTGGTATTTTCCGCGCCGCAGCGGCCGCATACCTGTTTTTCCAATCCTTCTGCATTTTCTGTTGCTTCTGTTTCCACTGTCCAACCTCCAAATTCATGCCCGTCGGCACATTCATTTTTGACTTCCCCGCCTGCTGTATCTGTCATTGTATCCCCGGCAGAACTGCCAGGAGACTCATTCCGGGCTGTTGTCCCACAGCCTCCCGCTGCCAGTGCCAAAACGAGCGCTGCAGACAGCAGTTTTCCTACATTTGGTTTCTTTTTCAATTGTATTCTCCTTCTTTCTTAAAGATTTTGCTAAGAAACTATGGAAATTACACCTTGAAGGTCTGAATCTGCATCTTCAGCTCTTCTGCCGAGGTAGTCAGTTCCTCAGACTCCCTTGCCACCGCCTCGCTGTTTGCCATGAGTCCGTCAGCCTGCTCCACCAGCGTGTCCGAGGAGCGCAGGATTTCCTCCGAGCTTGCCGCCTGCTCCTCGGAGATGGCTGCCACATTGCGTGCCACATCCTCCACCTTGTCGACCTTCTGCATCATATTCTGAACCAGTCCGCCGACTGCCATGATGTTCTCAAAAATCGTGTCAAAAGTCACCACCGCATTTCCAATCAGGCTGCTGCTGTCACTGATGTTTTCGACACTGCTGTTTGCCTGCGCGATGACACCGCCGATTAATGTCTGTATCTCCAGAACCAGCTTGTCAATATTCTGTACAGACTCCATGCTCGTCTGTGCGAGCTTTGCAATTTCGGACGCGACCACTGCAAAGCCCCTTCCGGCTTCCCCGGCGCGCGCCGCCTCAATTGACGCGTTCAGCGACAACAGGTTCGTCTCATCCGCAATCTCGCCGATAACCCTGGTGATATCGGTTATCTCGCCTGACACATTCCCCACTTCATCTATCGCATGCTGCAGCTTCCGCACGGAACCGTCAATGCTCTGCATCGCCGTGCCGACATCCTGCATGACCGCCTTTCCTTTTCTGGAAATGTCAACCGTCTTTGTCATCCTGTCACTCATGTCGTTTCCGTCGTCCTTTGTCTCAGCAACAAATTCCGCAAGCGACGTCGCACTCTTTGCAATCTCGTTGACAGAGAGCGACAGCTGCTCGACTGTCGCATTCAGGTCCTTCATGGACTGGTTCTGCTTTTTCGAGGCGTCAAACATCTGATTCGACACATCCTTGCTTCCGTCCGCCTGATCATGCAGCTTATGCGACACATTGTCTATGGAAAGAATCATGGCGCGCATCGTGGCGATAAAATTTTCCACGCAGCGGCTCATCACGCCAATCTCGTCATTGTTCTTTGAAGCCTTGTACACCGCAAAATTTCCATCGGTCATGTTCTTGATGACCTCTGTCAGCTTCTTCACCGGATTGATTACGATATGGACAATCCTTTCGATTAATACGGTCAGCGCCAGTATGGACAGGACGCTGAATATCATCATGACGTTTCTGATATTGTTCAGGTCCTGGTATATCGTTTCTGACGGAACATAGGAGACAAGCACCCAGTCCGTGCCGGCTATCTCCTGAAATACGGTCATATTTCCGTCCATCTCCGCCAAATCCATGTCGCCTGCCGAAATCTTTTCTTCGACATCCTTCATGAAGCTGTTGTCGAGCGTCCCCAGCCTTTTGGAAATCGCATCCGTGTCGCGCGATGCCAGTACCGTGCAGTCATTGGCATTGACAAGAAGCGATTCCGCCTTGTCCATTTTCACGAAACTGTTGACATAGACACTGACCTTGTCCAGCGACAAGTCCATGGAAATGACACGGATGTCATCTGACGCTGTGCGCAGCATGCCGCACACACTGATGACCGGATTTCCTTTCTCATTGGTGTATGCATCCGTGTATCCCACGTTCACCCTTGTCAGTCCGTCCCGGAACCACTCTGTCTGCGTCACACTGGCATCCGGCACATCCTCATCCGCCCCTGCACCAGACGGCTGGGCAGTCATTTTGACTGACACGTTGCTGATTTTCACGCTTGCAGTGGAGCCTGCCGCTCCCAGGTTAAATTCCATGCGCCCATTTGCATCATCATAATCCGTCATGGTAAAATCATAGCTGTATGTCTGTTTTTCCGTCGTCAGATTTACGACCGTATCCTGTAAGTAGCGCTGATAATCCCTGTCCGGCGCCGTGACGCTTACTTTCATCGTCCTTGCCTCATCCGCATAAGCATCAAAACGAACCTGGTATACAGCGTCCTTCTTCAACGGCACGTTCGGCTGCACATACTGCACGCTGTAATCCGCCGTTCCCTCATTTACCGTGTCAATGACAGTCTCGCCATTCTGAATCCGCGCCTGCGCATCGCCTTCGAGTGCCGTAAAAAACATCCAGTCCCTGTCATCCGTCAAACTCTCGGCAACCGCAAAATCACCGTTGTTGAGATAATTCCCATCTGCCCCCGCGTCGCGCAGTTCAACAGACTTATACGATTTCGCCCTGAAAACTTTCCCATCCATGCCGGCTATGTAAAATCCATCTGTATAATTGCTGTCAAAATTGTAATAAGAATCCAAAAAGTCCTGCATCTGCTTCTCGTCAAAGCCCATCTGCTCAACCGCCTGCTTGGCGACACTGATGGATACAAGGTTCTGGTTCAACCATGCCTCGATTGCGGCAGCCTGGCTCTCCACGGAAGTCTGCAAAAGATTGTGGGCATCCGCCTTGATGACTTTTTTGGACACATAGTAGGATAACCCTGTCAGAACCAGCATAATGATGATGATAATCGGCAGGATAATTCCGAGCAGCCTGACCTTTATGGAAATGACCTTATCCTCTTTCGTCATTTCAATCCCTCCATATATACTATTTGTATTGTGCTACATTGCTGCTGTCTACCTTTTCAAACGGCACCAGGATATATTTGCCATCCTCCGACGCACCCTCCAGACCAGCTATCGACTGTCCGTCGGCAAGCCTCTTTGCCGCCTTAACCGCGAAGGAAATCTGACTGTCTGTCGGCTGAAATACCGTGAAATCCATGCGCCCCTCGGCTATCGCCTGACAGCCGCCCGCAGAGGCGTCCACGCCCAGAAACAAGACTGAATCCGCGTTGACTCCTGCCTGCTCAAACGCGGCGCGGGCGCCAAGCGCCATGTCGTCATTGTTTGCCGCCACACAGTCGACTGGCTGTCCTGTCTTCAGGAACATCGCCATCAGATCCTGTGCCTTTTCTGTGCTCCATCCGGCATTATCCTCAAAGACATAGTTAATCTTCTTACCGCTTGCCTTGAGCGTCTGCTTTAATCCTTTCGTCCTTCCGACCGCGCCCGACGCGTCCTTCGGCCCCTTGAGGATTGCGACATTGATCTCATCCTTCTGTCCAAATCGTTGCAGGATGTACTCCGCCTGGTACTGCCCGGCCATAAACTCATCCGACGCCACATAGACATACTTATCCTTCTCCAATGCACTGTCTGCCGGAGCATTGTTGATAAACACCATCGGCGTACCACCTGCCGCAGCCTTAATCTCCGTCACGGTATCCGGCGAAACCAGCCCGCACAGCAGTACATCATATCCATCGGCAACAGCCTCCTTTATCTGGGCGTCCTGTGTCTCCACGGAATTTTCCGCATATCCGGCTGCAAAGGACGCCCCCTGTGCGGATGCCTGTTCTTCCAACCGGCTCGCCCACCCTTCGTAATAGTCGCCGCTCTCAATTGCCGTATAATATATTTTTGTGCTGCCCGCCGCCAAATCACTGTCGCCGCATCCGTTTCCAAACAGGACAAGCATTGCTGCTGCCAGAAGCACTGATCTATTCTTCTGCTTCATGATAATCCCCCTCGTCAAATCATTACAATCCAGGCGCAGGCACCAGTCTGCCGTGCATCATTTTGAAAGAAGCCCCAACAGCCGAAACTATTGGGGCGTTCATCCTCATACCTGTACTTTATATTTATCCAGAACCGTCAAATCATCCCCGCATTCGCCGCGTATGACAAGCTCCAGTGGTTTTGATAAATTCAGGCTGTATATTCCCAATATCGATTTGGCATCTATCACATACTTACCTGATATCAAATCATATTCGTTTTCAAGTGGCATTACTTCTCTTACAAATTCTCTCACTTCATCTGTTGATCTTAATGCAATTGTCATTTTTCTAATCACAAAATAATCACTCCACTCTCAACTCACAAAATAATCACTCCACTTCTGTCAATATTTCTTATCCCTTGACACCGCCAAGCGTCACGCCCGCGATAATGTACTTTGAAAGAACCAGATATACAAGAATAATCGGCACGATTGCAACGACGATCATCATGTATATTTTACCCATATCGCGGTTCATGTAATCAGCTCCACGAAGGAGTGCGATCAGGATTGGCACTGTCATCTTATCCTTTGACTGGATGACAAGAGCTGGAACGAAGTAGTTATTCCATGAACCTACAAACGAAAAGATTGCCTGTACTGCCATCGCCGGCTTCATAATCGGAAGGACAATCTGGTTAAATGTCCGAAACTCCCTTGAACCGTCGATTCGCGCCGCCTCTACCAGCGAGAGCGGGAGTGACGACTGCAGATAGCTGAACATAAAGTAAAATACGGACGGCGATGCAATGGACGGAATAATCAGCGGAAGCAGAGAGTCATACATGCCCATATTCGTAATCAACCGCAGAAAACCCATTGCCGTAACCTGTGTCGGCATGACAAGGATTGCCATAATAAATGTGAATGCAGCCTTCTTTAACTTGAAATCATATGCATAGAGACCATACGCAGTCAATGCCGAAAAGTATGTACAGATCGCTGCCGAGCTTCCGGAAACGATTAAGCTGTTCATGATACCGCGCATCATCGGAAAGGTTCCGTCATTTGCCACGTTTTTAAAATTCTCCAGAAAATGTCCGCCGGGAAGTGCAGAAAACCCTCTCTGCAAATCCGCATGGGAACGTGTCGCATTGACAATCAGTATATAGAAGAAAAACAGACACATAAATGACAGGACAGCGAGTACTGCATGTGCAAAAATAGTCCGAAATTTGTTATAACCGTTTGATTTCATAACCTTATCTCCTTTCCGCCTTTTTTCTCTTCCTTGCTGCTGCCTTTGAACCATCATCATCGTTGTCATTCGTTATGCGGTACACGATAAAGCACAGAATGCCGCTGACGATAAACAGGTAAACAGACAACGCTCCCGCCATACCATAATTCTTGCTCTTTAAGTGGTTGTTGAGGAACATAATCAGCGTTGTGGATGTACGGTCGGGACTTCCCTGGCCGTTTGTCAAAATCTGCGGTACATCGAACATCTGGAGACCACCGATAATCGCCGTAATCAGTGTGTAGGCAAGAATCGGACGAATCATTGGAAGCGTGATGAGGAAAAACCGCTGCACGCTGTTGCAGCCGTCAATCTCCGACGCCTCAAAAATATCCGGGCTGATACCCATGATTGCCGCCATCAGCATGATTGTCGAATTACCAAACCACATCAGGAAGTTCATCACGCCGACCAAAGTCCTTGTTCCAAATGCTGTGCGCATGAAATCAATCGGCTCACTTGTAAGTCCTATTGACATCAATATAGAGTTGATAGGTCCCTTGTTTGAGAACAATGCAAAGAACAGCATTGCAAACGCGGATGCCATGATTAAGTTCGGCAGATAGATAACAACCTTGAAAAACTGCTGGCCGCGGATTTTCAGACGCGCATCCACAAACCATGAGGCAAGCAGCAGCGCAATCACAATCTGTGGAATAAAGCCGATAATCCAGAGTATCAATGTATTTGCCGCGTATTTTAACATGTCGGATTTCAGCAGACTGACATAATTTTCCATCCCGACAAAATTAGGTCCAATTTCCTTAAGTCCCGAACGATAATATTCAAAAAAACTGTATCGGATTGTGTCGATCAACGGAATCAATGAAAAAATAAAGAAGCTGATAAAAAACGGAAGAATGAAAATGTATCCCCACTTTGAATAATTTACCTTTTTATGTTTTTGTTTCATAACCTATCATCCCCCTCTTTTTCATACTGCGGTGCACAAATGCACCGCAGTTTGTGGTTTTATGATGTTATTTTGTTTTCGAAATTCATTATTCCGGCCACTGAACCTCTGTGATTTCAGGATAGCGCTCTTTGATGGCTGTCTCAAAGTTCTCCTTTGCCTTATCGAAGTCAACCTGGCCCTGGAAATAATCGCTAAATGAGTTCTGGATAAGCTCTACGCAGCCCTGGTCATATGCTGACAGCGGAGCCATTTTGATTGATGCGAGGCTGTCTGAGAAATACTCGTAAGGATTCTGTCCGCCAAGGAAGTCAGATGCAAACGACTTATCTGTAGCTGCTGTCTCCATAACTGACTTTGCATTTGTAAAATCTGAATACTTTTTGGTAATCGTTGTCAGATTTTCTGTGTTGCCTGTCAGCGCAAGAATAATATCCTTTACGTGCTGTGGGTTGTCTGTACCCGTTGCTGCAAGCACATAAGTTCCACCCCAGTTATATGACAGTGGTGCATTTGTAACAGCCCACGCGCCAGCTTCGCCGTCCCAGTTCGGTACCATCTGTGTATCAATTCCCCATGCCGGGAACAGGAATGCAAATACCTTTGAGCTTGAACCCATTGCCGTATACCAGTCAGAGTTCCACTGTCCCTTAACTGTAGGATCAAAATATCCTGCATCTAACCACTCTTTGGAATCGGATACCCAGTCCATAAGTTTCTGATCAACCTTTACGGTTGTGGGATTCTCTGCTGTAACCCATTCCTGCGCCATGTTGTTGCTGTATGTACGGAATGTATCCGCATAGCTTGAGAATGTATAATACCCCTTTGCCTTAAGCTCTTCCGCGGTCGCCTTCATCGTTGCCCAGTCTGCTGTCTTCTTGCCAATCTCAACAGGATCATCCGTGCCGAAAACATCTTTTGCGATATCGCGGCGATATACCAGTACGCCCGGACATGCCTGCCATGTAGAAGCTCTCATCACGCCGTTCTGGTCGCGTGCAACTGTCTTTGTAAAATCATACTGGTCTGCCAGATCCGTATCCGGATTAATACCCAGTGATTCAAGCGTCATCGCTGCCTCAATATCCGCATCCGTATATTTTACGATATAGTCAAGCTCGGCTGCAAAAATATCAACCTTGTCATCGTCGGATGCTGAAAGCTGGTTGCCAAGTGCCTCATCAAGCTTATCCTGATATACGCCGTCCTGGTTCGGATTGATTATCCAGTGGATTTCAGTACCATCCTTTAAAGTAGATGATGTACCATCTTTCGACGTGCTCTCAATCTCTGAATAAACTGCCGTGATACGCTTGCGAAGCTCGTCATTGAAGCTGTAGATGTTGATAACCTGACCTTCCGGCGCTGTATTCTCAGCTGCTGTATTGTCTGCGGATACATCTGCCGTATTATCTGCCGGCGCATCTGCCGTGTTGCTCGCCGGTGCATCTGCTGTGCTGCTCGCCGATGCATCTGACGCATTGTTTGACGCATCGTTCGACGCATTGTTACCGCCGCATCCTGTGAGCGTTGCTGCCAGCATGGATACTGCCAAAAGACTGCTTACTAATTTTTTCTTCATTCTTAGTTCCTCCCTATTATAAAATTGTTTATTGGGTTTCTGTGCAGATTGTACATCTGCCTTACAATTAGAATTATAGTATTAATGCAATATTACTTATATAAAATCAGTTGCATTAATATCAAAATCATGACATAATTAAAGAAAAATAAAATAGAAAAATTTAAGAAATTTGGGAGGCATACCGCAAAAATGAGTACTCTAAGAAACGAATGGTATACACGCGAACTGACCGACAGCGAATCCGAAAATTACCACCGCCCGATGGAGGAAGAATATTCCTTCTATACTGCCGTCAAAAACGGTGATATGGAATTTGTCAGGAACAATCTGAACCAGGGCGACTTTGCCAACCCGGAGGGAATGGGCGTACTGTCCAAGAATCCACTGACAAACATAAAATATCATTTTGTTGTGACTGTCGCGCTCGTGACACGCAATTGTGTCGATGGCGGACTCGAACTCGAGCAGGCCTACCGGCTCAGCGACTTCTACATCTTAAAGATGGACTCCTGCTCCACAGTCAAGGCAATCATTGACCTGCATAAGGACATGGTCCTCGACTTTACAGGCAAGATGCTTGTCCTGCAGAAAAACGCCATTATCTCCAAACCCATTGTCCAGTGTACCGACTATATCTACAGCCATATCAACGAACGCATCACCATCAACGAACTCGCTGATTATACGGAATTATCACCAAGCTACCTGTCGCGCCTCTTCAAGCAGAACCTCGGCATCTCCGTAAGCGATTACATCCGCGAAAAAAAAATAGAGAAGGCGCAAAACCTTCTCAAATATTCTGAAATCAGCCTGATTGAAATTGCAAACTACCTTGCGTTTTCATCCCAGAGCCATTTCATACAGACCTTTGAAAAATATGTCGGACTCACGCCCAAAAAATACCGCGACAGATATTACCGCAAAACATGGTAGGGCGGAACCACCTTCCGCCCTGCCCGTTTTTCTTACAGGACAAGTTCTATTTCATTGTTCTTCTCAAGAATCTCCGCCGGAATATAATTGTTTCCCATCTCCCTGCCGTTTACTTTCATTGATTTGAAACCACACTCCACATGTCCCGGATTCTTTACCACGATATGCAGATGGCTTCCCCGGAACTCCTTGTCAATCTCAAAGCCGTCCCACTCCTTCGGGATGGAGGGCGCAATCTTTAATCCGCCAAAGTCAGGGCGCATACCAAGGATTCCCTCGACACATCCTACCATGACAGTGGATGCCGTTCCTGTCAGCCAGTGCACATGCGAGCGTCCAAAGTGCGGACTTGCCTTTCCCTCTGTGAACTGTCCGTAGCAGTATGGCTCCAGCTTACGGATTTCCGCCCTGTCATTCTGCGCCGACGGTGCATTTTCCCTGAAATAGTCAAAGGCTCGTTCCCCATGCCCGCGAAGCGCCTCCGCGAGGATAATCCAGCCCTGTGACTGCGAGAAGATACCGGAATTTTCCTTGACGCCTGCGTTGTAAATAACAGCAAGCGCTCCGTCAAAGGCATCCAGGTGATATGGCGGGTCCATGAGCACAACGCCGTACTCCGTGTTAAGCTGTCTGTTCACCATGTCAAGCGCCTTGTCCGCCTGCTCGTCTGTTGCAAGGCCGCTGATCACCGCCCAGCTCTGGGGATTCAGCCACATATTTGCCTCTTTGTCCGTCCGTTTTCCGATAATCTCGCCCTTCTCGGTAAACCCTCTGATAAACCTGTCCTCGTTCCAGCAAAGCTTCTGTATCAGCTCGCCAAGCTCTTTCTGCTTTTCGTCAAGGAACGCGATATATGCATCATCCTTTTTATATTCCGCGAATTTCCTGAGGATGGTCATCGCATAGTAGTACTGCAAAGCCACGAAGGAAGATTCCCCGTCCTTTCCCAGTCTCAGACAGTCGTTCCAGTCCGCATAAAGCCCTGCCGGCAGTCCATGGGGCCCCAGATGGTTCATGGAAAAGTCCACCGCACGTTTTAAATGCTCGTAAACCGTTCCCTCATCCTTGTTAGCAAACGGAATCACCTCGTCAATAAATGCCAGATTTCCGGACTCCGATACGTACTTGTATACGGTGGGGAACAGCCACAGCGCATCGTCCGCCCTGTATGCCGGATGCCCTGTCTCCTGTACATAAGAAGCGTCATCCGGTGTGTCCTCGTGTCCCGGATTGTGCGTGAATTTCACAAGCGGAAGTCCGCCGCCGTTGTCGACCTGTGCCGAGAGCATGAAGCGGATTTTCTCAACCGCCATCTCGGGCGCCAGATGGATAATCCCCTGGATATCCTGCACGGTATCGCGGTAACCGTAGCCGTTCCTAAGTCCGCAATAGATAAAGGAAGCCGCGCGCGACCAGATAAAGGTCATAAAGCAGTTGTAGGCATTCCATGTGTTGAGCATTGTATTGAAAGATGCATCCGGCGTCCTGACCTGGAATTTTTCCAGCTTTTCATGCCACCATGCGGTCAGCTCCTTTAATTCCTCTGCGCACGCCTTTGCCAGATTTACATAGCCTGCAAGAATTTCATCCGCCTCATCCTTGTACTTCATTCCCAGCACGAACGCAATCTCCTTTGTCTCCCCTGCCGCAAGCGTAAGAGTGGTCGTGAGTGCACCGCATCCGTTTTCATTGTAGCTCAGCGCCCCGCCGAGGTCTCCGCTTTCGACGCCGACCGGATTGCCATAGCCGTGGTAGCGTCCGATGAACTTCTCTTTGTCTCCGCAGTAGGAAGCCACCTCTGCCCCTGCCAGCCCGAAGAACCGGTCAATTGCCAGCTTGTTGTCGACCTCCTCCCCGTCCTCAAGCCCGTCGAGATTGCCATGGATTGTCTGGCGGATGCGATCCTTGTCAAAAGCAGTTCTTGTGATAAACATCGAATACTGAAGGTTTACCTGATCCTGCTCGTAGTTATTGTTGTTCGTAAATTCTGCGTAACCTGTGATGTTCAGGCTTCTTGCCAGACCGGAATTGTTCGTCACTTTCAGGTTCCATACCTCATGGGACTTATTCAGAGGCACATAGTACAGGGCTTCCGAGTGAATGCCGCTGTAATCTGCCTCCATCCTTGTATAGCCTGTTCCATGGCTGCACTTGCTCTGATATGTTTCCAGGTCCTTTCCGACCGGCTGCCATGATGCCGACCAGTAATCTTTACTGTCATTGTCACGGATATAGATGTAACGCCCCGGCTGGTCAAAGTTATTAAACACATAGCGCAGGATTCTGCCATTTGCACCCGATTTTGCAAAGCTGTAACCGCCTGCGTTGTTGGAAATAATCGCGCCGTATTCCGGCGAGCCAAGATAATTTGCCCATGGCGCCGGTGTGTCAGGTCGGGTAATCACATATTCTCTTTTTTCATCATCAAAATAGCCGTACTGCATTCTTCTCTCTCCTTTAGCTGTGATAAATTATTTTATTTTCGCGCCAAGCGTGACCTCGATCACATGGATGCTGTCATCAAGCGCCTCGACTGCCTCTTTTTCCAGACACACTGCACATGACGTATCTGTCACTTTTTGCAGCTCCTTGTCCCCGCACACGGCCCGTTCAATCTGATATGTACCATAGGGCAGCCTTTCAGGATTGTGATACCGGATGAGAAATGTCTTTTTCAGGAAATCCAGCTGGATGGATGCGTTTCCATCCGCGTCAAACTGCTCTGGCATCAGCTTCGGCGCAAGCGTCAGGTTTCCGAGGTCTCCCCTTACACCGAATACCTCTGTAATCATGGTCAGCATAAACCAGCTTGCCGCACCTGTCAGATAATGGTACATTCCGCGCCCATCCGCGTCAAAGTACTCCGGCACGCCGGGATATATCCTGCTTGTCTTGAAATCCATCGCCGTCGCCAGCAGTGTGTTAAGCGCTTTGTACCCCTCCTTGACAAAGCCCCTCTGATACAGGGCATTGGCATACATGACAGTCATATGGGAGAACACTGCGCCGTTTTCTTTCTCGCCATACGCAAAGCCAAACATTCTGCCAAGATCAAACTTATCCTCATCAAACCTGGTGTTCAGGCGGTATCCGCCAATTTTTTCCTGATAAAGATAGGTATCCGCGCTCCGGCAGATTTTCGCCGTCATGTCCACGTCCGCCGTGCCGCTCATAATCGAGAATACCTGGCTGGTAAGCATCATGCGCACGTTGTCCCCCTGTACACCCTCGACCTGTCTTCCGTTGTTGTCATAGTAACCGTTAAACCAGCCGTTTCCTTTCTCGTCCGTCACCCACTCGGTACGGCGGATGTGATCCATCATCCATGCCGCCCTGTCCCTGAGGTTCTGTGCCAGCTCCGCTATGGATACCAGAACCGTCTTTCCGGATACGTTGTGCGTGCAGGTATTCATATACTGGCTCAGGATGGAACGCTTCCACTCGATCTCATCATACTTATGCGCGTCCCCCGCAAGAAGGACTGCAATCTCCTCCACAAGCTCCACCTGGTTCTTTTTGGTCACCGCCTCATATTTTTCAAGGTATACCGCAAGCTCCCTGAGATTGTAAGCGTATGCGCTTGTGAATGCCACGCTCTCACCCTTGTCCGGCGCCATGTCGAGCGCATCGTTCCAGTCGGCATTGCGCAGATGAATCTCGTTGTGCTCTCCCACCTCGTAAAACGCGCACAGCTGCTGTAACAGGATATGCTCCAAAATGCTGCCGGTGTAAAGCGCTCCGCCGTGTGTCCTCTGCTGCATTCCATAAGCCTCATTCCACTCACTGTCGGCAGCCTGCCCCCTCTGAATCTGCCTGTCCTTGAAATACGGCACTTTCTCGCCAAGGATCTCAATATCGCCTGTCTGGTCAATATAGAGTTTTGTCGTGAGGAATGGCCAGAACCCATGATCCATCCAGACGCGCGTGATGCTGTTCCTGTCCGCCTTGAACTCGCCCTGCTTCTCCCCGATAATCGTCGCGTTCGTTCCGTCCATCCTGACGCCGCCGTAGTTATCGACAATCATCTGGCGCACGCCGTCAGGATTCATGAACAGTAGAGACAGGCAGTCCTGCCAGAGATCCCTCCATCCCCTGCCTCCTTTTCCGTAGTCGTGATGCGGGAGAAAAGAACACCCATACAGTCTTCTCAATATCGGCTGAAAACAAATCCAGCGCAGATAGCTGTCCACTGCCTTATCGCCGGTCCGGAATGAGACATTGACCTTCTCCTGCCAGCCGGTCTGCGTATTTTTCAGCGCTTCCTGCACTTTTTCCCTGCTGTCGTAGGCTGTGACGACGCTCCTCATGTCGTCCATATTGGCAGATGCGCCGATCATGATAGTATACGCTGCCGTCTCTCCGCTTCCAAGCGCCACGCTGGCAAATTTCAGTCCGCCGAGCGCTTCCTTTCCGTCAATCCGTGTGCCTGCCGCCACACCCGCGGCATTGTTCTTGACCGCAAGCGGTGCCATCAGGCTTCCGCCCTCCCCGATAAAGTCTTCTGTGACTGGGAAAAACTGTTCCGGCATTTCACCGCTCCCCGACACGCCATACACGAAATATGTAATCTGGTTCTTCTGATGCCCCCTCTCGTCAAAGGAAAGCTTTGGCGTGACCTCCACGCCCTGCGCTGTCACTGCGATCTGATGCAGCAACGAGGTTACGTGCCTGTGATCCCTGATGTTGTCCGCGCTTCTTCCATAGATGGGAACTGCCGCAACCGGCGTGATTTTCTGTGTATGCTGCGCCGTATTCTCAATCTCCACATGTAACAGCTCTACATTATGCCCAGTCGGGACAAAGCTTGTGACAGTTGACTGTAGCTGATACTTGGACGACTTTCTTGTCACGGTCTGCCACATAAAGCCTGCCTCCATGCTGCACGCATCCTGCCGGTCTGTGTACTTGTCATATTCCGCCTCTGCTGACACGCCTGTCGCAGACCACACGCCCACGCCCTCGACATGGCACCAGAAGTTCCGGGACGACTTGTTGTTGTGCAGATTTTCACTGCTGACCGGCTCCAGGATGAACGTATTCTGGTCAAGCTTGCTGTCCCCAGCGAAATTCGGCGTCACACTTGACTTGATGCCCTGCTCGCCCGCTGTCGGGAAATAGAGATATGTGTAGTTATCAGGATGTTCCAGTTTGAAAACCTCGTTTTCCTGTTCAAATGTAATATGATTGTTCTCTGACTGCATTTTATTCCTCCATTCTCTGAAAATCGTTTCTCGAAATCATTTACTATTTTTTCCTGATATAAGCATAACGTATTACCTGCAAATAAAAAATCAGATTCATGGAAAAAATATCAGATTCATGACACAATCAAGTAAAAGCATGTAACCAATGCAACCGAGGACACAATAATTCTGTCGCACACCACGATGGAACGCAGCCTATCGGATGAAACTTGTTTTTCTCCTTCCACATCATCCAACGTCCGAAATCCTCCCGACCTGTAATTCTGCGGATATGGTTTGCCTGAAGAAATCATCTCGCGAAAAATGATATCCACACCTTGCCCCCCGTTCTGCTTGCTCTAACAGTTCCCTGATTTTAATATATCTGAGGCGCTTGTATATAATTTTTCACTTGACAAATCTGTTTTTTTATATGTGTTACTCAATCAATTCGCCTGTTTCGGAGTGGCAATTCTTATATGGGGAATCATAAATTTTGGCGATCATTTTTTCTATACAATCAAAGACCGGAAAATCTCTCCGGGATTCATAACCGGAACACTTTTTCTTGTCAATTCAATTTTCGGATTAAGATATTATTATCTGTCAGACTTCTTTTCAGTCGATCAGTTAATCATAGGAGTGTTGATTGGCGGGGTGCTATTTGGCCTGCCTATAGGATTATGTGTTATTTTATATCAGTTTTTTGATAGGTATTTCAAATAGCCCCGCAATCACCTTGTTCACTTCGTCAAATTCTTTGCCAAAACCGTTTCTGACAGTGTGATCTGATATGCCTCATATTCTGTTTTGGGAAAGTCAAGCAGCAATCCGATTTCCATCAAAGCTGCGCCAGTGTACGTTTTTCCGGTCTGATCATCGATATATACGGCTTCCGGCTTCAAGCCCTTCAATTTCACATAAGCTGCGGCCATATTGCCCTGGATATCCAGCCTGACGACATTCACGAGCGCCTGCGATTTGTCTTTGGATACAAACATCCACGCGGCACACCTGTCTGCAAAAGGACTGGAAAGCCGGTAATAGTCTCCCCTGCATATCAGCATTTCATGCTTCCTGTACGTTTTGACCTGTTCCCTGATAACCGATTTTTCCTCATCGCTCAAAAGCGCCGGATTCAGTTCATATCCAAAAGTTCCCGCCATTGCGACGATTCCCCTGGTATTCAGGCTTGTAGTCCTTCCAGTCTGATGGTTCGGGACGGCGGACACATGGGAACCGGCAACACAGACAGGATAAAAGAAAGAAGTCCCGTACTGAATCCTGGTTCTGTCAATCGCATCTGTGTTGTCACTACACCAGATCTGCGGCGTATAATACAACATTCCCGCATCAAATCTTCCTCCGCCTCCGCTGCATCCCTCCAGCAATAACTCTGGATACCTCAGTGTCAGTCTCTCGAGGAAATCATACACACCAAGCATGTAGTCGTACGTGACATTTCCCGCATATACATCCGACATACTGCGGTTCATATCCCATTTTACATATTCTATATTTCCCTGGTCAAGAATGGAACAGACCTGTTGAAAAATATAGTCCCGCACTTCCTGTCTGGAAAAGTCGAGAAGGAGCTGGTTGCGCGCCCTGACCGGCTTCCTGTTTTCTATTTTCAGAACCCAGTCCGGATGGTTCCTGTACAGGTCACTGTCTTCACTGACCATCTCCGGTTCCAGCCAGATGCCGAACCGGACGCCCATTGCATTTATTTTTTGAATCAGTTCCGCCAGGGTACAGCCAAGTTTTTCCTCATTCACGTACCAGTCCCCCAGCGAGGAATTGTCATCATTGCGCTTTCCAAACCATCCATCATCCATGACAACCATATCAATGCCAAGGTCTGCCGCCTCTTCTGCAAGGGAGACGATCCTGTCGCCGTCAAAATCAAAATATGCTGTTTCCCAGCTGTTGATCAGGATCGGTCTGGCAGCATTCACATATTTTCCCCTGCATATATGGTCGCGAATGCACGAATGATACCTGTGTGACAATTCCGTGAAACCATGTTTGGAATAGGAAAGAATCACTTCCGGTACGGTCAGTTCCTTCCCGGCCTCCAACGGATATGAAAACAACTCATCATTGAGTCCCATCAGCAGACGCGTCTGGTTCATCTGGTCTTTTTCCACCTCACACAGAAAATTTCCGCTATATACAAACAGCATTCCATAACAGTTCCCAAAGTCCTCTGTCGTATTCTGGTCCGCCAGAATAACGGCAGGATTATACTGGTGGCTGGAAGCGCCCCTCCGGCTGCCAAAAGATATGGTTCCATGTCCTGCGCTCACGCGTTCGACATTCCGCTCCATCGTATGCCTTCCGTAAAACTTGACAATATCAAATTCTCCTGTGAGAAAATCCAGACACGCACCCGCCGCTTTTTTTACAACCACACTGTTGTCACCGCAATTTCGGATCACTGCGCTTCTTGTAATGATATCCTCTTCTTCCAGGACACCATATAAAAGACTTGGTGATAGTCAAAAAGTGTGTTGTTAATAAAAAACCGGATTGAATACAAATTCTTGTTCTGCTATAATAAACTTA
>VSNM01000007.1 GCA_009774245.1 Lachnospiraceae bacterium | reverse complement strand
ATCTCTTGATTTGTATATGACATATAGCATAACACAGATGGTTAAAATATACAAATAATTTTGTGATAGTTCCTTACATCCAGATCAGGATAGGCAGCTATCAGATCCTCTATAATCCCGTTCTGAATACGGGCTATATACCTCTCATACTCCCTACAGTCTTTAGGCATTTTGCTGAAATCAATATAGATCGTTTCATGCTGATGGCAATGCGCTTTATATTCCTGCTCCCTGGATATTGCCAGATTCTCAAATATCCGCTCCCCTTCATCCGATTTCCCGAAAAACGCACCCACCATATTTGCCATGACCGTTTTCCCAAACCGCCGGGGCCTCGTGATACAGCAATAGCGATTCCTTTTTCCAAAATAAGGAACCAGTTCCTTTAGGATCAATGTTTTGTCAACAAAATAAGGATCCCGGAGCACTTCCTTATATCCTTCACGCGGCACACTGCTATTTAAAAACATTCCCATTGCACGCTCCCTCCTATCCTCTTATTTTAACAGATGGCGGAGAGAATGCAAGCCATTGGGTATTTGAGATGCATCAAACCATGGCTTTGACATCGCGAAAATCGCGAAACCTCCGCAAAAAAAAGCTTTTCAACTCACCATCTTTATGATAAAATGGGCGTTAGTGTGGTTAATATACATGTGCATTTGCACCCTGCCCCGCAGGCAGGTGAAAGGAATATGGACAAATGACTGGTTTACAGGAATGGTTCGCTAATTTTTCTAATTTATTTTACAAGTGTTTTATCAGGGAAGACCGATACAAACTTCTGCTCGACGGCATCGGCGTGACGATCAAGGTGTCGCTGCTCGCCGTCCTGATTGGTATCCTGATCGGAATGCTGATCGCGCTGTGCAATCTCTCCAGGAGAAAGCTCATCAAGTTTTTCGGAAGCGTCTATACCGATGTGATCCGCGGAACCCCTTCCGTCACACAGCTGATGATTATTTACTTTGTCATCTTTGCCACCGTGGATCTGGACAAGTGGATTATCGCCGCAATCGCTTTTGGCATCAATTCCGGCGCCTATGTGTCAGAGATTATCCGCGCCGGTATCCTGTCTGTCGATCACGGTCAGACGGAGGCGGGGCGATCGCTGGGGCTAAATGCCTTCCAGACCATGACCAGAATCGTGATTCCGCAGGCAGTCAAAAATATCTTTCCCGCACTCTGCAACGAGTTTATCGTGCTGATCAAGGAGACTGCCATTGTCGGCTATGTGGGACTGATGGATATCCAGAAGGCGGGCGATTTTATCAAGAGCGCCACCTTCAACGCATTCATGCCCTTGTTCGGCACGGCTGTGATCTATTATGTATTAATCAAGATACTGACACTGTTGATGCACAGGATTGAGATTGTGCTGCGAAAATCCGATGTCCGATAAAAAATTTAATAAATGTGGAAGTTTGATCTGAGTACCCGGCAAAGCAGGCAAATGAGAGTTAGCGCAATAAATGCCTCTAACACAGGCAAATGGGAGTTTATATGATAAAAGTAAAGAATTTACATAAAAAATTTGGGGACTTAACTGTCCTGAACGGGATTGACGAGCACATTTCCCCCGGTGAAGTCGTCGTCGTGATCGGTCCCTCCGGTTCCGGCAAAAGTACTTTCTTAAGATGCCTCAATCTGCTCGAGGACGTGACGGAGGGCGAAATCTACGTGGACGATCAGCTCATCAACGCGCCCAAAATCGATATCAACAAGGTGCGCCAGAAGATGGGCATGGTGTTTCAGCAGTTTAACCTGTTCCCACACCTGACCATCATGGACAATATCACGCTGGCTCCGGTTTTGTTGAAAAAGATGACAAAGGACGAGGCTGTCAAAAAGGGATACGAACTCTTAAAGCGTGTCAATCTGTCAGACAAGGCGCAGGCGTATCCGGCGCAGCTATCCGGCGGACAGAAACAGCGCGTCGCCATTGCGCGGGCGCTCGCCATGAACCCGGAGATCATGCTGTTTGACGAACCGACTTCGGCGCTCGATCCCGAGATGGTCGGGGAGGTTCTCGATGTCATGAAAGATCTCGCCCGGTCAGGCATGACGATGGTGATCGTCACCCACGAGATGGGCTTTGCAAGGGAAGTCGCGTCGAGGGTTCTATTCGTCGACCAGGGTGTCATTATGGAGCGCGGCACGCCGGAGGAGGTTTTTAACAACCCTCAAAATGAACGGACAAAACTTTTTCTGAGCAAGGTTTTATAAATAATTTATCATAAAATTACGGTATTATGCCAAACGGCTTAATATATCATATGACCATCAAAAAGGAGGAGAAACATTATGAAAAAAGCAACGAAAATGGCAGCCCTCATGCTCGCGCTGGCGATGATGACAACCACACTGACGGCATGCAGCGGCAATGCAGACTCAAACAGCAGCAGCACAACGACAGATACAACTGTCACCAATTCCCAGACGCAGGAGAGCGAGAGCACTCCGGCGGAGACTGGCGCGCAGGAGGCTGCTCCCGAAGCAGATGACAACACACTTACATTTGGCACAAACGCGGAATTCCCGCCCTTTGAGTTCGTGACAAGCAGCGGCGTGATCGACCAGTACGACGGCATCGACATGGCGATTGCCAAGCAGATCGCGGAGACAAACGGCATGACAGCTGAGATTGAGAATATGGAATTTGCTTCCCTGCTGGTGGCGCTGCAAAACGGCCAGATCGATGCAGCGATCGCAGGTATGACCATTACTGATGAGAGAAAAGAGGAAGCTGATTTCTCCATACCATACTACACAGCTACACAGGTTATGATCATGAGAGAAGATTCCGACATCGCCTCTGCTAATGATCTGGAAGGCAAGAAAATCTGTGTCATTGAGGGATATACCGGCGAGGTCTGCGTAAGAGACATGGGCTATCCATATGAAGCCTTCAAAAAGGGCACAGATGCCATCATGGAACTGGTAAACGGCAAGTGCGACGTTGTTATACTTGACTCCGCAACATCGCAGAAATATGTAAGCGACAATGAAGGTCTCAAGATCGTGGAAGATCCTTCCGCCTTTGAGTCCGAAGAGTATGCCATTGCGGTGAAAAAGGGCAATACAGAACTTCTTGACAAGATTAACACCGCCATCGATGCCATGCTTGCTGATGGCACGATCGCTGAATTAGGCGCAAAGTATACAGAGGAGCTCTCGGCTGAATAAAACAGGCAGTCCTGCATGGGAAAATCGCCAAAACAATTCAGGGAGAATACAAACAAAGGGATACGGCTCACATCAGTCGTATCCCTCTGTTTTTTATGCACACGGAAAGCCTTCCCTACTTGATTTCTATTTCCGAATCCCCTCAAGCACCTCCGCCGGAATCTCGAACTCCACCGTTCCCATATACATCGGCGCCACATCGCCCTCGTTAAATCCGATGACCACATTTCCTTTCTCATTCAGATAAAATGAAGTTTCATCTGTGATCGCCTGGAAATTCCACTCCTCGATCTCGTCATTCAGCCAATAGTACACGTTCTCGTCTGCGTCCATGCGCTCCTGCATCTGCTGCTTGATATTGTCACTGATAGGCGTGATGTAGTCTGCCCCTTCCTTGAAGATATCCTTCAGCTGCAGTCTCTCGCCGGTATTCAGATCAATCGTGTAAAAATAATTCCACTCATATCCGCTGCCCGCACCCTGGTAGCAGATCAGTTTCAGCGTAAAGTAATCCGGCGTTGTCGCAAGCACCTCGCTTGTCACAACGACATCCTGATAGCCCCATTCGTTCTTAAGATTTGTCTCGAATTCTGTGATCAAATTGTCTGTGATCTCCTGTATCTCCGCGTTGATCTCAGCCGTTGTGCGATCCAGATTTTCCTGCAATGTGCTGTTTTCAACCTGCTCCTCCTGCTTGATCTCTGGTACCTGGATGTCCGCCATATTGCGGTCGCTCTCATACTCATAATCGCGGAATGTGACAACCTTCACGAGCGAGCCGATAATCGGTATCTGCTCCATCGCGTGCGCGATCGTCCCCGATGTGTTTGGCAGTATGACAAAGACTGCTGCCACTACAGCCGCCACTGCTGCTACGTATTTCCATGCACTTGTCTGATTTCTTGTCTGATTTATTTTGTTTTGTTCCATTTTTCCTACCTCCCTGATTGTCTGTTGCAATTGTTTGATCTGTTCTCCTGTCATCTGCTGTTTCTCATACTCTGACCGCAGCGCCTGCAGCTCCTTTTCCAGCAGAGCGTTCTGTCTGTCAGGCTTATATATTTTATTTTCCATGGTCAACCCTCCCTGCTGCCAACAGTCCCAAACGGAATGCCGACACAAAATTTTCTATGCATCATTACCAAGAGCACTGCGAAGTTTTTTCATACTGCGGTACAGCCTGCTCTTGACCGTACTGATGTTTTCATCTAAAATCTCCGCGATTTCCTCCAGCTTCCTATCCTCGAAAAACCGCAGTATCACGACAGCCTTATCCTGTCCTGGCAGGGAGTCAAGCGCCCTTCTAATATCTATTCTCTTGTCCATTCTCTCACAGTTCTCTTCGGTGTATGACAACTCCACCCCCTTCTCACTCTGCAGCGCTTCATAGGAAAAGTCCTGCGGCTGCTTCAGATACCGGAAGCACTCATTCAGCATAATGCGGTACACCCAGGTCTCGGCGTACTCGGGCTTTTTGAGCGTATAACTTCCCCGCAGCGCTTTGTACGCCCCGTTCTGCACGATGTCGAAGGCATCTGTCTCATTGTGGACGTAGCTGTAAGCCAGACGATAATACTGATTATACTTTTCCAGAATGATCTGTTCTATGATCGTTTTATTGATCTCTTTATTTATATTCTTCTCTTCCTTTTTATAGGAAAAAATATGCACTTTTATCACCTCCCCATTGCTTTATAACATATTAGACCTCACAACAGTTCAAATAGTTTCATTCTGAAAAAATTTTTCTGCAAATTCCCTTATTAATAATTTTACCTTTATTTTTTGATTTAATCCCTTGACAAGCACTGTCTACTATTGTAAACTATAGTTGTCTACATTAGTAGTCGTCAAGACACGAAAACATTTATAAAATTGTCGCATATACAGAATGGAGGATTCTTATGGAGCAAAAAATAAGTATATCAGACGCTGAGCTGGAAATACTCGAAGTCCTGTGGACAGCGAACTGTGCCCTGAACGCAGGTGAGATTCGCAGCGCCCTGAACGACCACAAAAACTGGGAACGCACCACCGTCCTGACACTGATTCAGAGACTGGTGAAAAAGGGTGCGCTCGCACAGGAAAAACGCGCGCAGAACAACCGCGAGATCTACTATTACACACCCTGCATCGCACGCGAAGAGTACGTTCGTACAGAGACCAAGAATTTTATAGAAAAATTCTTTAAAGGGCGCTCCAAAAATCTGGCTGCCGCTCTGGTTGACAGTGATGCACTGACCAAAAAGGACATCGAGGAGCTACGCGACTACTTTAACCAGAACCTTTGAGGAGGGATACCTATGTATGATTTTATAACAGGAACGCTTTTCCTGACCATGCTGTCCCTGTCCTTGTCGGGAGCGCTGATCGGCATTCTGATCGCTGCCATACGCCCCCTTACAGGAAAGTACTTTTCGAAAAAATGGAATTATTACATCTGGCTGCTCGTCGTCGTGCGGCTGATGATACCATTCCACTTTGAATCTGTTTTCCCGGGACTGCCGCATTTTCACGCGCAAGTCAGCCAAAATAACGACAACACGGCACAGCCTGCCGGTGCCAATATGATTCAGCCCAACGGCGGCCAGACACAATTCAACGGCAATCAGACTCAATCCGACAACATGATTCTGCCCAACGGCGATTTGGCTCAATCTGACCACTTCATTCAACATGAAAATGATCTGGCTCAATCATACAGCATGAGTCTGCCCGATAATGCTCTGACACAATCCAACCGCATAACTCTGCCCGACAGCGATTCATCTCAACCCAACGACATTACTCTGCCTAGCTATGATCTGGCTCAACCTGACAGCATAACTCTGCCCGACGGCGATTCATCCCAATCCGACAACATGATTCTGCCCGACGACACTCAGGCTCAATCTGTCAGCACGATTCTGTCCGACGTCCTCGCGGCGAACCTCCTGACTGCCGCCGCACTGATCTGGCTTGGCGGCGCTGTCCTTGCACTCATGATCAGGCTGCTGCAATACTTCCGCTTTCGGGGCAGGCTCAAAAAGGACTGCATGCGCATCACTGACTGGCGTGTCATTGCTATGGAAAATGCTTTCTGCGCGAAGCTCCATATCAAAAAAGTGCCCCTTCTCTATGAGAGCACCACCACATACAGCCCCATGACAATCGGGCTCTGGAAACCTGTGATCATTCTGCCAAAAACGCTTTCCATCGATGGCAGTATTACAGATTCCCATATTCCGGTTGTCGATACCCCACCCGAACCCCGCAGTGTATACCAGCTCCAACTGATTCTCCACCATGAGCTGGTTCACGTAGCGCGGAAAGACCTGTGGTACAAATGGATTTATCAGCTGCTGCTCTGCATCCACTGGTTCAATCCGGTTCTGCACCGCATCGGCAGGCAGATCAACAGTGACTGCGAGCTCTCCTGTGACGAGGCGATCCTCCCGGAACTGACAGAGACCGGAAAGCAGATGTACGGCAATATCCTGCTGGATACCGCCGAACAGGGCATCGACTGCAGGCAGAGCGCATTCTCCACCACACTACTGGAAAACAAGCGGAATTTAAAAAAGCGTCTCGATGCCATTCTGCGCTACAAGAAAGCGACGCGTTTCCGCCTTGCACTCTCCGCGTGCGCTCTTGTGCTGATGCTGGTCTTATCCGCATGCAGCACCGTATGGCTCTCCGCAGCGGATATGCCTGCCTCCGAATCCGATCATGACAGCTCCAAGGGAACAAATCAGGAACCAATAGACAGTCCACTATGGAATTTCCTCACCAACGCCGGCATTGGCAGTCCCAGTGATTCGTGGGAATTTTATGACAATGACGAAGTACTCGCTGGAAAAGACGTTTACGGCAGCTGGGAAGCCTATAATTATGTGCGGAACAATAACCAACACCTGTCCGCATCCCGCATTGCCCTATACGGGACAGACTCCTTCGCAATCGTCTATGCCGACCAGGATATCGATGTACAGATCACATCGTCCTTCGAAATCCCGGACGGAAAATTTAAAATCATACATGTCGCGCCGGACGGAAGCGTCACGACACTAAACGATACCGGTGAAAAGACGACACAGACCATAACAATGCAGGCAGGTCGAAATGCTCTCAAAATGGTAGGACAGGGCAAGAAAATGAACAATCTCGAAATCGATTATTCCGGCATCAGGGAATCGGACTTTGCAAATGTCTTTTTTTCTGAGGACGAGGAGTACGCTTATCAGGTCAAGAATAATTTGACTCCTGTTGACAAAGACAGAATTATTGACACACTCTATTCCTGGGACGAAGAAGATGCCAGTGAAATATTCAACACCCTGCTGACCAGTGGTACCTCTTTCACCGCCGATGAGCTTAGCGACTTCTTCATCCACTCCGATCCCGCATTGTCGAGCAAATACCTGATGGAGGCGCTTCAAACCCAAACCATCGAGCCGCTCAGCCTGAATATGATCTCAGAGATCATGCCCTATCTGACAGGCGACTGCAAGACGGAAGTACTAAAAAGCCTTTCCGTGGAAGATTTTTATTACGCCTTTGCGGATAACATCATGTATCTGGACAACAGCCAGAGAGACGAGTGCCTGATGGATTACATCACCAGGGGCGGGACACTGACCTACTCCATGTATGACGAGCTCTCTCCCTACCTGGATAAAAGCATTAAACAAAAGCTTGACCAGTTTGGCGTCACCAGCGGGGATTTCACCACTCATGCCACGATACCAGAAACAATTGGAGATATAAAAGACATAACAGACATCGACGGCATACAAGAAACGATGTCGATTGTTCACGAAAGTGCAAAGATTCTCCACTATGAAGACGGAAGCCCTTATATCCAGGACATACTGACGAACCATACAGATCAGCGTATTATAGATGCGGAGTGCTGTATGCTGGCTTACAATGAAGCGGGTTCCCCCTTAAAGCTGCGCTGGAATTATCTTGACAGCAGCACAGAGAGTAGTTATGAAAACATTGTCCGCACAAAGGCAGACATTCTGCCAGGCCAGACAGAAGATGACCACGGCGGATGGTCACTGTATGACGGCAAACGGACAGAAAATCTGCCAACAGATCAAAATGGCAATGTCAGCCAGGTAGCATACACACTCTTTTACTTAAAACAAGTTGTTTTTGAGGACGGTACTGTCTGGAATAATCCGGACTATGAGACCTGGTTCAAGACTTATGCCGGGAAAGAGATCAGCGTAGACGAACTGCAGAATTATTATCCGCATCAATACGAGTTCGATTGAACTTCGCCGCCTGATAATGAAACACATAACGAACGATAGCATCGACGCTTGAAAATAAAGCACATAACGAACTGTCGAGTAGATATGAGGATTACTCCCCCGTATCTACTCGACACTTTTTATGCACACGGACGCCCGGCAAATCAATTCAACTTTCTCATCAGCATTTCCGGGTTTGTCGCATATTTCAGAGCCGTCTCTCTGGTAATCCGCTTGCTGCGAAATAACTTTAACAAGCTGGTGTCCATAGATATCATGTCCTCTTTATCTGACGAGTATATAATACCTTCAATCTGTGGAATTTTATTTTCACGAATCATATTCTGAATCGCAGGCGTCACTGTCATAATCTCAAGCGCTAAGGCAATTCCTCCATCGGTTGTCGGCACCAACTGCTGGGAAATAACAGCATTCAATACCATGGAGAGCTGGATTGCAATCTGCCGCTGCTGGTTTGCCGGAAATACATCAATAATACGGTCAATCGTATTCGCCGCGCCCAGTGTATGCAGTGTGGAAAATAGCAGATGCCCCGTCTCCGCCGCCGTCATCGCGACATTGATCGTCTCGTAGTCACGCATCTCCCCGAGCAGAATGACATCCGGGCTCTGCCGCAGCGCGGCGCGCAGCGCCGCCACATAACTGACCGTATCTGTACTGATCTCGCGCTGGGTAACAATGCTCTGGTCATGGCGATGCAGATATTCCAGCGGGTCCTCCAATGTGATCACGTGCTTTTTTTGCGTGGTATTGATGCGATCTACCATGCAGGCCAGCGTTGTTGATTTCCCACTCCCTGCGGGGCCTGTCACCAGCACCATCCCCTTACCGGCATCGCACAGGGAAAAGATATAATCAGGAATCCCCATCTGGGCAGCTTTCGGAAGTTCAAATGTAATAACCCTGATCACTGCTGACAGCGCTCCCCTCTGCCTGTACGCACTGACACGGAATCGGGACAGCCCCGCCTGTGTAAATGAAAAATCGTCATCACCCCGTTTTTCCAGTTGGCTGATATCCCGCTCATTTGCACATCGATAGATCTCCTTTACAAGCGCTTCGGTATCGCCAGGAGAAAGGCTTTCCTCATCCAACTGGGCGATAACCCCCTGCTTTCGGACAGAAACAGAACGTCCTGCAACGATAAAGATGTCCGAAACCTGCTCCTCAACTGCCCTTTCCAGTATATTCTTCAATTCCTTCATCATGACCTCCATTTGAACTGTAACGATCAGCAACGTTTCCTACTCTTGTATGACAGGCATCAGATCCAGTGTCTGATCCGCATCCCACTCTTCCGTGCGGTATTTTTTCCATGTAAGTATCTTATAATAGCATCCATCCTTTTCCGGGGTGCATACCAGCAGTTCCACCAGCAGCGCCTCCGACTCCCCAAGCGAAACTTCGTAAGATATCACTGGGCGTTCCGCGCCGGATTCGCCATATGGAATATACCTGATACCAACGTCCCCCTGCCCGATATATGCTTCCAGCGCCATATAATAAGCATCCTCCTGTGCATTGGCGCCAGCATACACATATTCCAGCATGGCATCCATGGACGCCGTAAAGTCTTCCGCCTGATTGGATGCCTCATAATACTCTGATACCTTCCCTGCCATGCGCGATGCAAACGAATAGTCATTCATGGCGCTCGACAGCGAGAGCGATGCAAATGACAGAAAACACAAAACCAGAAAAACCACCAACAGGGATGCGGAACCAATATTTACAAAAGAGTCCTGACCTTTTTTGAAGTTCATGGCAATACCTCCCTGACCGGATGATGCTTGACAAAAAGTGTATAGACTTCCTGTCCCGACTGATTCCCTGACAGGCCGGATACGGTGATATCTGCTGTCAGCATCCCGGATTCCTCCGTACAGGAAAGTGCCATGCACCACGCAGCATCCTGTCTTGTGCAGGCACCAAAACGATCATCATAAAAAACAGTCCAGCCCGTATCCGTCTGCTCCAGGTCAGGATACTGCTCTGCCAGCAGGCTGCCAAACTGATCCAGCGATCCGCTTGCTGACAGCAGCTCAGCCGCATTCGAGCATTGGTTTGATGCATAGTTCAAGGTCCGTGACTCATTGCTCAGGAGATGCGACTTCACAAAAAGGGGCACACAGACTGAACAGGCAAGCGAAAAAAACAGAATAGCCAGAATTAATTCCATCAAAAAAAGACTGGACGCATTTGCGCGGTTTCTTTGTCTCATTCTACCACTCCTTTTTCATTTCCGTCAAGCTGCCCCCGTGGGAGAAACTTCGAACTGCGCACAGTCACCGTGGCAGTGCAATACTGTCCGTTCTGATCTGTACAGGAAAAGAGAAAGACGCCATCACCCGTCTCCTCCATGGAGAAATCCTGCACTGTGAGAATTGTTGTTCCTGCGGACACGCCGACTTCGGCTCCTTCCTTTGCAAACAGCTCCCGCAATTCGTTTTCATAGACATAAATATAAGTACAGTATCTCTGTTCTTCAACTGTCTGCACCAGCACCAGCGCTTCCTGCCCATCAAACGTCCCGATTAAAATCTCCTCTCCCTGATCGTTCTGGTGGATTTTCTCACGGATATATGTAAGGGCTGTCGATGCGCTTAGATTCAGGGAAGACGTTTCTGTCACTTCCCTGTAAACATTCGCCGCAAAGAGAATAACTGTCAATGCCGATACCGCCAGCACGAAAAACAACACCAGTGGAAAGAGGAAATCAATGATATGTCCTGACCTGTTCCGAAAACGCATTATTTCCCCCTCTTTTCAATAATCGTAAAATCTGGAAGGATATTGGCCCCCGCAGCATGATAATCCACATAAAAAAGATCTTCATCATAGACAAAACGGTAGTGTTCTCTCAGATAATCCAGACTTTCGGGGTAAGCCCCCTCTTCTATATAGCAATATGTAATACTGCGCATCAAGGCATTTTCCAGACTTTCCTTCTGACGGCTCAGTGTATTGTCAGACAGGGATGACAGCCCACCCATAAAGGCAGACAGCACCGCAATAAACACGATAATGGAGAAAACCATTTTCCGGCTGCCTCCTGCAACAGGCTTGTATTGAAAACGTCTCATGCGTATGCTCCTTTCATATACCGGACATAATCCCCATAAGCGGGAACATGACAGAGAGCAGGATACCCCCGACAATCAGCGACAAAGAGATCACAAGCGTCGGCTCCAGCACAGCAATCAGATTATTCATGCGGGTATCCACATCCTCCTGATACAAATCCGCTATCTGCGACATGACCTGATCCACTGTTCCGGTCTTTGAACCGACCAGCACCATCCGGGCATACACACCGGTAAAAATTCCTACCTCCGCCAATGCCTTTGTGTACTCCGCCCCATCCGTTATCTGCTGCATACACTTGTCCAGCTTTTTCCGAAACACAGGATCTTCATTCATGGAAACCATCAGCTCCATACTCCGGTATGGATTCAGGCCGGTGCGCAGTGTCAGTGCCATCCCGGCGGCAAAACGGCATGCGGCGATCTCATCATAAAGCCGCCTGGCAGGACCGAATCTGCCTGCAAGCTTGCGAAACAAATTCCGGCCGGAAGAAAACTTTGCCATATATATGGCAAACACAGCAATGACAACCAGTAAGACCACGAAAACAAGGGCATAACGGCTGATTGCCGTCCCGATATCCATGAGTGTCCTGGAAAATCCTGTCAGTTCTGTCCCGAGCTGCACGAACACCTGGTTAAAAACAGGCATAACCCGAATCAAAAGGACTGCGATCACGATAATCATCATTCCAGCCATAATCAACGGATATGTGATGGCATTGCGCACTGTCCGCTTGATGGATTCCTCCCGCTCATAGTGGATTTCCAGGGAATGCATCACCTCATCAAGCGCACCCGCTTCCTCACCGATTTCCACCATATGAAGCATATATGCCGGAAATACGCCTGCATCCGACAGCGCCATACTCAGGTTTCCCGTTTCCTCCAGCTTCTTCAATATTTTTTCCAGTATCTCCTTTTCCGTGGCAGATACCGTATCCTCCAGCATCGTAACAATCCCTTCCACCGCGGAAATGCCAGACCGCAGGATGAGTGCGAGCTGCCCGCAGAAAGAAGCAAGCTCCATTCCTGATAATTTCCTCTGCTCCATGAATGCCTCCCCTAATAACAGTATTTCACAACATAATTGGTTCCGTCCCCCACATACTTTTTCACAGCGCTGCTGCTGTTGCTGGCAGCAATCGTCGGGTCCATCAGCGACCAGTTGCTGCCATCAAAATAGATCACATCGTCCACCCATCCTTTATCCTTTATGTAGACACTAAGCCATGCATGATAGGCATCTCCCGAATAGCCGATATCCATTTTTGCCGGTACGCCCTGTGAGCGGAGCATTGCCGTCATGAGCGCTGCGTAATCCATACAGATACCCTTGCCGGATTCCAGCACCTGATCAACATCTGGGATATAATTGACCGGTGCGCTTGCCGCAAACGCCTCGTCATATACAATATGATGCGTCACGTAATCATACACGCGCCCGACAAAATCCAGATCATCCGCAGACTGATCGGAAAGTTCCTCCGCCTGCCTGACCGTTTTCATGTCCCTGGTATACCACACATACTGGTTCGGATACAGAAACGGCGTGTATTCATCCTTCAGGCTGACATCAAAATCCCCGGAATGAATCACCGCATAGGATTTTCCCTGCACATGCTCCAACAATTCAAACCCATACTTCCCGTTCCCCCCGGACAGCGGAAAGACGCCATAATCATTTGAGGGAACCGTAAATGTATACACGGTGCCATCCGGCACTGTGAGCTGCATTTTACAGTCGCTGGCGGTTCCTGTGTACGATGCCATGACATATCCGTCCGAAACATTGGAAATGTCAACGGCAACCGTGTCTGTCCCGATGACGGACTGTCCGATCGCTTCGGGAATCAGGACAGACGCGACCGATTCCCGCTTCTTCCCGGCATCCGCGTTACCGGCATCTGCGTTATCGGAATTCGTTGTTTCCTCCCGGACGCCGGAGCTGCCGGGCGGGGATTCGCCTTCCCCTGCATTGGCACGCGTTATCCCACACGCCGGCAAGAACACAAGCGTCAGAGACATCAGAAAACACGCCATGCGGCCATGGTATTTTACATACACTTTCCATCCCCCTTTGCTACCCCCAACTCCAAACATCAGGGGGAACCTACTGGTACGAGCTTGCCATGAAGCACATACCGGGCATTCTCAAACTGATACTCGCATGTGGAAAGAACAATATAGGAATACCCTTCCTCTGGTACGACAACGTCCGATATAAAATCCGAACTGTCCGCCGCCTTTTCCAGATATTCTTCCAACTGCGGTCCGTATTCCCGGTATACCGCGTAGACATCCGACAGGGCGTCGGTCAGATATCCTGCAAACAGATCAATCCGGTAATTCTGCTGGGGCGTTAAGAGCCACATACGGGGATGCTGCTCAAAATACTCCTGCTCTGCCCAGTATGACAGTGTGGCGAACATCGTCTTGTTCTTCATGTGATGTCCGTACAGGATATAGTTTGCATCCGAGAAATCCGGGACATTTTCCGCTTCTATAAATATCGTTCCGCTACTGCTTGGCGACTTGTCATACGCATGTTTGAGGTAAAAGTCATCGTCCTCGCATTTGCAGACAGGATAGTTGATCACTGTGTCCTCACAGTAAATCCATGCCACAATATCCTCATTGACCGCCTGCAATTCCGCAAAGTCCACCTCGATCGGACAAACGCTGTCTTCCTCCGCAGGAGCGGTGCTGGCTTCGCTCTCTGCCTCCTCTGGAAGTTCCCCGGCTACCACCTTCACATACGCTGCCCTTGCTTCATCATACGTGTCCCCCTCATTGTTATACCTGTACAAAACGCTGCAGATCAGCGCGACCACCACCACCAGAAGAATAAGCAGGACAACAGCCGCAACCACAAAAAAGCGGTACTTTCGCGCCAGCCCACCACTGTCTTCCGTTTCCGTTTTCGTTATCGTTTCTGTTTCCTTATCCTTATCCGTTTCCTTTTGCGCAACTGCTTTTTCCTTATGGTTTTTAGGGGTTATGAGTCCTTCCTTAACAAGCGCTTCCTGCAGAAGCCGCTCCTTCTCGAGCCGCTCCTTCCTGTCCGGCGCCATACGGCCAGACAGCCACACCAGAATCATTCCTGCAAGCAAAAAACCCAGCACACAGATTTTGCCCTGCCGGGAAGTATATAACGCTATTATATTTCCAAGATGAGGTATGTTCCGCTCTACCCTGCCGATCACCATATTGTAGGGAACCGGATTCATATCCTCCGCCGCATTGGCATCTCCTTTGGTATACAGTACCTTTTCATTGATATCGTTACGCACAATGCGATGGACAATCACCTCGTCATTCACATAGAAAGCCGGAATATCCCCGGCTTTCATGTCGTGTGGTCTGCACGGCTTCACATAAACCACGCTTCCCACACGAATTGCCGGCTCCATGCTTCCACTCACGATATTATATATTTCATACCCCGCAAGTCTTGGTATGGCAGCCGGACAACAACTTACTATGACTGCCGCTATCATCATTATGCCCAAAATGCGCAGCAAAATGACCGCTGCTTTATTTTTCATCTACTTATCCCCTGCTTTATCCTTTTTTGCGTTTCCTGGAGCCCTTTCTTTCCTCTGCTGTCTGCGCTGTGCCGCCAGCATGCACGGAAGTTCTGCGGTAAATATACAGCATTAGTACGATCAGACCGATCAGCAGCGCTGCCGTTATCACTGTTCCCAGATACAAAACCCTTGCCCCGGGTTCCTGATCACTCCCAAGAATACCTCCGATTCCCGACGCCAGGGGAGTCACCTCGTCGTCAAGATCGACCATATTCAACGGTGTGTTTGCATCTGGTATCTCAACGCCATCATTCGCATTATCGGCACCGTTATCGTTGTTATTATCATTATTATTGTTATTATTATTGTCTGGTCCGGCAGTATTTGCCGTGGCCGTCTCTTCAGCCGGAATCACGATCACATTATAAGTTGGCTCTGCCGCATCCGTCTGCTCCTGTGAGCTGCTTTCCGGTCCTTCCCGATAAATCGTCATGCCGGGAATATGATCCACAACTGTTTCCCCGCCCCTGTTGATATATCGGATGCCGCCATCTGTTTCATAATAATAATAGCCACCGTTTTCATTCTCTGTGTATAGAAACGTAAATACGTTCTGTGAAGCGTCTTCATTCAATGTCTTTGCCAGATTATATGCCTGTGGAACATAACCGTCTATATATTTATAGGCAACCACTGGTTTATCACCGGCATTTCCATAGAAATGTTCCGAAGGAAGCAGCTCCTCTTTTGTGTCCGCCTTCAGGTATCTTACTGTATATTCAACGTTTCCGCCCTTCATGGCATAGGCAACCACCAGATCAATATCGCGCGTAACCTTGTACACTGGTCCGATCAGCGTGTCAGCTGTATTGTTGTCCTTACCGCTCTCCCGGATTCCCTTGGCATAATATTTGCTTTCCACAGGGTTTCCAGCCGCATCCGTTCCCGCAAGCAGCGACACACCCGCAATTACCCTTGTAAAATCAAGTGTTGTGTCCGGCGCCGCCTTCATGACAATCTGCGTGGAACCGTCGGCAAATGTCCCCTGTGCACCTGAGAAAATACGCACTGTATAGGTATAATCATCCGCCGCCTGTACCTGTACCGATGAAAGCGTAGAGAGCAGGACTGCCATTGCCAGCAGCATTGTCCCCGTTGTCTTATTGTTCAGCTTTTTGCGCAGCCTGATGCCCAGTATCCCTATGATCAAAAGCAGGATGCCCAGAATCGCCGCACAGATAATCAGCAGCGTGAGATTGGTCTCGTCACCTGTATGAACGATTCTCCTCACAGTATTCGTAACCGTGGAAACCGGAGAAGAAGAGCTCTGTGTGGTGCTGCGGTCAACATACACGTCGTCATCCCTGCGTGTGACAACACGATCTGCCATCTGACGCTCCTCGGTACGGCTGACGGTTGTGTGACTTTCCGTAACAGGCGGAAGTTCCACTGCAAAATTCATCTGAATCTGTGCCAGAGTGTCCTGATAATCATTTCCCTGCGTCTCACCATCCAGCTGCACATAGAGTTGTACCTCGCCGGATTTTCCCTGTTCCAGCGTATCCAGATAGAAGAACGAATCCAGCGCGTCCGTCGCCTCATGAAGTCCTTCCAGATTCGGTGCGTAATTCTCGCCTCCAACGGTCTCGCTGTTGTAGAGCGTCTCGGCTTTCCCTTGCGCATCCGTATAACTCAGAATGTAGCTGTACGCGCCGCCTGATGCGGTTTTGCTGGCATCCTCAAGCGATTTGAGCACCTGGTTCGCCATGTACCAGTCCGTCACCGAATCATTGCTGTTGTGTATCGTCACGCGAAACTCAGCGCTGTCCCCAGGCTGCATATAGTCGAGCACATCATCAAAATTAGACGTTGTAAAGTTGCTGACCATCGCTTTTTCCCGCGTAAATTCCACTTTCCAGTCGTCATTTCCATTCAGTTTTTCCGCCCATACAGTCGTTCCGGCTGCCATCACAAGGCAGAATACAAGCAAAAATTGTATTATTCTTCTTTTTCTTTTCATATCGCGAACTCCTATTTGAGGCTGAGTCTGTTATCGGATACACTGACATTCAATCCCCACGCGCTCAGGATCGCAGCTTCAGCGTTATGGTCCTGCACCGCATCCACCGTCGCTTCCAACACGAAGCGGCATCCATTGTGCTCATATTCACTTGTCGTAACGCCATTCGCATCCGTCCATGTGTTTATATGCGAAACGATATCCCCATCAATACTGATCGTGTCCGAAAAATCAGGTGTGGTACTTCCTGATGGTAATAATTTGTTATAATACAAAACTGTCCGCTCCCGTGTGGTGGCGGCAGTATCTACAATCCAGCACTGTTCACCATCCTGCCCTGCCTGATTCACCAGATGCAGGTTGATCGCAGACGGATCGATCTCCCTTTGCTTGTTCCCATCCGCGTCAACCCAGTACCGGTATACGGTCACGCGCACATACTCGTTAATCGTGCCGGTATTTGCAACAGACAGCTTCTCCGTATAGTTCCGGTTCATCACCAGCGTATTATCTGTCTCCTCCAGCATCCTGCCAAGCAGTACCCCTGTATGTTCATCCCAGGTACCGTCCGCCACCTCATAGGAATAATCCCTGCTTGAAATATTCGTGCCATTCTCCATCAATGAGACGCCGATATCATGCATCTCCATCTGGGAAGCATAGGTTTGTGAGTAATATGTAAGGGCTGCCCGCGCACCGCCGATCGTGCTAAAGCTCAGCAGAACGCCCGCCATGATAAACGCTGCTACCGTAATGGCTGGTAATGTAAGGATTTTCTTTATTTTATCCATCTGCTCGCCCCCTTACTCATTGTATGCTTCCTGCGAAGTTTTTCTCTGTGTCCAGTCCGCCTGCTCCGGTGCCACCATGCTGCCATCCGTCCCGTATTGTACCGGAATTGTCTCATAAACAACCACAACGTTAAAATCCATGCCTTCCTTCGGATTTACCGGAACATTATTTATGCCAACCCGAAGCCCTGTAGCTGTTCCTCCGCCCTGCAATACCGCATCATAGTAACAGTATCCGTCCGCATTGTTGTACGTCCATCCGGTTCCTTCATAAACCAGTTGATAGCTGTTTCCGGCAAACGCTTTCACACGCACATATACAGGAACGGAACCGTCCTCACTTGTTATCGTGATATACTTGTTCCAGTCAACAAACTCCTCTGTAATCTCCTCACGATGCCTCCATGACACCTCGTATCCGCCTTTGGCCGTCACATGCGTGGTAAAATAAGCGTTTGCATTCTGCACACTGCTGATACAGACAAGCCCCACAGCCAAGGCTGCAGATATGATGTTCGTTATCTTCTTCGTCCTCAAGCAATCCACCCCCTACCCGTTCGTGCCTGCAGCATCCGTTTCACTCGGTCCGGAATCCTGCGCCATGTCTGTGCCCCTGTTGCCATTTACTGTCTGCGTATTATCAGTTGTCTTTGTCCAGTCCCAGGTGCCCACACCATCCTTAATCTGATAGGTAAAATGATTCGTGATGCCGCCGCCTGACCGCTCATTGTCGCGTGTATTGGTAAAAGCAACCGATGCCGTTTCCCCATTGAGCACTGTCACGTCCAGAAAACCCGGCGCCGGCACAGATGAGACATAATTCGCTCCGCTGTACACCTCCGTCACATGCACCAGCGCACCGATTGGCAGCCCTTCGATCAACAGAGATTTGCTCCCGCTCGCGTCGAACGCGACAGAATAGACTTCGCTGGAATACAAGGTATCTGCCGTCGGATAATATGCATCTACCTGAAATACACAGGTGACCTTCTCATCCCCCGTGTGGCCTGTCAATGTCTTGTCAATCCGGATAGCGCCCGACGCCGGCTCCACCGACATCTTTAACACAAGCTGCTGATCGTAAACCCATTCGCCATCTGCCATCGTTGATACCGCCGTGGAACCATCCGCCGACAGCTTCGTCGGTACACATATGATCTGCGGCATAATGGTATAGATGTCCGCCCCTGCGGTAGCACAGACGGCATACTGACTGTCCGCATAATGGTTTTCGCCATCCGCATCCGCGGCGCTGACTGATCTCACAATCGTCCTGTTCTCCAGCGTTTCCCTTGCCACGAGCAGATATAGTCCCTTGGAAACTGTATTTTTTACATCGAGGCTAAGCCCTGTATAGTCCGCGCCGGAGGGTGTATTTACTATGGTGCCCTCCCCGCCGACAGCAAGCGCGAAGGCCTGCTGCGCCAGTGCCTGCCAGTCCGGCGCGCTCCCGCTGTCTGACAGAGTGGACGCCTTGCTCAGTTCTTCCGCAAGTGCAAGGTATTTTTCTGTCACCTGATATGTAAATCCGTCTCCAACGACGTCTGCAATCCGGTACAAGTCAAAACAAATCGTGCCGTCCTCAGGTGGTACAGCAGAAAGCTTATCACGGATGCCGTCCCCCACATGAACTGTCACTGACATACTGCTGTCCATATCTGGCTGACGCATCCTTGAGCCTGTCATTTCCTGCGCATTTGCCCCTACCGTATAAAACGCAACGCACAGTACGGTCATCAGGCTAAGAATTATTTTTGTGATTTTTTTCATCTTTTTCCCCTCCTAATGCAACGTCCTGCTCCATCTCCTGCAAAATCTGTTCATGCGACTTTTTGCGTCCTCTTGCATTGGACACGGCAAGAGATATGGCCGTTGTAATAAACAGCAGCGGGACTGCTACGCCAAAAAAAACGACAACCGGAGCTATCCTTACTGCCTCTGCAGCCACAACCGCGCTGCCGCCGCTCTCGAGGTTGCCGATGCGGTGCCCCCGGATCAGCATACGGTGTGTATTGATACCATATGGTGTACAGGTCACGAGCGTCATGTAATCTTTTCCTTCCTCGATCGCCAGATCGGCGATCTCCTCCGGAAGCACGACATGTATCTGGTCAATCTGGTAGGTACACACCCGGTCAAGTACCGTCACCATGAATATATCCCCTTCCACCAGCCGGTCCAGATCTGTAAAAAGTTTGGCGGAAGGCAGCCCCCTGTGTCCCGATATCACCGCATGTGTTCTCTCCCCCCCCGTCGGAAGAGAGGAGCCTGCAAGATGCCCTGCGGCAATCTGCAGCACCGCCTCATCCGTTCCGTGATATACCGGGAGGTTCACATGGATGGAGGGAATCTGTATATACCCCATAATTCCCGTACCTGTAATATCAAGGACGGATTCGTAGTGTGCATACGCTTCCTCGTCCAGCTTGAAATGCACACCCAAATCCAGAGCCCTGTTATAGTCATCCGCTTCCCGCAGTAGTTCCTCTTTCACTGCCTGTGATGTATTGTCTACCTGTTCGATATAGCTTGCGATCGAACGGGAAGCATGTCGTTCATTCCACAGATCACTGATTGTCGGATAGGACATGATGCCTACGCCCGCCAATAGAATGACGCATAGAATAATGGTAGGCAGCTTCGATGCCTTTTTTTTCCCTTGATCTTTTTCTTGATCTTTTTCTCTATCTTTTTCTTTGTCTTGATCTTTTTCTCTATCTCTTTTTTTATCTCTTTTCATTCTTCATGGTCTTCCTCGCAAACAGTACCACGCATGCGCCGACGATAAGGACGCCGCCAATGATGTAAAACATCGTTGTACCGATACCGCCTGTAGAAGGAAGCAGAGAACCTGACTTGTTCACGACATCCGTTGCTATAGCACCTGCTCCCGCGTCAGATGTAAATGTGAGCTCCACTGTTCCCTCAATCGGATTGCCATTTAAGTCGGTTAATTGCGTACCGCTGTGTGTTGCTGTTACTTTGAATGCCACTGGATCAATCGAGTTGTAGCCGTCAGGTGTCTCTGTCTCCACCAGCAGGTACTCGCCATCGTCAATGCCCTCAAATGAAAACATCGTCGTCGCAGCATCAGCATTATACATCTTCACTAATTTATTGTAGATCTTGTCGCCCAGCACATTATTCTTCGTGCCGTCCTCGTTCGTCAGACCGTCATCACCGGTGTAATTCGTATCGAGCTTGTATAATGCAAACCCTGCGCCTGCGAGCGGCTGATTCTCCCCGTCAACCTTGTTAATTTCTACTTTATATGTAAATACAATAACGGTCTTATCCGGGGTATTCCCTGTTTCGTTCGAATCATAGGGATTGTTGGAATACTCAAGATGCATTGTATTCTTGTTTCCTGTCGAGCCGATAACAGCATTCTCATTCAGCGTGCATGAGTAGGTAATCTCAATCACACTTCCCGCATGTACACCCGAAACCTGTCTTAAATCATCAAATATAACCTGAAATGTCTCGCCTTCTCCAGGATCGAGCACAACTCTGTAGGCGCTGCCATCAACCGCCGTTCCGTCAACTGTGACGCTGATGTCATTATTGAATGTCAGTCCTGCGTCTTCTGTATCGTGGAAAATAAACTTATACGGTACATCAACAAACAAGTCAAAATTCTCTGCAACTGTACCTGTCAGCACAAACGGTACACTGTCACCGATATCATAGTCAGCAGATGTATCCAGGGCATCATTAGACGGATCATTTGCATCCGAATCATTCATATCCTTTACCTGCTTATCTGAAGTAACAGTACCTGTCTTTGCCTTGATATGGATTATCCCGTCAATGCACTGTAACAGCGCGAAGTTTCTGGAAGAGCCATCCGTGATCTCTGCCGTCGTATCAATCACGATATAGTAGCCCGGTCCGACATCCTGACCATCCACAACCGGCTGCCCGCTGCCGAGCAGATTTGCATTGGAAGCAATTGCCGCCGCCAGTTTATTTGCCGTATCTGAGTCATCTCCTACCTGCTCAAGCGCTGCAAGGATATCCGCAAGCTCTGCATCCGCACCCAGACCCAGCGCCTCTGCGATCGCACTCTGTATCGCCGGATTCTGCGCATCTGCGCCCCACTCGATATCAGAAAGCATATCTTTCTCCTGGGAATAAGTACCCGAAAAAATCTGATACGCTGTAAACGAATGTCCGGATACATCTGCCGTCTGTTTGCTCTCCGCGCCATCTCCTGCCGTGCTGTTCTCCTCCGCCGCAAATGCCGTCAGTGACAATGCACAAATCATCATCAGTGACAGAAGGAGCGCCGAAAGCTGCCTCAATTTTTTCTTTGTTTTTTGCTTCATCTTCATTTTTCTTCCTTTCTAAAATAGTGTACTATATTCTGGTAACGATCCTGAAACCACCCGGCTACCCGATCTGTCCAGGAACCCCTGCCGCCTGTTTCAGGAAGCGCGTACTCCGATACAATAGTATTTGTGATGGTAATTCCGCCCAGATTTTCAGTGTCGTCAAAGGTCTCCGCATACTCTGCCTTCAGCCACTGGTCATTTCCCGAGAGTGTGTCCATAGACGTCTCCACCACATAATACTGGTATATGTTGCCTGCATTGTCACTCTGCTCAACCGGAATCACAAGCCTCCATACGCCACTACTTGTCTGTGAGTTATCCATGGTGTATTCCGCCACAAATTCATCCGCGTGCGCGGTCTTGTATCCCTCATAATCAGCCTTGATCTTCTCCAGATCTTCATCGGTCAGTTCATATATGAGCAGCCTTCCGTCGGTGCTGGCAGGCGCCTGGGCTTTCGGAATCTTTTTCCGATAAAGTTCGAACGTCAGCACACCGTTGATTCGCTCAATCTCTTTCTGGCTGCCATCCACCCATTTTTTCTCGACGAGGAGCTTTGTATTCCGGTAATCCACCCATTGCATGACAGAGACCGGTACATCCTTGCCGTATGGATATAACGTGATGTCTTCCCTCTTCACACCGTCTGGTATCGCCTCTATACTTTCCGGATTATTTGTGAGAACGAAGTATCTGACTTTCGAATCGATCTCATAACCTTCCGGTGCCTTTGTCTCCCTAATCATATACACCGTATTCACTGCCAGGGAAGATAGCGCCACACTGCCGTTTTCATTGGTTACATAAGGATTATTCTCCTCCGTTACCCAGTTACGCTCGGTTTCGTCCCATCTGGAAACCTCAAATTCCGCACCGGCAAGCAGCTTATCATTATATGCCGCGTCACGCTTCTCCAGATAAAGTCCGACTGCCTGCGTACTCACTCCCGCTTTCAGTGAAAACTTCAATACTTTCGTACTTTCCTGTGTACTTCCAAACGATTTGCTGCCGCCATACAGAGAAGCCTTATTGCTCACGTAGATGTCCTCCGCCACGTCACTCATGATCTGGTAGCCGTACACAAGCGCGCATCCGGTCTCATCGGGGATATATGCAGTAATCGTATAGGTACTCGCATCATAGTAATAGGTATTTTCCTGTGCGCTACCATCAGACGGTTTGCTGGAAAGCTGTTCCAATGTGGCAATTTCCTCTCCGGGCACCTTTTTACCCGCTCCATCCGACGCGCTGGTCAGACGGTAAAGCTTCACATCCCCCAGCGTAAATTCAACTCCCCTGCGGTCTGTCAGGGTATCCTCCACCCGGAGCAGGTCTCCGCCCGGATTCAGATCCGCACCGTCCGGATTGATGATCACGGAATACCTGAGCATCCCTGTCTCTTCGTTAAAGCTGCCATTCTTGCCGATCACATCCCTTGTCACAGTCACGTTCTGCTCAACGTTTTCACCGTCCCACTCAACCGTATTGGTATAAACCGTTGACTGATCGCTGCCTGTCAGAAAATCTGTGTCCGTGATCACTGTGTCATATGTAATTTCCAGCCTCTGCAGCTCGCTGGTGCCATAATCTTTCCAGGATACCTCCTTTCCTGTCAAATCCACTGTAAGTGTGAATACATCATTGCCGTCCTCACCCTTCTCTGTTTCGATCTGATAATACTCTGCACCGATATCAATACCCCAATCCGCCGTTATCTTCAGGGAACCGTCCACGAAACGCAGTCCCTTCGGCAGCGTATCCTTAAATACAAGCGGGCTCTCGGGAATGCAATTGGGCGTCGCAACAATCACCCAGTTGAGCGTCTTGTTCATGCCAATCGTGATCTTGGAATCCGTATAGCGATTCCATTCATCCGCACCGGAACCTTTCACGTATTTGAAGAGATTGTTGCTGGTTGACTGGAACTTCTTCTCAATCCATCCGCCTGCTTCCACACTGCCAAACACATTGCGTACATTGCATCCGCCTTCTGTTATATCCGTCACATCCGCATAGCAGGTATAATCAATCGTGACTTTCGCTTTCTGGCTCTTGAGGAACTTTATTTTGAACAGGAAATCCTCGCTGCCATCCGGCGATGTGATGGTGTAATCCGTACCCACTGTCAGGGGATTCTCCCCGCACTTGACCACAATGCCAGCGATCTGCTCAGGACTCATGATCAACGGAGCCGTCCAGGACGCATTCACTGCCCTGTCTGTGTATTCCTCACCGGCCTTTACAGATGCCAGCATCACAGACCATGGGACTTCAAATACCTGTCGTTTTGTGCCATCGGGTGTCGTATAGTATTGCTCTGTCTTTGTGAGCACTTCTCCCATTGTTTTTGTAATGGCATCCGGTTTCAGCGTGACACCTGCAGACGTCTCGTAATCGACATCTCCTTTGATCTCCGCCTTATTCTCCACTTTTGTCTCGACGCCCGGTTCCGGAGCCTCATCCTGTTTTGTCACATATTCGAGCTGGTATCTGTATGCACCCTGCGGAAGATTTACCGTAATCAGCGTCGTTCCGTCCTGCTTCTTTTCCGTATGCCAGTCAGTGACATTCCCAATCTCTTTCCAGTTCGCGTCATACTGGATAATTTTCATCGTGTCCTCGACAAGACTGGTTCCAGCCGGAAGCGTATCTGTAAACGATTCGCCCTGTCCGAACGTATATGGCACCCTTCCGTCGTTGATGCGGACTGTCCACTTCACTTCCCCGGTGTTGACTTCCACCACAGAACCGCTCTTGGTCATGGGATTCATCCGCGTATCCGTCTCTGCACTCGAATGATATTTATCATCGTCATAATCAATCGTATTTTTGACAGAATCGACCTTTGCATTCTGCAGATCACCTATGTCAAAAGATGCTGTATAGCGAATGGTATAAGTCCCCTCGTCCGCGCCATCCTTATTTCCGATGGTAATCGTTTTCTCCGTATCGCTCACTCTGGTGAGCTTCACATAATCATCCGCATGGCTTCCGCCTCTTCCGGAATACTCCCATTGAAAATTGTCAAACTCTGTCCCCCAGGTAATCGTATCCTTGAGCACGATCTCCTTTTCCTGGCGTTTTTCAACATTCACGTAAACCTCATACGTGATGATCATTTTTCCATTTTCATATTTTGTTTCTTTGACGTTTTTATATGCATTATATCCGAGCTTGTTATTCGAATCGTTTGACTGGTCCTTCGTCTTAATCGCTACAGTCCCGGCAAAATCGCCTAAATAAATGTCTTCCTTCTTTTCTGTCCCGTCAGTCTGCCCCACGTCCCAGGTAAATTCAAAATCAAAATACAGCTCGTTGATACGTCCGCCCCTGTTTTTTCTTATCCATTTCAGGTAATCATCTGTAAACGCAAAAGACGCACACGGCGCACCATCCGTGTCGTATAATAACTGGTATGTACCCGCCGTACCGCTATAGTCCCTGTCACTGTATGTTACTTTCTTTCCTATCATCTGAGCGGGGAGCGATATAGATTTTGGCAGCGGTATGTATGCCCCGCTGCCCAATTTGTTCACTGGAATAGATTCACATGAAAATACTGCCTTAATGCTGTCGTCACTGTTAAAAGAATACTGTCCGTTCTCATCCTTATTTTTTTTTACCCATATACTGCCTTCCCGCGTGGAGAACTCTATGTTCTTGACACTATCCGAGATATCCTGCGCATCCACAGGCCGTGTCGTCCCGACGATATATGGGGAGAAGGAATCCACATCGACCGCGCTCTTTCCATTATCAACCTCGACGCCCTCGATAATTTCTATCTGATTATTATTATCATCCACATGGACGACTGTCAGCTCATCACCATCTTCATAAGTATCTTTTATGAAATGGAACGTCACCGTCACACGGCTGCCTTTTTTCGGCTCGATTTCCTTGCCGTCATAGACGAAAGAAATGTCATAAGCAATGGCGCCTGCATCAAATTTTGCATCCTCCAGTGCATTCTCCGCTTCCTTCAGCGCATTCTTGTATTCACTTCCTGTCAGATTTTTCACGATCAACTCTGCTTGGTCAGGAATATCTGCGGATTTCGGATAAGATACTTCAACGTTAATCCCATTATCTTTATCCTCATATGTTCTGGAAGTTTCCTCATAAGTAAGCTCCGGCTCTGTCGACTCCTCTGTTGTCGTTTCCTCTGTCTCTGTTGTCTCTACAGTCGTCGTGGTTTCTGTCTCTGTCTCGATCTCGGTCGTCGTGGTTTCTGTCCCTGTCTCTGTCTCCTTCTCAGTCGTCCCCTCTGTCTCCTTCGGCTCCTCGCTCGTCGTTACGTCATCCTTCGGAGTGGTTCCCTCATTCGTGCCTGCTGTCTCACTCGTTCCCTCACTCGACGGATCACTGTTGTTTGTATCAGACTCAGACGATCCACTTCCACTGTTGTCTGCATCAGGCTCCGACACATCACCGTTGCCCGTACCAGACTCAGACGATCCATTATTGTCGCCTGCATCAGGTCCCGGCGCTCCATCGCTGCCTGCATCAGAGTCCGGCACGTCACCTGTCGCTCCATCGCTGCCTGTGCCAGGCTCCGGTGATTCCGGTGACTCTGGCGCATCCGCATCCGCGACCACATCCTCATCCACAACCTCTACCGACTCATAGCAACTGTCATCATGTGTATGCTCCTCTGATTCGCAGATCAACGTGCCATTCACATCGCCATTCTCATAACAGTCTGCTGAATGGCTGTGTTCAGACTTACCGCACGTCGGTTCACCCGTGTATGCCCGCCCCTGACTGCGCAGTGCGAAATCAACGCCCACAACCATCAGAACTGCCAGCACACATACTACGGCTGTCCATATTGCCTTTTTCTTCTTACGCAAATTGTATTCTTCAAGCCCGCTTATTTCTTCCTGTCCGGATTTTTCAACATCCTTCATTCCGCTCTCTCCTTTCTCCTTTACGGTAATCAGGTTAAAAAGTTTTTATGTTTCCCAGTGGCCATACCCTGGCGATAATCTTGCCAATTACCATATCTGATGAAACACATCCGACCTCTGTATTTCTGCTATCAATACTGCTAACCCTGTTGTCTCCCATCACAAAGTACCTGCCGTCAGGCACCTGGTATGGCAATGTAATATTACAATCACCCAAAGCCTTCTGCGTCACGTAGGGTTCCTCCACAACCACGCCGTCTACATACACATTGCCGTCGCTGTCTATATCTACCCACTGCCCGGACGAAGCAATCACCCTCTTTACCAGCGCCGCATTGTTATAATAGAACGCTATGACATCTCCTGTCTCAAACTTCGCATATCGCAAAGCAACGACGATATCGCCGTCCCCCATCGTATCCGACATGGAACTGCCTGCAATCTGCAAAACCGGCATCAGAAGCATCGATATCAGCACGGACACTGCCGCCACAATAACCAGCGTATAAATTGCATTCCGGAACACGTTGCTGTATCTTTTTTTGTACCCATGTGCGTCGAGCTCCGCCTGCAGCTGCGCCGCTGTAGGCATATCCGGCTCCACCCATACTTCCTCTTCATTCTCCGCATCGGTATCTCCGGCTTCTCCGACCGCTCCGGCTTCCACGGTATCTCCAGCTTCTTCCAAGATTATTTCTTCCATATTCCCATCGCTGCCCATTTCCCACCTTTTCAACACAGCCGCACTTATCAAGTCGTGCCAGCCCGTTTATCTCTTTGTTATATTTCTGATTATCTGCGGGGACGCTTATCACTGCCGCTTAGTTTCTGTCCGAACCGCCCCAGCTGTGTGAATGTCCGATGAAGCTGGCCTGTCTGTGCAGTTCCGGCATCAGACCGTCTGTCGGATGCCCCGCCGGCATTATTGCGTCTAACCCGTTCGATCTCCGCATCCCTGTCGTCCAGCCTTCTTCTGAGACTGTCAATCTCTGCATCCCTGTCATTCAGTCTCCTCCGGAGACCTTCGTTCTCTGCGTCGCTGTCGCTCACTTTTCTGCGGAGGCCTTCGACCTCTGCATTACTGTCATTTAACTTCCTGCGGAGACCTTCGGCCTCTGCATCACTGTCATTCAGCTTCCTGCGGAGACTATCGACCTCTGCACCACTGTCATTCAGCTTCCTGCGGAATCCTTCCAGTTCTATATCTTTGTCTTCCAGTTTCTTTCTGAAATTTTCCAGTTCTTCTTTACTGCCGCCGGCATTCTGCAGTTTTTCTCTCAGGTGCGCCATCTCTGCCTGCAGGCTCTCTATCTGTGCGTCTTTTTGCGCTGCTTCCTCTTCTGTCTCCTTCATGCGTGCACCTACGTCCTCGATGATTTTTGCCTGCTCTACCAACTGCATGTTCTTATCTTCTATGGTCTTTCCAAGTTCTTCCAGCCGCATGTCTTTATCTTCTACGGTCTTTCTCAATTCTTCCAGCCGCTCATCCTTATCTTCAACGGCTTTCCCCAATTCTTCCAGCTGCACGTCCTTATCTTCTACGGCCTTTCCAAGTTCCTCCAGCTCCGCATCTTTCTCTACAATGGATTCCTCCTGCGCCTGGATCTGTGCATCCTTATCATCAAGCTTTTTTTTGAGACGTTCTATCTGCGCATCCTTATCGTTTAACCTGCCCTTAATCCGCTCTATCGTATCCTGAAGCTGCTGGTTCTCCGATTCAATCGTAACCGCCACTTCTTTAAAGTGGTCTACCTGCAGCACCTCTCTCAACAACAAATCAATGAGTTCATGCCGGCGTAGTTTATGTACTTCCTTATCTGTCATCCCTTCTCACCCACCTGTATGCCTGATGACAATATCTTGCCCGGCATAATTATTAAATTTTGTTACAAAATTATTAAATATTCGAAATGTACTTCTATATTATTAAGTATATAAGCTTTATTCCCTAAATGTCAAGAAAATATTAACGACATTTTAACCAAAATCTACAGCTCTTTGCTGTTCATATTGTCCCCAAAAACTGGAAATTCCCGATCTTCTCCAGAAACATCTCCCCATTCACAGGTTTGGAATAATAATACCCCTGGAAAAAATCGCATCCAAGCTCCGTCAGCAGCCGGATATGCTCCTCATTCTCGACACCCTCCGCGACAAGCTCCATGCCCATCGCCTTCACCATCGCCATGGTGTATTTGAGCGCGTACATCGCCTTCTCGTCCTCCATCGCAGACCACACCATCGACTTGTCGATCTTGACGATGCGGAACGGATACTTGATCACAAATGTCGTGTTGGAAAAGCCCGTCCCGTAATCATCGAGCGAAAAATTCACTCCCCGCTCAATCAGCTTACTCATATTGCGCATCAGCGTCTCGTGCGACATCACCGCCGCCGTCTCCGTGATCTCGAGATTGATGCATGGATACGGCAGATGGTACTCGTCCATGACATTCAGCAAATCCTGATACAGCGACTCCTGCATACACTGCACCACCGACAGGTTGACCTCGATATACTCAATCCCCCTCGACAGCAGCTTCTCCTCCACGATAAACCGGCAGACCTCCCTGAACACAAACTCCCCAATCTCAAGTATCAGCCCATTTTTCTCCGCAAGTGGGATAAACTCCTCGGGGCTGATAAACCCAAGCTCATCATTCTGCAGACGGATCAGCGCCTCCGCGGAGGTAAACCGCTGTTTCTCGACCGAGAAAATCGGCTGGTAAAAAACGGCAAACTGGTTCTCCTGCAGGGCAGTCTTCATCATCTGTATAATCCTGCCCTCACGCCTGTGCTTTTCCAGCATGCTCACATCCGCAAAAACAATCTCACCATCAGAGCACGCCGCCGCATCTTCAAGACCGATATCCATCAGCGCCTCGATATCGGCAAGATGCACCGCGTCCTCCGGGTAGTCCGCCACACACATCAGCGCCGTGAGCGTGAGCGGAACCGACTCCGCATAAAATGGCTGTCCACAGCGCACACGTATTGTGTCCGCCAGCTCATCCCACGGTTCCCGCCTGCTGCCGGACACGACGGCAAAACGGCTCCCGGACAGATAAAACACCTTTCTCTTCCCCGCAGCCTCAGTAATAAACTCCCCAAACTGTTTCAGAATCCCATTGGCACTCTCGACGCCAAGCGTCTCGCTGAGATACTGCATTCCGTCCAACTCCACGGCAAACACGCTAAAATGCTTTTCATTCTCAATATCTGCCGTCAAAATCTTCTCAAACGCACCCCTATTGTAAGTACCGATTCCCCTCTCTGTGTAATCCTGTGGATTTTCCAGCGATAGATAAATAAGCAGAACCGCGATGGCAACCGCAAACTGCGCGATCATCAGATTTGGGAACATCATCTGCACGATCAGGACTGCAAAACTGGAGATTGTATACGTGCAGACCACCACGAGCTGACCGCGCGTGAATATCGCCCTGTAGATCACAGAATACACCTGCGAGGCAAGCACATAGAGCATCGCATTGGCATACAGCACCAGAAACAGGGGACCATGCACATACTCCCCCGTCTCCGTGATAACAAAAATTAGACCTGTTGCCGGCGTCGTGACCGTCAGCAGCACATCGATGCAGAACGGCACCAGGATCAACGCCTTCTCTGGCCGCTTGATCCTCCTCTTTTTCTTCACCGAGTTGACGATATAGGCAAAGTAGACCGCCGAAGTCGCATTGAACGTCAGCAGATAGACACCGTTTAGAATATAGTGCCACATATTCGAGAGCACCTGCGGGTTTGCGATCGTGTACATCGTCACAAGATCCATCACAGACGAAACCAGCTCCAACCCGACCAGCATGGAAAACAACTGCGTCTGATAGGTATCAATACTCTTTTTATAACAGAAATGCAGCGTGATCGCCAGCGTGATCACAAAAGCCGCCACATCATAATGAATGATATAATCCATAGGAATCCCCCTCCGAATGCGCTGTTTAACGCTTCCATTCATATTACTCCTATGTTGTATTATACTCATTATCGGGCAGTACTGCAATAAGGAATTGTCTTTCCTTCGCCTTACACAATTTCAAAAGATACTACTACCCTTTAAAGCCAAAGGTCGTGATCAGGGTGTCCACCTCGCCAATGCCCCGTCCAAGCACCACGACGCAGGTGCCGGATTCATCCAGAAGCAAAATCTGTGGTATACGCAGAAAATAGGTGCTGTTGCTGTCCTTGACCGTCTCCGTATGGACGATTTTCCCAGACGCTGTATCATAGATATTAATTGTCACACTGGATTTTCCCAGAACAGAGGTCGCCACATATTTCCCCTGACCGGAACAGAAAACGCCATCCTTTCCTTCGCCGCGCGTTGAAAATGATATCGTTTTTTCCGTATTCGACGCAGTGTCAAGCATGAGCAGGGTTCCGTTATTTTTGTCAAAGCTCTGAGGCATGATCAGTAGATTCCCGCCCCTTTGCACCTCGCCGGTATCTATCTGGTAGCCCGTTTTCTTTGTGATGGTGAGCTTTGCGCTGTCTGTGGACACCGTGCCATAGACAGAAAACCCGTCACCGCCCTTGGAAGCGTCCGTAGCCATCCCCACATAAACTAACGTGTTGTCTCCCGCAAAGGCAAGGCTGTCCATGGTTCCAATCTGCATATTGTTTGCCTTGCCATTCTCAGAATAATTCAGAAGCACACGAACCTTTTTGGAAGACGTGTCATAGAGGTAAATCCCCTGTAGTCCACCGAAAGCAACCTGTTTTCCGTCCTGTGAAATGGCAGCTCCTGTGGTTTGTAAAATAAAGTCATCATTTAATAATCCGTTAAAGGAAATGGTGTCCCGAATCGTAAAATCCTTATCCAGTATGTATCCGGTGATACCGCTGCCGCCCTGTGATGATACAAATGAACCGTTACTGCCGCCAGTTCCCTGCCCCACAATGAAATAACCGTCCGCGTAAGTCTGCACACATAAGTCTTCCATGGAAATATCCGCGCTGGCAATATTTTCGCCTTTTTGCATATCATAAAGATAGAGCTTATCCGCCGCAACGATCATCCGGCTGCCGCCAGCGCAATAGCAGCCGCCGACCTTCCCTGAAAACGCCGACTTTTTGACAGTGCCGGTACTGCTGTTTTTCAGGGGAATCACATCATAATCGCCGCTGCTTTCGACTCCTGTATTTTGCACGGAATCCGCTTTGTCAAACTGCGCCATATCGATGACTGCTGCGTTTTCAGCGCCGTCCATACCCATCGAACTGTTCCCGCAGGCTGACAGGTTCAGGGCAGTGGCAAGCATCATACATACGAATTTTATTTTCATTTTTATCAATCCTCCTTGTACATTAAATCAAATAGTCAAATTTATGGCCATGGAATGCCAAGCTCTTCCTTCGCTTTTTCCAGCCAGTCAGGGTTGATCGTCTCCCCGACCTTCCCCGATGTAAAATATCCTCCGATCCAGCCCGGATCTTTCGTGGCATCATAGAGAAATTCCGCGTATCCAAATGTCTCCGGCGCACCGCCGACAATCAGATAATGCCTGATTCCCTCGCCGTCGGTGTAGTCATAGACGTACGCCCTGACCTCGGAAACCTCGCCCGTGATGTCAATATTCTCGCCATTTGCAGTAAACCAGAGATGTCCGTCCCGATACACTGCAGGCGCTGTCATGTTCGAGGTATCCAGTGAGGCAGTCCCAACTGCATTTCCCTCCGCATCTGTCCCTTGTGTAAATATGGCGTTGCCAGCCCAGGACATCACCCGGCTTAGGAGCCCGCTCCCTGTGTACGCATACACGGTTGTGTCCGCGAGCGCCAGCAGCATCACTGCAGCCAATGCAGCCACAAGTCCAGGTTTCCACCTGTATCCTGTCACGTATTTTTGCCCTTCTGCACCCTTAGCCCGCATAGCCTGCTCAATACGACGTCTGCACGCCTCTGACATACGAACCTGATCATAGACTTCCTGTAATCTTTTTTCCATCAATAGACCTCCTCCTCCAACTCTTTTTCCAATATCTGCCTTGCCCGCGACAGCCGCGTGGTGACAGCGGTGCCGGAAATATGTAAAATATCAGCAATCTCCTTCACGGCGTATCCCTCATAATAAAACAGATACACCACGATACGGTACTTGGGCGTCAGTTTCCTGATACATTCCCAGACACCCTGCATCGCTGGCTGTTCAAACGCGATTTCCTCCGCTGCCTCATCCAGCGGCTCTGTCCGCTTTCTCCAGACCGACCGCAGGAGACTCCGGCACTGGTTGGCTGTCACCTGCATCAGCCACGCCTTTTCCTTGCCCGGCGCGATACCGCTCTGCTCCATCAGTTTCAGAAAAACCGTCTGGCATACATCCTCTGCATCCTGAACCGAGCGGGTATAGCTGACCGCCAGCCTGTACACATCATCTTTATAAAGATGAAACAATTCCATCACATCATGCATGAATGCATCTCCTTTCTCCTTCATTTGAGATCTCATAGATAAGACGCATCAGACCACGCTGTTGTCACAATTATTTCAAAAAAATAAATTGATCCCCAACTTGAGGAACAATTTATAATTTACCTACCAAATAGCATTTCACGCCTCTCCCGCCAACAACTCCTGTGCAATCTCCTCACTGACCACGCGCATCAGGTTATCCTCCTCCTTCTCCGCGGAAAGAAAGTTCATGCTGCCATACCACACGATCTCATGGTCGATCACCGCGTAGTGCTCATGCAGGACTTCGCGTGGCATGACGCGTATTCCCACCTGCTCCAACTCCCTGACAAGCTTTCGGGTAATCTCTGTCCTGCTCGCCGGATAACGCTCTGGCGACAGCGTATACACCACAATCTGAACTCCGTTCTCCTGAACTGCCTTCACTTGTTTGATAAATGCCTTCACCTTGGGCACATTTAACCCGGGACTTGAAATCACAATTTCCCGATTCGCCTCAGCCAGATCTTTTTCATAGACAGGTTTATAAGTCTCGCTGTCAAAAATGGAGTTTGCCTGCTGTTTCTGTGATGTCAGATTCAGACAGAGCTCGTACCCCATCTTTTTATATGTCCGCAGCCGCTTATGATACATGCCTTCCAGTACTTTGATGTGCGCATCCACGTAATCATAGATAATGACATCTTTTTTCGCCTCATAATCCCTGTGCAGACGCCCGGAATACTGCTCCACATTTCCCTGCCACGCCACAGGCATCGTCAGCATCATTGTATCAAGTCTCGGATAATTAAAGCCTTCCCCGATATACTGTCCTGTCGCTACCAATACTATGGTTTCGTCCTCTGGAACTGCTTTCATTTGCTGTCTGATCAAAGTGCTTTCTTTTTCACTTCTGCCGCCGTGCAGCAAAAAATATGATCTGTTTTATCCTGCAGATGCTCATATAAATAATCGGCATGTTCTCTACTTTTGGTCAGAACCAGAGGTGTTCTTTTCTTTTCCAGACAGTCGGTGACATCTTCTATAATCTGTTGATTCCTAAGTTTGCTCTGAATGACAAGTTTGTAGGCATCGTTTATTTTCATCATCGCCCCGTCCACATGTGTCAGGTGTGTCTTGCAGTTCCTTGATATTCTGTGCTTGACCTTCCATTCCTCCACCCCCGTTTCATTTTTAATTTTCTATGCTAAATACTCTAAGGAACTATCCCAAAATAACTTGCAATATTCCTTGTCTTTTTCTCCGATAGCACCAGCGCAAAATCAGTTACATAGCCCGCTATGCGCCTGATTTTGTGCCAGTTACGTAGTAACTTGCATTCTCGAAGAAAAATCCTACGGACTATTTGCAAGTTATTTCGGGACAATTCCTAATGTTTGGCGCAGAATATTTTCTGAAAGTGTTACTTCCCAAACACAAGCGCAGCGGTAGCTGCGTCGATGTGATCTGTACTATATCTAAAATTTCAGTCAAATTATGAACCTCATAATCTGCCTGTTCGCATTCAGATGATTTCTTCCAATACTTTCCAAATCCTTGTTTTATCCAGATTGTTTTCATCCCAAGCGCTTTCGCTGGAATAATATCATTATCAATCCTGTCCCCAACCATAACTGCGTGTTGTGGTTTACAACCTGCCCTGTCAAGGGCAATCTCAAAGATTCTCCTGTCCGGCTTCGCCACTCCCTCCTCTGCTGAGGCAATGACCAGATTAATGTACTGTAACATTCCAAACGCTTTCAGTCTTTGCTCCGTGCCCGGAGATTGATTGGCAATGACTCCTATACGGTATTTTTCACTTAATTCCTTTAAACACGCTTCTGTATCACAATATAACATTTCATATTCATGTCTCCATATCGGTTTTTCAACCTTCAGAAGCTTCATTGTCTCTAAATCACCTTTTTTATTTTCCTTATAAAATCCCAGTGCTGTCTGAAAAACGTATTCGAAAGACACATTTGCTGTCTCGGCAACCGTTTTCATTCTTTCCTCATAGACTTTGCTTTCATCTACCAATGTTGAGCCGACATCAAAAAAGAGCCATTGAATATTCTCCATAATGTTCCCTCCATAAATTTCAGTTTAATGACACTGAATATATTTTTTATAAGGTTTTGTCATACCCACTTTACCTCCTCCATTATCGTTTTATAAACCGAATATTTATTTTGGGGTATGCCTATGGACAAAGCCAGCTCATCTAATCGTCTGTCATCTTCTTCCAATAATTCGAGCCATAACACATCTACAGGTATACTAAACAGACTCCTTATATATTGCTCTATATCCATTCGCATAGAATCCCCATCTATTACTATATCAACATCACTGCTGTCTTTCGCTGTATTGTTTGCATACGAACCTGCCACTCCAACTCTGACATTTCCATATTTTTTGTATACACTTTTCAATTTATTTTCTATTTCCGTATAACTCAACATATTTTTACCCGTATTCATCTATTTGCGCATTTTCTTTACATTTTAATGCGAAAAACATTCTTTGAAATTATTGCAATAATACTATTTCAAATTGTTCCCCAACTTGGGGAACAATTTCTAAAATAGCATAAAAATACTTTTGACTCTTTATAAGGCACTCGTTATCCAATCAGGCACTCTTTCCCCTTAAATGCAAACCCGTACTTCTTGATCTGCTCCGCCGAAAACCCATCTGCGATCAGTCTGGCGTCATACAGTTTCTCGTCAATCTGGGAATGGGCGTTTGCAACCGTCTGTGCCAGATCTTTCTCTTTCAGGGGCTTATGCACTTTAAACTCAATGATATAAGCGCAGTCCCTATCCCTGTTTTTGGGTGTCAGCATGATGTCATAGCGGCCAAACCCGCTTTCCCTGTTGGATGTGATCTCAAACCGCCCGGCGAGCTCAACCATCAGTCCCAGTACAAAACCGTGATAAAAGCGTTCCGGTGCATCATCGTCTGACGCATTCTTTGCAATATCAAAACTCGAAAAGCTGTGCAGTGCAACTTTGTTCATAAATTCATTCATTCCGTCCAAATCATTCATGAGAAGCGCCTTGATGAAGTTACTGTATGGCATTTCCGCATTGCCGCCAAACCAGCTTTTGACCATCTTTCGGAACATTCGTTTTGTTTCAAAGTTTGTAATCGCCAGCGTGTACCATCGGTCACCTTCCTCACCGATTTCATCCTCGTCCGTATCTAATGTTCTTACATCTAATACTTTCAGGTAACCCGTCGCGAGCAGAAGGCTCCACACTGCGTCCACGCTGCCGTTTAACTGGTCAAACACAATTTTCTCGTCAATTTCAGCCTGAAAGCTTTTACCTTGCAGAAGATCCTCCATTGTCTGTTTGATATCCGGAGCGCCCTTTTTAATGAGCTGATTCACAAGTCCATTCCCGCTCGTGTTAGACCAGTAGGTGTCATATTCTCCTTTTTTCTTGATAAATGACACAATCGACCACGGATTATAAATATCTGTGCAGGTTCCAAAGGTAAATCCGTCATACCATCTCTTTACTTTCTCTTTCTGTTCCCCTAATCCGGCGTCTTCAAGCGCCGTAAAGACTTCCGCCTCTGTAAAACCAAACGATGTAGCGTATTCATTAGAAGTCGTTGTTATGACATCAAGGTGATTCATACCTGTAAAGATACTTTCCCTCGCTACTCTTGTAATCCCCGTAATGAGTCCCCTCTCAAGGTATTCGTTTGTCTTGAATGTGGAGTTGAAGAGACCACTAAAAAATCTGACCGTCTCCTCCCAATATCCTGAGATCCAGGCATCCTGCATCGGCGTGTCATATTCATCTAAAATAATGATTACTTTCTGACCATACTTGCGCTGCATGAAACCTGCCATCGTGTTGATGGCATCAGTGGCTATTTTGCTGCTCATTCCAGGTTCTATTTCCTGATAATATTTCTGCTCTCTTTCATTCAGCAGGTTTCCCTCTAACAAATAGTCATTCCTATTATACAAATCGGCAATTACTTTTGTTATCTTGAACAGCATCTCTTCATATGTCGTCGCCTTAACATTTGCAAAGCTTAAAAAGATTACCGGAAAAGTTCCCTGCAGCTTCCTGTATGGATATTCCCCATCGGGAGATTTCTCATCCCATATGGCCAGACCTTCAAACAGATCACCCCTGTCCGCATACCTGTTTGAGAAAAAACACTCTGTCATACTCATGTTTAAAGTCTTTCCAAACCTGCGCGGACGCGTGATCAAGGTAACTTTGTCAGCGTTCTCCCACCATTCCCTGATGAAATCTGTCTTGTCTATATAAAATATATGCTCTGTTCTCACTTCCTCAAAATTCTGATACCCGAGTCCTGCCTTATTTTCGTTCATAGTATACCCTCCCTCGTCTGAAATGAATTGCTCTCTGGTTACAGTATACACAATACAGGCCTATTTCACAATATCCGGATTGGCAGAGAACCAAAAAACTTGGGAGCTGTAGGAAAATAAGTGATACAGATTGCGCAGGATATTTCTTCGAGAGCGCAGTACAAAAAACGTAGGCGTAGCGGGCTACGGCGAGGCTTTTTGTGCTGTGCTATCGGAGAAATAGACAAGTCAAGATGTGTCAGTTATTTTTCTACAGATCCCTAGCCTACCCGCTATCCAAAAATATCGTGATAAATGTTCTGTGTATTATTTGTCAGGACAGACAGTTTTTCATTTTCCGCCTGCAGCCGCTCAATCTCCTCCATATTTTTGTCGGGCTCTGACAGCAGTTCTGCCAGAGTATCCAGTTCACAAAGTTCGCTCTCATTCAATGCCTGCAATCCGCCGCGGAGATACAGGGGCTGATACGAGTAAAAGATTTCATTGTTCATCAGCGCATGAAAATCCATAAACAAATATTCACAGACGCCTGTCAAAAGATCGGGTACAAACACGTCAAGCTTTTTATCCAGTGTATTGTCCCTCAGACCAAGCCACGCTTCCGAGGCCGTGACAAATTTCCGGCGCGGCAGGTCAAACTGACTGTAGCCAAAGCGCTGCTCATACTCATAATAGCCGTCCACATCTGCCAGAATCCACCTGTTCTGCCCAAAATCCCAATACTCATTTACCCAATGCTCCATATAGCTGTCACCCGCATCGCCAAAATCCATAAATCCGGCACGCGATCGGCATGGGATTCCCTTTGCCTTCAAAATGGCGCTGAACAATACGGACGCCTGTCTGCAGGATACCGTGATCCGTTTGGTCACATCCCTGTTCTTTGTAAATCCTGCCCCGTCCAGACGCAATATGCCTGCAATCATTGCAACAGCAGTAATATATAGCTCATCTTCATTTTTAAAACGCTGTTTCGGATAGGACGAAAACTTTCCAAAATACGTCTCCTCCAGATAAGAAGAAGGCTCTGTAAAATACAATGACGGATGGGTAATCTGGTCGCAGACCAACATGCCGATGGAAGGTATGTCGTCCGGCAGTGATGCGACAAACTCCTTATAGTACCCTACGTCGGTGTAAACACTGGTTTTTAAGTAGCGCTGATATAATTTTTCGTTCATTTGCTATTTGTATCCTCCTCTCTAAAAAATCCTATCAAATATAAAAAATTACGTCAACACAAAAAGCACCATCTGACGATCGATACGTCTTCTGATGCTTCTCATATTTACCTCGGAATATCCCAACGCCCGTCTATTTGCAAAAAGTCTTGTGCTACTTCTTTGGAAAACTGCAATCCATTATCGCTGTTTGTAAGAATAATTACATATTTATCCCGCAACGGATATAATACAAAAAGACTCTGAGAACCAGGATTAATACCGGAATGCCAATAAGTCTCTCCCTGATTTTCAGACTCTATCGCAATAACTGTCCCCCAGCTATTCTCCGTATCAATCATCACAACGGCGGAAAACAGTTCTTTCACAGCTCCATCATGATTATGATATTGTTTCATTAGTTCCTGGCAGAACACTGCCATATCTTCACTTGTGGATTTTAAGGTATATGCGCAGTTCGGTGTCTTTGCCACTATATCATTTGTTACCGGTATGCTGACTGGAACTATAAAACCGAAAGCAATAACGAAAATCACCGCGAATGGTATCATGGCATAAAAAACCTTGGTGTTTTTTCGGACAAGAAACAAAATGAATCCCATAAGTGCAAAATACAACCCAAAAATGACTACTACTTTTGACACAATATGCAAAAGAAACAATGTATTTACAATACCAGCTATCAAAAAACACACAGGCAGAATGCCTTTAAAAGAGAAAAACCGGAATTTTCCTTTGGACGCCCGTGTGCATAAAAAAAGTGCCCACACATTTTGGGCACAATATAGTATATAGTATACCAAATTTTTTATTTCAAGTCTATACATTTTCTCTGAAAAATACTAGAATTTTTATGTAGTCAGTACTGCACACAAATCTAATTGAGCAGGGGAATGACCTTCTCCACTACTCGCCGCGCCCCCATGCGCCACCTTAGCGGCATACTTCCATGTGCAAAACTCTCGTATATGGTTTTGCACATTGGCATAGGGCTGCGCATAAAAAAGGAGGAAAACATGAAAAGATCTATCAGGAATTCAGCAAAAGCATTAATCATCAAAGAAGGCAAAGTATTGGCAATCAGGATTAGAGACCACGGCGAGGAATGGTATATCATGCCCGGTGGCGGACAGGAATCCGAGGAGCTCCTCACCGACGCTGTCTGCCGGGAAGTGGCGGAGGAAACGGGAATCGAAGTGACCGCAAAAGAGTTAGTTTTTGTGATTGAAGGCGTTCACGGGGAAGCATTTCACAGAGTCGATTTTGTGTTTTTATGCGAATATATCGGAGAATTGCCCAATGCCGCATCTCACAAAGACCACAATCAGACCGGCTGCGAATGGCTAGATATCAAGACGCTCAACCATTCAAGGCTCTATCCGTCAAAACTGCGCAGGCAGATTATGAATCTATACGAGGGAAAACCTTATACGGTTTATCTCGGCAATGAGGAAGTAGGTGATTTACACTGATAGACAGGAGTTCTCTGCTGTATCATTGAGAGGGCAAAAATAGAAAAAATGCAAGCGGCAATCTGCATACCACAAAACGAAATAATATTGACAATGTATCTTGTAATTTCTGACCGCCTAAAGTGGGAGAGCAGTTTTCTCTGTCATATGTTTCTCCCTATAGCAACAGGCCAAAAGAAGCCTTAACCACATCTAAAAGAATAATCAGTACCCCCATGCCGCACCAAATATATCCGGCATTTTTCTTGTCTTTTTTCAGATAGCGACAGCCGACAACAAAACATATGGCTGCGCAAATAACGCCAATGATTACCTCGAATTGTAACGTCCACAAAGCGAACCTGTTTACTGCATAATCAACAGCTTTCTCGTATTTAATTATATAAAACCCGCCCAAGAAGCGGCAGCTTTATGCACAGGCCCGCATATGAAAGTTTGCCGCCAAGGCAGCATGCGGGTCATGCGGCGAGCAGGGAATGTCTTCCCTGCTCGATTATCTTACTGACGTACAGCAATCCTGTCATATAAGTTTTCAAATAACGATTGCAGTTCATCATCAAACAGCGGAAGCCCCATCCCCTCATACATCAGTTTCAACTGTTCATACTTCTTCATATAATCTTCTTTCGTATCGGAGAATACAAGAGGGCTGAACCAGACATTTACAAGCAAAATCATACTTTCAGCTGTCTGCTTTGGATTTTTCACATGAATAGAACCGTCTTTTATGCCCTCTGTGATGTATTCCGTAAAGCAGGGTATTCAAGTGTGTTGAACAGATCTTATTTTGGCTAAAATATTTTTAGGCGCTTAACAATGAAATCCTGCACAAAATGGCAGAATTTTGATTTTGGCTGGTTCAGGTTAGGATCTGCAGAAAATAACTAACACAAATTCCGTCACGCCAACGCAAAGTTCTCCGATTTAAAAGCGCTGTAATACCTCCCCTTGGCCGCCGTGAATTTGAGCACACAGTAATCGGGATCGGTGACACCCTTTTTATAGTACATCGTATCACCGACCTGCCAGATTTCCCGCTTGATCTCTTCGTCCTGCAGCACTTCCATCGTTCCGACCAGCATGACGCCCTCATACTTGAACCGCCCTTTACTGTAAAAATAAATGCTCGCTTTGGGATTGTTCAGAAACTGCTGCACGCGCATGGAGGAGGTATTTGTGGAGAAATAAAACGAATTGTCCTCGATCTTGCGCGGTGCATTCATCGCCTTCATATTCGGAAAACCGTCCTCGTCAACAGAAGCCGCAAAAGCCACCTTCTGTCTGTTGATAAATTCAATAATCTGTTCTCTTGTTTTCATAAAAATTCTCCTTCGTAATTATTTCCTCAAATTTCCTCTGCGTATATTATCCTGAAGAATCTGATCTGTCACTTCGAATAGTTTTTCCGAACCCAGTTTTGTCTTTCCCTGTCTCTTATAAACCTGTTCCGCCGTTACGTCGTGCGCCCGCCAGTCACCGCCGTCATTGCTGTTATTCAGCATCAGGGGCTGAAAATTGTCCATCGCGTGGGCAAATCTTGATTCCGCCGTCTCATATGCCTCAAACTCGTCAAACAACGCCGTAAACTCGTTCTTTTGATCTTCTGGCAAAAGGGAAAATATGCGCTCCTTTGCCGCGTCCTCCCTGGTTTTTTGTGTCTGCAGTCCTTCTGTGTCGTAGGCATATGTATCCCCTGCGTCGATCTCGACAATATCATGAATCAGGCACATGAGCATCACTTTTGCGATATCCACCTCCTCATTGGCATACTCGCGGAGCAGATATGCCATGACCGCCATGTGCCACGAATGCTCGGCGTCATTTTCATTCCTGCCGTTGTTCGACAGATGCGTCTGCCTGAATACATTTTTCATCTTGTCAATTTCCAAAGAAAATGCCAGCTGCTTTTCCATACGCTCATTCATCAGAGTCCCTCCTTTAGGCAAGCATCCACTTCACGATCTTTTCCGTATACTCATTCCAGAACTGCATATCATGATTCCCGCTGCTCTCAAAATATTCGTGGGCGACATTCCTGCTTTCCAGAAAACGGTGGAGTTCCCGATTGTTTTCCAGCAGAAAATCCTCCGTGCCACAGCACATATAGATCTCAGGAATCTTTTTATTTTGCGAGATCAGCTTGTCGACAAGCGTTTCCGGGTTGTTATCACTTTCCAGTACCCTGTCCGGATCTCCGAAACATTCCCGATAATATTCATAGTTTGCCACACCATTGTCCATTCCAGGTTTCATTCCTGCCACCTCATGAACGATCAGGGCAGAGGACATGGCTCCGATCTTACCAAACCGGTCAGGGTAGGAAAGCCCTGTGTGCAGCGCGCCGAATCCACCCATTGACATGCCCAGGATAAAGGTGTCCTCAGCGCTCTTCGCAAGTCCGAAGGTATTGCGCACGTACCCCAGCATTTCATCTCCAAGAAGGGTACAAAATTTATGGCCTGTCGAAATGCCGTCAAGCCAGAAGCTGTTCTCCCCATTGGGAGCGATCACCGCAAAATTATATTGCTCCGAAAGGTATTCAGGTACATAGTTGCCCGCGCTTCCTGTATATCCATGCAGCAGAAAAAGTGTCTTCGTCGGACGTTTCCTGTAGGGATTGTCCTGCTGATCCGGCGGCATGTCATTGCGCAGATCATTTGGGAGATACATCTCAAATGTGGTATGCCTGATCAGGCAGTTGGAAAAATATTTAACTGTTATGTTTGCCATAGTGTTTCCTCCTTAGATTTAATTTTTGTTATTGCCCCTAACTTAACCCGACACAACTTTGCAGCGTTTCTGATAACACGCAATGCCGTACCGATAAATGGTCTTCATGCCATCCCTTACAAACACCTCCTCATGATTTTTCTCCCGAATCTGCCGTATCGCCTCTGTGCACGCAGCATCAAAAGAAGCATTCTCAGCATACTTCAATTCAATAATGATACCGATTTCCCTCGATTCAATCTTAATCGTAATATCGCTGTAACCTGTCCCCGACTCGCTGTTTGATCTGACAACCCAGTCTCTCATATGTCCGAGAAGCCCGAGCAGTACCCCATGGTAAAAATTTTCTTTCATCTCTCTCCTGACATACGTGTCACGAATGCTGATGGTATCTCCGAGATAATCTGTAAATCCTCTCTCGATTTCCATCACGTCATTGACCTCAAATGCCCTGCAGAAGCTTTCCAGTTTTTGTATATCTTTTTTGCTCTCGTCCTTAAACCATTGTTGAATTTGTTCCACAAATATCCACTGTATTTCCTTATTCGGTATGACGAGCTCTGTCACATCATCCGCCTCGCAGCGCTGTGTCAGGTAGCCTGTCATAAAGAGCAGACTCCAGAGATGATCTATGTCGGAATCCAGATCTCTGTAAGTCATCTCCTGATGCAGTTTCTTTCTGATACTGCCGCCGTTGACCAGCGATTCAATTTCATCCTTGGTCGCTTTGTCCGCTCGACTCACAAACTTTCTGACAATATCGTTGCTGCTCGTATTCACCCAATAACTTTTCGGACTGGCAGACGGATTCATCTTCAACGCATGACAGTAGCTTATGACATCCCACGGACAGTAAACCTCAAGATTGCCAAAACGATACCCATCATACCACTCCTGAATGATATCATGTCTGTCCGTTTTGCCATAAAACCGCAGCATATCCCTGACTTCCAGATCCGTGAATCCAAAGTACTCATTGTACTGCACATCGCTGACTGAATAGACATTCAAGTTATTCAGACCTGTAAAAATGCTCTCCTTTGACACGCGAAGACACCCTGTAAGCACTGCAAAATGCAAACTATCATTTGTCTTAAATGCGCTTCCAAACACGCCCTTGACTAGTTCCACCATGTCATCATAATATCCCGCCTGATACGCTTTCTCAAGCGGCACGTCATATTCGTCAACCAATATGATCACATTTTTTCCATAGTGCTTCTGCAAAAATTGTGATAATGTCAGCAGACTATCTTTCAGTGTCTCATCTGACATTGTAAACATACCCTTTTCATCTACGTTGATCAGTGTTCTGTACAGTTGCCGCTCCATCTTTGTCATGCGATCACTCTGCATTAGAAACTGGAACCGCATCGCCTCCCTCGCTATGACATTGCGAAGCATCCCTTTCGCCTCGTCCAATGTTCTGCCACTCACGCCCTTTAAGGTCAGGAAAATGACCGGAAACTTTCCCATATATTCATCACAGAGTACCTCTTCCTTCGTGATATGAAGCCCGTCAAATATCGCGCGGTCGCATCCAATCTCGAAAAAGCATTTCATCATACTCATATTCAGGGACTTGCCAAAACGCCGCGGCCGTGTGAACAAATTCACGTCCCCCCAGTTTTCCAGGAGCTCTTTGATCAGTTCCGTCTTGTCAACATAGTAGAATCCCGCCGTGCGAAGCTTCTTGAAATTGTCAATCCCCACAGGGAGCTTTAACATCATCGCCATATGAATCATGCTCCTTCCAAAAACATGTCTTATGCAAATCAGTATAAACCATTCCGAAACTGTTTGCAACTGACATGTTACTGGAACGGAGTAAACGGTAACAAAAACATGCGCCAAAATAAAAATGTCCACCATAACAGGTGCGTTTCCGACTATCTTGTGATATACTTTAACTATCATTATTTCAAAAACTAATCCCGCGAGGTGAACCATGATCGATTCCAATATATTAAAATCCGAATCTTACAGCTTCCTGCAGTCCGACGAGCATCTTGGCAGACATGTGATCCTGCTGGGGCTTGCCGGAAGCTACTCCTACGGCACCAACAATGAAAACAGCGACATCGACGTGCGGGGCGTCACCCTGAACCGAAAATCCGACCTGATCGGACTGACCAGCTTTGAGCAGTATGTGGACACACAGACCGACACCACCATCTATAGTTTTATGAAAATGATCACGCTGCTCCTCTCCTGCAATCCCAACACAATCGAGCTGCTTGGTCTGAACCCGGAACATTATCTGTACCTGCACCCACTCGGACAGGAACTGATCGACAACGCGCACCTGTTTCTATCCAAACGCGCGATCCACTCCTTCGGGGGCTACGCGGACGCACAGCTGCGGCGCCTGCAGAACGCGCTGGCGAGGGATTCCTACCCGCAGCGCGAGAAGGAACAGCATATATTTAACTCCGTAAAAAATGCCATGTACGATTTCCGCAAGCGCTATGAACCCTTTGAGAACGGCGCAATCCGCATCTACACGGACAAGGCCGTAAACCCTGATTTTGACACGGAAATCTTTGTGGACACTACCCTGACGCACTATCCGCTGCGCGACTACAAGAATATCTGGAACGAAATGAATAACATTGTCAAGGACTACGACAAGCTTGGCAAGCGCAACCGCAAGAAGGATGACAACCACCTGAACAAACACGCCATGCACCTGATCCGGCTCTTTATGATGGCGATCGACATTCTGGAAAAGGGCGAGATCCGCACTTACCGCCGCGAGGAGCAGCCTCTCTTGCTGCAGATCCGAAACGGCGATTTCCAGAAGGAGGACGGCACATTCCGGGACGAATTTTATGAACTGTTGAGCGACTATGAGAAAAAACTAGACGACGCGGCAAAAAATACAACACTGCCCGACGAACCGGATATGCGACGGGTTCAGGAATACGTCATGTCGGTCAATGAAAAAGTGGTGCGTGATGAAATGATTTAATGATGAAATGATTTAATATAGAAGGGAGCGTTACAATGAAATACAACGATTTCGAGGGTTCCATCGAGGAACTCATCTCTCTGAAATTAAAAGAAATCGAGGAGAAGGAACAAGTGACAATCCTCCACGCCGTCGAGTCCGGCAGCCGCGCATGGGGCTTCGCGTCGCCGGACAGCGACTACGACGTGCGCTTTATCTATGTGCGCGACCAAAAATATTATCTGGGATTACAGCCCAAACAGGACTTTATCGACTGGGAGCTTGACGAGACGCTTGACATCAACGGCTGGGACTTATCAAAGACACTGCAGCATTTCCACAAATCCAACGCGACGCTTTTCGAGTGGGCGAACTCCCCAGTCGTCTACCACACGACACCTGAGTGGACACAGATCTATAACACGGCGAAGCACTATTTTTCCTGCAAGTCCGCCATGTACCATTACTACGGCACTGCCAGAAAAAATTATCATGAACATCTTACGGACACGCTTGTGAAATACAAAAAATATTTCTATGTGCTGCGCCCGATTCTAGCATGCAGGTGGATTGAAAAGAAAGCCTGTCCGCCCCCAGTTTTATTTGAGGAGCTTGCCCGCGAAGTCCTCGAGGACAATCTAAAAACTGTCGTAAATCAGCTTCTGGAAGCAAAAAAACAGATGCCCGAATCCGAGAAAGCTCCCCGGATCGATTATCTGAATGCATACATTGAGAAACAGCTTGAATACTATAAGCCATTGGTCGATGCGATGACGGACGACCGCACCGCAGACTGGGAGGCGTTGAATGCAGTCTTTATCAAGACTATTTAAAGCAGTGTTAAAAATAATGTGTGCAAAATGTGCAATATAAATAAGAAAATTTAGAAAGGATAGATTTATTATGGTACTCCCAAACAAATATGCAATGTCCCTGGAAGAAAATATTTTTATTGCAAAGAGAATATTGGTCGACTCTGTTTACCAGCAGGCTAACTTAGAGGGAATCGGTGTCACATTTGCAGATACGCAGGATATCCTGAACAATATCAATGTCGGAACACTTTCACCCACTGAAATCAGCAAAGTCTGCTGTCTGCGTGACGGGTGGGACTACCTGCTCAGCCATATTGACAGCCCCACAGATCTTATCTTTATAGAAAACCTGCATGAAATTGTTGCAAGATTTGATGTACCCTATCAATACCTTGGGAAATTGAGAGAAGACGATGTGATCATCAGCGGAACGAAATGGCGCCCAGAGCTTCCAGAAGCCGACAAAATCTTTCATAAATTAAATAGCGTGCCTGATCAAAACCATATGACAGACCACGCATTGGAATTAGGATTGTGGCTGATGCGCTGCCAGCCATTTAAAGACGGAAACAAACGAATCGGCAGCTATGTCATCAACAAAATATTGATTCAAAACGGCTGCGGCATATTTAATGTCCCCGTGAAACTCGACGGCAAATTCAAACAGTATCTTGTCGATTTTTATGAAACAAATGATCCCGATTTTCTAAAACAGTGGATCTTTGAGCACTGCATGGATGGCACACATGAAATATAACACTGCGCTCCAGTAGACAGTAACTCAGGCGGGAAAGGACTTCCCTCCCCGCCGCACCATGGTTATCGTTATCCGCTACCTGCGCTTATTTCCCACAAAAAGCTGCACTTCATAAGGGCGGAGCACTTCCTCCTTCTCACCCTCAAGCATTGTATACATACCGTGCAGGTGATAGACCTGCTCGTCATTTGTGTGGTTGATGACAAACAGCCATATTTTATCATCACTCTCGCGCGTCATCATCTCCACTCCGTCCGCTGCCGTTCCGAGCGTCGCGATCTCGCAGACCTCGGTCATGTAGGTCATGATATCCTCCATGAGCTCCTCGCCCGGCTCCGTGCCCACATACCATGCGATGCCGCTGCCAAATTGATTCTCCGTGATCGCCGGTGTCTGCTTGTAAAAACCAGTCGAGTACTCCGCGATCTGGCTCGCGCCTTTCAGTTCTATGATATCACACCACTTCTCAATCGTGTATTCCTTCTTGCCATAGAGCACGCCCCCCGTCGTCTCCAGCAGGCAGTCGTACTCCGGCACCTCGATGCCGCACAGCTCGCCAAGCCTCCCTGGCAGTTCCCGGTCTGTCATACACAGATTGTGTTCATCCTTCACGCCGGTGCGCATCGTCAGCACCAGATGACCGCCGTTTGCCACATAATCCATATAGTGCTGCTCGAGCTCGGGCGTCATCAGATATTGGAGCGGTGCAATCACCAGTTTGTATTTCGACATGTCATCCATATCCTGTACAAAGTCTACAGGGATTTTCTTGTCATACAGCGCCTTGTAGTACTTCTGCAGCTGCTCGACATAACGAAGCTGTGGGTGGTTTGGCTGGATATCAAACGCATAATTCTGCCGGAAGTTGTGCACGATGGCAACCTCAGGATTCGGCATCGTGCCCTCAAAGTCGTCCATATATTTCGCGAAAGTCTGTGTCAGCTTCTTCGCCTCATAATATGTCCTGCCCGGTCTCCCGCTGTGTCCCAGGATACCATGCCAGTACTGTTCCGTGCCCATCGCGCAGGTTCTCCACCGGAAAAAGACGACCGCGTCCGCGCCGTGCGCCACCGACTGCATCGCCCACGCCGACATCTGCCCCGGCTCCAGCGCCCTGCCCATGATCTCCCATCCGGCCATGCCCGCCTGCTGCTCCATCATCCAGAACGGCTTCTTCTTGTAACCGCGCACGACATCATGGCATGCGGCAAGCTCGTTCTCCGGCTGATGCGGCTGTTTCTGCCAGTGCCCCGCCGGATAGATGTCATTCGACACAAAGTCGAGCAGCGTGCCCAGATCATAATAGTCCACTTTGTTGTCAAAGCACATATAGTTATGTGTAATAAAATGCTTCGGACAGTTTGCACGGATAATATCCGCCTGCCAACTGGCAAAGTTGACGATCAGATCCGAGCAGTAGCATTTCCAGTCAAGCATCGCCGACGGATTCTCGCCCGCCGCCGTGATCAGGGGCGTCCCGATCTGATTAAAGTCATTGTACCCCTGACTCCAGAACGCTGTCCCCCACGCGTCGTTCAGCGCCTCGATCGTGCCATATTTCCGCTTTAACCACTTCTGGTAAAACTGTCTGCAGGAGGTACACATACACAAGTCTCCATGCGAATTGCCAAGTTCATTGTCAATCTGCCATCCGATCACGCCCGGATTGTCCGCAAACCGTCTGGCAAATGCCGTCACAAAGCGTTTGATATGCCCGTAGTAAATAGGATTCGACTGACAGTCGTGATGACGCCCGCCAAAATACCTGCGTCTCCCCTCCCTGTCAATCGGCTGCAGCTCCGGATTTTTGCGCACAATCCACGCAGGGGGCGCCGCCGTCGGTGTGCCCAGGATCGTCTTGATCCCATAACTATCAAGGAGCGCGACCGCCTCCTCGAGCCACTCAAAATGAAACTCGCCCAGCACAGGTTCCATCTTAAACCATGAGAATTCCGCCATGCGCACAACCTGCACGCCCATCTCCTTCATCAGCTTCGCGTCCGTCTCCCACCGCTCCTGCGGCCAGTGCTCCGGATAGTAATCCACACCAAAATGTATTCCCATACAAGATCCCTCCACATCTGTTTCCTTAATTCTGCCGTCAAACCTTTCGTTCTATTGTTTAATTTCTATTATAAGTAATATTCCCAAAAACAGCAACATTTATATTTTCGATACGCCTTACCACTTCCGGGCAAATTGGGGACTTTCACCACACCGCAAAACAGCCCTCCCCTTTAACAGAGATGGCTGTTCTCTTGTGTTACCCGACTGTATCACCGCTATTTAACCAATTAGAGCAAGCCCTATATACACCCATAACCGAATCACGTCTTATAGCCGTCATGGGATAATATCTACATTGGCATAATTCTTCACGATCATCAGGTCTGCTCTAATGATTCCTTTATATAGCTTCTGCTCTTTTGTCATATATGATGATCCCATCTTTTTGCATTTCTCTGTATAATACAGACTTATGAACCTGCTTTAACTCCCCCTTGGAAAATTCCAAGAGATCATAATCATCAAATTCAACATTATTGTACAGTTCGTTTAGAAATTCCGCATATAGTTTGCTCTTCCCTAAACCAAGTATCGTTATGCTTCCCAACTCAATATATAAGTCTAAATCAGACCGATCAGTGTTCTCATTGCGCGCTACCGAACCAAACAAAATAACCCTGTCAAAAAGATCACTGTATTTGGGTACAATGCACTTTAATTTATCTATGACTTCTTCCTTCATCATATCCAATCTGCCCCCTGTAGCATAGACACATATCTTTTGCTTTTATTGTAACATCTCTCTGACAGAATATCAACAACAGAATCAGCCGTACTATAAGTAATGTTCCCCAAAAAGCCTTTCTGACTCGGCTTCTTTATCTGTGTAATTTCTTTACCCTGGCCTGTTTCTGAAAAAAGGAAATCCCATAGCAGAAAACTTGTGTATACCCGTAAAGTCCCTCTGCATATTTCTCCGCAATAATCTGGTCAATTGCCTCATCACAGTCCTGATCCATATCGGATTCCCGGCTCGACCGCTTGGCTTCTATGATGATCGCCCGATGATTTTTCTTATCTTTGAGCAGTATATCCGGTCTCCCTAATCCTTTCTCTTTATTGGACTCAACATGATACCCGCGCCCCACGAAGATCCCCGCTAGGAACGCGTGATAATAATCCTCGTGGTAATCATTGTAACTGATTGTATACCATAAAAGATCTGATATGCGTCTGGATGCCTGTATCTCGTCGCCTTCCCATAATGCATTGATCAGGTTCCTAAGCTCTGATGTATCAGCTGTGTCCTTAAAATACACGATTACCGTATCCTCAAATATAGACGCAATCTCCCTGTTAGGAATTTTCAATGCGACGGTTTCTCCCACATCATCGGGATCTGACTTTGTGACATATCCGGTCATAAGCAGCACACTCCACAGATGATCCTCAGATATATGAAGCGTATCATACGTAAGCTCATCAGAAATGGACTGGGTTATCGTCCCACCATTTAAAAGCGTCTCAAATTTCCCTGTCACGTCAAAATCCGCCCGCTCGACAAACGAAAGCAGAATGCCATTATGACTTGTAAATTTCCAATAATTTTTTGGTTTTGCATCTGGTCTTTTTTTCAGGGCTGACATATAATTCATTACATCCCATGGACAATATACAGAATGATTGCCAAACACATAACCGTCATACCATTCCTTTATGACATCTGCCTTATCATTTCGGTCAGCAACAGTTAGGATCTCCTCCACTTCATCTTCTGAAAATCCAAAATATTCCGAGAAATCCTCGTCCAAAACAGAATAAGATGCAAAGTTATTTGTGCCGGTAAATATACTTTCCTTTGCAATACGAAGGCATCCCGTAATCACAGCAAATTCCAGATATTCATTATCTTTGAGTGCTGTACTCATGATGCCTTTGAGCACATCCAGCATAGCGGAATAGTATTGATTCGTCTTAGTTCCCTTCTCACTTGCATTTGCCAGGGGAACATCGTATTCATCAATCAGGAGAATCACTTTTTTACCATAGACCATATGCATCATTCGCATGATCGTTTTGAGAGAACTCTGCACCTCGGCATCTGATGCCTCATTAAACATCAACCGTTCAAATATTTGTACGTCGGCAGGATTCGCGGCAGATTTTTCACCCAACTCTGGTATCGATTTGCAGACATCTGCAATGCTATTTTTTAATTTGTCATATGCAACGCCAAATTCCTCTGCTTCGGCATCTTTAAATGTGATGAAAAGCACAGGATACTGATTCATCCATTTCTCGCAAAATTCTATATGCGCTGTAATCCTAAGTCCTTCAAATATACTTTTGTTTTCTTTTCTTATACTGAAAAAATTGGCCAGCATACTCATCATCAACGTCTTACCAAATCTCCTTGGTCTGGTAAACAATGAGACCTGATTGTCCGTTTCCTCTACAAGCTCATATATAAACTCTGTCTTATCAACATAATAATTGTTTGATTTCCGCAAAGCCTCAAAGTCTGATTTTCCTACACCAGCCTTAAATGTCATACAGTGTCTCCTTTCTTTCAATAAATATTTCTAATTTCACACTAAAGACCTGTCATTTCTATTATAAGTAATGTTCCCAAAAACAGCAATCATTTTTCAAAATGAAACTCCCCGCAGCAGAGCTGCGGGGTATCAGCCCGAGACTCGCTTCGCTCGTCATTAGTTTGTCGCGCAGCAGAGCTGCGGGGAATTAGACCCTGAGAGATTAAAAGTATAACAGTTCAGGCCTGAATTTTGCATTTACTGCGAATTCTGGCCTGAACTGTTACTCAGGAACACAATCAAACAGGGACAATTGACCGTCCTTTACAATCAACGGCTTCACATCTTTGGGCGTCGTCACTTCCTCATCCGGCTCTAACCGGTCACAGAGCATGGTGGAATTGGGATCGTATTTCGCCACATTCCTGCGGACACTCTCAGGGCTGTAATTCGCATAACAGTAGACACACCCATTGCCACAGGTATTGTGCGTTCCGACCTCCCTGCTCGCCATACACCTGCAGGCTTCCCTCTGTCCCGAATCCTTGAGATTCTTCTTACTATCCCTGATCTTACCTCCTGTCAGCCGCTCCACCAGCACTCTGTCGATACAAGCGTTGTGCTCTATGCCCAGCGCTTCCAGATCGATCACCTCCGCGCATGTCGCAACCGTCATATGGTTTGCCCGGGCAATATCCCGAATCTGTACCGCTATCGAGCGCATCTCACCCATGGACAGATTCCTGACGCCAAGCCTCTGCATGGCAGTCTTATTTTTCCCATACACGTCCACAAAACTGAAAACGCACTTTTCGGTATAGCCATTCAGCGCCTTTGCGATCTCCGCAAAAGCTTTCATATGATATGGCACACTGTACCGGTCATTGACCAGTATCGGATCATATCTCCAGATCACCCTCTCCGGACCGATCTTGTCCGACAACCGCTGAAAAGCGGGAATCAGTTCTTCCTTCTTGTCAGGCAGGTTTGCCTCTATATCCCTGCCGTATCCGGTCAGTGTGAACTGGAAATAATAACAATAATCCCGCAATGTGTCCAGTTTCGGTATCATCGGTATTGGGTTCTTTGTCCAGAACACGATACAGTCCACAATATCGGGCGAAAGCGGGATTCTGCTGACCTGCCTGTTATTCATTGGGTTTCTGACATCCAGGAACCCTGCCTTTATTCTATTGAAGAACCATTCCGAATAGAACGCCGGAATGTCTGTACGGCGGCTCGCGCTGATGATCATTGTTCTGAACCCCCTATGCTTTATTTCATAAGTCGTTCCATAATCATACTCCTCTTTTTCATTTTCGTAAACACTTTATGAAAAATATGTATGCCCGGTAACATATTTTATCTGCCTTACAATTCCCCACGGCAAATAGATTCCACATGTGATGAGCGAGAGCAGCGCGATAATAAGATACTCCCCGAGAAATCCCACTCCCGAACCATTAAATTCAAGTCTGCGTCCGTTGACAATCTGGTGCTTGATGTCCCAGTTATACATCATGCATGTTACCCATGGCGTTGCCAGTCCACATGTCAGTCCAAGAAGCAGAAGCCGCATCAGCCCATATCCAAAATACTGGAAACTATTACGTGATTTTTTCATTTGACAGGTAATCTTCCGGTTTGGCGTTCGAAAACAGACTATTCCATATGGACATGCTGGTCGCGATAAAATTATAATCCTTTGTATACACGCGGCAGGCCATTGCCTGCGTCTGGTCTGCATATACATAGCCTGTTACACACTGTTCGCTGTCATTTACAGTGAATTTTCCTGTTATTTTGTATAATCCCGGCTTTGACAGTGTGGCAGCAACGGTTTCAAAGGCAATATTCTGGTCAAGGATGGTTTCTTTAGGTTTTCTATCCTGAGTCCTTGTTACTGACAGGGATACAGGGCTGCTGCTTAAGGTGTGCGTGTATGGCGTGCATGTGACTGTGTGTCCGAATGTTGCAACGGAGATTCCAAAAAATCCCTCGAAATCAATTGTATCGTCGATAAGTCCGGATGAGCCATAGTTTCTTGCATGCCTAAAGTCATACAGAACATAGCCGCTTTCTTTATGGTCAAGACAGTCATGCATGCCATCCTGTATCTTGTCGGAACTTTTCTGTGACATAACGACGGTGTCCTGTTCCACAGCATTGACTTCGCCATTTACACCGCTCAACAGCCATACCATTATTGTGATACATACTATTACTCGTGCAAAATGTTTTCTTTTCATAAAATATCCCTTCCACATCCCTGTGTTCCCCGCAGTAAATCTTTTTTCACACATACTATCCGCATTCAAATAACGAAACTACGTATTATATTCCTTAATACTTTAGTTTGTAAATGGTGTCAATCCCAGCACTCTTGAGTCGTCACAGTCAATCACATAGGTTCCTTCAGCGGACAGATATTCATACCACGTGTCAGCATTCATATATGTAATCGGACTGGAGTTCAGCACTTTTTCCTCTAATAACGCATTGGCATCATTAATAAAAACATTTTGATTATTCCAATTATCAGAAAGTGCAGTTGTCTCTATGAGAAAATATTGTCCTGTTCCGCTTGTATCCTCCCCATTTCCATTCCAAATTTCCACTGCAACCTGTGCATGTCCGGGGGGCAGCACTATAAAGGCGTGCATCCCTGCACTTTGGAGTGCACTTGCCACAGTCAGGGATGTCTCAATACATAGACCGCTTTTTTGCTCCAGGACATCCGCCGGCAACAAAACGTGCTGGTGACCGTCGCTTAAAGAAAAACTGTCTGCATTATACCGGACTCCCATTTCGTATAATGCACGCATAATTCCCGCTGCCTGCAGATATGTACCCACGTAGTGATTAAATCCCGTTGACTGATACCCGACAATCGACTCCATACTACCATTTGTCATAGCGGACATCTCATCGATTGCCACGCGTTTTAGTTGTGTAATTGCCGGTGATTCCGGTGTCAGATAACATAAAATATTATCCTTTGTCGCAATTCCATATTCATCCGTATACCAGTCAACATCATATTTACTTTGAATCTTAACTGGAAATGATTTCGTATCAATCACAGTCCCATCCTGCTCCGAAATCGTAACACTAATCTGCGCGTCTTTTGCTGATGTCAGGTCCAAATCCCCTGTCAGTGCGGGCGGCTTGATATAAATTGCCCTATATGCAGAATCCAGTGTAAAACTCTCCTGATATTTCTGTGTAAATCCCGGTATTTCCGCCTCCACTATGATCTTTCTGCTGCCGCTTGCGCAGCCCGTTTTTATAATCACAAAGGCATTGTATGTATTGTAAAGGGCAGGATATATGGTATCTATGCTCTCATAATCCAGCAATATCTTATTCGTGCGGACATATTCAAACTCATATCCCCTGCGTTCCTGTTCATCCATCTCTGCATACGCATGAATCTCGTCCGCAAGCTTTGAGGAAATACCCCTTTGCCAGTTAAGAAGATTTACTTCACCCTTGAAACAATTTATAAACTCTTCGTACTGAAGTTCTTCAACGGTTTCATATCTATTTGACATATATATGGCAGAGTACAGTCTTAACCAGTCATTAGACTGAATCGCCTGATATTCCTTAAAGGCAATACTTTCATTTAAGTCTAATATCTCGCCATACCGCTTCCATTCGCCTTCCAGGCAGGGGGGGTAAGAATCAAACGCCAGATATTCCTCTTTTGCTGACTGATACCAGTCGTAAAGTTCATTACAATGCTCTTCTGTGCCAAAACCTTCCCCCTCCGGTCTGAGGAAAAGACAAGTATACATAAAATTAAAATAATCAGTAAAAAAATTCATTATTTCATAATGTGCCTTTTCGGAATCACAAAGCATATTAAAATATTCCTTTCCTGCGGTCGCCAGATTCGCATCCAAACCTTTGACTGCATTTGCCTGTTGCTGTAAGGGTGAAAGATCAGAAAGCAACGTTGCTATAATATCTCTCCGCATCTTATATCTCTCAACATCATCTTCCTCATTATCCACCTCACTATAATCATCCCATGCTTTCGTCACAAACTCCTCCGCCTGGTCTATGTATCCAAGCAACTCATTGATCGAATCCTGCGATGATACCGTATCATTTAAAGCATCCTGTGATGGCACTTCGTTGCTGATTCCTTCAGACGATGTTGGTATATCGCCGCCGGTCTCTCTCTGCTCAGACGGTGCAGACACCGCAGAGCTACCTGTTTCGACACTGTTTGACGCCTGACTTCCCAACCACATCAGTCCCCCAAACATGACCACGATCGTCCCGACAATCGACAAGAGCACAGTGCGCACTGTATGCTTTTTCTTTGGCGGCGCTTCACTTCTGACATTACCGGCCGGATTTACATTATTGATATTTGGCTGTACATTCCTGTTGATATCCTGCGTCTGTGTTTCAATCCTCTGTCCACATTTAGGGCAAAACAATGCATTGTCGTTTAACTGGTTCCCACATTTTTTACAAATCATCTTCTCTACTCCTTATACTTATACTTATACTTCCGCCCCGCACGCTTCACAGAATGCCGCCCCCGCGACAAGCGGTTTCCCACACATGCGGCAGACCGATTGATTTGCTGTATTCTCATTTATGGAGACCTCTATGCACAGGCTCGAAAAATCCCATGCCCGTACAGGATTTCCGCACTGATTACAGAACAGACTGTTTGATGTGATAACCGCACCGCATTTTTCACACTGCAGCTTCCCCTCCAGACTCAGCCTGTACTGATGCCAGAGGATTTCATTCTCCATGCGTTTCTGAATATGCGTTACCTGTTCGTAATACTCAGCCTCTGCGTGATCTTTGTTGGCCTCAAAATATGCCCTGCCAAGCTCCTGCATTGCGCTTTTTACAGAGGACTCCGCCTCACGCCAACTGGACTCAGCCCGTTCAATATTTGGATTTTGCGGTGCCACACCACCCTGTGTCCTGTTGTTTACGTTGAATCTTGCCATCTTATCTCCTCCCGGTTTCATTATTGAAATGACATAACAAATACAAAAAAGTGTACTTTTTCAGATTTTTCCGCTATACGCAAATATTGTGTACTTTTTCTATTTCTTTCCTTGAAAAAATAGATATTTATGGTAAAATAAGAGAAAATGATGTAGAAATATATAAAACCGAAAAAGTACACTCTTTCGGTTTGCTATCAACACGCTCTAGGATTTTTCAAACGCCCTCGCCTTGTCATAAAATGTGCTCTCCGCCAGACTGCAGGCTTCCGCCGCCTGTGTACTTCATGAAAGTTTTCCGGAAGCGGAACCGTCGGTCTGCCAAACTTTACTCCCCTTGCCTTGGCAGCCGCAATTCCTTCCGCCTGGCGCTGTCTGATATTCATGCGCTCATTTTCCACGACATAGCTCAACAGTGCCAGCACGACATCGCTGATAAACGTTCCGAGCAGATTTTTTTCCCTTCTCGTGTCGAGGAGCGGCATATCGATCACGACAATATCCGCGCCTTTTTCTTTTGTGATCATCCGCCACTGCTCATTTAGATCGGCATAATTTCTTCCGAGCCCGTCGATAGATTTCACAAACAGCACCGACTCATTGTCCAGCTTCCGCAACAGCCGTTTGTACTGCGGCCTGTCGAAGTCCTTTCCCGACTGTTTGTCCACATTAATCTGTCTCTGCGGCACTCCCGCATCCCGCAACGCGATTATCTGTCTGTCCTCATTCTGTTCCTTGCAGCTACACCGCACGTAGCCATAAATCTTTTGCTCCTTCATCATCGTCCTCCTAAAAATACAAACTAAAATCAAGTAGAGGAATGTCCTTCTCCACTACTCGCACGCCGGGCACCCGTCAGCGCATGCTCACATATTACATCTGAGTGCCCATGTGCACAAAAAAAACAGGGAATATCTTCCCTGCTTCCTTTCGATCATGCGCGGTTCACCGAATTTATTCGCCGCGGACTGACGTAGTATCGCACATACACAACATCGCTGCAGCGACAAACTTCCCCTCTTTCACCTCGCACGCAAGCGAGCCGTTATATCTCTGCACCACCTGCCGCACACGCTTCAGGCCCCAGCCATGATGCAGTCTGTCCTGTTTCGCCGTGCGGAAAAATCCCCGTTTCCCATCTTCCCCCAGTTCCTCATATACCTGCTGCAGCGTTTTGCGCACATGAAATCTGGCGCCTGTCCCGCTGCCCGCATCTGTCATGTCCGTGACCAGCACCGCGTTTTTTCCCTCGTGTGTGATGTAGAGCAGATTTCTGAGTGGAATGCGCTCCAGACGGTTTTTGTTCTGAATGACATAGCTTTCCCGCAGCTGCACCTCCACCATCGCAGCCGCGTCCAGCAGTGCATGCCGCAGCCGATTCTCAAAACCCCTCTTTGGTATATAGCGAAAAACCGACAGCTCGTAGGCGTCAAGGACATACTCCATATGGGATGTGATAAATATAATCAGCACGCCAGGCAGCGCTTTTTTGACGTATTCCGCGAGCTCCATCCCACCCATCTGCGGCATCTCGATATCCAGAAGCGCCAGATCAAACCGGCCGCCATCCTCGATCTCATACAAAAGCTGCTGCCCGTTCAGAAACGTATCCACTCGGGCAAAAATCTGGTTTTGGGCATAGCACGTCTGGACAAACTGATTCAGTTTTTCGAGCAAAATCCCATCGTCATCGCAGATTGCAACCCTGACCATACCATCCCCCAATTCTATCATTTACGCAATAGATCACTTTCATTCCATTATAAAGAATGTTCCGCAAAACTGCAATCACTTTATTATGCTTAGGAACTATAGAAAAACGATTAGTTACTGTTCACACAGGACTTAGCATTTACTGCTAAGTCCGTACGAAAACGTAGTGGCTGTAAGCAAAAATCCATTTGCGAAGCAAATTTTGCATGGATTTTTGCCTGTTACTGGAACGGAGTGAACAGTAACACGATCATGACACATTCAGGGACAAAAACGGGAAATTGGAGGACAAATTGTATTTTCGCGCTTTTATCCTGTATACTATAAAAATAAAGCTTAGCGGCACCTCTCCTCCGTATGGGGCTGCGCACAATAAGGAATTGCAGGAAAATAAGTGATGCGATCAAGATGCGTCAGTTATCTTTCTACAGTTCCTAAACTATGAGAAAGGCAGGTCTCCCGACATGAAGAAACAGGGTACAATCCGACAAACCGTCAGCAACAACCTCTATATTATGAAATTCGCGTGGCATTTATCACATAAGCGCGTCCTGTTCTCCGGCGTCTACTACGGGCTCGGGCAGTTCGAACTATTGTTTTTCTCCGGATATTTTATGAAAAAAGTACTCTCGCTCATTGAGACGGGCGCCAGCTTTCCGGAAGTTTTACAATTCCTGGGCTTCACGTCGGGACTGTTCCTGATCGTCGTCCTCTTTAACAGCTGGTATGAAAATCTGCTCGTTCCAACTACTGACGTAACACTTTATCAGGGACTGCACCACATCCTTTACGAAAAGGCTGGAAATGCCGACCTCTCGTGTTTTGAGGACAGCGACTTTTACAACCGCTATATGATGGTCATGACCGACAGTGACCAGCGGCTGATCAGTGCGATCAGCAATCTCTGGCAAATCCTTCTCGGCGCGGTCGCGGCCGGCGTGTCATGGTTCATGATGTTCCGCATAGACCACATGGTTATTTTATTTGTCATCGCGCCGCTCATCGGCAATTTCGTGTTTGCGGAATCGCTCAACAGGCTGTCCTACCGCGTCTATGAGGAGTCCGTCATCTTCCGCCGCATCGCGGACTACGTAAACCGCGTGCTGCATCTTGCCGACTATGTGAAGGAACTGCGCATGACCAACATCTACCATGTCATGGAGAAAAAACAGCGGGACGCAGAGAAGGGCGTCACCTCGACCATGGATAAATATGCGCGGAAAAACATCCTGCTGGGCTGGGGATACCTGTACTTTACCTTTGTCATCATCTTCGAGGGCGTCATCTTCTACGGCGCATACCGAACCATCGTCACAAAGGCGATGCCGCTGTCAGACTTTGCCGTGCTTACCACGCTGATGAGCTCTGTCTCGTGGATTCTGATCGACTATACCAAGGCGCTGCTCGAAAGCATGAAAAACAGTCTGTACATCCAAAACCTGCGCGACTTTCTGGCTTATGAGCCCGCAATCCCCGAGGACTCCGACGGCGTGCTCCCCACACAGCCGATACAGAGCATCGAGTTTCGTCATGTGAGCTTCACCTATCCATCAGGGAAAACCACGCTCAGGGACATCAGCTTCACACTCCATGCAGGTGAAAGCTGTGCGCTTGTGGGCTACAACGGCGCCGGAAAGACGACACTCATCAAACTGCTGCTGCGCTTCTACGATCCTACCGAGGGCGCGATCCTTGTAAACGGCGTCGATATCAGAACATACAATCTCAGGGCCTACAGGAGCCTGTTCTCCGCCGCGTTTCAGGATGGAAAAATCTTTGCCAAAAGCATTCGGGACAATATCACTATGGGACAGGCATCGGAAAATGAGTCCCTTATCCACAATGCGCTGGCAAAAGCAGATATCTTATCCACAATCGAGGCTCTCCCTGACTCCACCGACACAATATTGACGCGGGAATTTTCGGAGAACGGCGTCGTCCTCTCCGGCGGACAGATTCAGAAGATCGTGGCAGCAAGAGCCTTTTATCAGACTGCCCCCATCGCTGTGTTTGACGAGCCATCGAGCGCATTGGACCCGATTGCGGAGCATACGCTGATGGAAAACATCAAAAAAGACGGTGCGGAAAAAATACTGCTGCTCATCTCTCACCGCCTGTCGTCAATACAGGATATGGAAAAAATAATCGTCCTGAAAAACGGGCATATCTCCGAACAGGGCACGCACGCCACACTGATGGCACAGAACGGCGAGTACGCCGCGTTGTACCATATGCAGGCCGAGAAATACAGAACTGAAAATGGAATAGATTATATTGGACAAGGACAACTGAAATCATGAAAAGACAATTGTCAAACCTGTCATGGCTTGTGCGCTTTTGCATCCGCACATCGCCAAAATTATTCTTCTTCAATATATTTGCATGTGTTGAAAATAGTCTGTTTGTTTTTTTCGAATATACCATATGGATCGGATACAACCTGAATGCCGCCGAAAATGGCGCCCCGTTCTCGCAGGTTACGCTGCTGACGCTGGGGGTATTCGCACTGTTTCTGGTTCACCAGCTCATAGACAGCATCTATTTTCACTGGTCGTTTGAGCGCATCAAACCCACGCTGACCTTCCGGCTGCGCAGGCAGATTTATGAAAAAGCCTGCCATGTGGATTTGTCCTGCTATGACGACACAGCCTTTTACAACGATTTCGTGCTGTCAACCACACAGACAGATGAATGCATTGAGCGCTTTCTAAATGATGGCAGGGATTTCCTATTCGAGCTGGTAAACGTCGTCGCGTATTTTTCGTATCTGCTTGCTCTTGACCAGATTGGTCTGATCCTTGCCGTCGTCTGCGGTGCGGTCAACTATTTTTCAAGCCGGAAATACGCGCAGCTCGAAAAGGACGCCCGTCTGTGCAAAACGCCCATTGAGCGCGAGCGCGCCTATCAGCACAGGGTATTTTACATGCACGATTACGCCAAGGAGCTGCGCCTCCACCCTGATATGCACAGCCAGCTGTCCAAAGACTTTGACCGTTGCAACCGAGAGTTAAACACCGTCAACCGCAAATATGGCATGAGAATGTGGCTGTATGGATTTCTGAAGGGCTATATGCCCATCTATTTCATGCTGTACGCCATCTACCTGCCCTACCTGCTCTACAAGGCAATGGTGACACACACGCTCTCCCTCAGCGCTATGGTCATCCTGTTATCAACAGTCAGGAGAATGATCAAGCGCGGCGGGGCACTGGCCGGCCGTCTGCCGCGCTTTGCTTACATTGGCGCTTTTATCGGGAAAATACGCAGCTTTCTCGCCTATGAACCCAAGCTCATCAGCGGCGAAAATGATGTGGCGGACAGTTGGAATCGTCTCTCGCTCTCGCATGTCAATTTCTCATATCCGGACAGCGACAGCACCAGCAGGATATCCGCCCGTGAAGTCCTTCGCGACATCAGCCTGGAGATCACCCGGGGACAGAAGATCGCGCTTGTCGGCTATAACGGCGCTGGAAAAACCACCCTTGTCAAACTGCTGATGCGCTTTTACGATCCCGACAGCGGCGTGATCCTGCGCAACGGGACAGACATCCGCACCCTGAAGCTCGATCAATACCGCGGGGAGATCGGCGCTGTCTTTCAGGATTATAAAATTTATGCCGCCTCCCTGCGCGAAAATGTTGTCATGGACTCGTGCACCATGGATCGGCAGGAGACATATGCGGTGGAATCTGCGCTTCACCGCGCGAAATTCAACCTCACCGCACAAAAGCTCAAATACCAGATCGAGACCCCGCTCACCACGGAGTTTGAGAAGGACGGCGTCAATCTCTCCGGCGGCGAGAGCCAGAAGGTCGCCATCGCAAGGACGCTGTACCGCTCCCACGAGCTGATCATCATGGACGAGCCGTCGAGCGCCCTCGATCCCGCGTCAGAGTATCAGCTCAATCAGGAGCTAAAGCAGCTCGCCAAGGACAAGACGGTCATCTTCATATCCCACCGTCTCGCCGCGGCCAAGGACGCAGACTGCATCTACATGATGAAGAAAGGACGCATCGTGGAGCACGGAACGCATGTACAACTGCTGCAACTGGGCGGCGAATACTGCAAGATGTGGAATCTGCAGGCGAAGGCGTATCAATAGCTTGTTATACTTTATATCCTGCAGACCAGATTCTCCACCAATTTCGCGCAGTGCGCCGCGGCTGCTCGCTCAAACTCTGGATAGTCCATGTGGGCACTTCCGTCCGCCTTATCCGAAATCGCACGTAGCACGACATAGGGAATCTGGTTCAGGAATGCGGCGTGTGCAATCGCAGCGCCCTCCATCTCCGCACAGGAGCCGTCAAACCGGCTGATCAGCCTGTCCTTGACCGCGCCGTCCGAGATAAACTGGTCTCCGCTGACCACACGCCCCTCATACACGCCGATCTCCGGATTCACTTCCCTGCAGACTGCGATCGCCTCCTCGGCAAGCTTTCTATCCGCCTTGAAAAACGAAGTCTCCATCTGCGGGATAATGCCTGGCTCATAGCCGAGCGCACTGACATCCATGTCATGTTCGCACGCGTCCGTAGAAACAACGATGTCACCGATGTTAATCTCCGCACGCAGCGAACCTGCAACACCCGTGTTGATCACCGCGTCCACGCCGAACACATCGGCCAAAATCTGCACACAGATACCCGCGTTGACCTTTCCAATGCCACACTGTACGATGACCACATCCTTTTTGTTCAAGACACCCTCATGGAATTTCATGCCCGCTTTTTCAACGACATTTTTTACCTCCATTTTTGACTTTAACTCTGCTACTTCAAGCTCCATCGCTCCGATAATACCTATTTTGTTCATTGTTTTATGTTCCTTTCTTATTTTATATTTTTCATTTTTAATCCCAGTCTGTCCCTTTCGGCACATTCTACATATCGTCTTTCGCAGGTTCTAATGCTCTAACCGCATCCAGCAATCCCTGATTACTCCCCTTGCTCTCTACCTCAAATTGATTTCCAAAAAAGCAGTTGGTTTACAAGCTGCCAATAATGAACCCCTGCCCCTGTATCCTCTGTCCACAAATACCTCATGTCAGTCGTTCTGTAAAATCCAATTCTCTGAATCCTGTTTCTCTGTATAAATATATATCATTGCAGACACCACCCAAATATTTTATATAGCCCGCTTTCCAACGCCGCCTTCACCCGCCCGGGATCGTCATACTTCCCAGCGATCACGGACAAAATCTCCTCGTCGGGCTGTCATAAGTCCGGAACCACGATCGTCCGGCATCCCTCACGGATTAGGTTGAAAGAACTCTATTTTTTCTTGTAACGTCTAACCCGATTACTCCCAACGATCTCAATATCATCTGAGAGACCTTGTAAAATGACTTTCGTGCGGCTTTCCTTCAAATTCAGCAACTCGCAGAAATCCCATATACTATACTCTTTTCCTTCTTCCATAAATGCAAGAATTTTATCGTATTGCATTTGCGTCTTTTTTGTCACTTTTTTATCGCCGCTTTTTATCGCCGCTTTTTTATCGCCGTTTTTCTTACTTACAGTTTCCCCGTCACGCCAAACACCGTCCGCGCCCACTTGTCCATACTGACCGTATCTTAGCATAGACATATATTTTTCACATCCTGACGCACTGATCGAAACACCCCCATTTTCAGCATCTATGAATGGAAGCGGCGCATTTACCTTTTTGCATTCTGTTTTGATCTTTAAAAATCCTCTGCCCCATGCCAAACATCAGACCGTCCATAACAAAAATTACTGCCCACATAGCCTTCCTTTCTTTTTATCAAAACATCAGACATCAGGCGAGAGAGTCCTGATCCATCGTATATGGAAATCTGCATCCGACTGCATAAATCGGAATTGTATCAAACAGTTCTCCATGTCCGCCATCTGTCGGCTTTGCCACGATGCCCCTGTTCACAAACCGCCGGTCAATAAATACTTTCAGGGACTTTGGATTTCCGTCCTTTGCCTTTACTTCTATGCCGTATATGGCATCCCTTTTATCCGCGACCATAAAGTCCAGCTCATATTGTTCATAAAGAGAAAAGCAAACCTCATCTTCTCTTACTTTACATCTGGTGTAAGGAACCTTGAACAGCCGGTGCAGTTCATTGTACACAAATGTCTCCGCCTGCAGACCAGTCAGAGCCGTCCGGTCAATCAGATACCGCTCGGCCAAATAGGACGCGAGCCCGCAATCCGCATAGTACATTCTCCTGTCCGGCACGATCTTTGTCATGTCCCCGTTGACAGCCAGATTGCATGTCCCCAGTATCCCTGTGTATTTCAGCCACACGATCGCAGCCGATACCTCATTCTTATTCACTAGCTGTTCCGTATTCGCCTTCGCGAGCGATGTGATTGTCTCAACCACATTTTTCCCCGTGCCGCGTTTCTCACTGCACATTTCCTGCAAAGCCTCGCGGTATACGACATCAAAGATCTCTACTTCTCTCGGCAATGAAAAATAATTGCGGGATTCATCCTTAAAGGTACCCAGCAGTTTGCCTATGACATTGTAACATTCCCCGATGTCCCCAGATTCGATATAACGCCTGACCACTTCCGGATACCCGCCAATCTGAATATATAGTTCATATAATTTCGTCAACCGTCCGTATGCCGCGCTGTCAGATTCGCCGTAGAGATCAATTGTTTTCAACGTAGTCTCCGCATCGAATATTCTGCAAAACTCCATAAAACTCAGCGGAAACATCGTATGGCAGCTAACTGTTCCGGCAGGCAGGAAAAAACCTTTGTCCTGCAATATACGCCCCAGATAACTGCCCGTGACAATAATGTCACACTGCACATTCCTATGCATTGTCCGTATCGCATTGTAGACCATCTGGCTGCGCTGTATCTCATCGATGATCAGTATCGTACTGCTGCTGTTTACAAAGGAGGGAAGCCCCGCACGCACACAGTATTTTTCAAACTCTATCGGCGTCGCGCCACACCGTACTGCCTCCGCAAAACCATAATTGTCCTCCGCAAGACTTACATAGATCACAAACTCATAATTCCTGTACGCAAACTTGAGCAGTTCTGTCGTCTTGCCGACCTGTCTCGTACCTTCTAGCTGCAGAACCTGATGCATCCTGTCTGATTTCCATGCCAGCAGCTCCTCCTGCACATCCCGCACAAACGGATTTTCTGCTGCCAGCCTATCGTACTCCCTGTCGATGACATCCTTCTTATAGTCCAGCTCCAGCAGCTCCCCCTCCGCCAGTATACCATTTTCCTTTAGAAATAAGTTATCAATATATTCTATATTCTGCCTGATATAGTGATTTGAATAAAAAACACCGTCAATCATAAAACCGACTGTATTTTTATCGGCGGTTCGAACCCTGTGTGTTGCTGTCATATTTTCGCCCTTTCATAAGGATCTGTCATGAAATAAACAAAAGTTATTTTATGACAGATCCTAACTTCACCCGATACGATCATGCTATATTTTCAGTTCAATCTTTACAGTGCCCCATCCAGTCAAAAATTAGACTTGTTAGCCGCATGGTTTGTACCACTGTTAGGAGCTGTAAATAAATTGTTAAATTAATGAGTTATTTGTTTACAGTTCCTTAGTACACATGAGAATTTCGCGGATATGCTCCACATTCTTACTCCCGACATTGACCGCATCCACACCGCTTAACGCATACGAGATCATTTCCTCCAGCGTATATTTCCCAAACGCTTCACCGCCGCATAAGGGCTTACTGCCAATCACCTTCATACCCATTCTGTGCGCCGCTTCCACCAGTGTACACTTCTCTCCCTGATAAGACTGATTTCGCACTGTGGACGCATACGGATACTGGAAATTATATGGAATCTGAATGTATCTGAAATGGCTGACGCCGTTGCCGATCTCCCGCGCGAGCCGGTCTGTTTTCTCGATATTGATGTACCACTTCTCTTCCTCCGGCTCCATGGCTAGCATCTCAAGGGCAAGCCCGTAACAACGGATACTCCCCTCCTTTACTCTCTCCTCATACCACGCAAAAAGCTTCGCGATTTTGTCGTAAAATTCCTCCTCTGTCAACTGGGCACGCGTGATCTCTGGAATATGGACATAGTGGATATCTATTGTATCCACCCGCAGGTTCCGGAGACTGATCTGCAGCGCGATCTCAAAGAAATCAGGATTTAGTGTCTGATATAGTCCCTCATAGGCACAAAAATCATCGAGCCGGATTCCTTTGGGCTCCAACACCTCGTGCAGGCACTTCATCGGATTGAGCCCACCCACAATATCGCCAAACAAAAGCCCCGCCTTCGTTGCGAGAATAACATCCTCTCTCCTGATATCCCCCGATGCGATCAATGCGCCGACCGCTTCCCCGACATCCTTCTCCGAGCGCATTCCCCGGTAATTGATCGCCGTGTCAATTGACATGATTCCGTTTTGAACCGCAAAGGCAACAGCCTCTTCATACTTCCTTGAATCCTCATCGGAAAAGGCACCGAGATATGTCCCTAAGCCGATTTTTGAAATGTTCCCTTTTGTACCACTTTGCATCATATTTTGATAACCTCTCTCAAAAATTCTCTAAATCCCGCTTTCCAGCGCCTCCTTCACCTGTTCGAGATCGTCATACTTCCCAGCGATCACGGACAAAATCTCCCCATCCGGCTGCCATAAGTCCGGAACCATGATCGTCCGGCATCCGGCACGGTGCGCGGACAGTATCCCGTTTCTGGAATCCTCCAGGGCAAAACAGTCCTGCGGCTTCTCGCCGAGCAGTTCGCACGCTTTCAGGTATATTTCCGGATCGGGCTTTGACCTGGTGACCATATCGCCGCAGATGACCACCTGAAAATAGTCCGACACCGCCGCGTCCTTCAGATGGCTCTCCACCTCCCACCTTGGAGACGAACTTGCGACTGCGAGCCTAAAACCGTTCTCTTTGAGATAATTCAGGAGAATATACAGCCCCTTTTTGACCGGAGCCTGATTCTCCGTATAATACTTTGTCAAAAAATCCTTCGTGTGCCTGCGCAGCTCCTGTTCATTATATTTCTCGCCAAATTCTTCAAGCCAGAGCTCGCGCGACATGGCAGCGTTCATACCCAGTGTTTTCAGCGTCATGTATCCGGCTTTCCCAACGCCGATCTTCTCTCCGGCATAATCCCACGCCTCGACAAACACGCGCTCCGTGTCAAACATCAGACCGTCCATATCAAAAATTACTGCCTGCATAGCCTTCTCCTGCCTAATATCTATTTATATATATCACATTTACGAGCGCTCCAGCATTTCGTCAAAAAACCTGCACTCGTCGTCATTGCAGACCTTCGCTTCCTCCAAGCGTTGATCCAGATGGAACACATGCCCCATGTATCTGTCCTCCGCCTTCCCATAAAGCCTGTATTCACAGACAACTCCCTTTTCCTTCAGGAGCTCATACATAGGTTTCGCGTAGTCCTTCAAAAAGTCATATTCCGAAGTCATGACATACGCCGGCGGAAAATCTGCATTGATATACCTGATGACATCGATGCGCTGCAAAGTCAGCTCCCGCTCCTCGTTCAACGCCTTGTCCATATATGCCAGATATGGTTCGTCCCCTTCAGCTCCCATGCGCTCCTTCATGTCATAACAGCCACAGTTGAGCGCCACCGCCTTTACTTTAATCCGTTCGTATGGAATCTGCATGGAAAACAGCCCGCGGTACGCACTGCTCGTCAAAAGCGTCAGGTACTGGCTTGCGAGCTGCGCGCCCGCCGAATCGCCGGTGACGAAAATTTTGTCTAGGTCGATATTGTACGCCGCGGCGTTGTCCGCCACCCATGTAAATGCGGCATTAATGTCCTCCAACGCTGCTGGAAACGGATTTTCCGGCGACAGGCGATAGGAGAAATTTACGACTGTAAAGCCTCTCTGCGCCATGTCCATGCAATAGTGCTGGTACACGTCCTTATCCCCATATGTCCACCCGCCGCCATGAATATCAATGATCGTCTTCTGCGGCGATGTGACATCTTTCTTGTGGTATACATCAAGAAGGTTGTACCAGCCATGTTCCCCATATGCAATGTCATCATACCTTTTGATATTGCTGGGCGTTGTCAGCCCCGCATCTCTTTTCTTGTCGCTTGCTCCAAAGTCTCTTCTCAGTTTCTCCGCGTCAAATTTCATTTTCTTCGATTCCTTTCTGAATAATATTGTGTATACATATCCGATCCGTTCTCTACGTAATTATTCTCTGATACCATTTCTGAAAATCCATTTCTCAACACTTCCTAATCTTGCATCATGATTTCAAACAATCCGAGTGGATTTTCAATCTGCACAAAATCCGCTTTTCTGCCACAGGGCTGATTCGTCCCCTCCCGCAGATACCAGACCGCCTGGACAGCGTTCATTCCGACTGCCCTCGCCGCCTCCAGCTCGTGACTGCCCCCGTCCCCGACATACAGGCACTCACCGGCTTTGACCTTCAGCTGATCGGCACACCTTGTAAATATCTCCGCATCAGGCTTCCGTATCCCCTGTTCATAGGACAAACAGGCAGCATCAAAATAAGGAAACAGGACACTCTTCCTGATGACAGACGCCTCCTCCGAAAAACAATTGCTGATGAGCCCCACCTTCATTCCTCTTTCCCTCAAGCAGTCAAGCATCGGAATGATCTCCTTGTGAAGATGGCGGAAGCATTCTTCCTTTGCTGCAATGCGCTTTTGGACAATCCTGCAGAACACTTCTTCCGAATAGCACCCATTGTCCCTCAAAATGGATTCGATTACCTCCTCCAACGTCACTTTCCCTATCGTTCTGTCAATTTCAGTCAAGTGCCACCGCTCCCCGAATTGACTTTCCGGAATTCCCGCATCCGCCGCCATCTGTCTGCCAAAATACAACGGACTCTGGTAATGTGTGATCAGTGTCTCATACATATCAAAAATGACTGCTTTTATCATCAGATGTTCTCCTCCAGTCATACAGCACATTCTGCCCCTCTCCGCAGCCCGCTTCAATGAACTTTGACTCTTTCTTAAAAAGATGTTCAAACTCCTTTAACGTCCCGTTTGTTCGGTCGAAAACGCGGTTTCATTTTCGTTCCGGTATGCTTCTTCCCAAAAAAGAACTAAATTCTTGTCCATTCAGCTGACCTCCCGTGCTCATATGTCAAATTTTAACTGTGTAAGAATTATATCATATATCGTTCCCTATTCAAAGAAAAAAGTGAATCTTTTGATTTTCAAACTTTTGTTTTATGTGTATCGACGTTGTGTAAATTCCGCAATTTTTTACAATGCCATCTCAATGTTTACTGCTATGATGTTAAGGAACTGTCAATAAATAACTCATCAATTTGACTTGTCTAAATGTCCATCTGCAGCATCAGATAATCTTGACGTAGCCCGCTACGCCTGCGATTATCTTCTTTGCAGCTGAACATTTATACGGCGTCAAATTAACAAGTTATTTTTTGACAATTCCTAACAGACAGAACCGCTGTTGGCAAGAAACTGTAAAAATAATTTCTAAGGAACGGTTCATATAACAGTTCCTATAAACGAAAGGAAGGGTAAGAATGGATTTTAAAGATTTGTTTCAAACTTTTGACGAGAAAGGGAAGCTGCTGCTGCCAGATGCCACAACTACTTTTGACACGATTGCGTGGTCAGGGCACCCTGTTTTCGAGGGTGTGGCGTTAAAGCACATTGTCACATCCGAACAGACTGACGGACAATTCAGCTTTCATCTTGTCAGGATCGCTCCCGGCCAAAAGATTGGCAGCCATATCCACGAAAGGCAGATGGAAACACATGAGGTGATCTCCGGTACAGGCATCTGTGTGAACAATGGCGTGAAACTGTCTTATGAGCCGGGTGCCATTTCCATATTTCCTGTCGGTGTACCGCATGAAGTCACCGCGGGGACAGATGGCCTTTATCTGTTTGCAAAATTTATGCCGGCGCTTTGCTAAATCATTTTAGAGGACAATTTATACGTCAGCGGCGGCAGTCCTACCTGTTTCTCAAATTGCCTTATGAAGTGGCTCTGGTCACAAAAACCTGTCGCCAGAGCCACCTCGGTGATTGTCCCGGCTGTGTGCATCAGCCGCTGCGCCTTACGAATCCGGTTTTGGAGCTGAAACTGATGCGGCGTCAGTCCCACTTCAGCCTTAAAACTTCGGATAAAATGATATTTACTCACAAATGCAGTCTGTGCCATTTCCTCAACGCTTAATTTGTTTTCCGGACAGGATTCCAGCTGTTTTTTCAAGTCGTTGATCCATGAATTGGAACTGCCTGGCCGACAGCCAGCACAGCTTGCAAGTGCATATTGTTCCAACACCAATCTTAAACAAGTCAATAACTTCATAATCTGATAAGAAGGAATCCCTTCTGAGTACAGCTCACTTTTCAGTAAAGACACTACATGATTCCATATTACATTTGCAGGCTCATGTGATGCCACATTCTTATCGATGCATATACTGAGCAGGGTATAGCAGCTGTGCGCCAGGATGCTATGCGGCATATAGGGATATATCACAAAAGACTGATTCTTTCCGTAAATCTTTCTCTCACCATTCACGGTCAGCGCAGCATGACCGTCCAACACAATACCGACCGTCAGTACGGAGACATGGTTATGCAGTGGATAGGATATCGTGGAATTGCCACAGTATATCACTTCAATGCCCATATTGGAATTATATATATAACGTATATTATTTGTCACCATAAATCTTTCTTTCCTAATAAAATGCCATCAGCCGGACAAGTGGAAAGCTTGAGAACCTGTTCCTTATCTCCTTACTCACCAAGATTTTCATCGCCCCACTGTTTCATGTACTCTAAAACAAAAATAAAACTTTTCCCAAGCCCGGTTAGATTATACTCCACACGGGGCGGTACTTCCCTGTAGTCGTGACGGGTAATGAAACCATCTGCCTCCAACTCCCGAAGCTGTTTCGTCAGGCTCGACTCCGTGATCTCCCCGAGCTGCCGTCTAAGTGCCCCGAAACGATGTATGTCCCGAAAGGCAATGTAATATAGAATCTCGATCTTCCATTTGCCGCCTAACATTCTCTGTATCGTAGAAATCGTCTTGCACCGTTCTACAGCCAATGTACTTTTCTTCATTCCAACTGCTCCTTTCCATGACAGCATAACATATTATATATCTAAAATCAACGTACTACAAAAAAGTACAGTACTTGCAAAATAGTTGTACGCAGATATAATTAAGAATTGTGAAATCGAGTAAGGGAAAAATTGGTACCCGTGTGCATCAAAAACCCCAAACCATAAGCAAGAAAGAAAGGAGAGCAATCTATGCACTACACAGGAACAATCTGGAGACCACCATATGAGGCAGAGTCCATTCTGTTGGAGGTAACGGCGGGCTGTACACATCACAAATGCAAATTTTGTACCCTGTACAACGATTTGCCATTTCAATTCAGACTGTCCCCCATGCAGCATATTGAGAGTGATTTGCTAGAGATCCAAAAAGCAATCCGAAACTGCAACAACGGACACACCCATCGGGTATTTCTGGCAGGGGCAAATCCGTTTGTCTTATCATACGACAAATTAACTGCACTTGCGGAGCAAATCCATACAGTGCTCCCATCCGTAAAGTCGATCGGTTCCTTTGCGAGAATCACAGACATTGCCCCCAAAACCGATGAAGAGCTTGCCAGGCTGCGCGATCTCGGGTATGACGGCCTGACAATCGGTATCGAGACAGGCGATGACGAGGCTCTGCGTTTTATGAACAAGGGTTATACTTCGTCCGACATTATCAGTCAATGCCAGAAATTAGACACAGCCAATATCCATTACAGTTTCTTTTATCTGGCAGGCATTTCGGGTGCACGCCATGGAGAGACAGGGGCAAAACTGACAGCCGATGTATGCAACCAGACACACCCTGCACTCATCGGGGCAAATATGCTCACAGTCTATCCCGACTCCGAACTATATACCGAGATACAACGCGGCAACTGGCAGGAATCAGACGAACTTGAAAAATACAAGGAAATACGCACACTCATCGATAATTTACAAATCCCAACCCTATTTGCGGCAATGGGCGCTTCCAACGCGTACCAGTTTTGCGGGCGGCTGCCAGAAGACAAGGAAAAACTGATGGCATTCCTCGATAAAATCATAGAAAACGTCGACGAAAACGCATTACAGAACTATCGAAAAAGCGTGACTCATTTGTAAGATCAATCTCAACCAGGAAAGGGCACGCCCCATGTGCAATCGGGCAGGGGTACCCATGTGCAAAAAAGGAGGGAGAGAATCATGCACTTCACAGGCAGAACGTGGCGGCCGCCATACGAGGCGCATTCGGTCATCATACAGGCGACCTCCGGCTGTACTTACAATCAATGCAGGTTTTGCAGCCTGTACAAAAACGAGTGCTTCCAAATGTCGCCTATGGAAGAATTTGAGAAAGATCTGGCTGAGGTCAAAAGTTATCAGCCAAACGCGCGGAGGATTTTCTGGACAGGAGCAAACCCGTTTGCAATGAGCTACGAAAACCTAAAACTGCGGGCACTGACCGCAAGGGACTATCTCATCAAGTGCCAGACGATGGCCATGTTTGCGAGTATCCGCGATATCCGAAACAAAGAAGTGTGGCAGCTCAGGAAACTGAGGGCAATGGGCATTAACGGGCTCAGCATCGGTGTGGAAAGCGGCGATGACGAAACACTTACCCTTGCCAATAAGGGATATACTGCGGCGGATATTCTGGAACAGTGCAGAAAGCTGGATGATGCAGGCATCGAATACTACTTTGTTTACATGTCCGGACTTGCCGGAAAAGATGGCGGATACCGCAATGCCATCAATAGTGCGGCGCTTTTTGACCAGCTCAACCCCTATTTTATCTCCGTGGATTCCCTCACTCTTTTTCCGGAAACAGAGCTGTACGAAATGACACAGCAGGGCTTATTTGTTCCCGCCGGGGAGAAAGAACGGATTCGCGAATTGCAGGCGCTGATCAATCACCTGCATATCCGCACGCACTTATTCGCAAATACCGTTTCAAATTTTGTCCCCGTGACTGCATATCTTCCCTACGACCGCCAAAAGGTCACAAGTGAGCTGCAGTTTGTATTAGATTATACTGACGAAAGAGAGATGCAGGAATACAGGAAAAATTTGAAATCTTTAGGATAGGGAACTGCTGCATTTAAAATACGCCTGCGTTTACCAGACCGGCTGCCCTTTCAAACGCTTCTATGGATTGTGCCCTTGCCGCAAGCTTGAGCCATCTATTGAGCGTTGCAAGGTCAGTCTGCCCCATAATATGACTCCTGAGTGAATCTGACACCTCACCGACATCTTCAAGCAGTTCAATAATATCCTCTGACTTGCCCTCTGCCTTACTCTCAGCCCTGATCCAGCGCTCATAGCTTTTTACATCAAATTCATTTAACAGCAAATTAAACACCTCACTTCTCTGTTTATTTAATATATCTTTTAGAATATTATTTTTTACACAGTGCTCCATGGCAGAATTGATTGATTTCTCATAAGAGTATCCCTTATCCAGATTTTGATTCACTTCGTTTACAAAGTATGCATAATCATGAAGCCGCCTGCATTTCTGCATCAGCTCCATATTGTGTCCATAATTGATATTCAACATGACAGCCACGCATTCCAGAGCCACGGTATTTGCAGATGTGTTCTCCGTTTTCTCAAACGCATCCGAAAGTCTGAGTTCCTGCATATCAGGTTCATCATCTTTTCCGTTATAAAAGATAATGTATCTGGGTTCTGGAAGTTTTACAAGTGTTTTGCCATAAACACTCAGTTGATGTTCCTTTATATACGCCTCATAAATCCTCGCAAAGTAAATCAGCCCACGAATCGGCATGTTCGGATTATACGTCGACTGATGCTCATAGAGATTTAATGTCGCCGATATAATAAATGAAAGATCATTCTTATATGTCAAATAAATGCAGTCATCAAGTGTTGTAATCTGAAGTTTGTCTGTGTCATCATAGACAGTGCCATTCAGGGCATTATAGAGTTCAAGCAGATCTTTCTTGTTATCAAAGCATCTTCTAAACAGGGCATCTTTATACTTTTTACGGATACTGATTCTCCTAAAGAACCGGTTCACTGTTTTTCTTATTCTCGTCATGCTGTTTCCTTTAGTATACCAATTTCAGGTTATTTATGCAATCGTTCGTCTGTTCGATGTAAAATTAGTATACTATGCACTTGTACATGTGTCAAGAGAATTATCGAAAATATTTTCGGAATATTTGTTTTGTCGTTACTGTTCACACAGGACTTAGCATTTACTGCTAAGTCCGTACGAAAACGTAGTGGTTGCAAGCAAAAATCCATTTGCGCCACGAACGAAGTTCGTATTGCAATTTTTGCATGGATTTTTGCCTGTTACTGGAACGGAGTGAACAGTAACGTTTTGTCACATCTCCTCGGGGCACTCAACACCCAACAGTCCACAGCCATCGCACAGCACCTGCTGCGTCAGTTCCGTCAATGCCAGGCGCGCCTGTTTCACTGTCTCCTCCGCTTTTAAAATCGCACAGTCATGATAAAATTTATTGAACGCAACTGCCAGTGTCATGACATACTGCGCCACAAAGCAGGGCAGCGACAGGTCTCCCATCGCCTCCTCCGGCGGAATCTCCATTATGGACAGAAATTCTTCCGCTGATACTTCCTCCACAATTTCTGACAAAAACTGGCTGATTTTTTCTTTCATGATAATTTTTCCTTTCTATACATATTTTTTTAATTGAGTGAACAATTTTACCCTCGTAACTAAGATGCCGTAAATAATCTTATAATGTTGCAATGTTATTTCTTTACAGCTTCTAAAGAACTATTTGCAGCCCTTGAATACAAAAAAAGAACCGCACAGATATCAGCATATGCCAAATCTATTACGGTTCTGTATTAATTCCATCCATAAACAGCAACCGCACAGAAACAAGACGTACCTCTCTTGCAACCATGCGGAGACAATGATTACAAGAGCTTCCGTCTCTCCTCTCTGCGTCTGAAACTGTTCATGATATATAAATCCATACGATTGTTCCTCTCAATTTATTGATTCCAAATATCACACACAATTTACGGATTTGCAACAGGAAAATTTTTGCATGGACTTTTGTAAACAGGATATGCAAAACATCAGTTTTCATACATAATCATTTTCCGGCTCCATATACTATCCACGAGGTATTTTCCATGAAAAATTTAAGACGATATACAATCCACCCTCCGGACACCGCCATATTTCAGGATCCTACAGTCCCAAAGACTTCAGTTCCTGTAGATCAATTATTGGCTAAATCTTTTATCCTTCAACACACAAATTCCAAAACCTTATCAACATCCAGAGTGTAAATCTCATATGATTCATGCTCTGCGCCAAATACCCTGACAAGCCAATCCATCACATACTGATTCACCTTGTCCCACTCATAGTACATCCTCTCCGGCTTCCCATACAAGTTCACGCAATGCCTCAGGGTGCACCTAAGCAAGTCCGAACCGAAGCCCATCCTCTGACAGTCCTTCACAGTATTCCACCTTATGATCGACATATAACTGCCGCCACAGAACACCTCGCACGAAGACACTTGTACTCCGTCATTAAGGAGTACACCCTTCACAGTGTCCCAACTTACTGAAAACGAAACATCAACCTTCGACATAAAACCTCCAATCACAACAACTTTCCAGGCAAGTTATAAGCCGTGGCGCGTATACAATACGCGCCAGAATTATCAGAATCTCTCTTCGTTTTTAATGTCCGAACGCACAAAAACCATTACAATCTGAAAATTGATAAGCGTACTTTCATTCATAGACATTTAAGCTGATTTCGCCTTCCTTGCCTTCTGATCATACAGATAATTGTACCCCCGCACCATACACTCCGTAATCAGCATGGAGAGCAGCGCAAGCAGCCAGCACTGATAGCCCTCAAAACTCTCATAACCATGAAATCCAAACGCCGCAAAATATACTGTCACATGCAGGGCGTAATATTTTGATATATGCCTGTTGTAATACAAAATCTGCCTGGCAACAGGATTTGGGGGCTCACTCGAACTACCGTCCTTTCTGCCTCGCTCTTCGATATAGAAAAGAATCGCGGCAAACAGGAGGATGTGCGCCAGACTTGCCACCACATGCCAGAAATCGGGCTGCGTGTACGCAATACTCAGGACTGCCATCATTTCAGTCAGGTTAGAACCATATTTCACAAATACAAATACCCACCAAGCAACGACAATCACGCTGCTGAAAATCGCCAGTATCCTGTAAAATCCTGCCTTATCCTGAACATGCCGCAGGATTTTTCCAAAAGCGACCCCAAACAGCGCGTAGGACAGAAAGTAAAGGGGCGTAAAAGAAACAAACTCCGCGTCCCCGATCAAAAGCTTCATGAGATACCCGACTACAGGTACATTTACAGGCGTGTCAAACAACAATGGCGCAGCGATGCTCACCACCGCACCGATGAGTACATACCCCCAAAACTTTACATTCAGTTTTTTCAACAGTGCCACTACCAGATAAATGATTCCGGTGATAAAGAAGATATTGATATATTGAAGATACACCACTACCAGATAATGTAAATTTCCCGTTCCCGTTTCTGACAGTTTCCCAGAAACAAATGGGTAAGGAATCAGCAGTGCCACCACATAAGCAATGTTATCCAGATACTGGTAGATGACCATGCGAATGCCGCTCTTTGCAAACGCCACCGGTGCCGTATTCCTGCTGTAAACGGTGCCAATTCCCATGACAAAGATAAAAATAGCCGCCCCAGACATGGTCGCAAACATGTAAACCCACTGGGTAATGGCATCTTCCGGGGACAGTGTCGCCTGAAACGCATGAATCAGGTATATAAACACCATAAAAATGCCTTTCAGATAATCAAATTCCCGCTGCCTTCCCGTGTTTACCTCTTTTTGTGAAAAAATTGTATTCATCTCTCATACCTCTCGTATGCCTTCTCTAAAATAATTTTATCTAAAATATTTCATTTTAAAGTCTAGCAGAATTTTTCCGAGCTGTATGCATTTGGGAATACATTGCGCTTTTTATTGCACAATCTGTATTTTTTCATCGAATATTTTATCAGGGATGCTTTTCCCCTTCCTGCTTCTCCGCTGCCTCATAAGCTTCCAGTTCGCTGCACAGCGCCACAAAGTCATCGTAAACTGTAATCGTCTGGAGATAGCGGAAATCAAGAATCAACCCCGAACTGCGGTGCCGCAGGAAGTCAGCGTCCCACAGCGGTACAACGACAAAGCCCTTCCTGTAATCATATCTCAACGGCTCATACTGCCCGATATTCCTGCGGAAATAGTTCACCTTTGCTATGCACAGTTTGTTGATGCGGAATAAGAGTCCGATAACATCTGTCCGTTCAAAGTAGGCGTCCTTGAAAATTAAGTGCTTGTGTGCGTTTTCTTTTTCAGAGTACCACGCATTGTTCTCATGTTTTAATCCATACTTCTGCACAAGCAGCTGCTTGTCGTTCATCTGACAGTCCTCCTCTAAATCTTTCGGATTTCGTGAAACAGGTGAAATGGACGGCGAAGAGATCATCGCCGCCCTGAAATTGTAGAATTCCCGGATAGATTCCTGATGCGGATTACTTCATTCATTATCTTCTCAACCCAGTCATCATCAGGCGGTCCTATTAAAAAGACTTTAAATCCATACGTTTTCCCATTCGCCAGTACGCTTACATCATCATCTATATGTAAATCTATTCTGTATTTTGCAGGATATTTAGAAGGCATTGGTTCTGTCCTGCTTCCCTGGACCTCTTTCATATGCCTGTACCCGTTTATGACCTGCGAAACCTTGATGCCATAGTGTTGAAATAAATGTCGAATGTACCTTTCAGACCGGAAAGAGGTTGTGTAAATCCACGTTTCTATCCCTTCCGAATGCAGTCTTTCAAACAGCTCTATTGTTCCAAGACGCAGTCGTTCTTTATATATTTTGTTCCACGGAAAGCGCAACTTAGACTCTGTCCGAAACTTCTCTGCAGATACATACAGCGTATCATCCAAATCAAATGAAACGATCATGCCAAAAACCGTTCTGCCTAAACCGCCTGCCCAAACTGTGTGCAGAGGAATCTGCTGACAGCCTCCAGCAAATCCTGTGCTTCTTCCGCATGGATATCCATATTCATGACGCGGTTAAATCCGAGCGCCAGCATTCCAAGGACAGACTTGGCGTCCATAGTCTCACTGCCCAGAGAAACCTCCACTGTATACGGATACTGCGCAACAATATCCACAAATTCCATAACTTCTTTCTGACTTCTCAAGATAATATTTCTACTGATCATTTTCCATACTCCTCATCTTTTGACTATAATTCAAACAGCTTCGCCCCATGCGGTGGTACAATATCTGTAAGTACACTTTCGCGTATAGCCGTTTTCTGCCTGCTCCAGAGTTCCTTTGCGCTGTCTGCATCCACTTTCACATCTGCAAATTGCTCCACCGCTTTCAAGTCGCACCTGATTTCCAGCTCTGTGTCCCTGAAATTAAAGAACGCCATAAACTTTTCCCCTGTCGCGTGGTTCATACAGCTCCATATTGCGTAATCTGCATTTTTTTCAAACTGTTTTCCGACATATGCGTTGGAGACTAATCTCAGAATATCCTTTCTGGTCAGCAGATCCAGCGTCCACTCGTCGAGCTTTGTCAGCTCCGCACCGATCATGAGCGGGGAACCGAATACGCACCACAGCGTCATCATCGTGATCTGCTCGTCCTTTGTGAAGTTCGTATTCCACTCCGGTTTGCCAAAACCTTTTCCAAGTTTTCCGAGAGGAAGCATGTCGCAGTCTGGATAGGAGCCCTCCGCAACATGGTTCTGCCACAGCTCACAGCGGTCGAACATATTGCGCAGCAAATTCCAGTTGTCCCAGAAGTCATCGGTAATGCGCCACATATTTGCATATTTCTCATAGTGCCACGCCTTCTCGATCAGCGCCGGCCCCGGGGAGAGCGACAGCACGATATCCCTGCCGGATTTCTGAATCGCGTGCTGCAGCATTTCCACCTCATGCGCTGCCGAATAAGGATTGTGCGGATATACGTTGGTATTGCAGATATCGTCACATTTGATGTAGTCAACCCCCCACTCGGCATACAGACTGATAATCGAATCATAGTACTCCTGCGCGCCCTTCACGTCCCTGCGCACTCCGTACATATCAGGATTCCACCCGCAAATCGAGGACGGATCTGCGATCTCATTTGCAGTGACATTGGTACCTAAAATCGGCATATGCTGATGAGCCGCAACCCTCGGGATTCCACGCATGATATGGATTCCGAATTTGAGCCCTAGATTATGTACATACTCCGCCAATGGGGCAAACCCTTTTCCGCCTGCAGCGGAGGGAAATCTGTTCACTGCCGGAAGCAGTCTTCCGTACTCGTCAATCTCCTCGTCCCCAAACGGGATATACTGGTACTTGTCCCGCATCGTACCTGCATCCTTCGCGTACCATTCAATATCCACTACAATGTATTCCCAGCCCGCGTCTTTCATGTGCGCGGCCATATAGTCTGCATTGGCCTTCACCTGTTCCTCGGTGACAGTCGTGTCATAATAGTCGTAACTGTTCCAGCCCATGGGAGCCTTTTTCATTCGATACTTCATTGTCGTTTCCTCTTTTCTTTTTCTGTGTAAAATCGCATTTTAAAATTTTCACATTGTGGTCATGTCATCGAAACCCATTTCACAAACCAATATAATATTCTTTGCGTTCTTTGTCAATCCCCCAAACTTCTGTGACACAATAAATATAAGAAATGCCCTTGTTACTGTTCACACAGGACTTAGCATTTACTGCTAAGTCCGTACGAAAACGTATATGTATCAAGTAAAAATCCATTTGCAAAGCAAATTATGCATGGATTTTTACATGTTACTGGGACGCAGTGAACAGTAACATGCCCTTCTCCACTACTCGCCGCGCCGGGCGCATGTTGCGTAAGCAACTAATTTCCTTATGCGCCCGTGTGCATAAAAAAGGATTACTGAATCATTTTCAAATCATGTTCAAATCATGTTCAAATCATGTTCATGCTAAAAAAAGGCTTCAATAATAGCAGTAAAAGTGCTATAATGACTATGTTTAATGCATCAATAGAAAGTAAATTACAGATTCCGAAAACAGATGGAATCAGGAAAATCCTTTTGAGGAACCATTTAAGGAGCTGTAGGAAAAGAGGAAATTATGGACTACACAAATACTTCACAGAGGGATAAAAGGTTGGTTTTGGAGAATGCCGTACTCAACAGATCGCCGGAAGAGCTCTCGGCGCTGTATGAGCAGCTCGGACATGTGGAAAATTCCTCACGGGCGCTGGGACTGGCCTGCCGGTTCCGGGGACTTACATATGTCAAGGCGCTTGTGGAGGGCGGCGCGGACTTTACCTACGAGCGTCCCGAGGGCGGCAGTTATTACAATATAAACTATCGGCTTTCCCTTTTGGAGATGAACAGCGCACTCGGCGCGGCCTTTTTCATGAACAGAGGCGATGTCTGCTTTCAGGCCAACGTCATGGGCCGGAAAACGAATTATCCCATTCTACCCATGGAACAGCGCATGGAGATTGTAAAATACCTGTACAAACACCGCGAGGCGGTCGTTCTGGACGAAGGTGAATTATTGTTCTATGCGATTATGAGCGGCAGCAAACAGATTGTAACTTTTTTAAAAGAATCCGGCGTGACATTCTCTGAGAAACGGATTACAGGCATCACGTCAGACGGGCGAAGCTGGGAGTGGATGGAGTTTAGCAATATGTTGGAGCACCTCGGAGACAAGGAATACATTGAGGCCGTGAGCAGTATTGCAAGGGAAACCGAAGGAAAAAAGCTGCATTACACGGAAGCGATCTACTGGGGAAACTGCAATGATTTTCATGAGCAGTACCGGCTGTACGAGCCTGAATTTTTCCAGTTTATACTCGAACATTTTAACCAGAAGAAAATGAACAAAAAGCAGTTGATGGAAGGCGCAATTGACCGCGGTAACGTACCGTGTCTTGTTATCTGTGCAGAAAACGGTTGGCTGGATATGCCGCGCAAACGCGACCAGATGATACAGTACGCCGCTGATCAAGGCCAGACGGAGTGCGCCGCATGGCTGCTGGAATACAAGAACCGCACGGCCGACTTTGCCGCAGAGCGTGAAAAGGCAGAGAAGAAAATGATGCGCGAGCTGAATGCAAACCCCAATTCAGTCGTGGAGCTCAAGAAGATATGGGGGTATGAAAAGCGCGAGGACGGCACAATTATCATCACGCGCTACAAGGGTACAAACACAGAAATAGATGTTCCTGAAAAAATCGGCGGCAGCATTGTGACAGCGATCGGCGACTGGGCGTTTTCGCCGGGGGCGTCACGCCTGAAAATGGAACAGATACAGCAGCGCAGGACTATCACACGGATAACGCTGCCCGAAACGATTGAGACAATCGGCGAGTGCGCTTTTAATAGCTGCTGGGCACTGCAGCAGGTCCCTATCCCTGACAGAGTGACCGCGATTGGCGAGAGGGCATTTGCGGACTGTAGAAGTCTGCAGTCCGTGAATCTGCCCAAGGAAATCACTGCGATTGGTGATGGAACGTTTATCTACTGTACAACCCTGCAGCATGTGACAATTCCCGGAACAGTTACAACAATCGGAAAATGTGCGTTTGAAGGCTGCATAGCGCTGGAAACTGTGGTCATCTGCGAGGGTGTTCTGGAAATCGCACGGCATGCATTTCAAAATTGCAAAAGCTTAAAATCAGTTGTGCTGCCGCAGTCAATCCAAAAAATCAAAAATAACACATACAAAGGAACAACCCCTCAGACGATATTTCATAATGATGCGGATGTAACAGTGACGGTAACGCCAAAAAGCTATGCGGAGAAATATTGTAAGCGGAATGGTATCCGGTATGTTGAATAAGTCTTTACACTTTCTGAAGAATCTGATATGATGTTGTAGTAGCAGTCAATACAGAACATCAGTAAAGGATGGTTATTGTAATGGACATGACAAATAAACAGTTTCAAGGTTTTATCCGACTATCTTTAGCGTTGATTGACGAAGCTGTAAGTAAATCGCCATATAATGAAGATTTACTGAAATTAAAAGGTATTTTTCAAAATATGTTAGAGGATGGCAACTGATAACAATTCAATTGCAGGCGAGGTCTTTTGAAATGATAAAGACCTTGCTTCTTTTTCATTTTAAAAAGATGTATGCCAATGGGAAGGACAGAGGTGTTTCCATGTTTCGGATTCAGATAGATTCATCAAGATGCGTTTCACTTATTGAGGGCGCGGCGACTTTGGATAAAATGGTTTTTGACTACTGGAAATATGAAGATCTGGCTTTTGAGAGCGGGAAAATATATGGACTAATCAGTGAATATGAGCAGGGCTGTATGTATGTTTCCTATCTGTTAGGCGGCAGGGTGGATTTTGACGATCTGCGGATATATTATAATGACAGGGAAGTTACGAATAAAGATTTATCCGAGATGAGCTGGAATCTGGAGCCTTATCATGAAAAGTACAACAAGTGCACAGTGAAAAAATCCATAGAAAAAGCGCTGCAAAAAGGCGTCTGCGCAGATTCGTTTGCACAGATCGCTGAAAAATTTGGATTGACCGAGCCGCGCTATGACAGAAAGCTGTTCCAGCTCAGCGGCGAGCGGTGGAGAGCGTCGGCGGCGCTTGGCTATGCCTCGGGAAAGCAGATTTTTTATGCGCCGTATGAATCAAGTTCGTTTTACTATCAGGTGTCTGGAGGCGGATTACTAAAGGCACTGAGGAATCTGACAGGCGCAGGCGCGCTGGTACTTTTGCCCGGAGGTTCGGACAGAGTTCTGAAGCATATAGTGGATGAATGTGTGTATCTGGATGAAAACAGGGAATACGATATTGACTATTTGCATCAATACTATTTAGAACGCGGCTGGGGCGAAGGGAGCTGGATAAAATGAAAGGGATATCTTTAGAAAATTTTCCGTTTGATGATGCGCCAAATACCGCCGTGATCACCTGCTGCCATGTACTGAATGGGAGTCTGCCGATCCTGCATGTTTCCCATGATATGGAAGACGGCATGTGGCAGTTTTTGTGTGGCAGCTCCCACGATGAACCCGAAGCAAGAATCGTATCACTATATTCAATTTATATGCATGATCCTTCGGTTGCCAGGCTGGCAAATATGCCCTGCGGATACACTGCCGACCGTGACCGTGTCACTGATGACTGGATCATACAGGAAACAAGGGAGGAATCATATGTTGGAGGAACAAATCAAGGAAGCAATTAAAATATTGTCGGAAACAAGGGACACCGAACTCTGCGAGGAACTAATCCGCACCCATTAAAAGCCCAGCATTTGTTTAGCGATTCCCAAATTATACGGACAGACATCCCGGCATTTGTGGCAGGATATCTCCCAGCATTTTGTGCACTCATTGTCGCCAAATGCATGATCCCAACATCTCTGCTGGTCAATTTCCGGCTTTTCCAGAGCGTTCACCGGGCAGGCCTCCACGCACAAATTGCAGTCATTGCACACCCTGTCCAACAGCGCGTCGGGCGCAAGCTGCGCCTCCGTGAGCACCATGCCCAGCCAGACCATGCTGCCAAACTCCGGCGTGATCAGCAGGGAGTGTCTGCCGATCGTGCCAAGCCCCGCCGCCTGCGCCGCGTGCTTTTGAGAGACGATCGAACGCCACCGCTCTGTCCGCGCATCCCACTGACTCTCGTTCGTTGGTACGGGCACTGCCGCGACGCCTCTTTTGTCCAGTTCGATACAGAGATCCAGCGCGATTGCATCCATTTTTGCCGTGATGGAATTTCGCACCCTGGTATAAGGAACTGCCGTTTTGCAGGACAGAACCGCCGCCGGAAACCTGCACGCAAAAGAGACAACGGACTGACAGGAGGGTAGCACGTCACAGGGATGGTACCCCTCCGGTGCGCCATCAAACCGATCTACTCCCGCGATTCCCACAAATCTGCTCCCAATGCATATACGATTTTCTTGACCTGTATGCTGTTGATCTTTGCCTCTTTCACAAGTTTTCCCCCTTCAAAGCATGCTTCCTTTCCCGTTTATGTGTTTAGTATATCATATCGCATATCCCTGCGCAACCGTCTGTTTACCGTGTTGCTACTCCGTCTCCCTGTATACGTCCCGCTCGTCCATACACTCAAACTGTGTCTGGTCGTCCAGAATCGTGATGGTTATATTCTGGTTGCTGTACTTTGCGGCAATGGAATGCAGCCATTCAAGCATTTCGCTCTCTGTCATCTGCACGATTTCATCAATATCCGCTGACTCCCAGTAGTCCTGTATCTCGCGCACCATTTTCCCGACCTGGCTGTCGCGCTCCCCGATGCTGATCTTTTCCTTGTCTGCAATATGATAGGAAAAACCGTAATCCAACATACACCATTCTACACAGATGTCCTGCGCATATTTTTCCTTATCGGAAAGCCGGACGCTGCCGCTGATATCCCGCTCGGGTTCCTTTTTGTTAAGGCTCCTGACGTACTCTGCATTTTCCATGCCCGAAAGCCACGTTGTCAGCCCTACAAATGATTTCTCCTCGTCCGTCAGCGCAACATAGTAATTGTCCCAGCCACGATCCTCGCCAATCCGTTCCATGCGCCCATAATTCTCGTTGCACCAGTCCAGATATTCCATGTTGAACCCTGCGATGGATTTTTGCTGATAGTCTGGCGTTTTCAGGGCAAAAAGGCTCTGGTAATCCTCCATTGTGGCGGGCACTGTCCTCCTGATTTCCTGAATCTCGTCCTGTAGCCCATCTGTCACTGCCTGACGCCTCTCGGTGATCTCCGCCATCTCCTGCGCGGTGGCTTCCCGCAGTCCGGCAATTTTATGGTTCTCATACACCACAAAAAGTTCGATTGCATCTGCAGCATAGATGCCTTCCCCAATCCCCTCATGTTCCGAGATCCAGACATTTTCCTCCTCGTCGTAAATCCCGCGCACTTCCTTTCCGTTAAAGAACATTTTATAATCATCTGTATCCCAGTCGTAATGGTATGTCAGTCCAAAGGGCACATAGGGCGCCATCACCCTGTCCCAATCACCGCGCCGTTCTTTCTGAAAATCCTCCATCTCATCGACTGCCACACCATTTACCGGTCTATATACATATTCGATATCTGCGCGCGTCAGATCATTTCCATACGTCATTGTGATATTCAGGACTGTCTCATCAATGAGCACCTTCATCAATTCCTCGTCACGCAGCTCACTGACACTCAGCCCCTGCAGGCAGTTCTCCATGTCCTCCTCTATTCCATGACGCGCCGAAAGGTATTCTCCCACGGTGAGCTGGTCCGCGTCCAGAATCGTCAGCATACCCGTATACTCAAGGGAAGCATTTTCTGACGCACTGGTAAAATCTGTCACAGCATACCCGTTAAAGCTGACCGACTGCCGCCCCGACATGATGGGACTCAATACATTGTACAGGAAATCGGCTGTCTCATCGCTGTCAGTTCCTTTCGCTGTCTCATATTTTGCATATATCGTCTCGTCCTGAAAAAAGCGTTCTATGAGATCATTGTATTCCTGCGTGTCCGTCAATGACCATACCTTATTTCGATACTCTGAGATACTCATATCCTCGTATCCGTCAAACCGCAAGGCAAGAAGCATTTCGTATTCCTGTTCTGTAAAATTAGTATCTGGTATTGATTTTGTCTGGGTGTTTTTGTTTTCTGCCGCAGATGTGGCAAATGTCGCCGTCACACTGATGACCAGGGCGGCTGCCGCGATCACTGCCATTACTGATTTCTTCTTTGTTTTCATAATCGCTGTTATCCTTTCTTCCATTGCATGTTTACCAATCCGAAACCGCAGACCGCTGCACAGCGGCGCGATACCGCTCCGCTCCGCCTCCATCCGGATCAGCATCATGGCGTATGCCGCCTTGGACGCCTCCCCCATATGGCGCAGAACGCTCTCGTCACAGGAGAGTTCCACGTCCCGGCTGAACAGAACCCACATCATCCACACCATCGGATTGAACCAGTGGATGCAGAGCGCACATGTGACCAGCAGCTTTGTCAACGCATCCAAACGGCAGATATGCACATATTCATGCATCAGGACATACTGCAGCTGCTGCCTGTTTTCCCAGTCCGTGTTTTTCGGCATCAGTATGACGGGGTGGAAAATGCCGTATGTCAGCGGGGTGGAAACGCGGTCTGACTGCCTGACACTGAGACGGCACGGGTGTGGTTTCAGCCATTTTTGCATTCGTGCATTGTGAGCAGGCATCACGGACACCAGACGGCGGCATGCGTGCTCCTCTACCCATTTCTGCACAAGACGGCGGCATGTGTGCCCCTCCACCCATTTCTGCACAAAGGCATCTTCGACGGGAATTGACTCCTGAAACTTCAGCCAGCTGCGCAGATAGGACGCTGCAAAGCAGGTAGCGCAGATGAGCATTCCCGTGCACCAGATTGCGAGGTATAGCGGTCTGGAAGAACTGACATCTGTGTCATTTTTATTTTTTGACCATTTTCCTGCATCTAAAATGACCTCCTTGTTTGTCTCACACCCAGACTGTTCACGCCCATTCATTATGACACGATTGTCATTTTCTGGATTTCCACTTCCAGACACCACACGCGAATCGCTGTCCTCTCCACTTCCGCTGACAGGCATCGCGCGCAGATCGCTGTCCTCTCCGTTCAGGTTCCGTGTCTCGCTGACAAGTCCGTCGCTATCCCTCTGCGGTGTCGCCACATTCTCGCCAGGTGTATTGTCGCCTTGCCCTATATTAGCGTATACAGCATTGTCCGCATGCGCCTTCCCATCACTTGAGACATACGCGCCATTTCCACCATTTTTAACGAACATGACCTGCCCTGATAAAATCTGCACTAATGAAATCCATGCTTCATTTCGCTCCGCCAATGAATAAACACTCAGCGCTGACGGGATTGAAAATGGCACCATAAGCCTCAGCAACACAATTCCCCACAAGATCAAAAACGTCTTTTTCGGCAAACGGTTGATTGCCAGTGCGCGTATGATAATAATGGCTATAATCATGACTGCTCCCGAAAGACTCATCTGCAACAAACCCATAGTTCTCCCCCCTCCACATGTCTGTGTGTACCATGCTTACAATCATTCCGAATCAATTCTCCTCGTATGTTTCCACAATCTGCCTGAGATTTGCAATCTGATCAGCGGAGAGCTTCTTCCTGCCAAGCAACGCCGCAAACAGCTTATCCGCGGAACCGTCATAGACCTTTTCAATCAGCTCGTCCGTCTCTGCCTCCTGCATTTTTTCCTTTGGAATCAGCGCATGACACATGAAATTTGGCTCCGTGCGCTCGATCGCTCCCTTTTTCATACACCGCTTAATCAGCGTGTAGGTCGTGTTTTTGTTCCACCCAAGCTCCCTGTTCAGCAGATCTGCCACATGCTTTGCCGGCACATCGCCGTCCCTCCACAGTACGTTCATCACCTTCAACTCGGAATCAAAAAGCTTTGTCGTATCCTCATTCATAAACCGTTTCTCCTTTCATAAGACTGTAGTAGTATCTGTATATAGACTACTACAGTCTTACACTTTTGTCAATACTTATTTTTACATAAACATTGCAAAAATGACAATTGAGAATGACAATCAAATATACGTATGATATACTGAAATAAAAAGTTTCAGTTCAATTTAGGACAATGTGGTATTAATTTCGAAATAATAGGTGCCTGAATTTTGTGTCAGTACAAGGCGGAGGAAGGAAATGTAGCGGCGGCTACGGTGATTAATAACAACGCTGTGTACTGGCGCAAAAGGCAGGTGCATATGACTTGATTATTAATGTAACACTGTACTAGGATTTTGCACTACACTGCAAATTATAGCTTATACAAGCCACGTAAGAACATGTAACAATTAACCGAAGGCTGAATTATGACGCAAAAAGGAATGGTAAGAAATATGGACAAGGGAAGAATTATATTTTTGAACGGTGTTACGAGTGCAGGAAAAACCTCTATTGTGGAAGCTCTTCAAAACCAGGAGGACATCTTTTTTTATGTTGTCGCCAATGACTTGTTTCAGGAAATGGTCGGTGAGCATTATCTGCAAAAAAATTACTGGAAATATCTCAGCGAAGTGATCATTATGATGTACCATACGGCAAAGCTCTATTCTGATATGGGGAAGAATGTATTAATTGATGGGATTTTAGTTGAGCGGGAGGAGATCAGACCTCATTATCATCAGCTGCTGCAAATATTAAAAGAGAATCCGCTTGATATCGTAGAAGTATACTGCCCACTGGAAATCTGCAGGCAGCGCAATATCCTTCGCGGCGACAGGTACGAAGCACAATCGCATGAGCAGCATGCCCTGATGGCTGAAAATATTCAGTATCGTACCAGGGTTGATACAAGCAAATACACTTCGGAGGAGTGCGCCAAAAAGATTCTCCAGGAATTATTCTGAGGTTATATGTTCTGCTCTAATTTGTCTGTCGGCTCATAATTGATTTTCCAATCCACATATGAACCTAACGTTCCGCATTCCGTGCAGCGGTTTCCAATATAAACCCATTTCACACTTCCGTTTTCCCTGCGAAGGAACCCGACTCTTACATTGTAGGATTTGCACGTTTTGCATATGCGGCATTTTCTTAACTTTGGTTTCGCATTTGCCCAGACATCGTCACAATCAAGCAGGATCTTTTTTGTCCCGCAAGATGTGCATTTTACCTGAATGGCACCCTCGTCCTGGTCGATGCGCAGCTCAAAAGAATCACAGCCGCAGGCATGACAGACAATGGGATTAACATCCATGGTATCATCCTCTACATATAAACGCAGCCATTCGGATATATCATCCGCAGAATCACCTGTCCAGTACGTTTTTGTCTTATCGATCATAAAATATTCCTCCGCATCGTTCAATTTGTTGATTTGATTCTACACCATTCTGTATTTTCATGGTTACAGTTCAGCCTAGGACTTTGCACCACGCTGCAAAGTCCGTAAGAACACGTAGAGATTGCGATGCATCAAGCCATCGCGAAGCGATTTTGCATGGCTTGATGCGTTACAGTTCGGCAAGGCTGAACTGTAACTTTTCATGCAATGGGCTATCTAATTTCGGCGTGTTTCAAATTCTATTGACAAATAAATAAAAAAAGGAAACATACAACCTTCATCCGTGTTAAAATATAATTGTAAAGAAAATCTAACGGGAGGTGATTGTATGTTTCTTAAATTATATTTTACCAGTATCTTGAAAGGATGTAAATAATAAAGCAGTAAAATTTTTGAATAACAGTGACAGGTTTTTGATTGGCTGTCAGGCAGCTGCTGGGATTCCTGTTTCCAGAATTTCTGAAGATGCCTGCGTTAGCCGTGAATGGGTATACCAACAAAAGGATTCTGTTCTGGACTATATCCGTTCCCTTGACTGTCAACAGGAACCTGTTCCTTCTATAAATATAAATTATCGTTTTTATTAGGATTTTGACGTTCTGTAAACGTCTAACGAAAAAATTAACAGAAAGGAAAAAATGAATGACAATCGCAAATGAACTAGATTCCACCTACGGAATTTCCGATGAGGAATTAACAAGAAGATTTAAAGAATCTATAAGAATAGATAACGAAGTAAGAAAAATAAAGGGGCTACCTGTTGCGGGATATGACGATGAGGCGAGAAAAGCATATCTTGAATATCCAGACGGGAGGCGTGAGTATGTCGGAAAATGATTTGATAAGACTGCCAGAGGCCATTGTGTTTGCGGGGCCAAATGGTAGTGGAAAGTCAACGATCACGCGAATGGCAAAGATTGAAGGTGCGTATATCAATGCAGATGATATAAAAAGGACTACACTGTGTACTGATTTGGAAGCGGCAGTAAAAGCGGAAGAATTAAGAGAATACATGATAGAAAACAGAAAGGATTTTACTTTTGAGACTGTTCTGTCCACCGACAGAAATCTGCGGTTATTGCAAAAAGCAAAAGAACATGGTTATTTTGTCAGAGGAATCTATGTTTTGACATTCAATGCAGATATAAATGTCGCGAGAGTAAATGTAAGAGAAGCACTGGGAGGACATGGTGTACCAGAAGAAAAAATCAGATCAAGATATGATAAAGCAATTGCTTTAATTCCAAGATTAGTTGCGATTTGTGATATTCTGCATATATATGATAATACGAAAGAACCATTTAGAATATTTAAAAAGCGGAAAGACAGGTATTATCGTTGGAGTAATCAATACTGGAGTAATGATGATATAGAGAGGTTAAGTGGAGTTACGGAATATACAAATTAAATTTATGGGTACAATCAAATTAATGAATCTGTTGCAAAAATGCAAGAGATTTTAAAATGGGCATAAGAAATAACAGAGTGAAGGTGGCGATTATATGACAGAATGGGTTTCAAAAAGATTAGATGAGATTGTGGAGTTTAATCCCCGCGAAACGATTAAAAAAGGTGTTATTGCAAAGAAAATTGCAATGGATAAATTACAGCCTTTTTGCAGGGACATCACAGAAGTTGAATTAGAACCTTTTCTGGCGGTACAAAATTTCGAAATGGTGACACTATTATGGCAAGAATAACCCCATGTTTGGAAAATGGGAAAACGGCTAAGGTTAATATTTTAGGGGATGGAGAGGTTGGCTTTGGCTCTACTGAGTATATTGTTTTTAGGGCAAAAGAAGGGGTAGATGCAGATTTTGTTTATTATCTGATATCCAGCCCATTCGTTAGAGAACCTGCAATTAAGTCAATGGTTGGATCTTCTGGAAGACAGAGGGTACAGATGGATGTTTTGCAAAATCTGACTTTGATGATTCCGTCATTTGAAGAGCAGAATAAAATTGCTAGAATTCTTAAGGTGATAGATGATAAAATAGCTCTAAACAGGCAGATAAACGATAATTTACAGCAGCAAGCACAGATTATATTCAAACATATGTTTTCTAATTATAAATCGACAACTCCAGCCAAAATTGCAGATGTTTCTTTAAATATTACTGATGGCGTACATAATACTGTTCTTGATGACACTGACGGACAATACCTACTTTTAAGTTGCAAGAATATAAAGAACGGAGTTCTGAATATTGGAACATCTGAACGTAAAATAAGTACAGAAACTTTTACAAAACTACGTCATCGCACAAAATTAGCTAAAGGCGATGTCCTTATATCTTCTGTCGGAACAGTAGGTGAATTGCTCTTGCTCAACACCGAACCATCGAATTATGAATTTCAGCGGAGTGTTGCCATAGTCAAGCCTAATCCTACAATTGTTAGTTCTGCATATTTATATGAATCGCTTATGTATAAAAAAGCGGAACTCATAAATGCTGCCCATGGAGCTGTACAACAGTGTTTATTTATTTCAGATATCGCAGGTTTTCCTATAGGTATACCAAATCCAGATGATCTTCGAATCTTTGATAATACTGTCGTTCCAATGTTTGATACCATTTCCGCTAATGAAGCAGAAAATTCAAGGCTTACGGAATTACGTGATACCCTATTGCCAAAATTGATGTCTGGGGAACTGGATATCTCCGACCTTGACATTTGAGCTGCCGTGGGTAGACTCGAAAACTGCTCCGCAGTTCCCTCGTTACCGTCGCAACGTACCTTTCCCGCATATTTATATTCCTGATGCGGCCGTAAATTATCATTGTCTATGCATTGCACATATGATACAATAATACTACAAAGGCAATGGAGGTGCAATATGGCAACATTACAAATCCGTATAGACGATTCATTAAAAAAACAAGCTGATACATTATTTTCCAGTCTTGGACTAGATACTCCAACTGCAATACGCATTTTTTTAAATGCTTCTATTGAGAATGCAGGTATTCCTTTTTCTGTACAGCATAATATAATTCCTTATTCTCTTCAAGAGGCTGTTTACGATAGTAGGTATCAAAAAAATCTTACAGGCCCTTTTGACAGTGCCGAAGAGGCCGTAGCATCTATGTTGGAGGATTGATCCATGTATAAAATTGTTTATACAAACCGCATGAAGAAAGATGCCAAATTGATGCAAAAAAGAGGTAAAGACATAGGTAAACTTACCAATGTTCTTTCTTTACTTGCTAGTGGAAACCCTTTACCCAGCCAATATAAAGACCATGCGCTGACAGGGAATTTGCAAGACTTTAGGGAATGCCATATAGAATCGGACTGGCTGCTTATGTATCAAATATATGAAAACACTCTCATTCTTTCTGCTACAGCAACGGGCAGTCATGCTGACTTATTTGGGAAATAAAAGATATCATTTCACCGCTCTGCATTTCAAATCCGCAGGGCGGTAAATTATCGTTTATCTCTGCATTTTTTCGTATCTTTTCATCCAATACAGACAATATTGAGACAATTTTTTGTTGTATTTCCAAATCAAATACAGGCACAGTATATTGCATTATTGCATTTTTATCACCACGAGGCATTTTGGTTCCCTTCGACGTTGCATTGGAGTAATCAAAGAAAGCGTCGTCTGCAAGCACATAATATAAAAACTTTGCGTCTATACCTTCCTTAGCTCTCAATACCAACACATCATTTGAACAATCACCATCACTTTCTGCAAACCAAATTTTCTTAAAATACGGTCTTATATTTGATACTAATATATCGTATTGTTGGTATTGCTGTGTCTGTACAGTTCTTGGCAATGACGATGCAGTTGTAACTCCACCCTTATTAGACAACATATTTTCTGTAGAGATATAGTTTTTCTCTGTCAATTCTGTTACATTAACTTTCCCCTTGGCATAGAAACATATATCTCCTAATTTATATTCCATACCCAATCGCCCCCAATTTATTCCTTATTTCCTCTTCCAATTCATGTGATTTTGCAAACAATCCCGACAGTTCAGATGTCAGCCTTTGCATTTTTTCCTCAAACGGCTCTCCATCCTCTTCTTCCTGCTCTATCCCCACATATCGCCCCGGCGTTAAAATGTAATCCTGTTCTCCGATTTCTGTTAATGACGCTGCCTTACAAAATCCCTGAATATTCGTATATTCTTTTCCCTGTCTCCAATTCTGGTATGTATCAGCAATCTGTCTAATATCTTCTTCCGACAGTTCCCGAACCTTCCGATCTATCATATGCCCTAATTTTCTTGCATCAATAAAAAGCACTTTATTTTTAGAGTGTTCTGTTTTTCCTTTCCGCATTATCCATAAAGAAACCGGAATGCCTGTCGAATAAAAAAGCTGGCCCGGCATCGCTACAATACACTCCACAACATCGCCTTTCACCATGTTTGCGCGGATATTTCCCTCATTAGACGTATTGGAACTCAAAGACCCATTCGCCAAGACGGTACCGCACACGCCGCCTGCCGGATTCAGATGATGCAGCATATGTTGAAGCCAAGCAAAATTTGCATTCCCAACAGGCGGGATACCGTATTTCCATCTTGGATCTTCCTGTAGACGTTCCCCGCCCCAATCCGAAATATTGAACGGCGGATTCGCCAATATGTAATTTGCTTTTAACGTCTTGTGCTGGTCATCATGGAAGGAATCAGCATTATGCTTTCCAAGATTCGCTTCCAATTGTCTGATAGCCAGATTCATCTTAGCCAGTTTCCATGTGGTAGGGTTACTCTCCTGTCCAAAAATGGAGATATCCCTGACATTTCCCTGATGTTCCTTTACAAATCGTGCCGACTGACAAAACATACCGCCGCTTCCGCAGGCCGGATCAAAAATCTGCCCTTCAAATGGCTCTATCATAGAAACAAGAGTTCGAACAATGCAGGAAGGCGTATAAAATTCTCCGCCCAGTTTTCCCTCTGCGCTTGCAAACTTACTTAGAAAGTATTCATATACCCTGCCTAAAACATCCCTTTCCTGTGCTGCTGTTGAACCGACTTCAATGTTCGTAAAGAGTGTTACAAGCTCTCCAAGCCTTGTCTTATCTAATTCCTGACGGGAATAGTTCTTAGTCAGGACTCCCTTTAATGAATCATTTTCTTTTTCTATAGCTTCCATCGCGTGATCTATCACATTGCCAATATCCGCACTTGTGGCATGATTTTTAATTTCGCTCCACCGGGCATCTTTCGGCACATAAAAAATATTTTCCGCCAGATATTCATCCCTGTCTTCTTCATCTCCATAGCCTTCCACTAACAATTTCTGATACTTTTCTTCAAATGAATCAGAAACATATTTCAGAAATATAAGCCCCAATACTACATGTTTATATTCCGCCGCATCCATATTAGAACGTAATTTATCTGCTGCCTGCCACAGTTTCTCTTCAAACCCTATATTCGTAGTTCCTGCTGCCATAAGTATCCTCCATATTTATCATCAAATTGTATAAACTCCATTTCCTGGCTTGCAATTTTATCCTAAACCCTGTTTCGATTTCCAATCCTTTTCTACATACTCCATTGTTACACAGACTTAGAATAGGTAAGTACTGCATTAATTAACTTTGCCTTCCTTCACTGTTCATTTACTCGCTCTGCATTTCTTTCTGCTGTAAATAAAACATGGTTTTTTGCGTTTCGATTTCTTTCCGCAGCTCTTCTTCTGTCGGCAAATACAATTTATATTTTGATGTGAACAACTGTTCATTGCCATGGAGAACGGAATACCTCGCGATATCTTCATCCGTTTCCGTACAGAGTACGATACCTAATGTCGGATTATCGTCCGCCCCCTTCTTTAATTCATCGTACATGCGGGATATACATGTCCATCTGCCCTACATCCTGATGTGTAATCTTGCCCGTTTTCAGATCAATCAGTACAAAACACATATCCTTTTCCCATTTCCATCAGGAATTTCTGAATATTGGAAATAATGCTGGTTTCCAACTCCGTTTCCGTGAAGTCCGTATTGGACGATAGCCCGAGAAATTCCGCTATGACAGGGTTTCTGATATACTCTAACTTGTCATTCTGGAAATCGGAAGTCTTTTCGAGCATTTCCTGTTCCACCAGTTCTTTATGTTGGGACTGCAGGATACGGTAGTAATATTGCGTGTTAATATTGCGCTGTAACGTGCGCACACTCCATGTCTGCTCATATGCCTCTTTCTCATACCAATTACGTGCAACGGAATCCGCCACCTGCAATAATACACGATAATGCAACCAAGAAAGCACTCTCTGAGATTTTCCACACAATGTGTGGAAAATCTCAGGAAAACATTTATAAAAGGAATAGAAATTGTATAAATTGGTTTTTGTAAAACCTTTTCCATACAATTTTGTCAACTCGCACGATAATTTTTTTATAACATTCGCCCCATATCCGGCACGATTTTCACCCTTTAATTCTTCCTCCGCAATCCGATACCCAATCAGCCAGTTTCTTTGCGACAGGATTGTGTCTACTGCATGGTAGGCTTGCCGCCTAGAAGTCTCTATAATGTTTTGGATATCTGACAATATGTTTTCTGATTTTTGATAGATACTCATAATATCAGTATTTTCAGTTTTTATGGGTTCATTCATAAGATTTCTCCTCTTCTTAGCCAGTCGTTTACGGAACGCAGGCGCCCCCAATCTGTCATTTAATCATTTCCTTAAAATCTTTCATCAATCCAACCGGAATCTGAATCACCGTCACCAGTGTTTCCCCGCAAAAAATGTATGCCTTATCCCCATAGAGCCGTATGTTGTTTGCATTCTCATTTCTAAAATACAAGCCTGTCACCCACTTGTTCAACCGCCCCTTTGTCTGGCTGTGCCTTATCCCTTCGTCAAATGCTTTTTGTGCCATTCGCTCACAGGCTTTCTTGTTCAGCCCGCATCGTTCCTTCAGACGTTCTGCGGCATGTCTGGATATATCCATAAAATCACCCGCTTTCCCTTTCTCCTATCAATGTTTATCTCTTCAAAAATACATTCGCGCCAATCAGGTCTACAATTTTCCTTCATATTCCTTACCCGATTGCCACCAATTGATTCCTTATTTCCTCTTCCGGTTCATACACTGTTACATCAGTGTTCGCTCTATTTTTTCTGTAAAACCTTCTATCTTGAACTATAACACATGCCCTGGCATTTATCAATGCCCGCCAGCGGCGGAAACAACTCTTACACAGTTTTGCTATTTCGATATTCCCGGGGCGTACAGCCAAAATTCCTGATAAACAGTTTCGAGAAATAACTTAAATGATTAAACCCACAGCTAAAAGCAATCTCCGTAATGCTTTTCTCGGTATTCCGAAGCAGACTGCAGCTTGTTTTGAGCCGGAATGTATTCAAAAAATCCACTGGGGACTGCTGCAGATAGTGTTTGAAGATATGGCAGCATTTGCTGCGGCTTACGTTTCCCGAAGCCGCAATTTCATTCAATGATAGTTGCTCCGCATAATGCTGGTAAATAAACGATACCATATTTTTCTGGATTTCCAGATCACTGTCATTGTTGCCGCTGCTTTCCCGAATGACCAATTCCCCATATTGCAGCAGGCTGCTCCATAGCTGAAACATCACCGCGACAGCCTGCATTTCATATGCGTATGCCGCTTCTTCCTTCAGGCGGCGGATTTGTTCAAGATATTCTGCGATCTCCTGTCCTTTTGCCTGCTCCGCATGAAAATGCAGGTATTCGCAATCAGCATTCTCAATAACGGGCGTGACATATTTTTGTAATAAAGTTTTACTGCCTCCAAACAGAGACGGGTGGAATAAAATGCATAAAAAGTGGCAGTTCTGCTGCTTATCAGAATAACCATAGTGCATTTGACGGGCGTTTACCATAAGGGAGTCCTTTTCGTTCAGAAGAATCCTTTTGCCATTGATATAATAGCACATTTTTCCCGACATCATATAAATCCACTCAATATCATCGTGCCAATGGCAGGGCGCACTCATCCCGGGATAAACTGCCAGATCAGCGGTACGGATATACAGTGGAATCCCCGTGTGCTCATAATGGACTATTTCAGAAAAATCCTGCATGAGTTCGATCGCAATCGTTTCCATGATTTTATCCTCCCAAAATACAATATTTATACTTTTTGGCGACAATTGTGCTAGAATTGGCGAAAAGGAAACACTATAATTATAACAAATTACAGAGAAAAAACAAGAAAATCAGCGGGAAAATAAGACGATGAAAACAGAGAAAAAAGTCTTTTACAAAAAATTGACTGCACTGGTTTTCCCTATTGCAGTCCAAAATTTAATGACAGCCCTTGTAAGCGCATCAGACGCACTCATGCTGGGATTTTTAGATCAGACAGCATTGTCAGCCGTATCATTGGCAACACAGGTGCAATTTGTCTTGAACTTATAACAAGCCCATACCTATTTACATATGATGTTATACATATGCTCCTACTACATGATAGGAAAATCCATTAACTCTACGGTAGTTGCCGGTATTTTTTGCGCGGACGGCGACACAAAGTTTGGATTTATATGCGATGCCATAACCATGTGGCTTATCATTATACCGCTTGGGGCATTTGCCGCATTTATCTTACAGCTTCCAGTATTGACAGTTTATTTCCTGCTGAATTTGGACGAACTGGTAAAACTGCCTGCAGTTTACAGGCATTACAAACAATACAAATGGGTGAAAAACCTGACTACAAACCAACAATAAGGAGGAACTTATGAATCAAAAAGAAAGAATGTTGAACGGTCTGCCATATAAGGCATGGCTTGATGGCCTTGAAGAAGAACGGGAAGCCTGCAAGCAGCTTATTTATGAATTTAATCTCCTACCGCCCAAAGAGAGGGCACGGATTCCCGAACTGCTGAAAAAGCTGCTTGGAAAAACAGGGGAAAAAGTCTGGATAGAAGCGCCTTTTCATTGTGATTATGGATGGAATATTGAAGTGGGCAATAACTTTTTTGCAAATTATAACCTGACCATCCTTGATGTGGGAAAAGTCACGATCGGGGAAAATGCGCAGATCGCACCCAATGTCTCTATCTATACAGCAGGGCACCCGATACACCCTGAAAGCCGCAACTCCGGTTATGAATACGGTATCCCTGTCACGGTTGGCGATAACGTATGGATCGGCGGCAATTCGGTCATCCTTCCAGGAGTGACGGTTGGAAACAATGTCGTGATCGGAGCCGGGAGTATTGTAGCAAAAGATATTCCCGACAACGTGATTGCGGCAGGCAATCCCTGCAGGATTATCCGTGAAATAACGGAAGAAGACAGAATTTACTACTTCAAGAAAAGGAAATTTGACACAGAAGCATGGACGGACATGGAGGGAAAATGATATGACGATGAGAGAAAGAATGATGAGTGGCAAGCTGTTTACTGACGAATGCGAGGGACTTCCAGCAGAACGCACAGCCGCCAAAATGAAAATGAAGTCCTTTAACGAATCCTCTCCCGAAAATCCAGCAGCACGGTTAGAAATGCTAAAAGAAATGCTTGGCAAATCCGAAAACATATGGATAGAGCCTCCCTTTTATTTCTGCTATGGAACGCATATTTATATTGGAGAAGGTTCTTATATCAATTTTAACTGTAATTTCATTGACGACGGTATCATAACAATAGGAAAAAGCGTGATGTTTGGCGCAGCCGTAACGATTGCGACAGTTGGACACCCCATCTGCCCCGATATGCGGGAATATATGTATACTGCGCCTGTAACGATCGAGGATAATTGTTGGATTGGAGCAAATGTTACGATATGCCTGGGAGTAACGATAGGAAAAAACAGTATCATTGGTGCGGGAAGTGTCGTAATCCATGACATACCCGCAAATTCAGTTGCCGCAGGGAATCCTTGTAAAATAATCCGGCAGATTAATGAAAGGGACAGCCAGTATTATTTTAAAGACAGAATGATTGATAAGGCAGATTTAGCGGAAGAAGCAAAATTGCGGAATAACTAAAATAGTAGCTTCCCCGCATTGTCCAGATTCATACCCTCATAGGCGCCGCACTCTTCCCACGCACTGTTACACGGCGGGATTTCGAGTATCTCATCGTCGGCAAGACACGCTCTCTTTACAATGTGCGCATAGATTTCGCGCAGCGCCGACTGCGGAACGGGTATCACAAAATACCATCCTTATCCGCATCAAAATAAGGTAATGCGACCAGCTTAAGTAGAACCGTCTGCCTTCAGCAGTTATCGGTAGCTGCTCTGAATGCGAAAAAGCCAAGTCCGAAATCACATCTTTGAATATACCATAAAAAAGCGGCGCATAAGTTTTAAATTTTCATAGGAAAATCCCCTGCCAAACTCTGCAGTCAGCCGTCTGGATAATTCCTGAAGAATATACTTCCCGTAAGCTGCGCGCTCACTGCCATTTTGCTCTTCATCTATGATCAGCCGTCCAGCCTCGTAATAAGAATACACCATGGCCATATTCACTGCCATACTCATCTTACGTTTTGCATCTCGAAATAACTGCACAACCTGACAAAAAAATATCACCATTTTTTATATCCTGCATTACAAATTGCTTTTCCAATTCGGTAATTGCTAATTACCGAATTTATAAAATTTTCCATACGGCAGGCAAATTATTTTACGATAAATCCGATTCATCTAAATAAAATTGACGCGCCGTTTCATTTTCTACTCTCATAAGCAGTCGATAGTGTGTCCAACTCAATTTGCTACGCAGTGCGTAGCTATTTGAAAATGTCAAATAAAACTGACGCATATTTTTCAAATTTGCAACAGTAAAGCCTTTTCCGAAATCCGCTGTCATCTGTCCTGACAGTTCTTTCAACAATCCGATTCCATACTCATGCGGTTTGTATACCCCTGTCAATTTGTCTGCAATCGCCCATATCAAAGCTGCTTTTTCATTTATACTTGTGCTTAAATTCATATGGTATCCCTTCTGTATTTCTTAAAACGCTCTCTATGTTTTCAATTTAATGCCTATTCACCCTATTATTTTAGCATATCCAACCGCCCCTTTGTCTGGCTGTGCCTAATCCCTTTGTCAAATGCTTTTTGTGCCATTCGCTCACAGGCTTTCTTGTTCAGCCCGCATCGTTCCTTCAGACGTTCTGCGGCATGTCTGGATATATCCATAAAATCACCCGCTTTCCCTTCCTCCTATACCTTTGTGCCAATCAGGTTTTAATGATCACGCTCACTTTAAACCATATAAAGCATAATTCAGCGCTTCTTCTAAAAATGCGCCCGTATAACTACCTCCATTTTGAACTATAACATATGCTATAGCATTTATCAATGCATTTTGAACACTGTCAGAAAATGACTTGTGACATGGATTTCATAAAAACTGCGCCGTTCGTATTGACAAGTAAACTTGGCACGCATATAATATAGTTGACAAGTAAACTTGGCATAAAAAAGAACGCCAATCAGGAAATAAATCATGAATAGGAGAAAAATCATGAACAGGGAAGAAATCTTATCCAAAAGCCGGGCGGAGCACAAGAATAGAGACATCTACGAACTGGAAATTCAAAAACAGGCAAACACATATGCCGTCATCGTGCTCCTCATTCTGGCAACGATATTCTTCATCGTGCAGATTGTCACTGGCGGCGGTATCAACTTTGGACTCTACGCGCTTGTTTTTTGCGGGAATATGACGCTCGCATGGGTGAGATACCTAAGGCAGCGGCAAAAGAGGGCTCTTGCCCACGCAATCATCCTGACACTGTTTGTGGCGGCTTCCTCCGCATGCCACATCTATAACCTGATTACAGTGTCGGCAATCCTCTAAGGCGGTGATGATTTGGACGACAAACTGATACTCAAAAACCATTTGAAGGAAGCGCGGGCGGAACAAAAACTGTCGCAGAGCCAGCTTGCCGAGATGGTCGGTGTGTCCCGAAATACGATCAGCTCCATAGAGACGGGGCAGTTTCAGCCGACCGCCAAACTGGCTCTGGTGCTCTGCATCGCATTAGGCAAGAAATTTGAAGAGCTTTTTTACTTCTAAACAGTTCCTTCCCATCGTCAATAGGAATTGTCTATCCTGAACTCCCATACATACGCCTGCGGATTTTCGCCAAACTGCTTCAAGTCGCTTTCGATAGGAATATACTTTGTCCCGGTATTATCATCCACATGAATGAAATTAGTATATTCTATTGAATCAAGGTCATACAGCAGCCGATGCAGCTTCCCCGCATTGTCCAGATTCATACGCTCATAGGCGCTGCGCTCTTCCCACGCACTGTTACACGGCGGGATTTCAAGTATCTCATCGTCGGGAAGACTCGCCCTCTTTACAATATGCGCATAGATTTCACGCAGCGCCGATTGCGGAACAGGTATCACAAAATCAGAATCCGTGTAGTGCGTTCCCGCGTGGCGGTTGCTGATCGCGATCATCTCTGCCCTGATGTCCGCAAAAATCGAGCCGCACCACCAACAGATCTCCAAAAATCCTCTGTCCTCGTCCTCTGCGTATTCGTCCCCAGTCTCAGCGGAAATCACCCGCCCGGTCTCCTTTTCCCTGATCCTTGCCTCAATATATAAATCCAGTCCCATCCTGTTTCCTCCCCTATGCCATCACATCAAAACGCTTGTTTCTTTCAAAACATTTTTCACTCATACCTGTTCAACACAGGCAGTCACAACTCTATGCCGTCGCTAGCCGCAACCGCAGTAAGCTTTTCTCGTTCTATACATTTTTTCATAAACGCACAAAGCTCTTTGTCATTGTCAATAACCAAAACCATATTCATTCCACAATCCCTCTCACTACCTTGCTGTCCTGACCTCTGCAACAATTCCCCAAACCAATACTTTGCCATCTGGAAAAGTTCCTTAGCCCTATTATAAGCACCTTAACAGCCAATATCAATAAAAATATATCTGTTAAATAAGGATAAATATCATTTTAAAGCCATATTTTAGAGCTAAATTAGAGACAAAAGGACTATAATAGAAAACCGTGAGTAACATTTACAATTACATACCAAGGAGGAACTTATTTATGAAAAAACAATTACAAAAAGCAATCCAGCTATGTACCATCGTCTGCCTGACAGGCATATTGACTGTCGGCTGCAGCACCTCTCCGGCTTCCGGTTCAACAGACAATCCCGCCACCGACCTGTCTACATCTGCCGCGCCTGATAGGACGGAGGCAGCGCAGACAGAGCAGGCACAAGACAGCGCTGACACGGACAATTCTGCCAAAAACCCTGACACAAATACGACACAGCCTGACACCGTTTCTGATGACATGGAAGGGAAATGGCATGTATATCCTTCCGATGTCGCGGCGGCTGTCGACGCGGATTTCGAGGGTACTGTCTGGAAGATGGATACCAATTCTTTTTATATCGCCCCAGGGGATGCAGAAATTCTTGAAAATGGAGGGATTCTAGCCATCGGCGCCTCCCCCGACGCAGAGATTCCCGACTCTGACTTAGTGCAGGTCGTTTTTGATGAAAATACTCATTTTTATACAAGAACGATCTATGACGGCGGTGCGCGCTACGATGATTCTGATGCAACATTCAAGGATATCGAGAAAGACCAGTCAGTCTCACTGAAGGGCAGTTTCGAGAATGATATTTTTCACGCTACTGAGATCCGCATCTCGAAGGTTGTCTGATACTTCAATTGAGCAGGAGGAAATTTCTCGTCCGCAACTGCTTCCTGATGTTTTCGCCGTTTTCCGAAAGATATGCTGATATTTATACTCACGACAGATGAAATCTGCCGCGAGTATCGCGCCAGCCGCAGCCACGAAGTGGCATATTTCCTATCTGAAAAATTGTCATATAAGATTTTTCAGATTGTGGCTTGTGCGCATCACATTATACTGAGCGGTCAGTCTTTTCGACCGCCAGTATAATCTACCGCTTCAACATAAAAATCCAGCTTATCTGCATTATTGATGCTTATAATAGGTTTCCCCAAACCCAGCTCAAATTTGTCTCCTGCGGGCAATTCAAATGGAGCATTTATTGCACTTTGAGGGGTATCGGAAAATTCCACCCTGACATTTTCGGGTAATGTATCAAAGTAAACCAAAACACCACCAAATGATTTTGATTCTGAACCAACCAACGTGATATTATGATTCAGTTGATCCGCCAGTAGGTTCATTACTACTCTTGCGCTATTTGTGCAAACAAATACATCCGAATTTAAAGTGCATAAATAGACTTGATTAAATTCTCCAGTAATTTCTATTTTTTCAAATTCGTTATTCGGTATTGAAACAACGACAGATCCAAGAACATCATTACTTGCTTCCGCATTGTCCATCGTAACAAGAATATTAAGATCATTGCCGTCCTCATCATAAGTAGCTTCAACTTCATATTGATTATTCTCATCCAGATCGGCATTATAGAATTCAAAGTTATTCGTTACACCCTGCTTTATAATGATGGATCTGGCATTGCCGCTTATATTGACGTTTTTAATATGATCCGCTGGTATATCCTCATGAATTTTTTCGTTTTTTTCATTGCTTATATTGTCAAAATCATATTCACAAGCAGCGGATAAAAACATAGAAAAAAAGCAAAGTATTATTAAACTTATTCTTTTCACTAATAATTGTCTCATCCTAACTCCCATCTGCCTGCTTTAGCAGGCGTACAAATCAAGATGGGGAAATCTTTGATTTCACCCTACAGTCCTCCTAACTACATCCTCACCCCACATGCATTAAGCCCACACGAAGGTATGTTTATTCCACATACGACAGCAGCACAAATCACGTTTACCGGACAGAGATTAGCACCGCAGATTCGTGGTTCAGCTACATTTTGACTTTTTACTAATACTTTCATTTCTTACTCCTTTATTTTCCATAAAATTTAATACATTGCAAATTACAAATACATTTACTTCTTATTTATACCACAGACTAACCTTTCACACTCTAAACCACAAGCATTAACAGCACAATTTATATTTTTTGATTTGGAAATTTGGGAATCGACCAGAACCAGCATAATATTACCTCCTTTCGGGTTCCATAAAGCTCAATACGATTTAAACTACAGATTTATACCACACGTCAAATCTCTACATACTGAGCCACAGTCATTAGCCGGGCGTCTTACACCCTTTGATTTTCTCCAATATCTTGTACAATCAATACCACAGACATTAACCGGGCATCTTGCACTCTTTAATTTGGAAATCTGAGAAAAAACCAGTACCAGCATAGTATCATCTCCTTCCTCATTTATATGAATCTATATCAATAACATCATCAATACAGCATGATAATTTTTCATCATGTGTAATAATAATGATTATTTTATCTTTTTTTATTTTTTCAAGAACATCTATCAAAATATTGACACTTTGTATATCTAAGGCTGATGTTGGCTCGTCTAAAATAATCAGGGGTGCATCCTTCAAAAAAGTTCTGACCAACGAAATTTTCTGTTTTTCTCCTCCTGACAAATTCAACGACTTTTCTGCAATATTTGCATTAAATGAATTATCAACTGAAACAATCTTATTAAAAATTCCTAGCTTTTTACACCAGTTATCAACCTCAGTATTATCTATATTAGGTATATCTAAGATCAAGTTCTCTATAATAGATGAATTTAATAGTTGTGGTTCTTGATCTGAAATAGCTATTTTATTTTTTCTAATGCTATACATATCTAAATCATGAATATTTATGTCATCATAAAAAATTTCGCCCGAATACTCATTTTGAAATAGTCCAATGAGTACATTAACAAATGTGGATTTACCTGCTCCGTTTCTACCCTTAATACTGTAAATCTTTCCTTTGTTTAACTGAATTGATAAGTTCTTAAATAATTGTAAATCTCCATCATATGCAAATGTTAAAGATTTAATGACAATTTGATTTATATCATTTATATTCACAGTTCCATTATTTTCTGTTTTGATATTGACCAGTTCAAATAATCTATTTTTGGAAGCAATCATTTCCTGATACGAGCTTCCCAATGCCATGAAAAATGTTATAGCAGCAACAATATTGGAAAAGTATGTACTAATTATTGTAAAACTACCTATGGTCATTTTACCTTCAATAATTTGTAATCCAGCATAAAATATTATAAAAATATTGATTATGAGTGTAATAATCATATTTAAATTACTAAAAATATAAGTTGCTTTAAAATTGTTTATCATTTTTTTAAACAATATCTCAAATGACCTTTTAAGCCTTTGAGAAAAAAAGCTAAACAAGCCATGTGTTTTCAAATACTTCATTTGCAAAAATTGCTCTGTCATGGTTGAAAAATATTTATTCTGCGATTCTTTGAAAGATAAACTTGAATCATAAACTCGCTTTCTAAATTTGATATAAATAAATATATATACCGGAATAACACAAAGCATTATCAAACTTAGTAGCGGACTAATATTGTAGACTATGTATGTGCCTAAAATGAATGTTAAAGATTCTGATATTATAGAAATTATATTAGATAAAATAAAATTTACTATAACATTAGAATCATCATTTATTTTACTAACCAAATATACCGAATCAACATCTTTATAGTAAGATAGTGGCACTTTTTTTAAGTATTCGTATATTTCAAAACTGATCTCAAATACCATTTTCGTATTAAGTTTCGCACCAATCAGGTTCTGAAAATAACTACCTGCAATACTGAAAATATTTACTGCTAACACGATTCCCGTGAATAAATATATTGTATCTTTTGAAGCATTGTATATCAAACTGTCAACATATCTCCCAGTTATATAAGGTATTATAAATGCTATAAACCATACAGCCAGACCTAGAACTGCATATAATATAACTTTGAATTTATTTTCCGTAAGACAGCGACTAATAAAATTCTTATCCATAACAATACCCTCTTAATTGCCTGCTATGGAACGGGAGTATTTTAGTACTTAACCCTCGCGCTCCATAGCATTTAAGCAAAGCATCAATAATTTTACATGACACATTACATTTTTTCTTTTGCGGATATCTCCTATGACGAAATCTTTATGCTGCACGTAAATATAGGGCAGTTCAATTGACACTCTTCCGCCATCGGGCAATTTCCAAAGCAGAATTTACCCACACTTGCTGCACTATTTATCTGATTCGTTACAAGCATTAACATATCTTTCTCTCCTTAATTTTATGTATGTTCCGGTCAAGAAGCAGATAATGCCTACTTAAATTTAATGCCGCACTGTAATTGAGGACAGTCAGCTCCGCAGGTTGCTGTTAAACACTTTCCTACACAAGCAGCTGCAGTTGTGCTAGTTTGACTTTCAACAAGAATTTTCATACCTTTTTCTCCTTTCTACTACTATAAATAGTATTGTGACTTTGATCGCAATAAGTAGTTATTATAATTTAACGCCACACTGTAATTGAGGGCAGTTGGCTCCACAGCCTCCTGTTGCCCAAGGACAATTTCCCACACACCCTCTAACTAATGTGCTCTGACTTTCAACAAGAATTTTCATGCTATTCTTCCTCCTTCCTACGTTTTATTTATGTCATAATAAAATTACTGACATGATGGTTGTGACTTAGTGCTCATTAATGTTGTGGCACATTCTTTAAGATATTCTTCCATTATGTACTTCTTGTCAATGCACCTATTTCCTTTTCCCCTTCTCTTAAAGGGGCATCCTCCCATACAAATAGGCAAAAACTTACAATCTCTACATTCTATATCCTCAGTTGCATCGTATAACATATAATCATAGTAAAGTGAATTATTATATCGTTTGTTCCCCTCTGCTTCTTGCGGTGCTACAGATCCAACTGCTCTTTCCACAACGCCAACATCATTCCAACATTTATATAAAAGACCAGCAGAATCAACAACAAATGAATTTTTCATGTCTGCCCCACAAAAGTTAGCAACCAATGACGGATATGCATTTGTTAAACTAATCCCATTTTCTTTCATGAATTCAAGATGTTTTCTAGAAAACGCTTCGGCCGACATACATTTTTCATCCAGATAACAGTCATTGTGTGACTCCACAAGTCCCAAATAAAATGAAATATTATCGCTATCAACACCCATTTCTTTAATATCCTTGATTAGCTTATTCGTCTCATTCACATTTTCTTTATCTGTATTTATCCGTATACTTATATTATCAATAAAGCCCTTACAGTCCCGTACATTTTCCAATATCTTTTTAAATGTACCCTGCCCGCCTGCTAATGGTCTTCTTTTATTATGTATTTCTTCCGGGCCGTCTATTGTAATCTGCATATTAGTTACCTTGTAGTCAGCTAATTTCTTTGCTATTTCCGGATTTAATAAATAACCATTCGTTACAATTCCCGCAGTGTAAATTACACTTTTTTCTTCACACAGTTTTATTAATCTCTTTGACATATCCTCAATAATATCCATAACCAACAACGGTTCACCGCCATACCAACTAATCGAGAGCTGCTCAAGAGAATCAAGTTGCTCCTCAATAAATTTCATCAAATTTTCTTTTGTCTCATTAGTCATTTTTGAACTTGCCTTAATACTGTTCTTTTCATAACAATAAACACAGCGAAAATTGCAGTCCGACGTTGCAGCAATAGTAAGCCCTAAAACCTTAGTATTATATCTGCTGCTTAGCAACTGGTGCTTTATCATGGACAATTCACTAGCATCATCATCTACAACAAAACCTCCGTCTACTAATGATTTAAGAAATTCTTCGTCTGTAATTTCAATTTTGTTTTTTGTAAATTCGTTGAACATATGATTATGATCAGCATCCATAACTGCAAGCGCATTAGTTCGCGAATTATAAATAAGTACATTATTTTCCTCTGGATTTAACTGGTACAAAAAATTATAATTTGATTCTTTCATATTTAGTTTCTCCTTTTCTTATATTTTTTAGACATTTGTTGAATGCCAAAACCCATTGATTTTACTGAATTTTCTTACATTTCAGCCCATGGTTTATTATACCGAACTTATCTGTCATCAAACATAATCCAGATATTATTCACTTCTTTATAGTTCAATATTTATTATAACAGTGATTTTTTAATATGAAACAAGATGAACGCCATTCATCAATTTTTGAACGTATATTATCATTTTACTCATTTCACGTCATCTTTTCATACCATTTACGCTCTTGAAAACATGACCATTGAAGTTTCCTTACAACTGATTCCGACATAAAAATACCTCTTTTTCGATAAGAATTCTTACCAAAAAAGAGGTATTTTTATTGGATATTTTTTCCTTATATCATATAATACTCCATGTAACAATGATTCAGAGCTTCCCACCGCGACTTACTTATCGGTAGCATCCTTTTTCCATCAACTTCCACGCCCTCCCTTGAAATTCTGCCAACATACTTCAAATTAACAATATAAGAGCGATGACATTTACAAAACTGTGGCTCCTTAAATTGTATCTCAAACTCTTTCAATTTTGCTTTAAACTGAATGGTTTCTTCATGTAAATGCAAGATGATATGATGGTTATCTGCTTCAATATAGTAAATATCATCCTTAAATATTCGACAAGACTCATCACCTCTTTTTATAATAATGGCTTCCTTTTTCCTATCCTCGATCATCTGGCTGGCTTTTGTCAGTGCTTGAAAAACCTCATTCTCCTGTAAAGGTTTTATCAAATATCGAAAAGCCGACACCTCATATCCCTTGGGTGCATATCTTTTAAGTGCCGTTGTAAAAACAAGAAAAATCAGCCTGTCTTTCTCCCGAATCATCTTCGCCAGCTGCAGCCCGTTTATTCTTGACATTTGAATATCCAAAAATGCAAGATCATAATGTGGCTCGTCTTTCATGCAGAAAAGAAACTGCTCGGCGGACTGATAACGCCCAATAACAATCGATTTCTCTTCTTCTTTTGCCCAACGGTTTATCATCTCTTCCAATATTTCTAAATGCTCCTCGTTATCCTCACAAATTGCTATTCTCATAAGCCAGCAGTTCCCCCTCTTCAAATATTATTAAGTATACCACATTTACTATTGCAAATATACTTTTAACGCAGATTGTCATATTTGGAACGTAGAAAATCACCTCCTATTTACCAGGCACTCGTATTCTGCAACGGAAAACATGATCCCTCATATCCCTTTCACAATAACCATCATACATTTGTACAATTCTGTCAATATTTTTTATTCCAAATCCATGCACAGAGCTGTCTTCCTTTGTCGTAGTCCATATATCCATATTGCCGATATGCTTTTCTTCCAGCGTGGCATTTTCAAACATAAAAAGTACGTTTCCACCATCATACAATATTTTAATATGTATAAATCTCTTATTCACATCTGAGATTTTCAGATTGGCATCAATAGCATTATCATACAAATTACCAATCATTACTGTCAAATCCCCATCAGTTAACTGCAAATCGGGTAATGCTGCCATGTCTACATCAACCGTAATTTCATTCATTTCAGCCAATGCTGTCTTACTTCCAATCAGTGCATCAACCACAGCATTTCCTGAATGAAATGACTTTATTTTTCCTATCCTTCCTACGATTTCTCCCACATATTCCTGCGCCTTGACATATTCACCAACCTGCATATACCCTGATATTGTATGTAAATGATTGTTCATGTCATGCTTTAAAGATAAGATGCTCTGATACATATTATTGATTTCATCCTGATTCCTCATTTGCAATGCAATTAACTTATTTTGTGTCTTTAATTCTTCCTCAACATATTTTTCTTTCGCAAGAACCTCATCAAAAAGCAGAATTGATAGATTCATTGACAATACCAATAAACACACAAGGCTGTTAGAATACAGAACTTCTTCATTCAAATCAGTGCCCTTACTCCAGAGAATCCAAATCATAATAATACTGATAGAAGAAAAGATAATTATTTTCCGGCTTCCGCGATGAACGACTGTTGAGACCGAAAATCTTTTCCATACACACAAAATAATCTCAGACAATAGAAATTGTCCTATTCTTGTAATGATGCATGAAAAAAACCATATCGATCCAAACGTTTTTTCCACTTCGACAGGCAGATCTAGACACATTCTCAGCATATAATCAGTTGTGATTGATATGATACCAATGAACAAATAATTTACCAAAGCCCAAGAAACTGCAGACCACCACTTCGCCTGGCAAATCGTAATAGCATATACTGTAAAAAGCAACACCGCTGGTACAAAATCAGGAATCCACTCAAATACATATTCCCGAAGCATTAAGAACGCAGTTCCAAAGATTGAAAATAATATAATTGCAAATTCTATTAGTTTTCCCTTTAATTTTTTTCGAAAAATCCCAGTAGCAAAAAAACAAGATGTAAGCATCTCTATAAAACTGAAAATACTTTCAAGTATTATCCATTCCATATAGTAACCTCCCTGACAACTGATATTTTTTACTTTTTACGTTCTAATATGACCATTTGGCGACAAATTTATGCTATTTTACTATTTTTTACTATAATAGTATTATATCACTTAATAGAAGGAGGGCACATATGCAACTAAAAAAACTTTTAAAATTTTTTTCACCCATCACATATCCCTCAAACTTCTGTGCATGCTCGCATTTCTTGCTAATCTTTCAGCTCAAATAGGGGCGGGTACCGCAAGTTCTTGGGGAAAATATCAGCCGTTATTGCCTAACGAACTGAGCCGATAAAAATGTGGGTGAAACAAATATATAACTTGTTTCACCCACATTTTTATTTCTACTCTTTCTCTCTTCTTCGTTTACATTCTGCACACGAAACAGAAAATCCCTCCAATGATATACCTGCTAAAATAAATCGTGCCTTTTCGCTCTTAAATAATAAAAACATTAAAGAAATTATAATTCCTATAAAATATACTATTCGTACAACCTTTTTCATTTTGTTTTTAAATTTTTCTCCGAATGGTGCTTTCGGATGCTCTATTGGCGAAAACTTTAAAAAGGGATACATACAAATAAACGCAGTACCTAGCATAACTTCCGATGGCAGATATACTGCTCCCAAAACTGCAATCAAATATCCTCCTGTTGTCAACACCCAGCATCTAAGATGAGTATTACAATGATATCCTCCCCCAAAACTTTGCAATGGGATAGAGACTAACAATAATAAAATAGTACCCCTCACCCTGTTTATAATCACACTTATAAACAAAATAGATAATATATTTATAACTGATGAAAACAATAACTCTAATCCATAAGCTATTACAGCACTCTGCTTTTCCTCTATTATCTTTTGATTAATCATTTTTAAAACACATAATCTCGCCATTATTTCCATTATTTTGCCTCATATTGTATAACCAGTCTTACATTGATTCTTTAATCTTAACTTATTTATTATACAATTGTACCACAAGGTCGTCAAAATTCTTATATTAAACGTAAATTGTCTTAATCAGGACGTAAATTAATTTATTTCGATTTTGAATAATAATAGATCTAACAAGGAATTCTTAGATCCAATATGTAAATCAAGCTATGGCAAACTTCTGCCCTGCCTGTATACTTGTTAAAGAGCTAGATATAAAAAATTAATGTTTTATGAGTACTTGGACATGTTTTCTTCCCATAAACTCTCCCTAAAAGAAATTGAGTAGGGGAAAAGCCTTTCCCCTACTCAAATTTCCCATATTTCCTGACAATCCACGCCAGATACTCTTTCGTCTTGACCTTGTGGAGATTTTTGACGCTGTTGCTCCCGCCCTCCTTGGGCATCTTCACAAAACCAAAGCATTCATCCGCTGCCAGCGCGCCGCACTTTTCTACCGCTTTCTCATATAAAGCGACCTGGATCTTTTTATCCTTCAAGAAAAATCCCTCTTTCAATGTATCATAAAATCCGCTGGGTATCGCGGTAAAATCCTTGTACCGATACATCAGTACATACAGGCATCGGAACTTTGTGTCATAAATGACAATGTCGCCAAACGGCGTCAGCATGAGCGGTATCGAGTCACTGTTAAACGACTCCGCCACGAAATCCTCATACTCATGCGGGTTGATAAGCCTGAAATAGCCATGGAAAAAACTGCCAAACCCGTATTCCCTCCACAGCCGGATTACCTCGAGCTCCCTTGGCACTTTCTTCACATACTCGTCGATCAGCTCCTGCGACACATCTGACGTTTTGTGAAAGTCTTTCAGCACTTCGTAGTCAATACTGGTATCCCATCCTGCGTCCCTGACAATCGCCAGACGGTCTGCGAGATCGAGCTCTTTCATGTATTTCACCATGGCAAAATGATTCACCTTGTCCAGCACATGATGCTCCAAAGCAAGCTGTAAGACATCGGCGCGCAAAATATCCCCGAGATTTTCATTTAACCGTCTCTGTGTCATCGGCGTATCAAGGCTGCACGCGCCGAGCGCCCCCATTAAAATCGTTTCCGCGGGAAGCTTCTGGCAGCCTGAGAATACCTGTTTTCCAAACGTGACAGACTCATTTTGCATCACTTCCTCCGGAAATTCTACGGATTCCAATGCCGGACATGTCATGAAAATCTCATCATCAAGGCGCACAAGGCTTTTGGGAAATTTTACCTTTTTTAAATAATGGCAATAACTAAATACTCTTTCCCCAATCCTTGTCACCGGTTTTTCGTGATATGTGTCCGGGATCTCAACCTCAGTAACCGCCTCGTCCCCTCTCGCCAGAAATTCCACCAGGGTGGCTCCGTCTTCATTTTCCTCAAACCGAAATAACTCCATGTCAATCCATCCTTTCCCATCACAGCAATACAGTTTGTATCGCATATTATTTATTTTAATTTCATGTCTCAACCATACAGTTTGCATCGTATATTCTTTATATTAGTCTCATTTTAGCAAAACAATTCGCCTACGTCAATGTATTTTGTATTACAGTAGTAAACTTTTGTTACAGTTCAGTCTAGGACTTTGCACTACGCTGCAAAGTCCGTAAGAACGCGTAGAGGTTGAGATGCATCAAGCCAACCGCGAAGCGGTTTTTGCATGGCTTGATGCTTGTAACAGGAAGCCGAAGGCTGAACTGTTACAAACTTTTGTTTCTATCGCTATTGTTTCTATCGCTATTTTCGGTAATACCATTTTTTCCAGATATCCAATTCGCCGCACCGTTCTGCCTCCCTCCTTGACCAGAACTGAATCACATCGTTGATATCCCATGTCTCGTATAATTTCCTATACTGCTTTCCTTTGAGCAAAACTGTCCTGTCCGACCGCCGCACTTTTTTGTTTGCCTGCCGTTTTCCGTATCGCTTATCACCACAGTATTTGATAATTGGTGTCTTTTTATGACTTCTGCTCATAGCTTTGCACCCCCGCATTTTCCAAACACACTTCGGAACTCACCCGAACTGCCTCCAACTATTTTCTGATTGAGTCAGTATATTACATTATAGTTACAATTCACACCTATGCCAGTTTTTATCAACTTATAAGTTACTGAGGTGTGAATTATAACAAGTTTTGCACACAAAATGCTAAAGTGCAAGCATTTTGGCGCATGATTCCCACTACTTTGGCGTGGGTGTAAAAAGTAACACATTTTACTATAATAATCAAATACTACTGCATTTCCTATTGAATAGATGATATAGAATTGATATAATAACTGATATACCAAA
>VSNM01000069.1 GCA_009774245.1 Lachnospiraceae bacterium | reverse complement strand
CCCGCCCTCGTGTATGCGATCTTAATCCCCGCCTTCGCAAACAGCGCGCCAATCCATCCCTTATCGGAATAAAGATATGTAAGCGAGATGCCCGCCACAGCGGTCGGGAGGGCAAAGGGCAGCTCGATCAGGCCGTCCATGAAACGCTTCCCCGGAAAATCATAGCGCACCAGCACCCACGCAAGCATCAGCCCGAATACCGCGTTTACCAGTGCCGCCAGAAATGCGCAGGTAAGGCTTACCACATAGCCTGACACCACCTGCCTCGACGTTACTACACCGATAAACTCTCCCGGACTCAGCTGTACCGCACTGACAAAGATGGACGCCAGCGGAATCAGTACCAGCGTTCCCAGCATGGCGAGCGTTACCCCCAGTGAAAGCCCGAATCCCGGAATTACCCTGACGCCCCTTTTGTTTTTTACCTTTATGATCTGCTGTTCCATTGCATTCTGTCCTCATTCTGAATAAATCTGGTCGAAAATGGCACCGTCATTAAAATAGGTCTGGTATGCAGCGTCCCAACCGCCAAAATCATCTATGGTAACAAGATTCATATTTAAGTCAAACTGGCCGGAAAACTCCTGCAAGATCGCCTCATTGGAAGGACGATAGTAATTGTCCCCCGCCAACCGCTGCGCCTCGTCACTGTACAGATACTCAAGATATGCGGCTGCAGCCTCCTCTGTCCCATGCTCTTTTGCATTGCTGTCCACCACCGCCACCGAAGGCTGTGCAAGGATACTGACGCTCGGTGTTATGATCTCATACGCATCGGGATATTCCTTCATGGAAAGATACGCCTCATTCTCCCACGCAATCAGCACATCCCCCTGTTTATTCTCCACAAAAGTATTGGTTGCGCCCCGCGCTCCGGAATCCAGAACCAGTACATTCTGGTACAGTTTTTTCATGCATTCCTTAATCGCAGTCTCGTCTCCGCCATCCTGCTCCTGAAAATATGCCCACGCGGCGAGAAAATTCCAGCAGGCGCCGCCGGACGTTTTCGGGTTCGGCGTAATCACCTCGACGCCGTCCCTGATCAGGTCATCCCAATCCTGTATGTTTTTTTCATTTCCTTTCCGTACCAGAAATACGATCGTCGATGTATATGGCGAGCTGTCAAGGTCAAACTCTCCCATCCAGCCGCCCTCAATCAGTCCAGCCTCCTCAATCGCCGTAACATCATGCGCAAGCGCAAGCGTCACCACGTCAGCCTCATTCCCCTCAATCACAGAGCGCGCCTGCGAGCCGGAACCGCCGTGGGACTGCGTGATCTTTATGTCCTGACCGCTCGTTTCCTTCCAGTGTTCACGGAACAGTTCATTGTATGCCGCGTAAAATTCGCGGGTTGGATCGTAGGATACGTTTAATAGTTCTATGACACTGGTGTCACTTTTTGCACTATCCTGTTTCGCTCCGCATCCTGTTAACAGGATACCGACTGCCGTCAGAACAGCCAAGCTCCAAATTGAGATTTTTCTTTTCATAATAATACTCCCTATTACTCTGTTTTAACCCTGCAAAAATTTGCTGGCAATTTCCACTGCAATATCATGCAGTTTTTTTATGTATGCAAAAATTATTCCATTTCCCCGACAGATAATGTGTTCATTTGTTTACCAAACCTCCTGACTACGCTCTATGAAATATCGTCTCACCATCTTTGATGGTTTCCAATACCTTGATATCCTTGATCTTCATCTTGTCAGTCTCCAAGGGCGAATCATCCAAAATCACCAAGTCGGCCCGTTTCCCTTTTGCAATGCTCCCCTTGGAGTCCTCCTCAAAATATTGATATGCTGCATTTACTGTAACGGCTTTCAAAGCAGTATATACATCGACTGCCTGATCCTCCCCGATTCTGTTTCCACCCTGGCTCATCCTGTTAACTGCAGTCCAGACAGAATGCAGCATGTCTGGTTTTGTGACGGGTGTATCCTGATGAAAGGTGACCAGAATGCCCCTGTCTATTGCGTCTTTTACGGGACTGATATGATTTCCCCTCTCTGTCCCCAAATTCATTATATGGATATCCCCCCAATACCAGACATGTCCTACGAAGACAGATGCAATCATATTCAACTTTGCCATTTTGTCCAGCTGATCATTTCGGACTGTCTGACAGTGGATCATTACTGGTCTGAGATTTCTTCTACAGCCTATATCTGTTATGGCTTTCTCATACGCCCGAATGAACTGCCCACTGGCAGCGTCACCATTGCAGTGTGCTAAAATCTGTTTTCCTTCCGCCACTGCCCGCCTCACATGACCTAATATCTCGTCGTCCCTCATCCACGGATACCCACAGTACTTCCCATCCCCTCCCAGATATGGTTCCGACATCCACGCTGACCGCCCCTGTGGCGAACCGTCCAAAACAAGTTTGTAACCGCCAATTCTAAATCTGTTTCTATAGCCATTGCAGCTTTTCATGCCTGTTGCAAATTCCAGACCATCACCTGTCATCAGCGGATATGACACAACATCCAGTTTTAGAAAACCTGACGCACTGATATCCAGCAGCGCCTTTATATCTGCCAAAGTTGATGCGCCATCCTGTACCGTAGTAATCCCATTTCTGAGATAAATTTCCTGCATCTTCTGTGTCAGTCGTACAGGATCAGTCTTTATCCTCGGCATAATAAGGCTCTGCAGGGTGTTCATACCAGCCTCTTCCACATACCCACTAGGCTCGTCTCCATGCGGCAGCCTGCCAATAATTCCTCCGTCAGGATCTGGCGTATCTGAACCGATTCCTGCCAGCTCAAGAGCCTTAGAATTGGCACATGCCAAATGTGCCGAAATATGTAAGATAAAGACGGGAATCTCCCTGCTCACCCTATCCAGTACCCTCTTATCAGGATGTGCTTTTTCCTCCAGAAAATTGTGGTCATATCCAAAACCACAAAGCACATCTTTTTCTGTTAAATGATGTGTCAGCATAAAATCCTTCAGCGTGGCAGTGATATCATCAAATGACCGACATCCAGTCAAGTCCGCGAGGCCAGACATATAGCCGCTCATTATAATATGACTATGTGTATCCATGAAGGCAGGCATCAGGCATCGCCCATCTAAATCTTGTTTTACTGCATTCTTTCCCGCCGCTTTCTCCAACACATCAAGATGCCCCACTGCCTTTATAATGCCGTCCGAAATCAGTACAGCCTCCGGCGCTTCCATCAGCTCCTGCTCCACGCTGTCCCTCTCCATTGTTATAATACTGCCGTTGTACAAAATTCGATCCATATTGTCTTCCCTCATTAGTCTATTTCCAGCTAAAAGTTTTCGTCCCCCACACTTTGAACAGTTTTAAGGCCGCCAGATAAACCACAACACATCCCAAAAGCCCCAGCATAGCAGACAGCATACTGATACTCCCTGCCGCTAATCCCAAAATAATAATATAGACCGGCGTGCTTGCAAGCATGACCAGATTACATGCGCCAAGTTCAATGCTTGTAGTTGTACGAAAATTCGAGTCAACAATCCTGACAAGCGCGATCCCACTTGGCACAGTCCCTGTACATGTCCCATACAGCCCCAGTGTACGCTCAAAATCATTACTTCCACCAAAGCGCTGCCCAAAATAGATACATACGACCAATGTCACTACTGTGATCACCGCCGAGACAAGGAGTATCGGTGTGATCCACTTCTTTATAATACCAAACTGCACCGCCATAAATGCGCATACCACTAGATAGTCTGATGTCCACCCTGTGATCTTGCACTGAAGACTATTTTCCTGCAGAAAATCCAGCTTCAGCTTCCGCATCAGCCACTTCACAATATACGCAGCATACATACCGTTCATGAACATCATACTACTCATAGAAGTTCCCAAAAATCCAGGAATATGAGATAAAATCCTGGCAATACCAACCGCCATCACATAACAGATCCCGATCAATACAAAGTGAAATGCCAGCGTCTCGATATTGCTGCTACAGGTAGTATCTCTGACCATGTACTCTGTCTGCTCTTCCTTAGGAAAATATCCTTTCAGCACGGATGTCTCTATCTTCCCGCAGTTCTTCGCGATACCCTTTCTGATTCCTGCCTTCGCCATGGGTATCCCCACGCTAAATGCGGCAATAAAGCCCACTACAGAAAATGTAATTGCAACTGTGGCTGCATTATCCCACCCATATGTCTCAAAAATAGCGCCATAAGCCGCTGACTGTCCGGGACCCTGGCAAAATGCAAATGGAACGAGCATTCCGTACATTATATCCATATCTGTTCCTTTTATCAGAGACAGAAGCACTGCTGCGACCATAGGTGTCAAAGCATAGAGCAGACACCAGACCAGTCCCAGCCCGACAGCCCCTTTCACCCTCGTCTTCGCTGTCACATCTACATTCTCGGACGTCCCTGTCAAACTGATCGAAATAAAAGATATTGTAAACAGCTCGTTTACAATCGCAGTGTACATCTCAGCATTTGTTCCTACAACGATCCCTGTTTCTGCCAGAATATTCATGAACAGAAAACCGATTACGCCGCCTATGACACTTGCCGGAACAAGCATCTTCTGAAAAAATAAGATCCTGGCGCGCAGAAACATGCCTGTACACAGCATTATGCTTGCCAGACCATATGCCATCATAAACTGACTCATAACGCACCCTCTTCTGCCATTTTCTCCATAAATTCATAAATCCCCGAACCGTCCGCGCCTAATTCCCGTTCTGTGTCACAGACAGCTTTCGCGATTGCAAGAACCATGGATACTACACGCAACGGCTGAAAGCTGTGTGTTGTTGCAAAATTATCTGCATACACATAAAATTCCTCTGGAAATACACTACAAAATTTCTGTCTGATACGATCCGAGTGAAATATTTTCCTACACCATTCCTCTGGCTGATTGGTTCCATCCTTGCACGCCGGTTCTGCAAATGGCCGGTAAGCATAATAAATATCCGAACCAGAGAAGCTTTTTTGAATAGGATATTTTTTTTGGATCTGCTCCGCCATCTTCAGTGTATTCGCGTCAATGCTATGTCCGCCATTGAATTGAAAATCCAGCAGTTCCGGGCAATAACGGATATAAATCAGCGCCATGAGCAGATCATCACTCTCAGGGCTGAGTCGGATCTTATGTAGATTCATATCCATAAGGGGTGCAATTCGTATCCGGTTCGCCAGATACTGTTCTACCATAGACTTACCAAAATGATTTCGCATCGTTCCCTGTTTGTAAAAATGACGTCCAAATTCTCTTCCATGGACAGGACCGCGGAGACTGTAAAGTAATTCTCCCCCATGACCCACAATACGTTTTACCCCTTCCATACAGTCCATCCCAAGTCCGAGTGCATTCTGTGCTGAAAGACAATTTTCAATAAATCTTTCTTTTGAGTAGGTATGGCAGCCTCTTATAGCTTCTCCCCCTCCACCCGAAAAGGCATATACAGTCTTCTCACAATAACTTCTCTTAAAATACAGTTCCCTGTGAAAGCCAAGCTTGGTATAAAAAGACAGCTCAATCGTATCCCTCAAGGAAAACGCCGTATATTCGACGGGAAGCGGCTTATTCAAATCAAACTGGTATCTCCCCGCAATTGCCTTTGCTATTTCATAATCCTCCTTGTGAACTGCCGAACCATCAACCATTGAACTGATCCGAATCTTATTTAAGTCAATTCCAGCGCAGAGAAAAAGCAGAAACGTAAGCCGCGAATCCCTTCCGCCAGACAGATCCACCGTGATATGATCGGTCTTTGCACACAGATTCCGTATAAAGCCCGTCCAACTGTGATACCAGTTATCAAGCGCTGCCATGCCTTGTTCAGAGTCAAGCGCTATGGTCTCATCCTCTATCTTTTTCTTATATAGAGACAATGTTCTTTTTTCCTTATCGATTATTACAGATATATTCCGCGGAAGCATCGTGACCTCGTTTACCATAGTTTCCGAGCAGGCAGGAGATACCAGCCTATACAATAAGAAACACTGCATATAATCCTTATTGACTGTCAACGGAAAAGACTTCCGTATATTCTCCACTAAATAATGAAAAGAATTCGATATGGCAAAATAATCTCCTTTACGGAACAGATAAAGTCCGTAGCAGCCGATAAAGTCCTGGCTGATATAGATATATTTTTCCCTGTTCTGCACCAGGACAAAACACCCGTTGCGCGTCTGTGTGTAAGCCTGTGCATCATTTAGAATTTCATTCAAGTCTCGTCCCTCAGAATCAATACAAAAACCATATAGCCTGCTGACAGTACACTCTAAATAATTTGAATCTATAAAGAAAAACTCTTCCGTCACACTCATTTTAATTTCCTTCCCCCTGTTCCAACCACAGCCGATTATAATAAATATTTTTCTAAAAACGTATAGGTGCTTTCCGGGCACAACACTTTAATCAAATCCGTATCCTTTTCCATGATCGCTTTCCGCACCATGGTTGCACTGACCATCGCACCACTTTCCTCCGATAAAATTCTGGGAAATTCGATCACCTCGACTCCAAACTTTGGCAAAATCCGTTTCATCGCTTCATTGTATGCCCTTGTCACCTGATCAAATGGTTCTTTCCCAACAAAACGATATTGAATTCCCAGATCTGCGGCCACGATTTCCCCAAAAATGTAGAGGTCATAATCCATGCTTTCCACTGTCTGTACACATTCCTTCTCAAAATACTGCGCAAACGTATCCTTTGATATCACATATTTTCCAGAGGGAACTACATGTACATTTTCCAAGTCGGCCACACCCGCTTTTACCATATGAAAACGATCTTCAAACCTGAAATAAGATTTATCTTCCTCTACGACAAACAGGTATAACTTATCCACCATGCCCAGTGCCTGCTCAACCAAATAGCGATGGCCTTTCGTAAAAGGGTTGCAGTTCATGACGACTGCCCCGGTCCGCACATTGTCCGGTTCTCTATGCAACCCGTACTGCTTAAAATAACCAGCAAAATACGTGCGTACATCCCAGTTAATATAATAGTCCTGCAAACTTGCCAGTATGCCCATCGTTTTTGGCATATCCAGCAGTTGGGTTTTACGGATATCCATGTATATCCGTTCTGCCAGATGCTGATTAACAATATGATTGCAGTGCGATGGAACATCCACAAAGTAATCCTCTAAATTCGGTATTCCCAGAAAATCTGGTGTCAGATCACCCTGAAAAACAAGCTGATCCAAATATTTGTCTGGCATCCATTGCTCCTCACATAAGATGACAACAATATCATCCTCTGCCAATTCTTGGATGAACAGATGTCCGTAACATTGTTCCGGGGAATACGCGCCGCAGTTAAATACACCCCATTCCATGTAATCATCCCTGATTAAATGATTTTGCAGATAAGCTTCTATTGTTTGCTGATCTTTACAGTATGCACCAGCCACAATACACGGTCCGAACATTATGATTCTTCGATTCATTCCTATAGGATTGCCTGCTGTAACCCTATATCCATCCTTGAAATGAAAGTATTTTCCTTGCTGATCAGAGTAGTATGGCACACCTTTTTCCAGTATTGGAGTCTGTTCTGCTCTCTCCTTCTGGAATTCCTGCACGAGCCCTTCGCAGTACTCCGTCTGCCAGAACGCCTTCCACTCTTCTTCCGTGAGCCCTTTCCACAGATGGACATCTTTACGGTTTCCTCGGTCCAAGAAACGCCTCCGTTTTTTGGCATTTAAGTGTCTGACTATATTCATATTAGAGTAGGTATATAAAATAACCCTTGCCCTTGCCATATGAATAAAACGTCCAATCTCACCTTTTACATAACGGACGCCTCCGTTTCTGGAATACTTTAAGGAATCCCGCTGCCCATTTCTTAAGTAATTCTCTTTCTTTTTCCTGATAACCCCCAGTAATTCCCTGTTGTCTGTAATAACTGGCAATTCATTAATCGTCTTATGTTTTCTGAAAAAATCTGCAGCTGCTTCATAATCTATTGAACCAAGCGCAGTATATCGGGAATTAATCTCAATTGCTCCAGTCCCCCTTATGTAGAATCTCTCCAGATCCCCAATGGATAGCACTCCCAAAATCCGCCCGTCCCGCTCCAGGATGTAAATAATCTCCTCTTCATGTTCCATGAAATGCCGATATGCCGTTTCTGCCAGGTTCTTTATATCATCCAATTGGTATACAGATGTCATATGTTCCCTGTCAATAAAAACAGTCTCGTCTCCTACCTGCAGTTTGATATCCATTAAAACCTCCCATTTTCCATAGAACAGTCATCACACATATTCCCAGCTCAACCCATTCAGATTCCAATTACTTAAAGAGATATTCATCACTAAACGTTTCAATATTTTCAATCCCCATCTCTCTCAATTGTCCGGCAATCTCCTCATAAAACGTATTGCAGATGATCACTGCGCATTCTCTAGGCAGTCCCTTCAACGCCTCCGGCGGCTTCACTTCCAGACCGTATCTTCTTTTTCCCCACAACCTTGGATTGTTGTCACAGGCAAAAAGCGGCGGATACTGCCATCCATAATATTCCATATATTTTTCGCACATCCTACCCGCGCCAAACAGGACTCTCTGCGGATGCCTTTTGATTCCTTTTTCCATTCCAACCTGCCACCCTATATAATTAGCCACAGAACTCATAAGCGGATAGAAATACGGGCGCAGTAAATGTGAGAGATTCCGCATCGCACTACCTGCATCCAGAATCAACACACCATCAAAATCTATTCTCCTAAGGCCACAAATCAACCCAGACCAATCTGTGCATTCCTCTTTATTTCCCATAAAGGGAAGCCCGCTCATCTCATGGTTCCAGCCACTCTCCCTGAGCAGTACAGCCTTTAACCTGCTCCCCAGTTCGACTGCCATTTCCCCCAGATCCTGCCTGCCAAGCATTCCGGCACAGGTGTCAAGACAGAACCCAAAGATTTCTTCCCCAAAATCATTATTTAAAGTATCTATCCACTCTATCGTTTCCGATGGATGAGAACAGACTCCCCTGACAAAGCGTTCCCTTTTGTATTCACATTGATTTTCCAGAAGGATACAAATATTGTTTTCCTTCGCTGTTTTACCCAATTCCTTATAGTAACGATTGTTTTCCTGGCGTATATCCCGGTTTGTAATTCCTGCAAACAGCGGCTGGATCACGATATATTTTGCATGCGCCTTTTTACAGATTTCAATACTCTCTTTACCAATCTGCAGCATAAAGAGACTGGTATCTGTCCTTTTCGTATCCCACTTTAAGCGCGGTGCCCGGACGACATCCAGCGTCATGGAACGCTTTATGCACTCCTCCAAAAAACCGACCGTCACATTCCTTGCCTTTTCGATGTCAAATTCCTTTTGTTTTATTCCATAAATCTCCATGAAAGCGGGGGAATAAAGTCTTCCCAGATCAAGCATGATCCCCTTAACCCCCATACTCAGGAGTCCGTCAACACACTTCTTTGGTTCTCCTAACCCTTTAAAACTATTCGTAGAGAGACTTACCTGCATAATACCCCATCACCTTCCTGTATTCTTACAAAAGTTTTTTGCTGATCAATTCCTTCAGCCGAGTGGAGCTGACAGACTGTGTATAAGGAAAGAACACCAGATCCGAACCATTTTTCTGCAGATATTCCTTTTTGGCAAGCCAGCCTTTGGAATCGGCATAGTCACTGCCCGAAAACTGTACATCAAACTGATATCTGCGGTACGCCTCGTCCGTATCATAATATTCCAGCGGAATCTCCACAGCCTCATCCACATACTTACAGGAACGCACGATCTCTATTCTCTCTATAAAGGGAATGAAAGGGTTTGAATGCTTCTTCTGGATCACCCCTTCATCTGTCACCACACCAACAATCAGATAATTACACTGTTCCTTTGCGCGTTTTAACAGATTCAGATGTCCCATATGGAAAAGGTCAAATACTCCGGCTATATAGCCCACATTATATTTCTTTTTTTCCGTCTCTTCGCGGCTGTCATTCACCAAAGTCATCGAAGCAGGCCGCGCATACGTAAGATTGGGATCATAAATACTGAAATTGTCAATCCCCATTCCTCGCAGCTGTTCCATAACAGCCATATGATTCTTGATGCAGATAATAATCTTATATGTACCGGGAATCTGATCCTTTAAAATTTCCGGAGAATAGATGGGAACACCCCCCAGCTCCTTCCCCCACTTATCCCTGTCATTATCTATCATCCCTGCAATGTTACAGTCCTTACCAAACTGTGATAGAAACAGCTTCGCAAATTCTCCTGTCCCAAACAAATACAGGTTCCTCCCCGCTGCTCCCCTGAAAATGTCCCTGAACAATCTATCATACTCAACTGCAGAGTAATTCATACGCAGTCTGTTGGATGAGAGCATTTCGGTTTTCCTGCGGACTTCCTTATGGTACGGACGCAGAATGCGGTCATTCCTCAGACGCGCAAGAAATCTGCCTGCAAATTTGTTAAACAGCTGTCCACAGCGGATGAGACCATATCTCTCTCTTAATTCCTCTATTGACAGAATGCTGCTCAGATGCCAGTTTCCCAGATAGACTGTATCCACGGTTCTTGACAGAATCACTTTTGCCGGAAGATTTTCCACATACATTTCCTGATCATAGAAAATGTATTCCCCATCCATATGAAAGGAATTTAAAGGAATCAGGTCAATATATCCCCTTTTCAAAATTGGACCAATACTTTCCGGGCCGTGCGGAGTATTTAATGCAAACTCTTTCCACTGGTTTTTTAGCGGATCGTCCTTAGCCATATTTTCCCATCCGGGTTCAAATCTGTCCCAGTCAATGTCATCATAAGGAACCTGTTCTGATGAATGCAGAATCAGCTGCCACAACCTGTCCATCTCTTTCAGGAACGCATCCTTATCCTGCAGGAGCAGTCCGCGCAGATATTCCAGTGTTGACTGTGCATGAATATAAGACATGACACACGCGTCATTTTCTATTGTCATCTCAACCACATGAATTCCATGCTCTTTTAGATATGCAGTATTGGACATCAGCGCATTTAATTTGCTTTTTCCCTCCACATAAACAGGTCTCTTTTCCACACGGTTGTCCTTACGAATAATTGTGAACATAGCATTTTCCCTGCCCCGATCCATGGACATCGTAATCTGATTTACTGCTGGCAGGCTGCCCACTGAGCCGGCCTCTATCCAAAATGCATTTGCCATCGCATGAAACATACCATTTTCCAGCAGCGATCCATACAGCAATTCCTCCTCCAGAAATACGGTCTCTGCGCAGTTGTACTGGGGAAAGATCCTGATATCCAGCTGTTCATTGGGCATATAATCATCAGCAAAAAGAATCTGCGGCCGTTCCAGACAAGGGAACACAGAATAAAACTGTATTTCTGACATCCCTGCCGCCTCAAGCATTGCCCGAATCTCTGCCTTTGCGTAGCATCTCCCTTTCATATGGTCGCTCTCGTACAGATAGGCTCTTACATAGTCCTCTATACCGTCGAAATTCCGTCCTGTATATGGATCCTTATCCCCGCAGAAATACCGGATTCCCAGACGGTTGTTCAGTCCCAGAAACATCCTCCCCGTCCGCTTTAATACAAGACTGGCTTTTTGCAGTAGATGCACGCCCTCTCTCATGTCTTTTGTCTGTTCCATTGCCGAAGCGATAATCACATAATCATACTTTTTATCGCAGATCTGTTCCAGCTTGTCTGCTGCTGCTATATCAACCGGCATTCCACTTTCTCCAACCGCCTCCGCCAATGCCTGATCAATCTGCGCGTCTCCAGTGATGCAAAGCGCGCATTGTCCCGGATCAAAAGAATGCCACATGATGAATCCCTTCGGCAGCTGTCTGAGCAGCTCGTCCGCTGTCAATTCCCCAGTATTGATCTTGTTTAAATCCATTTTTTCCATGTCTGTTTTATCCCCGCCTCTGTTTTCTTTATTTTCATCCGACATCATCTGACAACAAAAAATCTATGATTTTGTCTCCTATATGGATTTCTTCTTTATAGATGCTGATTTTCTCTATTTCTACACCCAGATTCACAATCTGCTCGTAGATTTCCTGTGTATGATATATATTGGCGATCATAAAATGCGCTTCGGGATACGTTCTCACCGCATACTCCACACTCACTACTTCCATGCCTTCCACATGCTGTCCCTGCACGGATACAGCATTGTCACAGACCGCGCATACTTTTCCTGTATTCAGCCTTTTTTCTGCCTTTAAAATAAATACGCCCAGTTCCCCCGCACAGACTACCACGATCTGCACAGCTCTTTTAAAAACATCCAGAAACGCTGTGACTTTTTCTCTTCTTAGGCGTTCCCTCTCATTTTTGAATGCCATGTCCTGCCAGTGCCCCTGCCATAAATCCAAAAGCTTTTCCTTTTCAGGAATGACATATGCGATAAGCTTCTCATCAAATGCCAATATCCGGTCCTTTTCCAGATTCTCCACAAATTTTAGCCTGCCGTCAGGGCGCAGCCTGTTATAATTCCACAAATAAGAGTGAAATTTCATGGACATGTAAAAACTTCGACTGATCTCATCTGTAAGTCCTCTCTCTTGCATCTGCTCCCAAATCCAGGCGTATTCAGCAATAATGTGACTGTGTTTCTCCTGTGAACCAACAGAAGAAGCGTCATAATGCTGTCGGTAGCGGTAAAAGCAGTCTTTTAAAAACATAACCCGCCCGGCCTCCAGCGAGCAGAGAATTGCAAATCCGGTATCCTGATAGGACGCCCCCGGCGTCTCATGAAGCCGAATCTGTCTGCCCAACAGAAATTCCCTCCTGTATATTCCCGACCAGATATTACCGTGGTCTCCATATACGAGAGCCTGCGGCGTCTCTTTCAGAAGGATAGTCTCATTATATGGAAATGCATCTGGATGCTCACGCTTCCCTAACCACGCCGATCTTTCCCATTTCTGATAATACCTTCTCCCCAGGCAATCCATAAATTTGTAAAAGTTGGATTTCACAAAATCAAGCTGATTCCCACTGGCGGCGCAGTAAAGTTTTTCAAACATTTCTTCCATGATGTAGTCATCCGGCTCTACAATGCCCACATACTCGCCCCTTGCCGCTTCAATGCCATGGTTTACCTGATATCCATAGCTTTTTTGGTCTGATTTAATCAATCGTATCCTGTTATCCATGACGGCATATTCATTTATAACGGCAAGCGTCCCGTCCTCAGAGCCTGCGTCCACACACAGGATTTCTAATTCTGTCAGCGTCTGTATCCTGATGCTGTCAAGACACTGCTTTATATAAGGCATCGCATTTAGCGACGGGACAATCACCGATACTTTTACACTTCTCATTTTCCATCCTTTGTCCACAGACCGGTCAGTCTATGGTCTTCTCCTGCAATATATACTTCTGTGAAAATCCCATTTTCCAGCGAAATGCAATCTGTACATTCCAAAATACATACTGTTCAAGCTGTTCCATCAGGATGTGATCCTCCTGTTCAAATAATCGTCTCATATAACAGTAAAAATAATTTATCTTAGCCAGATACAGTTCGTCAACGGAGCGAACCAGCCCCTCCTGTCTCTGGCAATAATAGTACTCCATGACATCCGTAAAGACGACCCTGATATCCTGCATAAGGCACGTCCATACGAGCGCCCTGTCTTCGTCATATTGAATCCTGTCATCAATCCTGCCCATTGACTGCACAAGCATCGACTTTCGGTACATCTTTGCGAATATAAAGGGCAGAATGCCATATTTGCAGTCCTCATTACCTGGCTTGCCGCTCTCGAAAAAGAGGTTTTTAACCGCATCGCGGGAATGCTCATACACCCCGGCGCCGATCAGGTTTCTTCGCTCTTCCCGGGTTCCTTCCACACGGAACATCAGCACATCGCCAATCACCATATCGGCATCATTTCCTATAATATGCTGACATAGCTGTGCCACCAGGTCCCTGCCAATCCAGTCATCCGAATCCACAAACGTTATATAATCCCCTGTGGATACGTTCAACCCTGTCTTTCTTGCCGCATTATTTCCCATATTTTCCTGCCTGACCACCACGATTCTGGAATCTCTTGCGGCATATTCCTCACAGATACTAAAGGAGTCGTCTGTGGAGCCATCGTCCACCAGCACGATCTCTATATTCTGATAAGTCTGCTTCATGATGCTTTCCAGACATCTAGGCAAATATTTTCCTGTATTATAGACTGGCACGATAATAGATATTTTAGACTGGCACATCACATGTTTCCTCTTCCCCCACACTCTTTGCATCTTTGACAATCGCCTTGAAAAGCCGCTTTGTCGAATCTCCGTCCTGGTAGCGGTGTATCAACGGCAAAAGCGTACGCCTTTTTTCCTGGTAAAAGTCTTTGCCGCTTACTGCATTCACAATCTCATTTTCCAGCCGATCGATCGTATGAACCACTGCCCCCGGTCTCCAAAATGCTAAAGGCTCCAAAATCAACCCTCTCTGCTCCGCATAGCAATTGATATCCTTATCTGTAAAGATAATCGGTCTGTCTAACAACAGATAGTCGAAATAAACCGACGAGTAATCCGTTATGAGCACATCCGCCGCATTCAAATATTCATACAGACATTGATCCGCAAGCATTTCATCTGTTAAAATCCCAATGCAGTCCGAAGATGTCCACCATGTTTTTACTTTTGACGCATCACTCGGATGCAGTTTAAAGATAAAATACAAATGATTTCTCCTGCAAAATTCCTCCAGCCGCTTCAGATGAAAATCTTCCCAGTAAAACAAATATCCATCGGCATCGCCATCCACCTGCAAATGCAGATCATTTTTATGTTCCATCTCCCTAAAAGTCGGCATATATAAAACAATTTTCCTGCCCGCGGAATCCGGCATAATCTTCTGCAGATTCTGCTTTCCATCTGTCACAAAAAGCAAGTCGTTCCTCGGCATACCAGTCGTCCAATACTGGCTGGATGGCGTTCCGTAGCAGGCGCACATAAAATTTGTATAAATCTGTCCATAGGATGCAATATAATCATAACGCTGCCATAAATTGGTCGTGCTGTTTCCCTCGGAATGAAAACGCTTCATCATATGTCCCAGCGCTTTCAGCGGAAACCCATGCCACAGCTGAATCAGCTTTCCATATACCTGCAGCCCGTCCCGCTCTGTGATAAAGTAATCCGCCATCGCGGCATAGTAATAATACTCGGTCTCATTTTGTTTCCCACCCATCGTAATTACCTGAAATCCAGATGGCAGTGTGATGTGCTGATTTCTGAGCATATATTCGATCGCACTGATGCCGGAATAGGACCTGTGCTGAAGGTACAGCACGATCAGACAATCCGCTTCTTTGCCATAGTGGTAAGGTGAAAAATCATATTGTCTCTCTTCATATACCCCTGCATGTTCATATATGATCGTAATCTCTGAGTAGCCCAGATGTAGCAGTTGACGGAGTGCACTTAAATGATGCTGAGAAGGCATTGTTATAATAACCCTTGTGTTCTCATAAAAACACGGTTGTTCAATATATATGCCATATTTCTCCTGTCCCGCTTTTGCTGTATCATTATCAAACAGCCCGTCTATCCGCTCTAAAGATACGACGCCATTTGATATTGCTTCATCACAAAACCAGGCAATTCCAAAAAGGTACTGCTTCATTCTTTATTTCTCCCTGCATAAAGTAATTTCTTACTTCCATCCACTTATAATGTCAAAATACTTTGTAAGCGCCTGTGTATTCAGATCTATAGTGCAATAGTTACACTCTTTTAATACTGTTGTCTCAATCTGGTGCCTGTTTGACTCATTCACGCCAAATATTATCCCAAATCGTTTCCCTCTGTCTATTTGATTCAGTTGTTTGACCGCAATACCCTTCAACTCGGATGGATTTTCTTCTTTACTGCTGACAGCTACTGCTGTTATATGGTTTGTCAATTGCAGTTCGGAAAGCTGGTCCAATAAGGATTCTGCAATTTTCCCTGCCCCGTACAAATAGATTGGCATATCTTTTTCCTTGTCAAAATCAGTCCTTATTATATTGCTATAATACGCTCTTTTCTGTGCGGCATATTCATTCCAGTTCATCAGGCTATAGAACCATTTCTGATATTGACTGGGCTGTGCAGTTCTCAGCCTTTCCAATAAAGTACTGGCACAGTGGTCATTCCCACCGTTGATATTCGAGCAGAACAGGCTGTTTTTTCCGACATTCCCTATACGAATGGGGCTGTCCTTTTGCGTCGGCAGCACATAAAGCACAGGAATATGATCCAGAATCTCATTGTATTTCAGCCATAAGTCATCCTGGTTTCCAGCGATTGACATCATATCCTCTTTTTCAAACCAGCTTTCACTCCTTGCTCCGGGCGGATAACACACGCCGCCTACGCCAATGGCACAAAGATCCATTCTGGGTACCTTTGCATATTCTTCCAGATTTCCATCCCATCTCTTATAAGATTCCAGTCCGTTTTCCCGTCTGAGAATCATGCGGGTTCTGCGTGCAGATATGGCATATGGAAAGCAGTCGTATCCCTTAACAAGATCACTAATCATGGATTCTGCGTATATCACATCATCATCTACTGTGATTACGATATCTTCTCTGTATTTCTGCAGGCTATAATAATATTTTTTATGGGATTTTAAATTGCCTTCTACCCACTCAATCCGAAATCCCTTCTTCCCTATCAGTACTTTGAGATTATCTGGCAGATCATCTTCTGTCCTGGGAAACTGCTCTAAGCTCAGATATAAAATAATTTCATCCGGCGTCACAATCTGTCTATAAAGACTCTCCACCACCATATGCACACTCTCTATTCTTTGTGGATAGGAGGTGAGTGAAACAATTATCCTCATAAGACCGCCCCACCCTCTGCCAATAAATCCCAAATATTGACCATCACCGCACCTATATCCGATCTATTCAGGCTTGTTTCCTGATATATTTGTTCTGACGTAAAGAGAATGTAATCTGCACTTTCATAATAATAGTCGGGTTTTGCTATCTCATATCCATGTACAAATGTACCTTGTTTACTCTCATCGCGATCCACAACTCCAGTGATCTGAATAAAATGCTCCTTCAAATAATTTAATAGAATACTCCCATTCGTACCCGCACCCCATAAGACTAAACGCTTATTTTGTGATAACTTCTCACTGATAAAACTGCAGACGTTATCTCCATTATGAATTAAACAACATTGAAAATAAGAATCGGGAAACTGAAACCATCCCCTCTCATATGGATAGTCCCGAAGTCCTTCCAGCAGATATCTGTCATATCTGTCCACATTTGCATAATATTCCCCACCATAGGAAATCAATTTTTCAATTCCTTCGTCATGCAGGAACTTGTAAAAGTTTTTCTTCTGTTCCTCTTGTCTTTCTATTTTTAATAAATAAAATAATTTTGATTTCACTGTGTAATATGCAAACGCTGCCGCCTTTGACAACATATTGCGCTTTTGCAATTCCAGAACCAGTTTTTCCAATGCCATATATGCGCACATTGGATCCCTGTGTGCAGAAATTCTTGACGCCCCTGTGTGTTCCCTTGCATAGACCAGTACCCTGCTGTCATTTAACCAGATCGCTCTCTTCGCACAGAGCATTGCCATCTGGGAAAAATAAACATCATTTGAGGAGGGCAGATCCTGAAACTCCAAATGATTGTCCATAATAAAATCTCTTGAGAACATCTTATCCCATGGGCAGTCTGACCAGCCTGGAAACTCTTCCGGAGTAAAATCGCCAAAAGAAAACGGGGTGTTACAATATTTTTCCTTAAATTCTTCTGAACGCTGCGTATATCTTTTCATATATATTTTTTCACTGGGTACATGATACGCGGCTTCAAACAAGGTGATATCTGCATTATACTTTTCCATGGCAGCACATGCTTTTTCCAACAATTGTTCATCAAAAATGTCATCCCCGTCCAGAAAAATGATATGCTTCCCTTTTGACGCTTCTATACCCTTGTTGCGGGACAAACCCGCACCCAAACGTCTCTCATTTGTTAAAATCCTGATCCGGCTATCCTTTTCCTGAAACCTTCTCAAAATCTTTTCCGTATCGTCTGATGAACAATCGTTAATGCAGATCAGTTCAAACTCCTCATATGTCTGCTTTATCACACAGTCCAGTGCGTCCGGCAAGTATGCCTGCGCATTAAACAGGGGCATGATCACTGACACAATCATAAATCACCCTTGCTTTCTACTGTATGCTTCTCCCAGCGCATGGCAAATGCAGCTTTTTCTTCTTCTGTATAGAAATGATCCATGTATTTATTATCTTTATAATAATGATCATAAAAGTCACGCGGAATCCTTACATGATCCAGATAGTTTTGATAAGCGTATTTATATTTTTTCTCACTTCCCACATTATTTTTTATTAACTTAAAATGTTCCTCACCCAAAAAGGCTCCAATGACTTGTTCCAGATCATCTATTTTTTCCATTTTTAACAGCATCACCGAAATTCCATCCTGATTGATAATGGTATACCCCTTCTCCCTGTCAAAGGGATAGTTATACACGTTAATATCCAATATTCTTAAAAATTCTCGTAGATACCATTCAAATTCATCCTCCTCATTGGGAATTGCATAAAACTTTTCTTCCCACTCTTTCCATGAATGACAGCCTTTTAAGGCTTTGGATGGATTATTTCCAAAATACTGCCATAAAAGGGAAATCTGGCGGGCAATTGGATCCCTCACCAGGGAAATTACTTTACCGGATGTTTTTTGTATCGCTTTCTTAATAAAGGCATCCCCAAATTCAAATCGTTCAAACTGCAGCAGATTAAAAGAATGTACATGAACTGCATATATTCCCAATGCTTTTGCACTGCTCACAATTGTGCGTGAGCCAACCTTTTTATCCTGATAAACCCATACAGCCTTATCCGATACCGAAGCAAAAAACATTTCTCCCAGCAGCTTCTGACAGTTCCTAACCTTTTCCACTTCATTATGATACACTTCTATACTTTTCTGCTCGCTGATTCTCGGCTGACCTTCACACCTATCTCCATGTGACGCAGATGTACTTTCAGATTGTCTCATCACACACAATGCCGTCTGTACTGCATACCATGTAAAAATATCTGTATCCCTAATCTGCATATCTTCTATTTGCTGCAAGATACTCTCCTGTACCTGCAGGGAATTGGTTGACATGGCAATGGCGTATTCCTTTCCGCTCTTCTGATACGCCAGAAGTTTTTCTGGCAGGCTGACTAAAATCCCATTTATAAGATTCCCTGCCTTCCCTGCATCCGCATCCACAAATTCAATTTCTTTTACATAATTTTTCAGGGCATTCGCCATTTCCTTTCCATTGCTGCCCGCCCCCCAGATTACCAATCTCCTACGTGTTATGATATCGGCATCGTTCAATATCTTAAAATCTGCTATCATGTTCCCTTCTCCTGTTTAAAACCATACTTCTGACAAACTCCTGCCCATAAACCTCTCCAGCGCCCTTACACTGTCATTATAATAAACCTCCAACTTCCTTCGCTGTTCCTGTGACATTTGCGGATTATATAATTTTTTCACCCCGTCATACCGCTTATTTCTCGGAATATAGTCTCTTTTTCGCTTTACCATTGGGTTCGATTTAATATACATACTTGACTCATAATACTCCCGTCCCCTCTCCCATCCTTCCTTATCTGCAGGAACGAAATCTCCTTTATTCCTATGTGGAAAAGCATGAAAATGATGCCGGTATCTGCTCCCTATATACTGTAAGATATCATCCATCACTTTATCCGTATCTTTGAGCAATTCCTCAAAAAGTACGATCTTGATCTGCTCACTCGGATAATACCTCGCACATTCATTAATCCAGCGAATGTAATCAAAGCCATCGTATGCTCCAGGATTATCAATAAACGCATCGAACATATCCATCGAAAAATATTGATATCCCCGATAGGCTTTATCGCAGTATTCTTCTCCATTCCGCACCGCCATCTTAAAATCAGAAAAGGCTGCCTCTACCGGATTTCGCAGCAAAAATAATAATTTTAACTCTGGGCCAAAATTATCATATATAAGCTGCGCCTCCCCCCATTCTGATATCCCTGGTTCTATCGCTCCCACAATTTGTCCTTTTCTCACATTGTGATAATGTTTCTCTGCCAGCACAGCATGAAAATCATCTACCTCACCATACCATTTATAAAAAACAGTTTCTTTTCCTGCCGGCAGAAAAATATCTCCAACTGTTCTTAACGCCTCATACAAAGAGCTTGTCGCACATTTCATAAAACCCGCCAGCATAAAATCCAGTCCATGATACGGCACTTCCAAATCTTTTAAAATCGCCTTGTATCCTTCCTCTGTAAGACAGCAGAATCTCCTCCCGCAACGTTCCACAGTCTCAACAACAGCTTCCCGATATCGGTCAGATACTGCCACGATCACAAAACACTCCTGTCCAGCCATAAATTCATAAGCATCCGACACAGCTATCCCCCGGTAATCATAATCGGTATCCTTTTTCTCTGAAACCAGAAAAGAAAGAATTTTCTTATTATACCCCCTTGTAACAACAGCATGATCGGCAAGCGTTTTTCCATAATCGCCAGCACCATAAATGGCTATTTTTTCCTCTTCCTTAAATATCAAATCAATTTCATCTACTGTATAGAGATATTTATTCTGTTCCATCGAATCAATCCTCTTCTCATCCCCATTGTGCATCCAGCGCTGATAAAACGTTTCCCGCTCGCTGTCTGTGTAAAAAAACCGTATATACCGGTTCTCAAAATATATATTTTTCAGTTTTTCCTCCGACAAAGAAAACCCTTTCAAAAAATCCTGATACGCAAACCGGTATAGTTTTTTTTGAGACACATTGGCATTCTCCAGCACAAATTCCGACATATCAAGAAACGAACCAATCACTTCTTCCAGACCGCTAAGCCGCTCTGCTTTCATCAGTAAGATTTCTATATTACCGCTCCGAATGATGCCGTACCCTTTTTCCTTATCAAAAGGATATTCATAAATATCGATGCCAAAAACATTCTCAATCTGCCACGGAAACCACTCAAATTCATCGTTCTCAAATCCTTCTTTAAAATAATAGCGTTCTATTTCCTGAAAATCCACCCGCTCGCTGTATCTGTTTACATTTGCTATATTCTGCCACATTACTGAAATCTGTCTGGCAACCGGCTCCCTTACCAGACTGATAATCCTGACTTTTTTTTGTGACAGCAGTTTGCAAAGATTATCCTCTCCGTATTCCATGCCAGTCAAAACATGGCAATGCAGGACATATTTCCCGCGACGTTTCAACGACTCGTACAATGAGCTGGAACCCACTTTCCCCGGCTGATAAATCAAAATGATTTCATCGTTATGCAGCGGGGCATAGGCAAAATATTTTATTGTATCGCTGACCTGATATTCCTGATGTGTCAATCTTTTTTTCTCGCGATCCGCCAGCAGTTTATTACGATACGCCGGCTCTATATATGGATTCCCTGCATTTAGGTAAATTCCCCATTCTATCGCATACTGTGTGTAAACTGGCAGCGTTGCCAGACACGTCTCCTCCAACATTGTCAATACTTCATCCTGTGCATCTACGTCCTCAATAGCAATACAAAGAACCATTTCCCTATCACGATCCGCCAGAACCAATTCATGCACCTGTTTTGGCGTGTATATCACATTTCCGTCGATACATTTTCCTTGCACATTACTGTCAGAATCACATAAATAAATCCCTCTTTTTGCCGCTCCCATCTCTCGTAACTCTGTCAAAAGAGCCTTTCCTTTCCTGCCCATTCCCCAAATAATAATTTTCTTTTCGAAAAGAGGGGTAATATCTTTCATTAATTCCAGATCCCGTATCATCAAACCATGCACCCTTGCTTTCACGTTCTTTACAATTCTTCTTCACACCAGTCCAGCAGCTTTTTCAGAGTTATCACTTGATAACCGCTTTTTCTCTTAATTCGTTCACACAATTCATCCGTGCTGCCAAGTACCGTTACGATCACTGCATCTACCTGCGGCAGCTCTTCATCCAGGCTGATGACCTTTAATATCCCTTCATCCTCCTGCAATTCCCTGTCCATCACATAGGCTATCCCTACAGCGCTGTCCTCCAATTCCTGATATAGACTTTTTCCCAAAAATCCCATACCATAAATTGCAATTGAATAAATACTCCTTTGCGATAGGACTGTATCAAGTGATTTCTTTTCCAGTTTAATGGAGAACCACCGCCGTATCATTTCTGCCAGCATCCGGCTTTTATCATGATCTATGTCATGCCGCTCCAAAAGTTCTACATCTGTGCCAATATCCTTTACCGTAGCATACCGATTCCGCAGCTCTTCCAGCAATTCCCCGCCGGAACTTATGGCAGAATTTTTTTTGTCCTGCAGCACTTCCTCATATAGCCAGATAATTCTTTCCAGATAGTTCGACGCGTCAAACGTCTCAGCCGCATAATCCTGTGCCGCACTTTGAATGGATCGATTATCTTTGCTATGTTCCATCGCGTACCGCATGGCTCTTGCCAGATCCCTATAATCTCCCTGCCGGTACAAATATCCTCTGGAACCATCCTGCCCGATGATTTCTACCGTTCCGCCTGTGTCAGCGCCAATGACCACACACCCTGCCAGCATCGCCTCAATCGTTACCCTCCCCAGCGCTTCCATTTTTGATCCGGTAATGGAATACTGACACTCATGTCTTAATTCACGCAAATCCTTTTTGTGGGCAAGAATCTGAATATGGTGTTCCAGTTTACATTTTCTGACACACCTGTGCAGAAGCCATCGATAATAATCGCTTTCCGCCGCACCCACAATATATAGCCGTGTATCTATATTCTGTTTGGCAAGTTCATAAACCGCCTTAATGGCATCGAGCTGTCCCTTATTGGATGTAATCTGACCTGCCATTAAAAAAGCATTTGCTTTTTTTGCAGAAAAATCTCTTTCGATAAACCGTTCTATATGTAATCCATCATATATGCAGACACAATCCACTTCATATTTCTTTTTATATATTTTACCAACACATTCAGATATACTTACAACTCCGTCCGCACACGCAAACAATTTCTTCTTTAAATCACCATCAACAAACTCACAACCAAAATGTTCTTCCAGCAGCTCCCGGATATGCCATATATGCGGGATTCCCGTCATCAATGAGAGCATCGCCCCCACATTGCTCACGCTGGAATTGGTATGAATCATCTCAATTTTTTGCTGCCTGACGATCTCCTGCAGCTTTAGCGCCGCCTCATAATTGCTGCGGAAAATGAGAGCATCCTCTTTCTGCGAATGTCCGCCGATTTTTCGGTGATCTGTATCAAATGGAACAATATGATACGAAATATGGAGCTGCTGCAACCGTTCTTCTATTATACCGGCAGAGGGTATAATCACGATAGGGCAGATCCTTCCGTCATTTACGGCAAGCATATCCAAAAGCGACTGCGCCGCGCCTCCTAACCCCGATTCATTGACGATATACATTACCCTGATCATATTCCATACCCCGCGTCCACCGCATCCACTATCTTTTTGATCACTTCACTGTAGGGCAGATAATGCTGGTTCTTTTGAAACCCTTTATCCATCAATTGGGTTTCTATCTCTTTCTCATAAACAGTTGAAGCTATGATTACCATATCCTGGTCTAATGACATTTCTTCTGGTTTTCCTACGACAATCCCATCGATGACTGTTCCCCATTTATTCCTGTCGTTATCCCATAACTGCACTATTTTAACATCCGCTTTACCCAATATTTTTTTTAGCTCCCTGAAACATACCCCACATCCAAATACTGCATATCTATCTCGTGTAAATGCTTTTTTTACATTTGCCAGCATCTGCTTGTTCGTGTCTGTCGATATCGCATCTAATATCATGGCAAATTTGTAGGAATATCCATCTTCAATACATTTTGTCTCGATTTTCTCCCTCCATTTTTGTTTCTCGTCTTCTTTTAACTCCGTATTTTTGTCCAATGCTGACAAACTTGCATTTTTTCTTTCCTGCAGATGCCGGTTCTGCATCTCGTATCTGGAGGATATTCCCCCGTAGCTGAAATTGGTAAATACCCTGTCAGCAGCCGCGATATAAACATGTCCATCATATACCCGTAACAGCCAGTCATAATCCGCAACGATCCTATATTGTGTATCAAATTTTCCAAACTGATTAAAAAGATGCTTCCTCACAAACATTGCCGAATGATGATATCCCATACAATAACGGATCTCCTGCTCGATATCATCCTTACTGATATGACTTCTCACCACTCCGTTATTTCGGTGAAAATATATATCGCCACACAAAACCTGCAGTTCCAAGTCCTCGTATCTCCTAGCAATTTCTCCAAAAATATTCTCCTCATACCAGTCATCGCTGTTTAAAAAGGCAATCACATCTCCTGTCGCGCGATCAATTCCCTTATTCATGGCGTCATAGATACCGTCATCTTTCTCACTGATCCAGCAGGAAATATACTGTTCATACTTTTTGATGATATCAACTGTTCCATCAGTGGAGCCGCCATCAATCACGATATATTCCACATCGTCATAATCCTGGCTGATCACACTTATTATGGTTCTTTCGATGGTTCTTACACTATTTAAGCAGACCGTAACAATGGATATCCGCATTTGCACACCTCCCTCTGTCTCTCAGATCAGTCAAAAGCAAAGCCATATTTTCTCTGCAGATACTTTTTGCTTGTCTCCACTCTGTCCGGATCAAACCGCACCGCTTCATATGCCCTTCCAAGCGCACTGTCAAGCTGCCTATGATCATGCACCAGACACTTTATTCCGATATTTCCAATCTTATAGCCCTGCATATTGGCACGATACATAAAGTCGATATCCTCATGGACAAAAAGATTTTCATCATATCCTCCAAGTGTAAAGAAGAGCTCTTTGTCCATCAATGCTGCGCAGCCTGCCGCATATGTGCAAAACATCGGATTCCATTGTCCGCCGCTCTCCCTGAATGGAAGGTCTACCAGACAATTCAGTTCCTTTTCACCATGATCTGTCCATTGAAACTCGAGATTGCTGCCATAATTGGCGACACGCTTTGACCGCGTATCATAGTATGGCAGCCCCCACAGCTTACACCCAAGCTCTCTTATATCCTCATTTATTTTTTGAATTGGATTCTCCGTGAAATAAATGTCATTGTCAAGCTGCAGTATCCATTCCGTCCGGCATTCTTTATTCAGCCTGTTCTTGCCAATGGGAATCGGGTGATGCGTGTTGAATTTTATGATTCTGTATGACATTTCCATCTCTTCCAGCTTTTTTTCCAAACCATAAATTTCCTCTTTGTCAGAACCATTGTCACCAATCAATATTTCCCCACAAAATCCCGGAATAAACTCCTTAATAGAATCGAGCAGCCTGACCGTCAGCTCCACCCTGTTATGCATCAGAACAGAAATAGTCATATTTTCTCCCTGCTTTCCGATTCCCTTACAAGTATCCATAAACAGGTTCGTGTACGCTGCACAGTAATTTCCCTTGCCCATTACTGTATAAAGCGCATCTATCAACTCCAAATCGTACAATTCCTTCCGCTCTTCTATCTGTTTGCAGATTTCCTGATAATAATCAGAAACGATCATCACAAGGAACTTATAATCCTGCCGTATGGAAACCAGTTCATCCAAATTTTTCACATGATAAACTTTTCCTGCCAGTTCGATCTGCATTCCATGTTTCCGTTCATCGTTGTCCACCAGCGCTATTACACGATCGCCCAATCCTCTGTCTGCAAAAAAATGTCTATACCGCAAAAAAAGTTTCCCCAGACCAACACATACAATATACTTATCCTGTAATAATGCCAAAAATCCGCTATATCCGATTTCCTGATAACGCATCGTCTAATTCACCCCACTGGATTCTCAATATCCCTGCATTGATATTCTGCTCATGCCTTTCGCGCCAAAGATAGTTGTCAGGTACGCCAAATCCCATCTTAACACCATATAAAATTTCATCCGGCACAATCCCCCTGTATGCATCTTTTAAACATCCTTTCAATTCATTTTCCGATAAATATTCCTCCTGTGACAGCGAAAATGCAAACTCCACAATCCTTCTTGCCAAAAGCGGCACGCGCGCTTCCAGTGAAACTGCCATGCTCGCCCTGTCCACCTTCGTAAGAACCGCCTCATGAAGATATGTCATAAAGTCCAAATAGCGCATTCTGGTAACAATCGGCATATCCTCGCTGTAATATTTTTCATAATGCCAGTACGGATTATAGTCATCGGGAATGCTCCATTTGATTCTAAAATCTTCAACAGTAGGTACAAGTCCACCATAAAGGCCATACACGTCTTCTTTCTTCAATGCCCCGCCATAGGCCGCCGCCGTTTTATAACGATCGTACCCGCCAAACAGCTCATCGCCGCCGTCTCCTGTCAGCACGACCGTGCACTTGTTTCGGGCAAGTGCGGAAACAAGGTACGTAGGGTAGGCTGACGTATCTCCAAAAGGCTCATCATACCACTTTGGCAGATTGTTTTTAATCTGCTTGACATCTTTACTCCTGACCATCTTCTGTACCAGGGATACCTGCTTCTTCTCACAGAATATTTTTGCCCGTTCGGACTCATCAAACTGCGTTTCCCGAAATCCGATGGAGAAGGCATCTACCTCTGGTTTCAGTCTGCTTACCTCATATGTGATGATACTGGAATCCACGCCGCCGCTCAAAAATGTTCCTACCGGCACATCGGATATCATCTGTTCCTCCACAGTCTGCCGTATCAAATACCGCAGCTCGTCAGCTATATCCTCCCTTTTCCTTTTTCTTCCTACAGAAGTATTGACGGATAGTTTCCAGTATTTGCTTTCTGCAGTAATTCGTTTCTCCAATGTATCAAATATAAGCATTGCCGCAGGCTCCAGCTTGTTAATTTGTTCATACATACTCTTTGGTTCAGGCACATACTGATATAATAAATAGTCATATACGGCGGTCCTGTCAATTTTCAAGAAAACATCATCCAACATCTGTACCAAGGCTTTCAACTCCGATGCAAATGCAAACCTGCCATTTTCATAATAATAATACAGCGGCTTCACACCTGCCCTGTCTCTGTACAGGTATACCTTATGTATGCGTTCATCATAAATCGCCATGGCGAAAATACCGTCAATTTCGTCAATAAACCGTTCGCCGTATTCCATATATGCATAGAGAATGACTTCCGTATCCGAAGTCGTATGAAACTGATATTTTTGCTTCAGTTTCTCTTTCAGGCCCTGATAGCCATAAATCTCCCCATTATACACAATGTGTACCCGTCCATCCGGACTGTTCATGGGCTGCATGGCGTGTATGGACAAATCCTGTATTGCCAGCCGACAGAATGCCAGCGTCATATCATTGCATGTCTCCACCCTTTTTCCATCAGGCCCCCTGTGGCAAATGCTTTCTATCCCCTGTAAATAATTCCAATTCGGATTGTTGCCCCCCGCTATTCCGCACATATCAGTTCTCCTCGTAAACGTATTCCCGGTTACCCCTCATACAGGATTTCCTCCAAAGAGATAACAGGGCAATGTACTTTCTTTCCTAACATTTCTTCAATCTCGTCATAATCATAAACTGCCGTCACAATCACAGCATCCGTCTCCGGAAGCTCCTCATCAATCTTTTTTACCGGAACCGTTCCATAAAATCCCGCCATTGCCCTGTCTACGGCATATACGATCGTAACACTACTGCCCTCCAGCTCACATACAACATGCTTTCCGATTTTCCCCAAACCATATAAAGCGATATTTGACAGTCCTCGTTCCTCCAATATCTGCGGAATCCTTCTGCCTTCCTCGTGCAATGTAAGCCAGCGCTCCATAAGATTGAAATACATTTTGAATTTTTCTACTCTCATATAACCACCCTTGTTATCTGCCCCATTCCTGCATCACCTGTTTGTAAAAATCAAAATACTTTTCATATATTATTTCCGGCGAAAGCTGCTGTATTCGCATGGAAGCCTTTTCTATCATCTTTTGTTTTTCTTCTTCATTCATACTTAACGCTTCCTCAACAGCCTGCAGAAAAGACTCCGGATTATCACGCTCACATAAGAATCCGCTTACCCTGTCATCAATCAACTGTTCATAGCTTGCTCCATTTGTAGCAACCACTACTTTTCCCATTGCCATCGCCTCAATACAGGCATTTGACAAATTTTCTATTCTTGAAGGAAGAATGCAAAGCTCGGCATTATCTATCAAAGGATAAAGCTGCTCCCTTACCGGTCCGCCCACATAAATCACACGGTCTGCATATCTCCCTGCGTATTCCCTGACCAGTTCATTCGCCATTACCATTTGTCCTTTGTCATTTTGCATCTCTTCATCTACACCCGCAAGCAGCAGATACATATCCGGATGGTTTTCCAATATTTTTTTCGCTATTTGGGCTACAATGTGCGTACCCTTCAGATACGAACCTCTCCCATGATGGATAATATACCTTTTTCCCTTTGCCAAAAGGCGGTATATACTGTCATCCCATGTATTCCTATCTAAGACAAAAGGACTCTCAATAACGACAGGATTGATTCCCATTTTCTGTTTTCCTATCTCAGCCAGCAAATTACTTGGTGAAATAATATATTTTGATTTTTTCAGCAGACTGATATCCAGTTTGTCCCTAAACGTAAACGCAGCTTCATCATAATATTCGTCTCCAGGTTCCGGCAAATCAGCTTTATTACACATCCACATATAACTCGATAAACGCACTACATATGGTATCGATCCATCCAGCCCCAAAGCAAGCTGATCCAGGTTACAAACATGGATCATATCTACCTGTTCTTTCCGGTGCATTTCCTTAACCGTCGCATTAACCAGTTCACTTTTGTAAAGACATAACAATATTCTCCTGATGATATCTTTATCCTCACCTGTAACGAAGGAAATGTTCTCTGCCATATGCGCAATCTTATTCCACATTGCTTTCTCCACGTAAACATTTCGCAGGTTAATCCCCTCGTCGAATGTAATTTCATTTTCTTTTGTCGTAACCAGTAAAATTGTCACTTTATGGCCGTTTTTCCAAAAAATTCTTGCCAGATTCGCAGTAAAACTCGCCAAACCGCCTGATGAACAATCCGCGGTTGCCAGTTCGTTTGTTACAATCACCAAATGCATATTCCCTTTCCCCACCATCTGCTTATACAAAAAAATCTGATGCAAAATATGACAATCCCATACTTTACATCAGATTTTTTATATCACTTATTCTCCTCAGTCCTCAAGAGTTTCTGCAAACATCCGCATAAATGCTTTTGTAAAAGCAAACTCATCACTATATTCCACTGTACTGATCCCCTGAAAATCCATAAAGGCAACAAGGTAATCCTTTCCCAGATAATCCTCCAATGCACATAGTGTTGTCGTTTTCCCATACTGCCGTCCCCGGTTGATAACAAAATATTTTCCCCTGTCAACAAAGAATTGTTTTATCCTCCCCAGCCTGTCATCCAGCCTTACCATATAGTGCATCTCCGGATCGCACTGCCCCTCTGTGTTGAAATATCGTCTCATTCCTGTTCCCATCCCTGTTTTATAGCGAATTTTTAAATACGCTTTATTCTACTATTATGCATGGTTTTCAATCCAATGTAAAGTATGAAATTGTCAAGGTTCAAAATACTGTTT
>VSNM01000068.1 GCA_009774245.1 Lachnospiraceae bacterium | reverse complement strand
CATTTCAGAAGAAGATTTTCGGACTGTATCACTTAATAGCTTAAACCAGTGTATAATCAGGCCGGGATTTTAGGATAAATCAGTAGGCTATGATAATAAACCATACATAGGAATTTTGATAAACGAAGAAAATCGGTCATATGTAATTCCATTATCTTCGGCAAAAGAAAAGCATAAAAATTGGAAAAACATTAATCAGGAATGTTATCTGGTGTATGAATATGCTTTGAAGTCAAAAATGGGAGATGCAGATATTTGGGTACAAGATGAAGGGGAAAATCTGGTAAAGCACATCATGGCGGTGATAGATATTAAGAAAATGATTCCCGTCAAACCAGGGGTATATAAAGAAGTAAATTTGAATAAAGAAAATGCTGATACACCGGAAATGGTAAAATATAAGGATTTAATGAATAAAGAATACTCTTTTTGCCTGAAAATTGCCGGAGACTTGATAAAGAAAGCTAATAGGCTGTATAACAGCCAAGTGACCACGGGAAAAGTCAAAAAATTTTGCTGTGATTTTAAATTGCTGGAGCAGGTGTGCGATACATACGTGATTTAATATGAGGATTAAAACAAGAACATTTAGCCAAGCGATTGTATGGATTTGTATCAAGTGCTGTAGGTAAGGGATAAGTAACTAACAAAGTAAATGTATAAAAAACCTCAAATCGGAGATGCTAAGACAGCAAAACCCGTTTAAACGGATTTTGTAGCAAAGAGAGAGCATGTGTAACAATGTTTGAAAATGATAGTCCAGACAGGACAACAAAGAATCGAGATGAGGTGAAATTATGGATTATACAGATGGTTTACAGCAGGGCGGTGTCATGCCGCTCGGACTTGCGTTTGGCATGGCGATGGACGAGCAGGCGATCGACCGTTATGGCAAGATGACAGAGTATGAAAAAGAGAAAGTGATCGCGGAGAGCAAGGGCGTAAAAAGCAAGGAAGAGATGCAGCAGCTGATTCAGAAGATCAGCGACGGGGATACGATCGTGTAGTCCGGTGCACAGACGGCGACAGTATGCGGAATAGAGAATACTGCCGCCGTTGTCATTTTTTACAAAAAGAGAAAAAATCTTAAAATTCTCTTTCAAAATAGCGGGATATAGTGTATCATAGAGTGGAGTATTTAGATAAAAGTTATTTTGGGATAGTATCGCATGATGTAAATTCCTAAGAGGGCAGCAATGGATTGTAAAGAGGCACAGCGCTGTATTCCTTTGTTTTTGAAAGATGAGCTGGACAGGGAGACGGCGTTTCGATTGGTGAAGCATATTACCTCCTGCAGTGAATGTATGGAGGAGCTGACAGTGGAATATCTGTTGACAGAAGGTATTAGCAGATTGGAGAATGCCGAGGATATCGATGTGCAGAGTGAACTGGAGGACAGGCTGAATCGTACCATTACACGCAGAAAGGTATATAAACAGCTGAAAGCCGGTCTTTTTTTAGTTGGCATTCTGATATTCTTTATACTGATACTGGGAGGAGTTTAGGACACAATGAGCAGAATTGTTTTGATAGACGGCTATAGCATTTTGAGAAAGGCATACTACAGTGTGCCGGTTATGACGGATTCGACAGGATTTCACACAAATGCCATCGTTGGATTTCTGAATATATTGCTGAAGGTGACAGAAAAGGAAAAGCCGGAATATCTGTGTGTGATATTTGGCGCACAGGAGAATGCCGGGAAGATGCCGCAGGGATTTCGGGAGCAGCTTCCCGTCCTGAAGGACGTGTTGTCAGCGATGAAAGTCAATATCCTGGAAAAGGCAGCGTGCAAGCCGTCTGATCTGATTGGGACCGTAGCAGGACATATGGAGGAGGAGACAGTTATTGTGTCTGCGGACCACATCTGTCTGCAGCTTGTCTCTGAAAAGATTCGACTATGTCTGCTGGAGACTGGCAGTGGGCAGACTGTACTTAAGGATTATCAGGCAGGTGACGTGGAGACGGCGTACAAGATTGAACCGGCGCTGATTTCATCGCTGAAATTATTGACTGAATCGGTAAAAGTTGGGAAACAGACAGCATGCGGCCTGTTGGGCACATACGGTTCGGTTGAAAATATATATGAGCACCTTGACGAATTGTCCCGGAAAAGTGTCCGGGAGCAATTGGAGGAGAAGAGAACAGAGGTTGACACGGGGAAAGATTTGTACACAATCAACACAGCTGTTCATATGGAACAATCTGAGCTATCGACGGAGGCTATGAGATGGAGCGCCGAGAGTCTCCTTACCTCGGAGGCCGTGGCAGGTATGAAAAAGTATTCGCTGGGTGGTCAACCTGGACAACAGACACAGGAGAACAGGACGCCGGCGATTGACATCAACAAAGATCTCAGGATCATCGCGGTCAGGACCATCGAAGATATGCAAAATGTGTTTGATGCAGCGGCAAAAACAGGACGCGCGGCAATCAGGCTGATTCACGTCCGGGCCAAAAGCGCGGGGGAGCTGGGGGCACATGCAGACGGGCAGATGTACCTGCAGCTGGATACGGCGGAGGAAGCATTTGGGTGCATTTTGTGCGGCGGTTCTGCGGACGAGAGAAACATTCATTATATAGAGAGCGGCGGTGCAATAACCGAGGCTGAACTCAAAAAACAGCTTGAAAAATTGCTGTTGTCACAGAAAGTATCCGTCTCTGTATTTGATGTGAAAAATGATTATGGAGATATGATTTCCACAGAAAATGACAGAAATCTTTCATCAGATGTGCTTACACGGCAGCTTTTTGATTGCAAAATTGCAGCTTATCTGATCAATCCGCTAAAGAGCGATTATGAGATTACAGATGTGGCAGGCGAGTATCTCAACATCCAATTGGACAAATGGTCTGATCTGTTTGGAAAATCGGATTTGCACTCTGTATTTCAGGGCAGGAGGGACGAATGCCTGTCCTATCTCGCAAAGGAAGCATACGTGTTATATAAGGCCGAGCCGGTATTGGAGGCGGCGCTGGGACAAAACAGGATGGACAGGCTTTTTCGGGAACTGGAGATGCCATTGACCTATGTGCTGTTTGATATGGAGCGCGAGGGTATCCTGGTGAAGCCTGAGGAGCTGAAGGCCTACGGGGAAGCGCTCAATGGCAGGATTGGGGAGCTTGAGATGGCGATTCACACAGCGGCAGGAGAAAATTTTAACATTAATTCACCCAAGCAGCTGGGAGAGATTTTGTTTGAAAAGATGAAGCTGCCCGGCGGCAAAAAGACAAAGACAGGTTACTCCACAGCGGCAGACGTGCTCGAAAAGCTCGCACCAGAGTATCCGATCGTCAAAGATATTCTGGAATACAGAGGACTGACAAAGCTAAAGTCGACATATGCAGACGGGCTGGCGGCGTATATTGATGACGACAATAAGATACACACAAACTTTAACCAGACCATCACGGCAACAGGGAGACTGAGCTCCACGGAGCCAAACCTGCAGAATATTCCGATGCGCATGGAGCTCGGCAGGCGGATTCGAAAGGTGTTTATACCGCAGGAGGGCTGCATCTTCATGGATGCGGATTACTCGCAGATCGAGCTTCGGGTGCTGGCGCACATGTCCGATGACGAGCAGTTGATCGAAGCCTATAAGATGGACGAGGATATCCACAGAATCACAGCGTCAAAGGTATTTCATACGCCGTTTGAGGAGGTCACTGACCTGCAGCGGCGCAATGCGAAGGCGGTCAATTTCGGGATTGTATATGGAATCAGTTCGTTTGGCCTGAGTCAGGATCTCAGCATCACGCCCAGGGAGGCGAAGGAATATATAGACGAGTATTTTAAGACGTATCCGGCGATCAAGAAATTTTTGGACCAGATGGTGGATGACGCAAAGGATAAGGGTTACTGTGAGACGATGTTTGGCAGGCGCAGGCCGGTTCCTGAGCTCAAATCAGCCAATTTCAACCAGCGCTCGTTTGGTGAGCGTGTTGCCATGAACTCGCCGATTCAGGGGACTGCGGCGGATATCATCAAAATTGCCATGGTTCATGTGTATGACGCGTTGAAATCAAAAGGGTTAAAATCAAAGCTGATTTTACAGATACACGATGAACTTCTGATTGAGACCAGAAAAGATGAGGTTGAGGAAGTGCGAAGTATACTGTCGCATGAGATGCAGAATGCATGTGTGCTGGCAGTGAAGCTGGAGATCGATCTCCACACCGGCACGGACTGGTATGAGGCGAAATAAGTGGGAGTAATATGAAGGTAATAGGGATTACTGGCGGGGTTGGCGCCGGAAAGACACAGGTGCTTTCCTATATAGAGGCGCACTATAGATGTAGGATTGTCAGAGCCGATGAGGCCGCGCATTTCCTGTATGAACCAGGGCAGGAATGCTATCAGGGACTTGTCGGGCTTCTCGGACAACAGATATTAAACACAGATCGCACGATCAACAGGAAAAAGATGGCAGAGATCATTTTTCGGGAACAGAAGCTGTTGGAGCACGTCAATCAGATCGTGCATCCGGCAGTAAAAAAGTATATCCTGGAGCAGATCGCCTACGAGAGAGAAAAGGGTGAGGCGGACTATTTCTTTATTGAAGCGGCGCTTTTGATCGAAGAGCACTACGACCGGATAGCAGATGAACTGTGGTACATTCATTCTGATGCGGCGGTACGGGAGCAGAGACTGGCCAGGAGCAGACATTACAGTGCACAGAAGATTGCCGATATTATGCGGGGGCAGCTGAGCGAGGCTGAGTTTAGAAGGCACTGTAAGGTAGTCATATCAAATGATGGTGATTTGGAAGAAACATATGAACAGATTAAACATATAATGGGGGATTGAAGGATGAACGAGACGAAAGTGAATGGCGAGGAGCTTGTATTTGGGCTTGATATCGGTACGAGGAGTATGGTGGGTACTGTTGGATACAGGAAGGGAGAACGGTTTGTCGTGACGGCGCAGGAGATTCGCCAGCACCAGACGCGCGCCATGCTTGACGGACAGATTCATGACATCAACAGGGTGGCGGCGGCCATAGCGGATATCAGACAATCCCTGCAGGACAAGACAGGAATTGATCTGGAGGAAGTGTGTATCGCTGCGGCGGGGCGCGTGCTCAAGACGATGAACGTTCATGTGGATATGGATCTGGACAGGGAGCGCAATGTCACCAAGGAGGATATGAGCAGTCTGATCTCGCTGGGAATCGAGCAGGCCTTTGAAGATTTTCAGGAAAAAAACGATACGAATATGCACTTCTATTGTGTGGGATATTCCGTAGTACGGTATTTCCTAAATGGAATGTGGATGGGGCAGCCGGAGCATCATAAGGCAAAAGCGATCGGCGCTGATATTATCGCGACGTTTCTGCCAGACGATGTCGTGGATGGGTTGTACAGTGCGGTGGAACTTGCCGGCTTGAGGGTTGCAAACCTCACTCTGGAGCCGATCGCGGCGATCAGGGTTGCTATTCCGGAAAAGTTTAGACTGTTGAATATCGCGATGATCGATGTCGGAGCCGGCACATCGGATATCTCGATCACCGATGACGGAAGCGTCACGGCGTTTGGGATGATTCCCTGTGCGGGTGACACCCTGACGGAGCTGCTGGCAAAGACCTGTCTGATTGATTTTACGACGGCGGAGATGATCAAGACAGCGGCGGCAGTGCAGGAGGAGATTATCTATGAGGATATCATGGGCGCAGAGCAGATGATCACAGCCAAGGAAGTGATCGCGATTTGTCAGCCTGAGATTGAGCGGATGTCAAAGCTTGCAGCCGATGCGATCAAGGAGTTAAACGGCGGAAAGTCGCCGAGCGCGGTGTTTATCGTCGGCGGTGGCGGTAAGATCAAGGGGTTTGACGAGCTGGTTGCCGCAGAGCTGGAGCTCGATCCGAAGCGTGTGGCGCTCCGCGGTGAGGAGATCATGAAGGATGTAGATTTTCCGGATGGAGCGCTGAAGGATTCCACAATCATCACGCCGATCGGTATTTGTCTCACCTACTATGAACAGTACAATAATTTTATCTATATTACCTTTAACGGAAACAGAATAAAGCTGTATGACAACAACAAACTGACAGTGACAGACGCGGCGATGCAGGCTGACTTTACCCGCGAGGGGCTTTTCCCGCGGCGCGGTGAGGAGCTGCACTATACCGTCAATGGGAAAAATCGTGTGACCAAGGGTGAGTATGGCGAGAGTGCGCATGTGTATGTGAATGGTGAGGAGGTAAGCCTCAGCCACAATATCAAGGCAAATGATGTCATCGTACTCGAGGAGTCGACGCTGGGGATGCCGGCACAGGAGAAGATCGCAGACCTGATCGATTACAATGGCAAGATTGTTGTGTATCTGAAGGGGGATGAGCTGCCGCTTCCAAAACCGGTCAAAGTGAATGGAACTGCTGTGACAGAGGAGTATCTGATTCAGAATGGTGACGAGATCGCAGTCGCTTCTGTCTATACATACGATGAATTTTTTGAATATATGGGACTTTCCCCGGATGATATGATTTTGTTTATCAATGGGGAGAGAGCGGATGAGACAATGGAGGTCAAGGCCTCTGATCAATTGGAGTTCAAGAACAGAAAAGAGTATGAGTTAAAGGAAATCTACAAAGAATCAAACATCGAGCTGCACAGCAATAAGCGCAGGGAGGCAAGAAGGCAGGAAAAATCAAAGGCTGAGGAAGTAAAAGCTGCTGAGGAGCCGACGGCGGCCGAGGAAAAGCCTGAGACAGATGAAGCCGCAAAGGACGAGCCGGAAAACGGGGCGGATGCGGTCAAAACTGAGCAGGCAGAGCCGGAGGACAAGACAGAGGAGACCAAAGCAGAGCCGGAAAACGATGAGGCTGTGAAGACTGAGCCGGAAAACAAAGAGGAGACAGCGCCCGAGCCGGAAGATAAAGCCGATGACGAGGAGCAGGCAGAACCGGAACCGGCAAAAGAAACCGTCAAGGAAGATCAGACAGAATCAGAAAGCGTGATTGAGGATACGAAGGAAGAGCCTGCGAAGGAGCCGGAAATAAAGGCGGCAGAGAAGACAGAGCAGCGCGACGACAAGAAAATTCCAGAGACAAAAGAAAAGGAAGAGCCACCGGTGGATTCGGGCAAGAAGATCATCGTCATAGTGAATCAGAAGCCTGTTGTCATGCGCGGCAAACAGAGCTATATGTTTGTCGACATTTTTGACTATATTGACTTTGACACCAGCAGGATGCAGGGTTCCGGCATTGCCACCCTCGTGAACGGCAAAGACGCGCAGTATACGCAGGAGCTTTACAACGGGGATAAGATCGAGGTATATTGGAAATAAATCATTGGGAAATAGAGGAAAATCAGATGAGAATGTGTAGTATAGCCAGTGGAAGCAGCGGCAATTGTATTTATATCGGCACGGATGCCACGCATTTGCTGGTAGATGTAGGGATCAGCTGCAAGCGGACTGTGGAAGGACTGGGGCAGCTTGGACTTACAGGAAAAGACATAGACGGGATACTGATCACGCATGAACACTCAGACCATATCAATGGCCTGGGTGTGATCTGCCGGAAATTCGGGATACCGATCTACGCCACACAGGGAACAATAGCAGCCATTCAGAAAGTGAGTAGTCTTGGGGTGATAGATGACTCACTTTTTCGTGTGGTCAGGGAAGATGAGAAATTTATCTTGAAGGATATTACGGTCAATCCGATGAAGATCTCCCACGATGCGGCACAGCCGGTTGCCTACCGATTCCAGTATGGAAATAAACGCATGGCGGTGGCGACCGACCTTGGAACCTACAATGAATATACTGTCGAGAGTCTCAGGGGAATGGACGCCCTGCTGCTCGAGGCGAACCATGACATCAACATGCTGCAGGTGGGGCCATATCCGTATGCACTGAAACAACGAATTCTGGGAAACAAAGGCCATTTGTCCAACGAACTCTCTGGAAAGCTGTTGAGCAGACTGCTGCATGACAATCTAAAGACGGTATTTCTCGGACATCTGAGCAAGGAAAACAATCTTGCGGAGCTTGCCTATGAGACAGTCCGTCTGGAGATCTCCATGGCGGACAATCCGTACAAGCCGGATGATTTTCCGATCTATGTGGCAAGCCGGAGCGAGATGTCGCGGTTGGTGGAGATATAATAATAGAGATAGGAGTTGTGAATTATGAAAAAGACAATTATTACAGTAGTAGGAAAAGATACCGTCGGGATTATCGCAAAGGTATGTACATATCTGGCTGAGAACAAGGTGAATATCCTTGATATTTCCCAGACGATCGTGGATGATTATTTCAATATGATGATGATCGCGGACATGAGCAAATCCGTCAAATCTGTCAGCGAAGTATCCGATGACCTGGACAGACTCGGCGAGGAGATCGGCGTCATTATCAAATGCCAGAGAGAAGAGATCTTTAACAGCATGCACAGGCTTTGAGCCATATATTATAAGGAGGGCATTTGATAAGATGATCAACATAAATGAAGTATTAGAGACGAATAAGATGATCGAGAAGGAGAATCTCGATGTCAGGACGATCACGCTCGGCATCAGCCTGCTTGACTGCATCGACTCCGATCTGGAACGTCTGAATGAGAAAATTTACAACAAGATTACTACAGTTGCGAAAGATCTGGTGCCGACTGGTGAGACGATCGAAAAGGAGTTTGGCATTCCCATCGTAAACAAGAGAATCTCTGTCACGCCGATCGCCCTGATCGGCGGTTCTGCCTGTAAGACCTCCGAGGATTTTGTGACGATCGCAAGAACGCTTGACAGGGCGAGAAAAGATGTCGGTGTCAATTTCCTTGGAGGGTATTCTGCGCTGGTGTCAAAAGGCATGACGGAAGCGGACGAGCTCCTGCTGCGCTCGATTCCGCAGGCATTGGCGCAGACGGAGCTCCTGTGCAGCTCTGTCAATCTCGGTTCTACCAAGACAGGTATCGACATGGACGCAGTGCGGTTGATGGGAGATATCATCAAGGAGACGGCGGAGCTGACAAAGGATAAGGATTCAATCGGCTGCTCGAAATTGGTTGTGTTCTGCAATGCGCCGGACGATAATCCGTTTATGGCCGGCGCGTTTCATGGAGTGACGGAGGCGGACGCCATTATCAATGTGGGCGTCAGTGGGCCAGGCGTTGTCAAGAATGCATTGGAGAGCGTGCGCGGGGAAAATTTCGAAGTGCTCTGTGAGACGATCAAAAAGACGGCTTTCAAGGTGACGCGGGTGGGACAGCTGGTGGCACAGGAGGCGTCGAAGCGTCTCGGGATTCCTTTTGGCATTGTCGATCTCTCACTGGCGCCCACGCCCGCGATCGGCGACAGTGTGGCGGATATTTTGTGCGAGATCGGACTGGAGTACGCGGGCGCGCCGGGGACGACAGCGGCGCTGGCTCTCTTAAATGACCAGGTGAAGAAAGGCGGTGTGATGGCGTCCTCCTATGTGGGCGGCCTGAGTGGCGCGTTTATTCCGGTCAGTGAGGATCAGGGAATGATCGATGCCGTCAACGCAGGTGCGCTCACACTGGAAAAATTAGAAGCCATGACATGTGTGTGCTCTGTCGGTCTGGATATGATCGCGATTCCGGGGGATACGAAAGCGACAACGATCGCAGGCATCATAGCCGACGAGCTCGCGATCGGTATGGTCAATCAGAAGACGACGGCTGTCCGCATCATACCGGTTATCGGAAAGACGGTGGGGGACAGCGCGGAGTTTGGCGGTCTGCTCGGATATGCGCCGATCATGCCTGTCAATAAGTATTCCTGCGATGCGTTTGTCAACCGTGGCGGCCGGATACCGGCGCCGATTCACAGCTTTAAGAACTGATACTCGTCAGACGTGTTTGACAATCTGTCTGGTCAGTTCGTTGTGGCGGGAAAGGCTGCCTGTCTGCCCTGATCGGATGCCGGACAGGCGGATTTGTTTCTGCTGACTGACACCATCATAGATGTCCGCAGCATAGATATCCGACCGCAGGGACATCAGTGCTGTGCCGCAAAGCTGCCTCAATACATCAGGCAGCTTTGTTATGATTGGGATTGATGCATTGGCCTTTATCGTTTTCAGAAGCTGCCTTCCGCGTTCTGTAAAGCCCAGGAGTCTTGCGTACTGTGCGTAATCGTCCTGCTTTAACGCGTCCGCGTTTTCCTGTGTCATATCCAGGAGAATATGCATAAGCCCGCGGCATATGCGCGTGTAGGTCAGGTTTTTGGTCTTGCACGACAGCGCGAAATCCTCAAATGTCGTGTATTCGGGCAGATAGTTGTACAGCGTGTGGGAGAGCTGTGTTCCGATATCATAGTATTTGGCAAATGCGTCTTTAGGCAGCTTGTCCATTGATATTTCATTATGGGGTATTTTGCCTTGAAAATTCTTATCTTGAGGTATTTTGTCCTGAAACATTTTATCTTGAAGCATCTTATCTTGAAGCATTTTATATAGAAGCAGTTCTGAAAAATCATCTGCGCACAAAAACGTTTTCTGGTGCAGTATGGTACACACGGATTCTGGCATATGTTTCAGAGCACATGGAGGTACTGTAGGAAAAATGTTTTGCGTCAGACCTATATCCTGGGCGAAACGGCTGTCAGCAACGTATTCAGAAGGATGAAGGAGGGCATTGCGTATGGCATTTGCCGACGCGAAATTGTCTGTATCGAGGGAATCAGAGGTGTATCCCCCGCCTTTTCTCTTGATGGTGACAGGCTTTATCGGGCTGTTTCTCTGAATGAGGGCTTTGATATATTCTAACCCGAGAATATTGTTGGGAGCGCTGACAAGCTGCATGGTCTTTTTGGGCACAGGGGCGTCCGTAGGAAATCTGTCAGCAGGCAGAAGCTCTGACAGCGCACGATCCCTGGCGGCGGGGAAAGAGTACCCGCGTTTCAGGTATCTGTTTAGCGCCGCCTTGTACGCGTCAGACTCGTTGGCGAGCATCCTATTGGTGAATTGGTACATCAGATCAATGTCACCAGACTCGCTTCCAAAGTGCAGAAAATCGACAACGCCAAGCTTGTCGATCAGCGACACAGCGCCCTGTGCGAAATATTCCGCGCTGCCGAGCGCAAAGTACACAGGAAGCTCAAAGACCAGATCGGCGCCGTTTTCAAGCGCCATCTGACAGCGCTCGTATTTGTCCACAATGGCGGGAATGCCGCGCTGTGTGAAGTCACCGCTCATGACGACGATGATCAGATCGGCGTCATGCGTCTGACGGATTGTGTCCAGTTGATATAGATGCCCATTGTGAAAGGGATTGTACTCGGCGATGACTGCTGTAACGTTCATGATTCCTCCTTGTGCAAACTGTACTCGTATTATTGTAGCATATCCTGTGAACCGGCGTAAAGATAAAAAACAGTTTGAAAATTTAGTTGACAAAAGACGAGCAGTTATGTATAATGATTAAATGTGTGGATAGGAGTCTACGATGTTAGTGAATTTGACAGATGTATTTACAAATGAAGGACAGGTGCAGGAGTTGGACGTACCGTATGAGGCGGATACATTTACCAGCCAGCTCGGGACTTTTCTGATCAGGGAAAAGAGTCCTGTTGCGCTGAAGCTTTCTAATATAGGACAATCAAAAGTACTGGTTCAGGGGAAGGCGCGGTTTGTATTTGCGCTTGCCTGCGACAGATGCTTGCGAGATGTTGATTATACATTTGATTTATCCTTTGACAGCGTTGTTGTGTCGCCGGATTATGCTGGTGACGGTGAGGAATACGAGGATTCCGCGGCGCTTATGGAGGGATATCACTTAAATGTGGATGAACTAATCAATGATGAATTATTGCTGAACTGGCCGGTAAAGATTTTGTGCAGAGAGGACTGTAAGGGAATCTGCATGATCTGTGGTAGAAATCGGAATGATGGCGACTGCGGTTGTGATGATTTCGTGCCAGATCCCAGAATGGCGGCAATAAAAGATTTGTTTAATGCGAATAAGGAGGTGTAACGATGTCTATATGTCCAAAAAATAAATCTTCAAAAGGCAGAAGAGATAAGAGAAGAGCAAACTGGAAGATGAGCGCGCCTACATTGGTAAAGTGCAGCAGGTGCGGCGCTTTGATGATGCCTCACAGAGTATGCAAGGCTTGTGGCTCATACAACAAGAAAGAGATCATTGCAGCGGATTAATGCAGCAGATCGAAAGAGGAATAAGGGGTGTAAGGTTTTATGAAACAGATAAAGCTTTACACCTTTTTATTTGATTTCCCTTGATTTTTAGTGGTATGTTTAGTATATTTATATAAGTACAGAGCGATGGAGGAATATGGCAATGGATAAAATGACCAGAGTAGCGGTGGACGCCATGGGCGGAGATAACGCCCCGTTGGAGATCGTGAAGGGGGTAGTGGAGGCTGTCAATGAGAACAGCAATATTAAAGTGTATCTGACAGGCCGGGAGGAAGCAATTCGACAGGAGCTTGCGCGGTATACTTTCAATAAAGAGCAGGTCGAGGTCGTAAATGCCACGGAGGTGATCGAGACAGCGGAGCCGCCGGTGATGGCGATCAGGAAAAAGAAGGACTCGTCGATTGTGGTCGCGCTGAATCTGGTGAAAAACGGGGAGTGCGATGCCTTTGTCTCAGCGGGAAGCTCCGGTGCGGTTCTTGTCGGCGGACAGTTGATTGTAGGCAGAATCAAAGGAATCGAGCGTCCGCCTCTCGCGCCGCTGATTCCGACGGAGACAGGCTGTGCCCTCCTGATCGACTGCGGAGCCAATGTGGATGCGCGTCCATCGCATCTGGTTCAGTTTGCCAAGATGGGTTCTGTGTACATGGAGAGCGTCATGGGAATCTCCAATCCAAAGGTTGCGATTGTCAATATCGGGGCGGAGGAGGAGAAAGGGAATGCGCTTGTGAAGGAGACGTTTCCTATGCTCAAGAACTGTCCGGAGATCAACTTTATAGGGAGCATTGAGGCGAGGGATATTCCGACAGGCTATGCGGATGTGATTGTGTGTGAGGCGTTTGCGGGGAATATCATCCTGAAGCTGTATGAGGGCGTCGGCGCGACGCTGATCAGGAAGGTGAAGGCGGGGATGATGACATCGCTTCGAAGCAAGATCGGGGCGCTCCTGGTAAAGCCCGCACTCAAACAGACGTTGAAGGGGTTTAGCCTGGAGGAGTACGGCGGGGCGCCGCTGCTTGGCCTGAACGGGCTGGTGGTAAAGACGCATGGCAGCTCCAAGGCGATCGAGATCAAAAATTCGATTCTGCAGTGCGTGACCTTTAAGGAACAGAGGATTAATCAGAAGATAAAGGAAAAGGTTATTTTGAGGGATGAGTAGGGAAGGATCTGATCAGATGGAATTTGAAGCTTTGAAAAAGGTTGCGGCCACTGTTTTGGGCGTGGACCCGGATGAGATCGAGCTGGATATGACCTTTCTCACCGACCTGGGGGCCGATTCGCTTGATTTATATCAGATATTTATGGGCGTGGAGGAGGAGACAGGTCTCCAGATACCGACAGAAGGTCTGGAAAAAATAACGACGGTGCGTGAGGCTGTCGAATGGATTGAAAAAGCAGGAAGCCCTCTATAGGGCTTTCTTTATGTTCGATTGCACACGAGCGCATAAAGAAATTAGCTGCTGACGCAGCATGCGCTCGGCGCGGCGAGTAGTGGAGAAGAACATTCCCCTACTCGATTGTTATGTTCGATTGCACACACATCAGATAGGAGTAAACATGCGAAATATGAAAGAAGCCCTGCGGGAGTTGCAGGGAAAGATAGGGTATCAATTTCAGAATGACGCGCTGTTGAAGCAGGCGCTTACACACAGCTCTTTTTCCAATGAGCGGAAGATCAACAAACTGAACAACTACGAGAGACTGGAATTTCTGGGCGATGCGGTGCTGGAGCTTGTGTCCAGTGAATTTTTGTACAATGAAAATGAGGATATGCCCGAGGGGCAGCTGACGAGACTGCGCGCCTCTATGGTGTGCGAGCCGGCGCTTGCCTACTGTGCAAGGGACATCAGCCTAAACACATACATTCTGCTGGGTAAGGGCGAGGAATCGACAGGGGGAAGAACGAGGGATTCTATCATTTCCGATGTCATGGAGGCTGTGATCGGCGCGATTTTCCTGGACGGCGGTCTCGAGAATGCAAAGAAATTTATTGATCGTTTTGTGCTGTCAGACCTGGAGGACAAGATATTATTTCTGGACAGCAAGACGCTTCTGCAGGAAGAGATTCAGAAGAAAAATACAGCGCAGCTGCGGTATGAACTGGTGGGAGAGACAGGCCCGGACCACGACAAACAGTTCAGTGTCGAGGCATATCTCGATGATAAGCTGATCGGCGCCGGCGTGGGAAGGACGAAAAAAGCAGCGGAGCAGCAGGCGGCATACGAAGCACTCAAGAGATTAAAAGGCAGGAAATAACGCCATACGGTGAGGTAGAGAATGTATTTAAAGAGTATAGAGGTACAAGGGTTCAAATCTTTTGCAAACAAAATCGTGTTTCAATTTCATCAGGGAATCACAGGCATCGTAGGCCCCAATGGCTCCGGCAAGAGCAATGTGGCGGACGCGGTGCGATGGGTGCTCGGTGAGCAGCGCATCAAGCAGCTGCGGGGGGAATCGATGCAGGACGTCATCTTTTCCGGCACGGAGCTCAGGAAGCCGCTGGGTTACGCGTATGTGGGCATCACCTTTGACAATGCGGACCACAAGCTTGCGATTGACTATCAGGAAGTGACTGTGGCAAGGCGTTTATATCGTTCAGGCGAAAGTGAGTATTCGATCAATGGGACTCCCTGTCGTTTGAAGGATGTAAATGAACTTTTTTATGACACAGGTATTGGCAAAGAGGGATATTCGATCATCGGACAGGGACAGATTGAAAAGATCCTGAGCGGAAAGCCCGAGGAGAAGCGTGAGCTTTTTGACGAGGCGGCAGGTATCGTCAAGTTCAAAAAGCGCAAGGCGACAGCGCAGAAGAAGCTTGAAGACGAGAAGAACAATCTGGTGCGTGTACAGGATATTTTGAGTGAGCTTGAGAAACAGGTCGGACCTCTGGAAAAGCAGTCTGAAAAGGCGAAGATCTATCTCAGAAAAAAAGAAGAGCTGAAAGAGTATGATGTCAATGCTTTTTTATTGGAAAATAAAAAGCTGACAGAGCAGCTGGATGAGATTGAGGGTAAATATCGGATTGCGGAGGAGGATTACAATAACACTACACAGCAGTATGACAAGATAAAGATTGAGTATGACGAGATACAGGCGCGCATCGAGGAGCTGGATCAGGAGATTGAATTTACCAGAAATACATTGACAGATGCAAGCGTCACACGCGGAAAGCTCGAGGGCGAGATCAATGTGTTGAAGGAGCAGATCAAGGGTGCCCATGGAAATGAGCAGCATTTTCGCGAGAGGATAACAACGATACAGGAACAGATCGCCGAGCGGGAGGGCGAGCGCGTCAAAATCCTTGAGAGCAAAGCTGTGCTGGATGAGAAGGTGGCCGAGCTGGAGCGGGAGCGCAATGAGGCAAGAGGTTCACTCTCCGAGGTGCAGCTCCATATCGAGGAATTGAATGACAGGATAGAGGCGGACAAGAATCAGATCATCACGATGCTGAATGAGCGCGCAACCATCAAGTCAAAAATGAGCAGCTTTGATACCATGATGGAGCAGATGCGTATCAGGAAGGCCGAGTTAAACTCAAGGCTCCTGCGTGCCAGAAGTGATGAGGCGGAGCGCGATGCCGAGATCAGGGAGCTGCAGGAGGAATTTCAGAGGATTAACGACGAGATCATCAAGGTCAACACGCACCTGACAGAGATGGAGGAGCACAATAAGTCGTTTCGGGAGAGATTGACCAAAAAGGACGAGGAGATTCGGGAGAGCCAGGGAGCCTATCAGAGATACCGGTCCCAGCTCGACACGATATCAAATCTCACGGAGCGGTATGAGGGCTACGGCAACAGTATCCAGAAGGTTATGGAGCAGAAGGAGCACAACAGAGGGATTGTTGGCGTCGTGGCGGATATTATCAAGGTGGATAAGGAGTATGAGACGGCGATAGAGACTGCTCTTGGCGGAAATATACAGAATATCGTCACGGAGGACGAGGAGACCGCCAAGAAAATGATCGGATTTCTGAAAAAAAACCGGTTTGGACGCGCGACCTTCCTGCCGCTGACCAGCATCACAAGGCCGCAGGAGTTCAGGACGCCCAATGTGCTGAATGAGAAGGGCGCGATCGGGCTTGCGGATTCGCTGGTGCGGACAGATGCAAAATACAAAAATGTGGCCAAAACGATGCTTGGAAGGATTGCCGTGATTGACAACATTGACAATGCTGTGCGTATCGCCAAAAAATATGACTATACTGTCAGAATGGTTACGCTGGAGGGAGAGCTTCTCGTGCCGGGCGGTGCGATCAGTGGCGGAGCCTTTAAGAATAATTCAAATCTCCTGGGACGAAGACGTGAGATCGAGGAATTGGAACAAAAGATGAAGGCTGCTAAGGAAAAGCTGAATGCTGCCAACGCGGACATCGAAAATATCAAGGCGGAACGAAATCATGTCAGAAAGAGCATCGAGGAGGAGAAATCTGCCCTGCAGGAGCTGTTTCTCAAACAGAATACAGCCAGAATGAACGTCGTGACGGCAGAGGAGAGAAAGAACGAGGCGGAGCAGGGCTTTGGCTCCCTGCAGGAAGAACAGCAGGATATTGATCGGAAGGTAGCTGAGATTCATGCAGATAAGGAGAAAACCCTAAATGACCTGAAGACATCAGAAGAAAATGAAAAGATTTTGGAGCAGAATATTGCGGCGAATCAGAAGGAACTGGAGAATTACCGGACTGAGGAGTCCAGCAAGACCGGGATGGTCGGGGAATGGGATGTCGAGTATGAAAAGATGCTCCAGAAACAGGAGTTTGAGCAGACGAATTTAAACCGTATTGAGGGAGAGCTGACGCGCGGCAGGGAGGAGCTTGCCGAGGTACAGACCAGTCTTGACCACTGTCTGGCGGATATTCAGAACAGGCAGCAAAATATTGAGGAGCTCGAGCGGACGATCTTAGCTTCACATACCACACAGTCCGACGCAGAGATTGCATTGAAGGAGAAGCAGAGAACGAAGGAGGAGTTGTCGCAGAAACAGAAAAATTTCTTTCAGACAAGGGAAGAGCTGTCCGACAAGAAAAATGCACTGGACAAAGAGGTGTACCGTCTAAATTCCCAGAGAGAAAAGCTGGAGGAGACGGTGGAGAGCCAGATCAACTACATGTGGAATGAGTATGAGATCACGTTGAACAATGCGGCTTCCATGCGAAATGAGGCTCTGCAGGATATCGCGGAGATGAAAAAGCAGATATCCAATATCAAGGACGAGATCAGAAAGCTCGGCGATGTCAATGTCAATGCGATCGAGGATTACAAGGTGCTCATGGAGCGATATACTTTTATGAAGAATCAGCATGATGACCTGATTGAGGCGGAAAAGACGCTGGAGGGGATTATCGAGGAGCTTGACACTGCGATGCGCAAACAGTTTGCAGAGAAGTTTGAGGAGATCAAGCGGGAGTTTGACAAGGTGTTCAAGGAACTGTTTGGCGGCGGCAAGGGTACGCTGGAGCTGATCGAGGAGGAGGACATTCTCGAGGCGGGAATTCGCATCATAGCGCAGCCGCCCGGAAAGAAGCTGCAGAATATGATGCAGCTCTCCGGTGGCGAGAAGTCATTTACAGCGATTGCGCTGCTTTTTGCCATACAGAACTTAAAGCCGTCGCCGTTTTGTCTGTTGGACGAGATCGAGGCAGCACTCGATGAGGGAAATGTGAGCCGGTTTGCAAAGTATTTGAATAAGCTGACAAAGGGAACACAGTTTATCGTGATCACACACAGGCGTGGTACGATGGAACAAGCGGACAGACTTTACGGCATCACGATGCAGGAGAAGGGGGTATCAACCCTCGTGAGCGTCAATCTGGTCGACAGTGAGGTTGACAAATGGAGTCAGGAAGAGAAGGAAAAAAAGGAGGCTTAGAATAAAATGGCGGGGGAGAAAAAAGGGTTTTTCAGTCGTTTAAAAGAAGGCTTGAATAAGACAAGAGACAATATCGTGGCGGGAATCGACGCAGTGTTTTATGGAGCATCTGCGATTGATGACGATTTTTATGAAGAGCTTGAGGAAATCCTGATCATGGGTGATATCGGTGTCAACGCGACCAATGATATTATCGAGCGTATGAAGGAGGAAGTGAAAAAGAGGCATCTGCGACAGCCCGCAGAATGTAAGGAGCTTTTGGTCGAGAGTATCAAAGAACAGATGTACGCTGGCGAGACGGCATATGATTTTGAGAAAAAGCAGTCTGTTATCTTTGTGATCGGCGTCAACGGCGTTGGGAAAACCACGTCTGTTGGAAAGCTGGCAAGCATTTTAAAAGGGCAGGGCAAGAAGGTGTTGATCGCCGCGGCGGACACTTTTCGGGCGGCTGCCGGAGACCAGCTTGCAGAGTGGGCGCACCGTGCGGGTGTTGATATGATCGGCGGCGCAGATGGCGCAGATCCGGCGTCTGTGATCTACGACGCTGTGAATGCCGCAAAGGCGAGAAAAGTGGATATCCTGATCTGTGATACGGCGGGGCGGCTCCATAACAAAAAGAATCTGATGGAAGAGCTTAAGAAGATGAACCGCATCATAGACAGGGAATTTCCCGATGCGCACAGGGAAAACCTGATCGTGCTCGACGGGACAACAGGGCAGAACGCGCTTTCGCAGGCGAGAGAGTTTGGCGAGGCGGCGAATCTGACCGGCGTCATTCTTACCAAGATGGACGGGACGGCAAAGGGCGGGATTGCGGTAGCGATACAGTCGGAGCTGAATGTGCCGGTCAAATATATCGGCGTGGGAGAGACGATCGAGGATCTGCAGAAGTTTGACGCGGAGGAGTTTGTGAACGCGCTGTTTGACGTGAAAACGGAAGAGAGTGCAGAGGCCGAGGATGCAGATGAATACAGCAGTGACAGGACGGTAGATAGTACAGATGGAAGCGCCGAAACGATGGCGGCTGATGAGAGTGAAGAAAGGGATAAAAGCAATACGGATATTGTGGAGGTATCAGATACATTTGGGGGTAATACGGCAGAAAATGACAGTAGTGTCATAAACAGCGGAAATACAGAAGGCAGCTTTGATACAAACCATGATATGGAAAGTGCAACCCAGAGTGATTCTGTGGAAGGAAATGTAAATGATGATGTTTCCGATGAGACCGTTTCCGATGAGGATACCGAAGAAAAACCCAAAAAGAAAAAATGGTTTTTCTGGAAATGATAAGATAAAGTAGTAGTAGCTATTTATGAAAAATATTGTAAAGTGGCGGAAATAACAAAGGGAGGAAAATAAACATGTCAGATATGCTTACACTGGAAAAATTTGAGGAAGCATCGGAGATCGTAAAGAAGGTCACTTCGGAGACGAAGCTGATCTACAGCGAATACCTGAGCGGCCAGACAGGAAACAAGGTTTACTTAAAGCCCGAAAATATGCAGCTCACAGGAGCGTATAAGCTCAGGGGCGCATATTATAAGATAAGCACGCTCTCAGACGAGGAGCGTGACAAAGGACTGATCACCGCGTCGGCGGGCAATCACGCGCAGGGCGTCGCCTATGCTGCCCAAAAGTACGGCGTGAAGGCAGTGATCGTGATGCCTACAACGACGCCGCTCATGAAGGTGAACCGCACGAAGGGTTATGGAGCAGAGGTCATCTTGAAGGGTGATGTCTACGACGAGGCCTGCGAGTATGCCTATCAGCTTGCGGAGGAAAAAGGGTACACATTTATCCATCCGTTTGACGATCTGACAGTTGCTACCGGTCAGGGAACGATCGCGATGGAAATATTCAAGGAGCTTCCATTGGTGGATATCATCCTTGTGCCGATCGGAGGAGGCGGACTGGCAACCGGAGTATCGACGCTCGCAAAACTGCTGAATCCCAAGATCAAAGTCATCGGCGTGGAGCCCGCAGGGGCAAACTGCATGCAGGAATCCCTGAAAGCAGGCGAGGTTATCACGCTTCCGGGCGTCAACACCATAGCGGACGGCACCGCGGTGAAAACTCCGGGAAAGAATATTTTTCCGTATATCAGGGACAATATAGATGAGATTATCACTGTGCCTGACGAGGAGTTGGTGGTGTCCTTTCTTGATATTGTGGAGAATCACAAGATGATCGTCGAGAACTCGGGGCTGCTCACAGTGGCCGCGCTTCGTCATCTCGATGTGAAGAATAAGAGAATCGTGTCAATACTCAGCGGCGGAAATATGGATATTATCACCATGTCATCTGTAGTGCAGCAGGGGCTGATTTTCCGCGACAGAATTTTTACGGTATCTGTGCTGCTGCCTGACAAGCCGGGCGAGCTGACAAAAGTGTCAGAGGTGATCGCGGCGCTCAATGGCAATGTCATCAAGCTTGAGCACAATCAGTTTGTGTCCATTAACAGAAACGCGGCCGTTGAGCTGCGGATTACGCTGGAAACGTTCGGTACAGACCATAAGAATCAGATTATCAGGGCACTGGAGGACAAGGGCTATCAGCCAAAACAGGTGAGAACAAATATTTGATGTAAGAATTTATATAAAATTGAGGCGTTATGGAAAAAGAAGTCGTAAAAAGGGTAAAATGCTATGCAATATTGACAGCGGCGGCAGTGATCTATGCCGCTGCGATCAGTCTGTTTCTGGACCCCAACAATATTGCGCCTGGTGGTGTGACGGGGATTTCGATTCTGGTAAACCGATTTACCGGGATTCCAACGGGGACAATGAATATGCTTATTAATATTCCGATCGTCCTGCTGGGGCTGTGGAAATTTGGCTGGCGTTTTATCTGTTCTACCATGTATGCTTTAGTGTTGATTACACTATTTATCAATGGGTTTGCATCCCGCGGGGCGGTGACTGACGATTTGCTGATCGCGTCGGTGATCGGCGGGGCTTTGATTGGAGTGGCGCTTGCGCTGGTGTTCAAGGCTGGGGCGACGACCGGGGGGATAGATATCATTGTCAAGGTTGTCCGCACAAAGCGAAAACATATTAAGACAAACATTTTGTTTCTTGTTTTTGATAGTATGGTAATCCTTGCGTCATGGATTGTGTTTCAGGATATGACAGTGGCATTTTACGCTGGTATTGCGGTGGTGACGGACTCAATTGTGATGGATAAGATCCTGTATGGCTCTGATGAGGCGAAGCTGACGTACATCATAAGCACCAAACCGGCACAGGTAAAGCAGCGGATTTTTGATGAGCTGGATATCACAGCGACGATTATCACAGCGAGAGGCGCCTACACAAATGAGCCAAAGGAGCTTTTGATGGTTGTGACAAGAAAGCAGATGTATCCGAAACTTGAGGAGATCGTGAAGGACGAGGATACCTCCGCGTTTATGATCGTCTCCTCCGCAAGCGAGATCTTTGGGGAGGGGTATAAGGATATTACGAGGGATAAGATATAGGATAGAAAGAAATGGCAAGCAGGTAAAACTGCCTGCCATTTCTTTATGCGTATTTCTTTATGCGTATTTCTTTATACTCATTACTTTATGTGCACTTATATATTTACCTTTTTGGAGTTTGTGCGCTCTAAGAGATAATCGATGCTTACATCATGGAAGTCAGCGAGCGCGATCAGAATATTTGTAGGAATATCTCTGGTGCCGTTTTCATAGTGGGAGTAAGCGCGCTGGGATATGTTTAGATGCCGGCTGATCTCTGCCTGTGTCAGATCGGCGTCTTCGCGTAGATTTCTGATTCTGTAGTAGATAGTAATCCCTCCTCCGGTCTTAGGAACAGTCTTGAAATAACTTGTGCATCTGACTATTCCTTAGTATAACTAATATGTACCTTTATATTAATGTGGCGTAATATGTTCTATTGACATTTAGAACATTTTGGGCTAAAGTAGTTATGGGGTAACACAAAAGCAACAATAAAAAGGAACAATAAAAAGAAAAAATAGAAAGGAACAATCAGAAAATGAAAAAAGTCATAAACATATTGAAATTTACCTACTTTTTTGCCTGTTTTTTTGTGCTGTTGGGGAACACTTCTTTCGCGTATATCGATCCGTCAGCAGTGACATATGTGATTCAGGCGGTAGCAGGTGTGGCGATTGCCATCGGAGCAGCGTGTACCGTGTACAGGCACAAGATTATGAAATTTTTCCGCAATCAGAAAAAGAAGCGTGCAAGGAGAAAGCATCAGTCCAGCGGTCAGGAATCGTGAAGAATTATGAAAATAGGAGCATACGGAGCATAGCGTTATTATGAATGATATCATAGGCTTGATTGGCGATGTCTTAGGATGGCTGATGTACTTTTGCTATCACATTTTGCCGGATTATTTTATTTCAATTATCATTTTTACGTTCGGAACGAAGATTGTTCTCCTGCCTGTATCGCTGTGGGTTCAGAAAAATTCGATCAAGATGGTCAAGATGCAGCCGGAGATGAATTTTATCAGGGCAAAGTATTATGGAAACGGCGAGAAGATCTCAGAAGAACAGTACGAACTGTACAAGAGGGAGCACTATCAGCCGCTTGCGGACCTGATTCCATTAGCTTTGCAGTTGATTTTGCTGATGGGGGTTATCGATGTGATCAACCATCCAGAGGAGCATATCTTTCGCGGAAATCCGGGTGTGCTTGACGCGATGCTTGGGAGTCTGGATCTGTCGTCTATCCCCGCGGAGGTCGGAGGAATCGCGTATCTGATTCCTCTGATCGCGGCGCTTTCGGCGTGGTTTATGTGTTTTATACAGAACAGAATCAATGTCCTGCAGTCCGAGCAGGGGAAAGTAAATCAGTTGGGAACCATAATTTTGTCTATCGGATTGTCGCTCTACCTTGGCTTTTTTGTCAAGACAGGAGTCGGGATTTACTGGACTTTCAGCAATCTTTTTTCCGTGTTGCAGTTGTATTTCCTCAATATCATCATGAATCCCAGGAAGTACATAGATTATGAGGCGTTGGAAAAGAGCCGTGCGGAGTTAAAAGCCGCGAGTGCTTTTGGGAGACAGGGCAAAAAGAAGCTGTTCGAGAAGAATCCTTATAAAAAGAAGGAAAAGGCTGATTACAAGCGGTTTTTTCAGGATTATGAGATGCAGCTTGTGTTTTATTCGGAGAAGAACGGGTTTTATAAATATTTTCAGAATATTATCGAGACGCTTCTGGAAAAATCGGATGTGGTGGTCAATTATATTACGAGTGATCCGAACGACAAGGTTTTTGAGATGGCGAGCGACCGCTTCAGGCCGTATTATATCGGGGAGAATAAACTGATCGTGCTGATGATGAAGATGGAGGCTGATATTGTCGTGATGACAACGCCGGATCTGGAGAGCTTTCACATCAAGCGATCTCTGGTTCGCAAAGACAATGAATACATCTATGTGCCGCATGATGTGAACAGTCCGAATCTGACTTTCCGCAAGGAAGCGCTGGATCATTTTGATACCATTTTTTCATCCGGCTGCCTTTGCACGAAGGAGATCAGAAAGCGCGAAGAGCTCTATAAACTTCCAGAGAAAAGAATTGTCGAATGGGGTTCGGGCGTTATTGATAATATGATACAATCCTATGAAGAGATGGACAAAAGGGAAAAGAAAACAAAAGAAATTCTGATCGCTCCATCCTGGCAGAAGGACAATATCCTGTCATCATGCATAGAGACAATTCTTGAGGCGCTCCAGGGGCAGGGTTATAAGATTATTGTGAGACCACATCCGCAGTTTGTGCGCCATGAAGAGGAACGGCTGAATGATCTGCGGGAAAGATTTCATATGAATGAGCGTGACGATATGGAGCTGCAGACAGATTTCTCATCCAACAGCACTGTGTATGAGGCGGATGTCGTGATCACGGACTGGTCAAGCATCGCATTTGAATATTCCTTTGCGACACTGAAGCCGTCGCTTTTTATCAACACGCCGATGAAGGTCATGAATGAGGACTATGAGGAGCTTGGCATCACGCCAATCGATATTGAGCTTCGCAGTAAGGTGGGGAGAAGCGTTGATATGGACAAGCTTGATACGCTTCCGCAGGTGATTGACGAGCTGCTGAACAGCAGCGAGTTCTCAGGGGAGTCTCTGAGAAAAATCCGGGACCGGTATATATACAATATTGGCAGCAGCAGTGAAGCAGGCGCCAGATATATTATGGAGCGGCTTGCCTTTTATAAAAAGAAGCATGAGGAAGAGGATGATTATTAATGCAGGAGAATAGTAAGATAAGGCGGAATATCTTATTGAATCCCGGCCCGGCGACAACGACTGACACAGTTAAGCTGGCGCAGGTAGTGCCGGATATCTGTCCGCGCGAGAGGGAATTTGCCTCCATGATGAAAAAGATGCGCGAGGATTTGGTGCGCATCGTACATGGTGATTTGAATAAATATACATCTGTTCTGTTTTGTGGTTCCGGCACGTTGAATATCGATGTATGCATCAACTCACTTCTGCCAGAGGAGAAAAAGGTGCTGATTATCAACAACGGCGCTTACAGCGCGAGGGCGGCAGAAATCTGTGAGTACTATCATCTGCCTTATATAGACCTTCAATTTCCGGCAGATCAGCTTCCTGATTTAAAAACAGTAGAGCGGACATTGAGAGAGAATCCGGATATCGCTCTTGTGCACACAACGCACAATGAGACTGGTACGGGTATCCTGAACCCGATCAGGGAGATCGGCGGACTGGTACATAAATATGGTGCGGTATTTACGGTGGACACGACATCCACTTACGCGATGCGCCCGATTGATATTGAGAAGGACAATATTGATTTCTGCATGGCGTCTGCCCAGAAGGGACTCATGGCGATGACGGGGCTTTCGTTTATCATTGGAAACACGGAGATAATCAGGAAGTCAGCAGCATATCCGAAGCGTTCTTATTATTGCAATCTATATCTGCAGTATGATTTTTTTGAGACGACAGGAGAGATGCATTTCACCCCGCCCGTACAGACAATTTACGCGGCGAGGCAGGCGCTTGACGAATATTTTGCGGAGGGCGAGGAGGCGAAGTGGCAGCGTCATCTGAGCGTGTTTGAGGCGATTCATGAGGGACTTGAACGACTTGGATTTCGAGACGCGATCAGGAGAGAGCTGCAGGCAGGACTTGTAGTGTCAGTGAAATATCCGGATGATGAAAACTGGGATTTTGAGAAGATACACGATTACTGCTATGAGCGCGGCTTTACGATCTATCCGGGAAAGATGTCCGCGCAGAATACGTTCCGCCTGTGCGCGCTTGGCGCCATTACAGCTGATGACATCAAAGCTTTCTTTGTTGTTTTGGAGGAGGCGCTCAGGAAGCATCATGTCCGGATACCGGTTCAATATCTATGAGAAAGGCAAGGTGTCGAAATGAAAAAGGTATATACCTGTTTCTGCACAGACGTGATACATGAGGGACATTTGAATATTCTGCGGGAAGCGAATCGATATGGAGAAGTTACGGTCGGGATTCTGAGCGACGCCGCGATGATTAAGTTTAACAGGTTTCCCACGATCTCGATTGGGGAGAGAAAGGAAATTGTGAAGGACACGGGACTTGTCGATGCGGTTATGATTCAGGACGAGATTATGTATGACAAAGTGATCGCGCAGATACGGCCGGATTATGTCGTACATGGGGATAACTGGCGTAAAGGTCCTGAGCGTGCGATTCGTCAAAATGTCATAGACAATCTGAAAAAATATGGCGGAGAGCTTGTGGAGGTTGGCTATACCTACAATGAGAATGTGAGGAAAGCAGACAATAACATTAGAGAAAAACTTGCCATGCCGGAGTATCGGAGGAAGCGCCTGCGCCAGCTGCTAAAGCTTTGTCCCATAGTAAAGACAATCGAGGTGCACAGTGGGCTGACAGGGCTGATCGCGGAGAAGACGATCGTGGAGCACAATGGGGAGCTTGACCAGTTTGATGCGATGTGGCTCTCGAGCCTGTGCGATTCCACGGCGAAAGGAAAGCCGGACATTGAGCTTGTCGATATGTCGTCGAGAATGCGCACGATCGACGATGTGATGGAGGTCACGACGAAGCCCATCATCCTTGACGGGGATACAGGCGGGCTTGTAGAGCATTTTGTGTACAATGTGCGCACCTTGGAGCGCATGGGTGTGTCGGCAGTGATTATTGAGGATAAGACCGGACTCAAGAAAAACTCTCTGTTTGGAACAGAGGTCGCACAGACGCAGGACTCCATCGAGAATTTCAGCGAGAAGATTCGCGCCGGAAAAAACGCGCAGCGGACAGAGGAATTTATGATCATTGCACGCATTGAGAGCCTGATTCTGGAAAAAGGGCAGGAAGATGCGCTGAAACGGGCATCTGCATATGTGGAGGCCGGTGCGGATGCGATCATGATTCATTCCAGGAGAAAGTCTCCGGATGAGATTTTTGAATTTTGTGACAGGTTCCGCAGCGAAAATAAGGATACGCCGATCGTTGTCGTGCCGACTTCCTTTAACAGTGTCACGGAGGCAGAACTCGCACAGCATGGCGTCAATATTGTGATTTACGCAAACCAGCTGACCAGGAGCGCATTTCCGGCCATGCAGAGCACCGCGGTCGAAATCCTGAAAAACCACAGGGCATTGGAGGTGGATGCAAAGCTGATGCCATTTCAGGAGATCATTACACTGATCGATGATATGTGATACTTTACTGGCCAATATGGTTTGTAAAATTTTGAAGCATTTTGCTTATGTAGTGCAAAAAGGATAGAAATGAAGCTATATGGAAAATGAGATCGGGATTATCATGGCGGCAGGGCTCGGAACACGGATGCGACCGCTGACTTTAAAAACGCCAAAGCCGCTTGTCAGGGTGTTTGGAAAGCCTCTGATTGAGACAGTTATTGAGGGCCTGAAAAGCAGGGATATATCAGAAATATATATAGTGGTGGGATATCTGAAAGAGCAGTTTGCTTATCTGAGCGAGAAATATCATGGTATCTGTCTGCTTGAAAATTCTGATTTTTCTACGAAAAACAATATTTCCTCTATCTATGCTGTCAGGGAAGTATTGGGGACGGCCGACTGCTTTATCTGCGAGGCTGATCTGCTTGTCTCGGATATGGCTGTTTTTGACAGACAGTCTGACTGCTCCGGTTATTATGGAAAGATGGTCAGGGGATATTCGGCCGACTGGGTTTTTGAGCTGCAAAACGGTTTCATTTCCAGAGTCGGAAAAGGTGGGACAGACACTTACAACATGGTTGGCGTTTCCTATTTCAAAAAGAAAGATGCTGGGATTCTCGCTGATGCGATAGTGCAGGCGTATCATACAGAAGGAAATGCAGACCTGTTCTGGGACGATGTTGTCAACCAGAATCTGGACAGACTCCGATTGAAGGTTTTTCCGGTTGTGGAAGGACAGATTGTGGAGATCGATACAGTGGAGGAGCTGATTGCAATTGATGCAGATGCATTCAATAACACACAGGATAGGAGCGAGACGAGATGTCCGAAAAGATGGCAATAGCAGAAATGATACTGATAGCGCTTATGTTGGGAGCCGGTGTGAATCTAAGACGCAGGGCTTCCATATTGGATAAGTGTATTTTATTTGCAGTTGATTCCTTTGGAATGTATTGCATTATGTGTGTCGGCAGAATGATCTTCCTCAGAACCGGAATGTTTTATTCATATACGCAGGATATACGGCTGCTGATCATTGATATTCTGATGGGAATGACAGGCACCGTGCTCCTGCCTAAAATAACGCCATATATCGCACGTCCCGAGAAAGGAAGCACTGTCCGGGTTGCTCCGGTATGTATTGTGATAACCTTTGCGGGAGCTCTTTTATACCAATATGTCAACTATAGAAATTTTAACAGTGCGCTCTATCATTGCCTGCTGCCGGAAGCGATATCAGTGGTCGGGTTGATGGTTTGGATGGAGATTTCTCTCATATCCCGGGCGATCAGGAAGGGAATGGATGTAGATCGCAGGAGGCGTTGGGATCAATTATCAGTTACAGTGACTTCTGCATTTGTCATAACTGCTTTTGAATACCCCTTTCTTGAGACTTTTTTGTCCAATTCAACAGAATTTTCTTTTACGATCAGAGATATGATACCATACTTTATTCTATTCTTAGCCATTGTATTTTTGATAACAATGACTGTTCTGAATCATTTGTCAGGCAGGATATGGGAATGGACTGTCCTGGGAATATGTTCTTTTACATTGGCGGCTTATGTACAGGCGCTTTTCTTAAACAGGCAGTTATTTTTGATGGATGGTGTAAACAGGGAATGGGCTGTCGGATTTAAAGTATTGAATCTACTCGTATGGGCGGGACTGACCACGGGTGTATTTATACTCCGGCATTTCTGCAAAGGCAGCTGGAAGGGCGTCGTAAAGTTTGGTTCTATTGCGATAGCGCTTATGCAGATCGCAGGTGGATTTTCTCTGATCATTTCCAATGGCGGTCATTTTGAGGCAAGAAAGGAAACGGACTATTTTGCAACAGAGGGACTGTATGAAGTGGCAGCGGAGGACAATGTGATCGTATTTGTCCTGGATAAGTATGATGAGAAATATATGCAGGAGGTCTTGGCCAAAGAACCTGATTTTCTGGAACCATTAAAAGGGTTTGTAGGATTTCCGGATACGGTTGCCCAATTCTCCAGAACATATCCGGCGATAACATATATGCTGACCAATCGGACTTTTTTTGATGTGCCGGCGGGGCAAAGATATATTGATTGGGCATTTGAGGACTGTACGTTTTGGAGGGCTCTGACAGAAAAGGATTTTCAATTATATTTCTATGAGGAAGAGACTTCGTACATCGGAGAGAGTGTTCAAAAACAGGCGTGCAATTATGTTCAACAGGGCGAAATCTTAAAAAGAGAGATATCTCTGACAGGATGTATCAGGAGCATTCATACAGTGAACTGCTATCGAATCATGCCTTATTTTGTAAAGGATTATTACAGATATACGGAGGATACGATTAACGATCTGGTAATATCAGATAAGGTATGGAAGCAGGAACAGTACGAAATGGATGATGCGGACATCAAAGAGCGGTTGGACCAGTCGGGGCTTACAATCAATGATGACCGCAAGGCATTTCGCTTTATCCATATGTTTGGCGCGCATCCGCCGTATTCTATGGACAGGGAGGGCAATCGTGTCGGGGAGTCAAAAGATTTATCGATCGATCAGTATATGGGAAGCATGCAGATTGTGTACAATTATCTGGAGGAGCTGAGGCGGCTTGGACTATACGAAAATGCGACGATTATAATAACGGCAGATCATGGCGATAATTTTGAAAATGGGGCGGTGCTCCCTGAGAAGGTCAACATTATTCTGTATGTCAAGCCCAAAGGAAGCGCAGAGGAGCCATTGCGCTATTCGGAGGCGTACGCATCGCAATGCGACCTGCTTCCAACTCTGGCAGGAGAGGTGGGAATAGCGGCCGAGGACGGGCAGGGGATTGATTTGTTATCGTCTGAGGCGTACAATCAGGAGCGGGAGCGGTTTCATTATTTTCACGTTGTTGAGAATATGAAACAGATCGCGGTAAGGACATACCGAATCAAAGGCAGTTCGCTGGATTTCAACAACTGGATTGCGACCGACGAATACAATGATTTCCGGTGAGGCGGCTGATGCAAAGATGGTAGTGTCAAGTAATCTATGAAAAACTGAACCAAAAAACTAGGCTCAATTGAACCTTGAAAATTGCAGATACTG
>VSNM01000067.1 GCA_009774245.1 Lachnospiraceae bacterium | reverse complement strand
ATCTGCAATTTTCAAGGTTCAATTGAGCCTAGTTTTTTGGTTCAGTTTTTCATAGATTACTTGACACTACCTATGCTCCTTGCAGCGTCCTTTCACCCTGTCACAGGTTCGCCGCCTCAAGCAGCAGCCGCGTATAATCGGTTGACGGATTTGCGTAGACCTCCTCAACCCTCCCCTGTTCGAGTATCTCCCCGTTTTTCATGATGATCACCCTGTCACACATCTGGTACACGACGCGCAGGTCATGCGATATGAAAAGTATGGAGATGCCAAGCTCTTTGTGAAGCTTTAACAAAAGCCTGATAATCTGCGCCTGTATCGTCACGTCAAGCGCCGAGACTGGCTCGTCCGCTATCAGGAAATCCGTGTCGCACAATAGCGCAGCCGCGATCGCGACGCGCTGTCTCTGGCCGCCGGAAAGCTCTGCGGGATAATGCTCCTTTAGCTTCACATCAAGCCCCACCCGCTCGAGCATCCTGTCAACTTTCTGGACACGCTCCTCTCTGGTTCGTCCTTCCTTACCTCTGTCCGTCCGCGCTTTCATGCGAAGCGGCTCCTCCAATATCCAGCCGATTTTCTTGGAGGGATTGAGTGAGCCATACGGGTCTTGGAATACCATCTGCGGATTCGGGCAGTCGAGTGTGATCTCGCCGTCGTACTGCTTCTGCATGCCGAGAATTGCCTTTGCAAGCGAAGTCTTGCCACAGCCGCTCTCACCGACCAGTCCCAGTACCTCCCCTTTTCTCATGGCAAAACTCACATTTTTAAGGACATGCTGTAAACTTTTTTCCGAGCCTTTGCGGATACGGTTTACCAGATTTTGTTTATTTTTGTAATATACGTTTAGATTACTTACATTAAGTATATTTTCCATCATAACCCCCATGCCGGCATACGAAAAACGGTTATACGATCATAATAAAATCTCCCTTTTTTCCATGCTCTATATGCTCTTTATACCCTGCAACATAAAATGGAATATGATCTTCCTTACCATTGACCAGACGCCCCCTGACTTTTTGCCAGGCCCGGATTGAAACCTGAAAATCCGGCAGACCTGCAACTAAGACGGGCTGTTCTTCATCTCTCACCCAGAGATATTCACCGCCATAATTCCTTCGCGCTGTCTCGAAAACATAGCATCCAATCATGGAAACAGTGTTGTAAAGGGCGTCTTCGTCCAATTCAAAATCGCTTAATTCTCCCAAAAGCTCATCAACCACCGCAAGACTTTCGATGGAATAATCAAATGAATCTTTTTTTATGAATGGATAGACTGGATCTTGGCTGAAATTCTCTACAAAGTGATCTGCGGTGTGAATAATATCGTTCATTAACTCGTTCATATCATATTTCCCCTGTTAGAATTTAACGTTCCGATTTAAGTAGTGCATAACAACACGCATCGCAGATTCCCTGATTATTCCTGTCTGCGCTCCGCAGCGTTCCTTCGTATCTCATTCCACACTTTTCCATTACTTTGCCGGAATTGGGATTTCTGGGATCATGCCTTGCCTCGATTCGGTTTACATCCACTACGTCAAACATGAAATCCATAACTGCCCTCAATGCCTCTGAGGTAATCCCCTGATGCCACCATGCCTTTCCGATGCAATACCCGATATGCACCATGGAAATATCCTCCTTCATATTGACGACCGCGATATCGCCAACCGGCTCTTCCCCGTTCGCCTTCACTGTAATCGCCCAGTGATAATATCTCTCGTCGAAATACGCTTTTACCCAGTCTTCTGTGACGCGTTCGCTTACTTCCAGACTTGTGTGTGTCGGCCATGTCAGATATTTTGTGACCGCTTCATCTGATGCCCAGTTCTGATACATCGCAGCCGCATCTTCCCTCACATATCTTCTTAAAATGAGTCTGCTCGTCTCTAACTGCTGTGTTCCGCAATGATTCATGTATATCCTCCCCGATATAATCGCCAACTGTTCAAAACTAGCTAAATAAATTCAGTCAATCCACAGAGCCGTATCGATTCCAATTCCTTTTACAAGGAGATCAGTTATGGTGTCAGCAATTTTTTCCGCACCTGCAGAGGCATCGAGCGAATGAGGCGTCAGCGCACCAATCTCATCCACATACAGCCCAAACCCGTCTTTTCCATTCCCATAAAAATAAACCAGGTCACCTATATCATCACCGACGATCCAGATTTTATCAATAATATCATAAAGAGGCGCAGATAATTCCTTGTATTCTTTATATTTCTCCAAGGCATCCTGAGCCGAATAGAAAGCCATTGAAAGTGTACTATCTTCATCATCTGGCACGATGAGCCTGATTTCTACTCCCACATTTTCCTCGCTTGTATCACCTGATATTTCCCTCAGGAACTCTATGTAATCCTCCGGCAGTGGGATCGGAGAACACTCAGCCACCTGTTTTACCGTCTCTTCCCCTCCATAAATAGGATTTCCGTCAATCAGTTCCAGTCTTTCGTGCAAATTTTCTAATATTTTCATCTCTTATTACCTCCCATACAACATATTTACATCTGTCACCTTATTTTTCTCCATCATGTTCTTTCACATATTGCAGAAATTCAGCAGTTTTTGACCAGTATTTGATACCCCAGTTTTCAAAATTCCACTCGTCCATATAACCGTTACATTCATAATCGATATAATACAATTCCCCGTCCTGCACGACAAAGTTTGTCGGAAAATAGTCAATATTCATATGAGCTGCATAGAGCAGCTCACACATACCACGCACCTGGTCAATATAGGCAGGTTTCATTCTGTCCTGTAGGACGATTTCATAAATTGTATCCCCGTCAATGTACTCTTTCAGGATACGCTCATTCTCCCGATCGACATCAATCATGACAGGCATTTTGATGCCAATTTCCCTTAGCCGGTTATAATCATTTATTTCCGCCGCAATCTTATTTCCAAACTGATAATAGTCACAAGGCTCATGGTGAATTTGTTTCAGAACATATTTTTGTGTCTCGTCGTCTGCCAGATAAGAATATCCTCCTTTGCCCTTTCCCAACAGTTTTATGATCTCATATTCTTTTTCATTTACAAACATCTTCTTGTCCATCATTGTCATCCTTTATTTTTCTACAGCTCCCAGACTTGCCCTGATATATGCGAACTGCCCATTTAACATGTCGACATCGACAACTCCCGCGCCATTATGCGCGGTTGCCTCCACCGTAAAAAAATCGTCATACCCAATCTTTTTCACAAAGTCAAAAAATCGCTTGAAATCGATCTTCCCTTTTCCAATCGGAAGCGACCTAAGATTCCCCCAGTCCATATATCCACCGGCATAATCATTCACATGAAAATGGCGAATCTGTTTTCTCCTCCATAACCATTCATATTCTGTCTCATATAACAAGTCGATCTGCCCGTGGAACGCGGCCATCTTTGTATCAAATACAAAATGGACATTGGGATAGGTCTCATTGAGCTCGCAGAAATGTTTCATAGGATTTTCAACACTGCACACAACATTTTCTACCAATAAGTCAAGCCCGTATCTCTGCGCGATCTGGTTCAGGCGAGGATAGCCTGCTATATTATTTTGAAAATTGGAATCCGACGTCAGCCCGTCCCACAGATGCACCACGATCATCTTAGCGCCTATACTTTGGGCTATATCGCAATTCATCTCAAACTTCTCGTATGCGTCAGCCCATTGCGCCTCTTTGCCCGTACTTATGTTTTCACCGATACTTTTTTCACAATGGACAACAGGGATATACAGCCCTGATTCCTGCAGAAATCTCTTTAATGCCTCCATCTCCTGATAATAAGGACAATCCATCATAAACTCAAAACCGTCACAGCGAAGCTGCTTTGAGAGCGGTTCCAACAATCGATAGTCACCACCATACAGAAGCAGTGCCCCTGTGGAACACAATATCTTACCTGAACTCATAACGCCCCCTCCCTTGATTCCGCCTGTTCTTTGCGAAGCAGCCTTTGCTGCGAGCATTAGAACTTCTCTTCACACTATCTTCTCAAGCTTTGGTATCGCATTGATCAATTCTTTCGTATAGTCCTCTTTCGGGTGATAAAATATTTCTTCGGTTACTCCCGACTCCACCATATTTCCGTTATGCATCACAATGATGCGGTGGCACAGGCGTTTCACCAGGCTTAGGTCATGCGATATGAACAGTACTGCCATCTTTTTTTCCTGATTCAGCCGCTGCAGCAGTTTCACAATCTGCAGCTGTATCGTCACATCAAGCGCCGTCGTCGGCTCGTCCGCGATCAGAAGTTTTGGCTCGCAGATCATCGCGGAGGCGATCATCACGCGCTGCCGCATACCACCGGAGAGTTCATGCGGATATTTTCTGTAGACAAGCTTTGGATTATCAAGCTCCACATCCTCGAGCGCTTTGATCACACGCTGATACCGCTCCTCCCTGCCCATTTGCGGCTTGTGGATACGAAGGCTCTCCTCCACCTGCCAGCCAATGCGCTTCACTGGGTTTAATGATGTCATGGGCTCCTGAAAGACAATTCCGATGTCATTTCCCTGAATCTGCCGGAGGAGCGCGCGGCTTGCGTGCAGGATCTCCTTTCCTTCAAACAGGATTTTTCCTTCCATCTCCATGTCATGGCGCGTCAAAAGCCCTGCGACCGCCATCGCCGTCATGGATTTCCCAGAGCCGGACTCGCCGACAATCCCAAGGATTTCTCCCTGTGCAAGCTCCATGTCCAGATGATTCACAACGCGCTCTGGCACATCATGGTCATGAAACTCTATATTCAAATCTTCTATCTTCAATAATATATTGTCCATCGGTCTCCTTCACTTTCGCACTGATATGTTTCTTATTCTAACACAGCATCCGCAAAAATCCAATCATTATTTCTTATCAGTCCGTGAAATGGTGAAAAAAGTTACTTTTCACGGGGCAGGAATGCGCTGAACTGCGCATTCCGTGAGAACATGATTCAGGAGTGAGGGGCGATTTTTGCGAAGCAAAACTCTGAATATCGCCCCGAATTGTTACTATGAGCGGCTCCCAAGCCGTGAATAGTAACGAAAAAAGAAGGGCAAATGCCCTTCTTTTTCCACTATTTCACGGACTGATACCACTCGTTGACTTCCTGCGTGATCTGCTCTCCGCCCTGCGCCTTCCAGTCCTCCACAAACTGGTCAAATGCCTCGATCGGCTCATTTCCATAGATAATGTTGGTGTATACCTGTTTCTCCATGGTCTGTAGCTGCTCCCAGCTGCGCCTCATGGTCGCTGTCGGCTCCGCGTTAAACATGTTTGGCAGCTGTTCATCCCTGTGCTCATACGCCAGTGCATACCCTGCCGCCATGCTGGGAGCGTTCTCAAAGTCTGCCGCCGCACGGATCTCGGCGGATGTCTCCGGCTCTTTTCCCGACGCGACATTCGCATATGGCTGCATCTTATCCAGGGACGGCGAATTCTTTAACACGGTCGCCTTGCCCGGCATATACGGATCGGTCACTGGAGGATCGAACTTTGTAGAGTCGAACACGACCTCGTCATTTACGATATCATAATCATAATCCTGCAGATACCCATACTGGAAATCGCCTGTGCCAAACGCTCCGTCATAGAGCCAGTCATAGTACTCAAAGAATTTGTCCATATGTTCAAAATCCGCGTTGAACATCAGCCATCCGTCATTCACCTCAGCGCTCTGATAGGTAGGCTCCCCGTTGTCCTGACAGATATTCGGATAGGCTGTGATCACTGCATCCGGCGCCACTGTTGTCACATCCTTCACAGAATTGATCACCCACGGACGGCCGATCAGAATGCCTGCCTTACCCTCCGTAAACTGTCCCATAGCATCCCATGCGCCTGTCGCCGCGGCCTCCTGGAAAATCCATCCGTTGGCGTGCCACTGTGCCATGCGCTCGAGTGTCTTGCGGTTTCCTTCATGGATAGAACCATACATCAGATTACCGTTCTCATCCTCGCGCCATGCGCCCGGTATGAACTTGCCGGAATTTGACGAGAAGAGAGGCACGGGATCTGACACCCATCCGGTATTGTACAGATCACTGCCTGAATAGGCAAACCCATAGGTATCCTTCTGGCCATTGCCGTCCGGATCATCCTCCGTGAACGCCTTGATCACCGCTTCAAACTCATCCATGTTGGTGGGCGCCTTCAGTCCAAGATTGTCCAGCCAGTCCTGACGGATGATCATTACCTCTCCCTCTGTCAGCACGGGACAGCAGGCAATCCCATAGATTTTTCCGTCCTTGGTAAGCGGATAGTATGTCTCCGGAAAGTTCTTATAGATTTCCTTGATCCTGTCCGGCATGTACTGCTCGATATCGTTCGTGATATCCTTCACACGCCCCGACTCGATCATATCCGCGATCATCTGTGTACCGTATACAGGGAACACATCCGGCAGATCCTCGGAACCCGTCAGCGCCAGACGAAGCTTCGTGTCATAATTGCCCGCGTCGCCGCCCAGCAGTGTCGTCTCCATCCTGATGCCCAGCTTTTCCACCGCCATATTTACCATCGGATTATTGTTGATGTCCTCTCCGCTGCCGTACCTGCCCGTGTTCTCGTCAAGCTGTTTCGCGATCTTGATCGTCAACACGGAACCGTCCACACTGGCATCACTGCCTGCATTTGCGTCACTGTTTGTGCTGGCGGTATTGCTGTCCTGCCCCTGGCTGTCTGACATCTGTCCCCCGCAGCCGCCCAGCAGCATCACCGAACTCATCAACAGGCATAAAGCCGCTTTTCTTCTTTTCATAAAATAAATCCTCCTTATTTACAAAATTTATCCTTTTCTCAAGCCCTCACGGGCATTGGATTCCATTGACAGTTATTCCTTCACCGCACCCATGACGATACCCTTTGCAAAGTGCTTCTGCAGGAAAGGGTACACGAGCAGAATCGGGAGTGCGCCGATAAACACCTGCGCCGCCTTGATCGTCCGCTCTGACATCGCCGCGGCCGACGCAGGGTCAAGCGCCAGATCCTGCTGGTTTCCCTGTACCACGATGACCTGTAGAAACGATGCCAGCGGATAATTTTTGGTGTCAGACATATACAGGATTCCTGTGAACCACTCATTCCAGTTACCCACCATGATAAAGAGCGCTACCGTCGCGAGCCCCGCCTTTGACAGCGGAAGGTATATCTTCCATAATATCTGGAAGAAATTGGCGCCGTCCACCAGTGCCGCCTCCTCCAATGCAGGCGGTATGGACTTGAAGAAGTTCATGATCAGGATCAGGTTATAGCAACTGAATGCCCCCGGAATGACATAAACCCAGAAGTTATTCTTCAATCCCAGCGCAGAGTTGACCAGGTAGGAAGGAATCAGTCCTCCGCTAAACAACATCGTGAACACGAAGAACCACATCAGCGGTGTGCGTCCCCTGAAATCCTTGGAGAGCGCATAACCTGCCGTCACGATCACAAACATGCTGAGCAGCGTTCCCAGGACAGTCCTTGCCACCGCGATCATGATCGAGCGGATAAAATTCGCATTCTGAAATGTTTTCTGATAGGCCAGCATGGTAAAATCAACCGGCCAGAAGGTCACCTGCCCGCTGTTTGCGGCAGCCTTGCCGCTCAGTGATATGGCAAAAAGGTTCACCAGCGGAAGCACACAGATCAGAGCCATAAATATCAAAAATGCCGTATTCAATACGATAAATATCTTTCTTGATGTCGAAACACGTCTCATCTTCTGCACCTCCTAAAAAATCCTGTAACCGGCAAACTTGTACGCCAGCCTGTATGCGACCGCCGTCAGCAGCAGCCCGACGCCTGACTTGAACAGACCGACCGCAGTACCAAAGCTGTACTGCCCGTTGACAAGCGACTGCCTGTACACATAGGTGTCAATGATATCGCCCGTGCTGTATATAAGCGGTGAATATAGGTTAAAGATCTGATCGAGCCCGGCATTCAGCACATTCCCGAGACTGAGCGTCGCCATGACGATGATCATCGGCATGATCCCCGGTATCGTGATGTGCATCGTCTGCTGCCAGCGGTTTGCGCCGTCCATCTCCGCCGCCTCGTAAAGACTCTGGTCAATGTTTGATATCGCGGCCAGATACACGATCATACCGAAACCAAATCCCTTCCACAGATCCGACAGCACGACGATCTGGCGGAACATGCCTGCCTCCCCGAGAAAGAAGATCGGATCTACGCCAAGCTTCTGCAGAAAGGCGTTCACGATGCCGTCCAGACCGAGAATGTCGCGCAGCATACCTGCAACCGTGATCCACGAGAGGAAGTGCGGCAGATATACTAACGTCTGGATTCCCTTTTTCAGCCCAGCGTGCCGCACTTCATTTAACAGCAGCGCCATCACGATCGGCACGATCAAGCCAAAGATGATCTTTGCCACCGCGATGATCAGCGTATTGATGATCGCCTGATAAGATTCCTTAAACATAAAAATCTGTTTGAACTGATCCATGCCGACAAACTGCGAACCGCTGATGCCAAGCCACGGTTTATAGTCCTGAAACGCCATGACCAGACCGCCCATCGGAACATAGCAGAAGATGACCGCCAGCACAAAGCTGGGCAGTATCATCACATACAGCGGCCAGTTGTGCGCGGCTTCCTGCTTCCAGCCCTTTTTCCCTGTCCCCTTTCCTTTACTGTTTGTTTTCCCATTTGCATCCCTCCATTGATTTCATATAAAATGTATAAAAATAGTATAAACAAAAAGTGTCACAAATCCTATGGCGCAAATCTCTTTGTTTTATGTCAGAAATGCACATGCAAAAAACTGTACTTGTCATTTTTTTAGGCAAAATAGAAAAAGAGCAACCATTTTATGATTGCCCTTTGTCCAGCTCCCTCTGCTACATTCTGTCATTCACGATGTCGATCATCTCCTGCAGTCCCTCCGCTTCGTATTCCTTCCTGATCTCCGCCCAGATCTCCTCCACCGGCTCATCTCCCGTTATGATGCGCAGGAAATCATCATTCAAATGAATGGAAAAATCGATCTGCTCCTCCTTCATGATATCGTAACACTCCGGTTCGTACTCTGGAAGTTTCACCTGCCTTGCCTCCTCCACCAGCTCTTGATTCACCCGCACATATGCCTCCGGCACCGGAGCGGGAAACCGGTCATCATAGAGACTGGAATCCCAGCGCACCAGGATTGACAACAGGGCACAGGAAGGATACTTTGCTGACACAGCCATGTCCGGATTCTGCAGCTTAACCCTGCCGTCCACAACCTCATACAAGTCTCCTTCTGGTCCATACGCAGCCAAAAAGGCACCTTCATCACTTAGGAGATAGTCGTATATCTGCAGGATCTTATCTCGTTTTTCCTCACCCGCCCTTGCACTGATATAGGATTCACTCCATGCGTAACCCCACACGGGATATGTCTTCTCCCCGTGTACATCCGGCATCAGTTTCAGTGCCCTCACATCCTCAGTAAACGGATTTTCATGAAAACTCTCCCAGTATTCACCTACTCTTTCATATGTTGCGCCAAACCCGCCCGAGTAGACTATCGCAGCACTCTCCCCCCTCAAAAAACGGTCGCGCGCCATGTTGGTGGTCTCCAGCATCAGATCCTTCACGAGCACCCCGATGTGTACATGTCCCTGCCCAACTGAAACGCGCTGGTGAGATCGTCCACAAAATAGGCTGGTTTATAGACGCCGTCCATATCCTCTTTCCAGCAAAAATCCGTTCCGCTGCCCACTGCGACCGACGAAGCATACGGAAGCAGTGCGCCTGTGATAAGCCCCGCATTTCCAACCGACATTCCCTGTATCCCTGTATTCTCAGGATCAGCAGCCATGATCGCCAGAATCATCTTCTGAAATTCCTCCCAGTTCTCCGGCTCCTTCGTGATTCCCGCCTTCTGCGCCAGGTCCCACCGGTACACGATGATGCGGTCAATGCTTGTCCATTCCTGGGAGGGATATGTCTGCCTCGGAATACAGTACATCCTGCCGTCCGCCAGTGAAATCTGTGTCAGCTGCAGATTCTGCATATACTGTTCCAAATGCGGATACTCCGACAAATCCTCAGGGAGCGCACACAGCAGTCCCTTCTGCACCCACTGCGTATACCATCTGGAGTTTCTGAAATCACCTACAAAAAGATCGGGCAGGCTGTCCGTCGCCGCCCAGCGCTCCACCTTCTGGTAATAATCATTCCACGTCATGTTGACCGGCTCAAACGTCACGCCAAAACGCTCCTCGACCGCATCCAGTACTGCGTCTCCCACCAGCGCATCTTCCGCATTCCAGACCGCGACGGTGATCTTCATCCTGTCCCCGTCTGCCTGCTGCTTCGCGCTTTCGTCCCGGGCGCACCCTGTCAATCCGGTCAAAACAGCGATGCACACCGCCAATATCCATCTTTTCATCTGATCATTTCCTTTCGATGCTGATATCTGCTGATATCTTCAGTAGGGCAGTCTCAATTGTTCGTCCTGTACTGGCCGGGCGTCATCCCGACGTATTTCTTAAAGGTCTTGATAAAGTGAAACGTATCGTTAAAGCCGACCTCCAGCGCGATATCCGTCAGCGGCTTTTTCGTCGTGGTCAGCAGCTCCCTCGCATCCTCAAGCCGCTTCTGCGTGATATAGTGCACAAACGTGATTCCCGTCTCCTTCTTAAAGAGCTGACTGATATAGTTGGAGTTCATGTTCATCGCCTGCGCCGCACTGGTCAGGGAGATCTCGTTTCTGTAATTATCATTGATATAGCGCATCAGCTTCAGAAAGGTTCCATTGGTAAAATTCTGCTCGCCTTCCGCACCGGACACATTCTCATCAAGAAAGCAGCACAGCTGGCGCAGCATTTCCGTGAAATCCCCGTATGTGTTTACCAGCTGCTCGATACTGTAGATATAGGAATCATTCTCCTCACTCTGAAAAAGGGAGTGCGCGAAGATCATGTTGCAGAGTCTCAGCGCGCTGCGCACGGTAAAATCCTCCCTGCCCTTCTGCCCGATCTCTTCCAGCATATGTTTGAGGCTGTCCCACTGACTGGCCGCGACCTTCTTCTGAATGCCATCCAGCCACCGGTTCGCCCGCCACTCATCCAGATGATCGCAGACCTTGTTCTCCCCATCGACAAAATACTGAAACGCGCGTGCGATGCACTCCTCAAATGCCTCATATACCAGCTCCCCCGACAACGCCTGCTGTATATACCCGATTCCCGACCAGTCCGGCTGGCCTGTGACCTTATCCCCCAGCTGGCCGACGCGGTCTGTCCTCATGATATATCCCCACTGTCCGCGCCCGAGCCGAACTGAGATACCGGCCGTCTCGAGTACATCCGGCTTCCGCTCCCCGCTGGAAACCGCCACAAAATATCGCTCCTGCTCCAAGCCAAACCGAGACAGACATTCCTGGATTTCGTTCTCATCCCGCCTCTCCAGAATTTCCATCGGGTCCTCACGGTCTGCCACATGCCCGTCCCTGCGCAGATTGTGTACCGCCCTGCGCAGGAAACGCGTCACCTGCACATAGTCCAGCGGCTTGAGACAGTAGCCGATCACACCGTACTGAATCGCCTTCTCCGCATACGCAAACTCGGCATAACCGCTCGCTATGATCAGCTGTATGCGCTCATTTTTTTGTCTCAGCAGGCTGCAGAGCTCCAGTCCATTTACCCCCGGCATACGGATGTCCAGAATGGCAATGTCAATCTCTTCCCGCTCCACATATTCAAGCACGGCTGCACCATCCGAGGCTGTATGCGCCACCTCAAGCCCCAGCTCCTCCCACGCAATGGAGCAGACCAGGGACTGCACCACCGAATTTTCATCATCCGCAATCAGTACACGAAACATCACGAACCCCTCCCTCAATCACGCAAACTCACGAACCTCCCGCAGCTGTCTGCGCCGGAAGCCGCAATATGACTGTCGTGCCGTCCTCAGGACAGCTCTCGATCGAAATCCCATACATTCTCCCATAATACAGCCGGATTCTCGCATTTGTGTTCAGCACGCCCACATGCGCGCTGGTGTCTGCGTTCTCCTCCGCAAGCTGCCGCTGCAGTTCTGTCAGACGTTCCCTGACAATACCAATCCCGTCATCCTTCACCGTCAGAACAAGCGTATCTCCCTCCAGACGCGCGCCGATGAACAGGCTGCCGCTGCCGCGCTTGGGCTCCAGTCCGTGAAATACGGAATTTTCCACAATGGGCTGCAGCAGCATCTTCATCACCCTCAGCTGCAGCACCTCGTCTGGTATGAAATAAAACACTTCGATCTTTCCCGCAAACCGCATCTGCTGTATCCGGATATACGACTTGATGATCGCGATCTCCTCCTCCAGCGTCACCTCATCCTCCCCCTTGGCGCTGTAGCGAAAGATGTGTCCCATGTCCACCGCCATCTGGGCAATCTCCGGCGCCTGCTTCTCCAGCGCCATCTTGCGCACCACTTCCAGCGTATTGTACAGAAAGTGGGGATCGACCTGGCTCCGCAGATACGCCAGCTCCGCCTCCTGCTTCTGCACCTTCAGCTCATAGAGATCGACCGCCGACTGAAAGATCTTCCGGTTGAGCTTCTCGATATCATCAAGCATTCCAGTAAATTCACTTCCAAGCTCTGTGATCTCAGCGCAGCCCTCCAGATGCAGGTCCGTCTTTAACCCCCTCTGGTTTGTCTGTCTGATCTGCAGGATTGTCTCATGAAACTGCCCAAGCGGCCGCACAATCCCTGTCGTCAGCAACATGAAAAAGAGAATACAGAACACCGCCGACAGCAGGATACATCCCCACACAAGCAGCTGGATATACTCCGTCCCCTCGCCTGTGCTCCTGATATCCAGCACACTGAGCAGATAACAGTCCATCTCTTCGAAATAATAACTGTGCACGCTGTAACCACCCGCCCGGAGCTGCTGCGGCTGCCCGCTCCCGAGCCACAACTGATACGGCTCCTGCGCCTCCGCTTCCGGCTGGTTAAACAGATACAACATTTTGTCCGCGTCCACGATCATGTACATCTGGCTGGTATCCTTGTCATTTCCAGTGAAAAATCCGGAAGCGTCTATGGACAGAACGACCGTGCCAATATTCTCCGACTCCACGATAATGTCTCCGGCATACACCATCAACTCCGGTTTTTGCCCGTCCGCCCAGAAACCATGGCTGCGGAAACCAAGCCACGCAAAGGGAACCCCGTTCACTGTCTCCCGCATCCGGTCCAGCTCCTCATCCCTGTACACATTGGAGTAGTGAATCCTGTCATTGACGAGCGAAATATCCTCGATCATGGGCTCCAGGACCTGATGTCTGGTCAGACACTCTGTCGCGCCGCTGACGAGCTCTGCCATCTGCGCATAATCGCTCCCCATCAGCGCCCGGATCTCCTCATTCTCACCGATATTGACACAGAAATTCTCTGTCTTCTCATAGTTGAGGCTGATCTGATTATACAGGCGCAGCGAGGTGACCTGCATATGTTCCTCTTCATTCTGGTAGATCAACTGCCTGATCAGCACACTGATCAGGCAGCACATGATGACAAACATCGCCAGAACCGCCAGTGCGATCAGTCTCGCCTGCCTCTGAATGCTCATCGAACGAAATAATTTTCTGTTCTTCATAGTTTAAAACTCCCGAATATTAGCCTTGATTTAAGTATAACATACTTTCCCATTTCCATAAATGTCCGAATGTTATATCCTGATTGACATATTTTGGGCAGGCGCATATTTCAATGTATTTTTTTTATATCAGTCTTGTCATTTATACAGTTTTTCTGTATTATATAGTAGAAACCAACACAAGAAGGTGTTATAATGATAGTAAAAAAATGTCCTAAAGACCAAAGGAGATTATAAAAGTGAAAAAACGTTTTTTGTCAGTTATTTTGACGCTCTGTCTATGTATTTCTCCACAGTCAGCAGTATATGCGGCGCAGGGCACTCCCTTGCCGGAGGAAGTTCGGACGATAAGCGGCGATGTTGTCCCCACCCCGAAGGAAGTCTATGATGCCATGATCGCTCTGAAGGAGCAGGATGGATATCGGGACGGAACGACATGGACAAACGATACGCCTTATTCGTCCTCGTCAGGCTACTACCATTGGCAGGGCGGCACCCTTGGCGGAACAAATATCAGCGCCGTCGGCTGTGTGGCGTTCGCTTGCATACTCAGTGATGCGGCGTTTGGCAATCTGCCGGCCAGAATGTACGCGAAAGGGAATTTTTCATTTGAAGATATAAAAGTCGGAGATATTCTGAGGGTAAACAATGACGCGCATACTGTGATCGTGCTCGAGGTGAGCGAGAACGGTGTGATCGTCGCCGAAGGAAATCTTTCTGGTGAAGTTCATTGGGGACGGGGACTGTCCAAGGATGAAGTGATGGACAACGCCAGCCACTATATCACCCGTTATCCGGAAGGTTATGACGCTCCGGACGATCCGGAAGCAGACAAAACGATTGCAGATGGAACGCTCGACGGCGGACTTGCCTGGAATCTGACACAAGCAGGGACGCTGACAGTCTCCGGAAGTGGCTCCATGCCGGACTTTAGCAGCACCAATGACCAGCCATGGAACGATCATGGCAGCGCTATCCGCAAGGTTGTGATCGAAGATGGCGTCAGCAGTATCGGCGCCTGCGCCTTTTGGAGCTGCGGCGTTCTGAGTACAGAGATCCCAGATAGCGTGAAAACCATCGGCAACAGCGCTTTCCGCGATTCTTCGCTGTTGTCCGTGACGATTCCATCTGGCGTGAAAACCATCGGTGACAGCGCTTTTTACAAATGTGCAAATCTAAAATCGGTGAATGTATCCGAGGGTGTGGAGACAATCGGTCAAAATGCTTTCCAGGCCTGCACAAGCCTCACCTCCATCTCCCTGCCCGCAAGTATCGAAGAGGTGGGCGCCGCCGCGTTCTGGCAATGCACAGAAATGACAAGTGCTGACTTTGTTCCCGGCAGCAGGCAGGTCACGATGGGTGATAACATGTTTATGCAATGCTACAAGCTGATGCGTGTCACCCTGCCCGCAAAGATGGACCGCATTGGCGATGGGATGTTTCAAAACTGTCTGATGCTTGCCGGAGTGGAGATTCCACAGGGGACAAAATCGATCGGATCGCAGGCATTTGCTTCCTGCTCCGGCTTCACCACGGTCGTGATTCCGGACAGCGTGACATCAATCGGAACCGCCGCATTTTCCACATGTCCGCTAAAAGACATCTATTTTACCGGCTCCGAAGAACAGTGGCGCAGCATCAATAAAATGGGCGATACGACATCGGCAGTGTCAGCGGCAACGATACACTATAACTACACTCCCGCCACCAATCCCGATGATGGGGACGACAGCAATGACAACAATAACAATAATGACAGTGATGACGATCACAATTCCACAGAGCATCCCGATGACAGCAGTACAAATCAAGGCAGACCAGGCGACAGCAGTTCTGACCAGAGCAATACGAACGATAATAACCCCGGTCAGAACAGACCACATAACAGCAGCTCTGATGACAACAATGAGGACTCAGAAGAAAGAATAGAAAAAATAGAGACGTGGAAACCCACTACCCCCGAAGAGATCAGACGGTACTCCTGTGTGGGGAAAGAGCCTGTCCGGTACACTCCGTCGTATTCGAACGTTTATTCTATCGACGTAGAAAACGCGTTGCAGGGACCAATGTGTTTTCATTCCTTTGAGGCAGTCCTCGGAGATTACACCATTGGCAGGACCTATAACATTTACGCGCTCTCCAAAACCACCTACAGCACTGAGCAGGAAATACAGTTGACGCTGGAAATCCCGTCGGGCATTTACCAAAAAGACCGTGAATATAAAATGATCTGCGTCACCAAGGGCGGCCATCCATTTCTCTATGATGATCTGGACAGCAGTCCCGAGACGATCACCATAGAGACCAACCGGTTCCATGCCTATGCGCTGATTTATAAGGATCTATAATCATGCCGCCCGGCTGGTCCGGGCGGTCAGCGATCACCTTCTCCATCCAGATCACACTGTACCATTGATTGAATTTGTATCCGCACAGATTATCTCCAACTCCTGATAGAGCTGTCTGCCAGCTCCCCTGTCCTCATAATACTTTGCCCCCTTCTCTGGTCACCTGAAAAGACCTGATCGGAATCATCACCTCCAGCACGAAACTGCCGTTTTCTGCGTGGCAGACCATGTTCCCGCCAAGGCGCTCCGCTGCCTCCTTGACCGTGACCAGCCCAAAGCCATGGTCATGTCCCTCCTTATCCGTAGGCGGTATCGTCCCTCTCTCCACATACAGGTCATTCCGGCACTGGTTTTGAATGCACATCAACAGATATACCCTGTTGTACTTCATCAGTACAGACACCTCCCGCCTGTCGGCAGGCAGCCCTCTCAATGCGTCGCAGGCGTTTTCCAGCTCATTTGACAAAATCTGACACAGCTCCATATGGGGCAGCGCCTCATCCCCGATCTGCAGGTCCATCCTGCACACAGCGCCCATTTTCTCCAGCTTTCCGATATAATGTACAAACACCGCATTGATATATGGATTGGCACAGTACTGTCCGAGCAACGTATCCATCGACTCCTCCAGACCTTTTAAGTACGTCTGCGCCTCCACGATCTGACCTGCTGCCAACAGGCCTGACAATGTGACGGTATGCCCCTTCATGTCATGCTTCATCTTCCGGATATTCCGCTGGCTCTCGAGCTGCGCCTCCAGCGTGTTCTTCTGCTCCTGCAGCGTGCGCTCAGCCTGTTGCTTCTGGTAAAGTAAAAGCTGACGGTACAACGACATGAAAATGACAGCGTACGTCATAGGCATCAGCACCAGAACCAGCAGAAAGGCAGGCATCTCCTGCTTTCTGGCAGTGACAAGCACGGGAAAATTTCCCATGACAACGAGCAGGATATAATAAAGCGCCGTCATCCCCGCAAAGATTCCCCATCCATCCGGCACGGCCTCCTGAAGCTCCATATACGGTTTTCTGATATAGCGCACTGCCACCCATTCCAGCAGCGGAAACAATACCAGCCTGCCGATGAACATCAGAACATACTGCTGATTTCCCCAAAAGTAGTCTGCCACATTGGTGGCTGAGATCACCCACAATGCAACAGTGTCCGCCATGCAAAAAGTAAAGAAAAACCTCCCATTTCTATCCTTTGAAATAAACCAGAAAAAAAGCAGACTGGGCAGGGTGCAGGTCATTATGAACACCTTTCCCATAACCTCTGCACCATATCGCACCAGTCCTGCCATATTTACCAGAATCACCAGTCCCATCGAAATCCCCGTAAGCATCACCGTCTTCCTGCGGGAATATCGGGAACGATACAACATCATGAACAATATCAATATATGAAGCAACGACCACAGCATGGACAAATCTCTCAATATTGTCATCTCTATACTCTGTCTCCTCAAATGTATTTCTTTCACCATAAGTATTCACATAATTGATATTATATCATTATCATTTTTTCTTTTCAACCAATTTGGTCAAAAAAGATCAATATGTCAGTTGAATGCTGCCCATGTTTGTGTTGATCTCAAGCACTCCGTCACTGCCTGACTGATGATATTCGCTGCCCTCGCTGCGGTTGTTGACATGTACGCTGCCAAGATCGGCCTCGAGATCCATATCATATCCGTCAAGCGCCTGCGCCGCGTCAACCGTCACACTCCCCATCGCCGCCGTAATGTCCAGACCGCCAAAGGTGCACGTATCCAACGTGATCTCACCCATATCGTTGTTTACCTCCGCCTCGCCGAGTGCTGTATCGCTGACGGTGATCTCACCCAGATTGGTATTCAGATCGGATTCGTCGAAGCTGCACTGTTTCAATGTACAATTCCCCAAATTACTCAGAAGTGCACATTCTGACGCGGATATCCCTTCCAGACGAATGCTTCCCAGAGCCGTATGCACATCGATCGAATCGATCACCTCCTGCGCCGGTATCGTCAGCGACAGACTGCACTCCGCCTGATTGACTCCCCACCTGCTATATGCTCTCTGCCTGATGGTGAGCGTCCCGTTCTTTACCTCATAAACCGGTTCCAGCCCATCTGAGTAGTCGCAGCTCAGATGAAACTGCTCTCCTGCTGTAATCTCCACATCCATCAGATTTGCATCCACATCAATCACATCAAATGCTTCCAGCTCCAAATCGGTATTCTGTATTCCACCATGTCCAAAATGTCTGAAAACGTGGTAAAATGTGCCGCCGATCACACAGAAAACCGTAATCACTGTAATTATCGCAATCCATACATTTCTCTTCATCCTAATGCTTCCCCCCTATAACGCCCTGATCACCTGCTGCACCAGCGCTGCAATCACCCACACAATCCATGTGAAGTGCCAGTCAAAGCTAAGAAAGCTCCAGCACAGATAGATACAGGTCACTGTCGGCCAATAGACTGACATGATCCGTGATATCGTCTCGTTTTTATATGTTACCTGCTTCTGCGACGGCACAAATCCGCCCCCTATGGTACCTCTCTTGTTCAGCGAAAGGATTGTCGTAAACCCTGCGTTCACATTTCCCGCCGCCACAAACAAAAACACACCGATCGCGACAAACACAAACATCCCGACCACACCAAAGCCGGCGCTCCATCCAAACAGACCGTCCAAAACGACGACCGGCAGTATGCTCAATATACACAAAATGACGCCGATCGTGATCATCATCGCATGTGTCACACGAAAGCTTTCCCGCCGGTTATGCACATAATCCGCTGTCGCAAAATCAATCGTGCACGCCTGCTCCCTGAGAAACTTCCATCTTCCCATGACAAAACCCGCAAACAGAAACAGGCTGACAGCCACAGCGACCGCCAAAAACATAAAACTAATGGCAAATACACCCTTTGTGCGCCAGCTTCCACTGGGATTCCACAGATATCCGCAGACGCTCACAATGCACAGAAACACACCGAGCGCAATGGCATAGGCCGACCGCGTCCTGTCGTGGAGATAATCCTTGACCTCCGCGAGCGCAACAGTCCTGATGCCGCTGTCCGCTCCCTTATTCTCCTGTATCACCACACTTCCGATACCGAGCTCATCCGCAAGCTCGTCGAGATTTCCAAACTCGGAGATCACGATGCCGATTGCTTCATTCTCGCTCTTCCCATCCCCGATCAACTCCGCGTATTTGTCCTCCATCATCTGCCCCAGCTCATTTTTCGCCTTCTGCACCTCCAGCGTACTGGGAAGCCTGGAAAACATTGTCTCCAAATAATTTCTGATTGTTTCCATCCTATCACACACCCTCCTTAATAAATCGTTCCACTACTTCCTTCGTCAGTGTCCACTCCTCGCATTTCTCACGGTAATACTGCCTGCCCTGCTCTGTGATCCTGTAGTATGTCCTCCTCTTTCCATTGGTGGTAACATTCTCGGAAAAGGACTCAACAAAACCGTTTTTTTCCAGTCGGGTAAAGGCGGAATACAACGTTGTCTCCTTAATCACATACTTTTCTTCCGACAGACTCCTGATCTGCTTCGAGATCTCATATCCATACGACGGCGAATCCCACAGCAGATACAGAATCATCGTGTCATTGTACCCACGTATGATATCGCTGCTGATACTTTCCATGAAACGATCACTCCTTCCTACGATAGTCAATGCAACGTCTATCGTTGCTACGATTGTCGTAGTATTAAAATATCACAAAAAATACATCCTGTCAATAGCTTTTATGCGCAATCGAGTAGGGGAATATTTTTCTCCACTACTCGTCGCGCGCCCCATACGCCGCCTTAGCGGCATACTTCCTCTGCATGGGGCTGCGCAATCGAGTAGGGGAATATTCTTCTCCACTACTCGTCGCGCGCCCCATGCGCCGCCTTAGCGGCATATTTCCTCTGCATGGGGCTGCGCAATCGAGTAGGGAAGAGCCATCTTCCCCTACTCGCCGCGCCGGGCGTCCGTCAGCTTGCTGACATATTTCATTTGGACGCCCGTGTGCATAAAAAAGGAAACAAACTGAAAAATCAGCCGTTTCCCTGATAATATCTTCCTTATTTCTGAACTGCGTCCGCCAGCAGCGACAGCCCCAGCACCATCAAAATGATCATCAGCCCCGGAAACACCGCATACCACGGCGCCGAGAACAGATATGTCTGCGACTCCGACAGCATACTCCCAAGGCTTGCGTTCGGCGGCTGCACGCCGATGCCCAGATAGCTCATGCCCGCCTCGGCCAGCACCGCATTGTTGAAGCCGATCATCACCGAGGACGCCAGCACCGGCATCGTGTTGGGCAGGATATGCACAAAGATAACGCGAAACTGCGGCACACCGGCAAGCCTCGCACTCTTCACATAATCCATCTCCCGGTACTTGATAAATTCCCCGCGGACAATGCGCGCAAAGCTGGGGATAAATGCAATGCCGAGCGCCGCGATAACATTGTATCTGCCTGTGCCAAATATGCTGACAAACACCAGCGCCAGCAGAATGCTCGGAAACGCAAACACCACATCGTTGACGCGCATCAGCACCTCGTCCAGCCAACCGCCAAAATATCCTGTAAACGCACCGACAATGACGCCGCTCACGGCCCCGATCGCCACCGTGGCTGTCGCGATCACAAACGTGTTGCCCATCCCCTTGAGCACCCTCGAAAAGATATCCCTGCCAAAATTGTCACACCCCATCGGATGTGCAAGTGACGGCGCAGCCAGCTTCGCGGCGCTGTCCATCTTCGTGATGTCATATGGCGTGTGGATAAAGCCGATCAGGATCAGCAGCAGCATGACACCCGTTATCACCAGACCTAATATGAAGTTCGGAGAATATGTCCTTTTCCGTTTCATAGGAACCTCCTCAAATATCGTCCTATACGCTGCTGATGCGCGGATCAATCAGCTGATACACCACATCGACGACAAAGTTCGTCACGATCACCACAGAGGCGATCAGCACAATGATTGCCTCCACCACAGGATAGTCCCTATAGGATATGGAAGTCAGTAGAATACGCCCGATGCCCGGTATATTAAAGACCTGCTCGATGACAATGCTGCCGACCAGCATGTCCGCAAGCGTCATGCCCCACAGCGTAATCACCGGTATCATGGCATTGCGCAGCACATGACGGTATAAAACCTTGTCCGTATTGTTTCCCTTGCTGTAAGCCGTTCTCACATAATCCTTCCCCGCCTCCTCGATGCATGAACCTCTCAGCAGCTTTACCGACATTGCAATCTTTGGAAGCGCGATTGCGATACATGGAAATATGATATACGATAGAAATCCCCCAAAATCCGTCTCATAGGACACAAAACCTCCAGGTGTAAAAAACTTTAAGATCAGCCCAAAGAAATACGTGATTAGAATACCCATAAAAAAATGGGGCACCGACATCACGATCTGATTGACCGCCATGACAGCGCGGTCTACCCGCTTTCCGCTGTGCTTCGCTGTGTAGATTCCGATCGGCAGCGAGAACACTACCATGATAAGAAAAGAGATCACTGCCATGATGACCGTGATCGGAAGCTTGGACACGATCATGTCCGCAACCGGCATATGATATTTATAGGAAGTGCCGAAATCACCGCTCACAAAATGAACCAGCCATTCCAGATACCGTTCCAGAAACGGCCTGTTTAACCCGAGCTGTTCCCGCAGTGCCGCCAGACTCTCCGGTGTGGCGTCTGTGCCAAGCGCCGCCAGCGCCGCATCTCCGGGTATCAGGTCAAACGCAAGATAGACGAGGAACGAGATACACAAAAGCGTGATGATCATTGCAGCCAGCTTTTTACCGATGTATCTCATATCCCCGTCTCCTTTATAACAACTAACTATTTAATAACTTATTTATATCCTGCCAAAAATGTATTGTCACAGCATTACTCTAAAACTATTTTGCAGAATCACTGCATCTCCAGCTTCGAGAAGTCCTGGATATACAACGGATAAAACGTATAGCCCGTGTAGCCTTTTCTGACAGCCACCAGCTCGCACATATCCTGGATATAGACATTCGCAGCCGACTCGGCAAGAATCGTCTCGCACTTCTTGTATGCCTCCGTCGCCTTGTCGTCATCCATCACAGACTCCGCGGCAAGCGCCTCCGCATAGGCCGCATCATACTCCTCACTGCTAAAGTTCACAAAGTTGTTGTGCGCATCCGAACGAAAACGGCTCAGCATCGCCCCCGCAGTCAGGGTTGACGCATCCACACCGACAAGCGTCGCCTCAAAATCGCGTCCCTGGTACACATCACTCAGCCAGGTCTCCCACTCAATCAGCTCGATATTCGCCGTGACGCCGATCTGCTTTAACTGCTCTGCGACCACCTGTGCGGTGTCCACATGCTGCTGATAGTTTGACGGTACCTTCATCGTAAAGCTGAACCCGTCGGGATACCCCGCGTCCGCCAGCAGCTCCTTCGCCTTCTCGATGTCCGTTGTGTAAAGATCGCCCAGCTCCTCAATATAATATTTTCCAAATGCCGGGAACATACTGCTGCCCACCGGAGTGCCCTTTCCATCGGACACAAAGTCGAGAATCTCCTGCTTGTTGACTGCGTAGCAGAGCGCCTGACGAACCTGCTCATTGTCAAACGGCTCCACCGCATTGTTGAGGTACATCGCCTGCACCAGATTCATTGTTCCCTCAAGCACCTCAAAATCATCGCCAAGCTCCGCCGCCTGCGCCGTGGAAACCCGCGCGACCAGATCGACCGCGCCGCCTTCGAGGTTCATGACGATCGAATCCGAATCTGCAAGCACCTTCAGTGTGATATCCTTGATATGCGCCGGCTCTCCCCAGTACCCGTCAAACCGCTCCAGCACCACGTTCTCCTGCAGGGAACGCGACACAAACCTGTACGGGCCGGTTCCGACCGGATTCGTCTGCAGGTCAGACACATCTGCCGGCACGATGGCCGCCTCCACTGTCGCCAGGATTGCCATGAAGGAGCTGCTCGACTCCTTCAATGTGATCACAATCGTGTTCTCGTCGGGCGTCTCCACACTCTCGATATTAGAAAACGCCGATATAACAGGCTCTCCCCCATTAAGACCGGCGCAGGTTTCAATCGAATATTTCACATCCTGCACTGTGACGGGATTTCCATTGTGGAACTGTATCCCCTCTCTCAATGTGAATGTATACACAAGCCCATCCTCTGACATCGTGTAATCACTCGCCACTGCAGGAACCAGATTGCCCTCACTGTCCGGTTTGTATAACCCTTCATAGATGTTGAAGAGAATTTCCTGTGTACCCGCGCCCTGTGACAGGCTTGGCACCAGACTGTCCAAATCCTGAGGAATCCCTATGGTGATATGTGAATCACCATCCTCCGTCTCCTCACCTGTCTCCTCCGATGAAGCATTTGTCTCAGCATCCGCTGCGGTAACTGCCTCGCTGCTGTCTGCGGCAGACGTATCTGCAATCTGTGTAGAGTCTCCAGCCGCCTTATCACCTGAGCATCCGCCCAGTGCAACAGTCAGTGTAAGCAACATACCCGCAAAAAGAACCTTCACAAGCTTTTGTCCTCTTTTCGTCATGTCTTTTACTCCTTTTTCTAATTATTTAATTGTAATAGCACACAAAGTACAGTCGCGCGCACAGCACGTACCGTCTCCTGTGTTCTGTTAAATTTTATATAAATATCAGTAAAAATGCAAGACCTTTTCCGCACAATCTTGTTCTTTATTGTATACAAAAGTTGCTGTTCACACAGGACTTAGCATTTACTGCTAAGTCCGTACGAAAACGTAGTGGATGCAAGCAAAAATTCATTTGCGAAGCAAATTTTGCATGGATTTTTGCCTGTTACTGGAACGGAGTGAACAGTAACATACAAAAAGACTTGATTTTACTTATCCAGCACTTTTTTCAGTTCGTCCATAAAGGTGTTGATGTCCTTAAACTCCCTGTACACAGACGCAAAACGGACATACGCCACCGCGTCAAGATCCTTGAGCTTATTCATGACCAGTTCCCCGATGACACGGCTGCTGATTTCCTTCTCTCCGCGGTTGAGAATATCCGCCTCCACCTCATCCACCAGTTCATCGATTTTGTCCGTACTAACCGGTCTCTTATGGCACGCCCGCAGCACGCCTGTCTCGATCTTGGAGCGGTCATACGCCTCCCTGTTGTCATCCTTTTTGACAATAACCAGCGGAATTGCCTCCACTTTTTCGTAAGTGGTAAAACGCTTATTGCACACATCGCACACACGGCGCCTGCGGATGGAGCTGTTGTCCTCGGCAGGCCTTGAATCGATCACTCTCGTATTTTCACAATTGCAATACGGACACTTCATACTGTTTCCTCCGAATACTCTTACTCGTCAAGTTTTCCTGTCATTGGTGTTAGAATAAAATTAGAATAAAATAAGTATAATTTAAGTTTCCGGTAATGTCAATCCAATCATTCATTACAGATCCACGAGAATCAGATCCGGTCCGATCTGCCTGATACAGTTGTATGGTATGGCAATCACCGAATCGTCCTTGAGCATGGACCAGAAGCCCTGACAGCCCGGTACGATAATCTTGCAGATGCATCCCTTACACTCGTCGATCTCCAGATCACAGACATGTCCCAGCCGCCTGCAATCCTTGATGCAGATCACTTCCTTCTTTTTCAATTCCTTGTAAGTCACCATAAAAAATCCCCTTTGAGCATGACACATTTCTTTATTATATGCGCCACGCCCAAAAAGGACTCTCTTTTCATTCCCTAAACTGCAAACTCAATCTCAGTGATGTCCACGATCTCCTCCGCGTTCTTGGCAAGCAGCAGCATGTAACTTCCTGCATCGACTTTAAAACAGTGCGACGCCTCATCATAGTATGTGAATGCCTCCCACTCAAGCATGAGCGTCACTTCCCTTGTCTCTCCGGCCTCGAGAAAGATCTTCTCAAACGCCTTCAGTTCCTTTGCTGCCTTTCTGACCTTCGGACACTTATCCGCCACATAGATCTGTGCGACCGCAGCGCCAGCGCGACCTCCAATGTTAGAGATGTCAAAACTTACCTTGACACCCTTGCTCTCCGCAGTGTCCTCGATCACCTCCGCCCGGATACCGGTCATCACAAAGTCGGTGTAGGACAGCCCATAGCCAAACGGAAACGCTGTCGTGATATCATACGTGTCATAATAGCGGTAACCCACAAAGATATCCTCGCCATAGCTTACCTTCTCGCCGCCCGGGAACTCTCCCAGAACCACTGCCGGACAGTCCTTCTCGCTGACTGGGAAGGTCTCCGGCAGCCGCCCCGAAGGATTATACGCGCCAAACAGCACCTCCGCAAGGGCCATGCCGCCCTCCATGCCTGCATACCAGCTAAAAATCAAGGCATTCACGTCACCCAGCCAGGCACTCATGTCCACCGGAGAACCCGCCACAAGCGTCACTACCGTGTCCGGCCGCACCTTTAGCAGTTCGCAGATCAGCCTGTCCTGCTCATATGACAGCTTCATGTCCGCCCTGTCCTGCCCCTCCGAGTCATAGTCGTGCGTCAGTCCGCCCACAAAGATCACCGCATCGGCATCCTTCGCCGCTTCCAGCGCTTCCCGCAAATACATCTCGTTCATCTCCTTCTGACGTCTGCTCTTTTCCTCTGGCACAGCCTCCACAGCAGGCTCCGGTGACTGCGTCGTCTGGCTGTCCTGGTTGAGACTGTCCGCCTGACCGTTCTCGCTGTCACCAGTATTTGCCCAGATATTTCCGATGTCCTCGTTAAAATATCCCGGCCGATATACCACCTCCGTATTGCCGCCCAGAAGCATCTGAATGCCCATAATCGGCGTGATCTCATACAGTGCCTTGATCTCAGCGCTTCCGCCGCCGGGCGCGTGCTGTCTGTTTGCATTCTCACCGACCACCAGCAGCTTCCTGATCTTTTTCCTGTCAAGCGGAAGCAGATTCCCATCATTTTTGAGCAGGACTACAGATTCTCTTGCGGTCTGCCGCAGCGCTGCCTTGTCATTGTAATCGTTATAACCGCCTGCACTGCGCTCCCCGTCAAGCATATGGAGCCTGTTCATGACATTCAGAATATGACGGACCTTCTCATCGATCTTTGCAAGCGCCGTTTTCCTGTCCACTTCCCCGCTCTCAATCATCTTCAGCAGCGGTTCTGCCATATAGTACGCATCAAAGTCATTTGTCACGGACATCTCCATGTCGAGACCGTTCATGAGCGCCTCCTTCGTGTCATGGACGCCACCCCAGTCGGAGACTGTGATTCCATCAAAGCCCCACTCCCCGCGCAAAATCCCGTTCAGCAGCTCATCATGATGGCAGCAGTGCGTCCCGTGAAGCTTGTTATAGGCCCCCATGATTCCCTTCGCCTTACCTCTCCTGACTGCCGCCTCAAAGCCCGGCAGATAGATCTCGCGGAGCGCCCGCTCACTCACATCCACATCCACGTCGAGTCGCCTCGTCTCCTGATTGTTCACTGCAAAGTGCTTGACGCACGAGGAGACATCATTCTCCTCTATTCCCTGCACCAGCGGCACGACCATCTCCGAGACAAGGTACGGATCTTCCCCCATATACTCAAAGCTTCGCCCGCACAGCGGTGTGCGCATAATGTTGATTCCCGGCGCGAGGATCATATCCTTTCCACGGCCTCTCGCCTCCTTGCCCAGCAGCTTTCCTGTCTCATAGGCGAGCGCCCTGTTCCATGTGGCCGCCAGAGCCGAATTGCAGGGCAGATAGGACACATAGTCATAGCTGAGTCCGATATCCTTCCAGACATCATTTTCAAAGTCCTTTCGGACTCCCCTGGGGCCGTCCGAGGTCTTAAACGGCGGAATCCCCAGCCGCTCCACCCCCTTTGTCCGAAAAAGGCCGTCCCCGTGAATCATACCAATCTTTTCCTGCAAAGTGAGCTGCGAAATCAGCTTCTCGATTTTATCTCTTGTCATTCAACCTTGTCCTCCTTCTCTGTGTGATCTAATGTTTTTGGCAAGCGAAGCCTTATGACTGCATTCATTATGATAGAAAATAGAAACAATATCAGCCCGAGCAGCTGTGACACAGCGATCTGCGTCCCTGGTATCAGTAGACGGTCCGTCCGGATTCCCTCGATCACAAAACGTCCAATACCATACCCGCCAAGATAAAACAGGCACATCTGTCCATGGTACTTTTTCCTCCTGTGATAGAGAAGCATAACCGCCAAAATGCCCAGATTCCAGACACTCTCATACAAAAACGTAGGATGCACCTGTATAAAATTTACATCGCCCATCAAAGCCATACCGTCAAGCTGCGACTGTGTGATATCCCACGGGCGCACTGCATCGACAGGAAGCCTCATGGCAAACAGCGAATCCGTATAGCCGCCAAACACTTCCCTGTTAAAAAAGTTTCCCCACCGGCCAAGAATCTGTCCGAGAATCAGTCCATAGACACCACAGTCACCGATCTGATAAGGAGAAAGCTTCCTAATCCTGCTGTAAACAAAGAGTGTGACAAAAGCGGCGATCACCGCACCATATATGGCAAGACCTCCACGCCTGAGATTAAAGATACTCAGCAGTTCATCCCTGTACTGATCCCAGGAAAAGACCACATAGTAAATCCGCGCACCGATCACCGAGAAGATGACCGCATAGATGCCAAAGTCCCATATAATGTCCGTATCCATTCCCTCCGCCTTCGCCATACGCTCCGCCATCAGCACGCCGAGTATGACGCCGACGCCGATAATCACCCCATAAAGAGCGATCTCAAAGCCAAACACCGAAAAGCTTTTTGGCACATTTTCCAGATAAATTCCAAGATGTGGGAAAGCGATATCATTTACCCCCATTGTATCAGGCATATTTTTTTACCTACCTTGTTCCAAGATTCGTGAAGAACGCTGATCCGCGTTCTTTACGTTTATAGTTTAAGATTTTCTCTTCCCACTTTATACATTAAACCGGAAAAGAATCACATCGCCATCCTTCACCACATAATCCTTGCCTTCCAGGCCGACAAGTCCCTTATCCCTTGCCGCCGCCAGCGAACCGTTTTCCAGCAGGTCTTGATAGTTGACAACCTCAGCGCGGATAAACCCGCGCTCAAAGTCCGTGTGAATCTTTCCTGCCGCCTGCGGCGCCTTCGTGCCAATCCTGATCGTCCACGCGCGGCACTCGTCCTCCCCCGCCGTCAGAAAGCTGATCAGCCCCAACAGACGGTAGCTTGCTGCAATCAGTTTATCCAATCCCGACTCTTTTAATCCCAGATCCTCCAAAAACATGGCCTTCTCATCATCGTCAAGCTCCGCGATCTCCTGCTCGATCTGCGCACAGATCACAAACACCTCAAATCCCTCCGATGCCGCATACTCACGGACTGCCTTTACGCCGTCATTATCCGCACCATCATTTGCGAGATCATCCTCCGCCACATTCGCCGCAAAGATCACCGGCTTGTCCGTCAGAAGATTGTAACCGTTTCTCCACACGATCTCGTCCTCGTCCTCCGTCACGAAGCTCTTTGCCAGCTTTCCGTCTTCCAAGTGTGCCTTGATGCGCTCGGCAAGCGCAAGCTCCTTCGCCTGGGCCTTGTCATTCTTCGCGCCTCTCGACACCTTTGCAATACGTCTCTCAAGGATCTCAATATCCGAGAAAATAAGCTCTAAATTAATCGTCTCGATATCCCTTAACGGATTGATGCTGCCGTCGACATGGACGATATTGGAGTCCTCAAAGCACCTCACCACATGAACGATCGCGTCAACCTCACGGATATTCGCAAGAAACTGGTTCCCCAGCCCCTCTCCCTTGGAAGCGCCCTTCACAAGTCCCGCGATATCGACAAACTCAATCACCGCCGGCGTCACCTTCTTCGTGTGATACAGCTCCCCGAGAAGCCTGATCCGCTCATCCGGCACTGTCACAACGCCCACATTCGGATCGATCGTGCAGAACGGATAATTCGCGGATTCCGCACCTGCCTTTGTCAATGAATTAAATAATGTACTCTTTCCTACGTTCGGAAGTCCGACGATTCCTAGTTTCATTTCTCATCATACCTACTCAAAAATCCTTTATTTTCAAGGGTTTTCGCCTTTCTCTATATTTTTACTACACAATCTACTACACAATTTTTAAGGCACTTTCGATTCTTTCAACCTCTTTGACCTTCTCATCCTCGGTCACATGGACATACAAATTCATCGTAATGCCTACATTGGCATGACCTAAAATCACCTGTAAAGTCTTGGGACGCATACCACCCTCAATACATCTTGTCGCCATTGTATGTCTTAAAACGTGCATTGAGAAACGTTCAATACCAGCTTTATCACATAATTTGAATAATGTTGTGTCATAAGCTGAATTTTTCGTTGGTTCGCCTTTCCTGCAAAGAAATACATGTTCTTTGAACTGCATATTGATCACTTTGATCTCTCTAAGTTTCTCTTTCTGCCTTTTCAAAATCGCAATGGCTTCTTCTGTCAAAGGTACGTCACGATAGCCGGATTTGCTTTTCGGCTCACCAATCCGCCATTCGCCAACACTATACCTATACTCCATACTTCTTTGTATGTGTACGACACGCTTTTCCCAATCAATATCAGACCACTTCAAGCCTATTAACTCACCTGTCCGTAATCCCGTCTGCAAGATAAACGCGAACTGATTATAATTACTGCTTTTCTCTGCAACTTCAAGAAATTTCTTCTGTTCGTCAATAGTTAATGCCCTGACTTTCTTAGGTTCTTTCCCAATGTTATATTTTACAGCTTTCGTTACCGGATTTTTATGTATTACATCATTTTCAACAGCATCAGAGAACATACAATACAATGTTATCCTTGTTTGATATATAGTAGATGTTTTGTATTCATCTTTCATCTGGTTCAAAACATTCTGACAATGCATCGGTTTTACTTCTGACAATATCATATTCCCGATACACTTCTTTATATTATGCTCAAACCGTTCTTTATAGTTTCTTATTGTATTTGGTCTTATGCTGTCACCCTTAATGTTTTCGATCCAATAATCAAACCATGCCGTTACTGTCATATCACCTGATGCTTCAATACCACCATGTTCATCATTAAATTTTGCATCTGCATACCACTTACGACACTCCTGTAACTTTGGGAAATATTTTTGAACCGATTTACCAGTTCTTTTACTCACGAATCGCGCTGTATATAAACCATCTTTCCTTTGACAAATACCAACTCCAAGCTCCTTGCCTTTTAAGTCCTTACCCATAAAATCAACTCCTTTCTGCTGTTATCCAGCAAAAAGAGTCTGATACAAGCTTATATTATAGCATATCATCCAGCATTTTGGAATAATCAAATTAAATTTTCTGCCTGAATCCTGTCTTAAATTTCCAAACTTTTTGATATGTACTGCTCAAACTCTTTCCTTTTTACCAATTTTTTATTACCGACATATAATACAAAATCACATTTAGGTTGTTTCAATAACTCTTCTATTTTATTAATCCCTATATTTGAATAAGCTGCTGCTTCCTTAATTGTTAAAGTTAATTTCAGCCAAAATGGCATTTCCAATGATTTTGTCTCTGACATTTCTGTAATAATCACTCTCCAATTTATATAAAATTCTCAATATCAATAAATCAATATCATAATCAAAGGCACCAGTGAGTATGCCA
>VSNM01000066.1 GCA_009774245.1 Lachnospiraceae bacterium | reverse complement strand
ACGCGCTTTCGCACAGCGTATCTGCTCCGTTAAAGTCCTTATAAATTCTTCCATTTTTATCTCTCCTTATTTCAATACATCCCCCGGAATCTGTCATTCCCGCACGACATCAGGATCTGCAGAAAAATAACTGACACATCCCGACCGACACCGGTTATTTGCCGCAAGCTCCTTACGCCATGCTGAGCACATTCACTACGGCTGTCTGGTACTCCTGCCACTCCTCCCTCTTGGATTTCAGGTATTTCTTACCGCCCTTCGTGATGCTGTAGTACTTGCGCAGCTTTCCGTTGACCTCGCTCTCATAGGAGGTCAGATATTGTTTCTCCTCAAGGGAATGCAGCAATGGATAAAGCGTCCCTGCCTTTAACGTAAATACATTTTTTGACTTTGCCTCGAGCGTCTCGATCATCTCATAACCATACATGTCCTTGTCCTCCAAAAGACGCAGGATAAGTATAGAGGTACTTCCCGAAATCAAAGATTTGTCAATTGCCATAATAAAACCGCTCCTTTCCTGATTTACAAAATTTCCATAGTTCACATTATATAGATTATCGATATATCATGGTTTACATTATATATCGATAATCTATATATGTCAAGTCCTTCTCCGCTATCAAACGCAAAAAACGACACCCGCAGGTGTCGTTTTTTATCTATTAATCCAATGCCTTCTCTATTGATTCGATCACGATTCTCAAAGCCTTCAGGCGCGCATACCGCTTATCATTAGATTCCAGGATATGCCACGGCGCATAGGTGGTGTTGGTCTTTTGCAGCATCTCGTTCACTGCGCCCTCATACAGATCCCACTTCTCCCTGTTGCGCCAGTCCTCCTCCGTGATCTTCCACTGCTTTGCCGGTGTATTCTGACGCTCGTTAAAGCGGGCAAGCTGTGTGTCCTTGTCGATCTGCACCCAGAATTTGATGATGACCGCTCCCCAGTCCGCGAGCTCCCTCTCAAACTCATTGATCTCATTGTATGCCCTCTGCCAGTCGTTCTCCCTGCAGAAGCCTTCCAGCCGCTCCACCATGACTCTTCCATACCACGTCCTGTCAAAGACAGCGATATGTCCGGTCTTTGGCAGGCGGTTCCAGAAGCGCCAGAGGTAATGTCTGGCCTTCTCATGCGGCTCGGGACTTGCGATCGGATGAACCTCAAACCCTCTGGGATCAAGCGCCTCCGTGATTCGCTTGATATTGCCGCCCTTTCCTGCTGCATCCCATCCCTCATACGCGATGATGACAGGCACTTTTTTGCGATATAATTTATTGTGCAGGTGTCCCAGTCTCTCCTGCAGCCGGTCAAGCTCCGCGCGGTATTCCTCCTGTGTGACAGCCTTGTCCAGATCGATCTCATCCAGCTTTGGCATCCTCTCCAGTGGAAATACATTCTGCAGCAGGGGTACTGCCATCGCGCTGTTCTTCAACGCGGTGTCAATCCCGCTAGCCAGAGTCTCCAGCACCTGAAGCTGCGCCCATTTTCTGCTCTTCGCATCAATGATGTACCACGGAGCAGCAGGCAAATTCGTGTCATTCAGATAGCGGTCAAACACACTGAGGCACTTGTCATAATGCCTGTTCTGCCAGCTGTCTTTCTCGCCCACGCGCCAGCTTGTGTTCTTGTCTGATTTCAGCGCGTCGATTCGCTTTTTCTGTTCCTTCTGGCTGATGTGAAAAAAGAACTTCATCACCAGATACCCATTGTCAGTCAACTGTCGCTCAAACCGCTTGATGCTCTCGACCTTTTTCTTATAATCCTTTTCTTTTAGCGTCCCGTCCAGGCACTCTCCTGTCACCTCATCCATCCAGCCAGAATCCAGAAACATGAACTTCCCCGCCTCAGGAATCTTGACAAAATGACGGTAGAGAAAGGGCTTCCTTCGCTCCTCCTGTGTCGGCACGTCCATCGCCGCGACTTTGAAAAAACGCGGATCAATGTTACGGATCACCTTTCCCAGCACGCTTCCTTTTCCTGCGGTTCCCCAGCCCTCAAACAACACCAGCACCGGCAGGCCGCGCTCCTTAATCATCATCTGCTGGCCTGCAAGCCTCTCATTTGCCGCCTTTAAGCGCTCCTCCAGCTCCGCTTCCTCTGGTCTTTGTGGTCTGTTCCAATTTTCCAGCATAGTTCATCCTCCTCTCATCCGATCTAATTCACCATCAACAGATACATCATCGTGAGTCCCAGCCCCACGCAGAACATAAACAACCCAAACGACAGGCTGCGCTCGATGATACGGAGGTTCTCAAAGATATCCGTCCCTTTCATCGCCAGCTTGTGCTCATAGTTCTTCGGCTCATAGCCCTCTTTGCGCATCACCGCGTAATACAGCAGCCGCACGCGCTCCATCGTATATCCGATGCGGTGCGTCACGCGGTTGCCCTCCGGCAGCTCATACGGCAGCGCCCGGTCGCTGTACACTGTCTTTCGCAGGATTACGACAGCGGTATCCACAATGCTGTCCAAAATTCTTGAAATTATCCCCAAAACAAACGGCACTGCTGTGTAAAACACTGCCCTGTACACATACTTCTCCAGATTGAGCCATGACGGGAATACATCGCGGTATCCGCCCTCCTTATTTTTGACAAAAACACCGCGCAATATCATAATCCGCACCACAAGGAAGTAAACGGCCGCGCCGACAATAATGGAAACAAGCGCCCCCGACAGATTGTGCAGCGAATAATAGTGAATATTCTCGTGCTGATTCTCCAACAGATGACTCAACCCAAAACGCACAAGCCCGTACTCCGCGATCGGCTGTGCCACCAGATTGGGCAGCATTCCGATAAAAGGAATCGGCAGGGCGCACAGCGCGATTGCAAACTTACTCCCCAGCGGAGCGTAAGCCTTCGCCGCATCATAAGTTTCCTGTACTTTCTTGTCACTGTTCTTTTCCACAAAAAGAACGACAAAGAGCTTTGTCATATACGCGACTGTCAGTCCGCCCGAAAACAAAAACAGCACCTCCACCGCCCGCATCAGCGCAGGTGTCGCTGACAACGCAGGCGCGCCGGGATTCCCCTCCGCAAACGCCAGCAGCGCACCGTACTCCGCGATACTCTCATGCAGGAGCGTCTTACTCACATACCCGTTCAAGAACGGAATCCCGCCAACTCCGGCTGCCGCCAGCACAAATACCGCCAGCAGAAACGGCTTTTTCCGTCCGAAACCGCGCACCTGATTCAGCTCATAGCTTCGCACCTGCATAAAGATCACGCCCGCCACCATAAAGAGGACAAGCTTCACCAGCGAATGATTGAGCATATGGAGACATGTGCCATTCACCGCCATGCCAAACACTTTCGTGATCTCCGCGACCGCCTCGTGGTCCACATACCCTGAATCGACTGCCCCGATAAGCTCCGCCACCTGCCCCGTACCGGTCATCTTCATCAGATACTCGGCGAGCAGCGACTGCATCCCCACACCGGTCAGAATAAAACCGATCTGTGACATGGACGAATACGCCAGCGTCGTCTTAAAATTACTGCTCATCACACCCCGGATTCCACCCAGCACCATCGTCACGACGCCGACCATCAGGAGAAACATGCCCCAGCTGCCCCGCATCGGGAGCACATCGAGCGTCACCAGCATAATCCCAAAGACACCTGTCTTACTCAGGATCGCAGACAGGAGCGCTGTCGCAGGTGCAGGCGCCTCCGTGTAGGACTGCGGCAGCCATACATGCACCGGAAAAGCGCCCGCCTTCGCGCCAAACCCCACAAACATACAGCCCGCCGCCACAAACAGCCATGTAGCGTCTGCGCTGCTGCCACTGCTCATCAGCATCACAGCGCGGTCATACATCCCGTCAAATGCCAGCGTCCCAAGCCGGCTATACAGGATAAACAATCCCATCAGGATCGCCATACCGCCCGCGACCGCGATTCCCAGATACGTCCCCGCCGCGTACAGCGAATCCCTCGTCTGCCTGTGTGCCACCCACACAAACGACGTGAATGACATGATCTCAAAGAAAAAGAACAGTGTGAACAAATCCGCCGCGTAAAAAATTCCCATCGTCGCGCCGAGTGTCAGCAGATTGAACAAGTCATATCCTATGACATTCGTGTCATTTTTCATATAGTCAAACGAGAACAGCGAAGTCACAAACCACGCAAACGCAGTCAGCACGCCAAAGATTCCGCGAAAGCCCGAGTACATAAAATGAAGCCCCAGGCCGCCCGTGCCAGCGATCTCATAGACGTCCATCGAAATCCCCCGCAGATCACAGATCACCAGACTCAGCGTTGCCACAAGTTCCACCGCGCTGGCGAGAATCATGATCCATGCACATACTTTCTTTTTGTCTTTCGTCCTCACACGCGACACAAACCATACCCAGAAACACATTACAAAAGGAAAGAGCACTGTCCAAAAACTATTTCTTATGGCCATATCCATATCCAATCTCCCCCTCCCTATATCATTCCCGACGCCACAGCCCGGAAGAAATTCACGACCGGCTCATTGTACACACCAAACACCACCATCAATATCACGAACAAAAAGAGCGGCAAAAGCATCCTCCAGTCCGGATCACGGATATCGTCATGCAGCTTCCCATAGTCAAAATCATTTCCTGGATAATACGCCCTGATCACAATGCTGAGCATATAGATCGCTGTCAGCAGGGCCGATATCAGCAGTCCGCCCACACCCACAACCGCAAGCATATTCCCGCTCGCAAAGGCCGCCTTCGCCAGATGCCACTTCGACACAAAGCCGCACAGCCCCGGCACACCCATCAGCGCAAGCGCGGACACCGTAAAAATACCAAAAATCTTCGGCATCTTCTTCGCCATGCCGTCAATCTCATAGACATAATTCGCGTGTGCCTGCGTGATCATCGCGCCTGCGCAGAAGAAGGAACAGATCTTCATCACACCATGAAAAACCATGTGGCAGAGCGCCCCAACCAGACCTAGCGGCGTCATGATCAGCACACCAAACAGGATATACGACAGATTGGATATGGTCGAGAACGCAAGTCTGCGCTTGATGTGCGTCTCCTTCACCGCCATACTGCACCCGTACACAATCGTAAAAATGACAAAACACAGCAGCAGGTATTGCGCCCATGTCCCCCGCAGAAAATCAGTGCCAAAACCATAATATGTCAGACGCATAATCGCAAATGCACCTGACTTCACGACTGCTACCGCGTGCAGAAGCGCCGTGACCGGCGTTGGCGCCACTCCTGCCTGTGGAAGCCATGCGTTAAACGGACAGACCGCAGCCTTGACACCAAACCCCAGAAAGGCCAGCACATACACAAACAACAACAAATCCTTCTTACCGCCTATCTGCGACAGATTTAACACACCGCCATATGTGAAAGCAAGACTGTCCCCATACACCACCAGAAAGATCAGACCGATGAAGGCAAACGCCGCCCCGCCAAGCGAGTAATAGAAATACTTGCGGCTGGCAAGCACCGCCTCCTTCGTGAGCGTGTGCATGACAAGCGGAACGGTCACCAGCGTCAGTAGTTCATAAAAACAATACATCGTCAGCATATTGCCGGACATGGAAATGCCGAGCGTCACGCCATAGGTCGCCGTGTAAAACAGATAGAAAATATTCTCATGGACGCGCCCATTGTGCTCATGCTCCATATACGGAAACGAGTACAGCGTCGCGAGCGGCCAGAGCGTCGACACCAGCCCCGCAAAGACAATGCCCATACCGTCGAGTTTGAAGGAAAAATCAAGCTTCGCGCCGGCAAAATTGATCACCCTGATCAGCTCCGTGGGCCCCTGCCACAGCAGCACATAAGTCAGCAGCGTATTGATCAGCACATAGGCAAAGATATAACACTGCTTCTGCCGCTTATCCTTAAACTTTATAACCTGTAACAGCAAACCACCCGCAAAAGGAAGCAGTATCACCGTAAGCATCAGACCTAAAACCATTTGAACCCTCCCTTTCCCTAAAATAAGCCGGCAGCAATACCGTTTTGGATCAATTGGATCAAGGGTGTCGGATACAGCCCAAGCACAAGTGTGATCACAGCCAGGATCACGACCGGCGCCAGCATCAGCAGCCGCGGCTCCCTGTAATCATTGTGCACCGCATTGTAATCCGGCTCCATCAGAAACCCGCGGATGCTCAGCGGAAGCAGATATCCCGCCGTCAGGAGCGCTGAGATCAAGAGCGCCGCCGGTCCAATCCACGAAAGTCCTGCCATCCCGCTCTCAAGACACCCTGTCGCCAGATACCACTTGCTGATGACGCCGCTTGTGGGCGGAATGCCAATCAGGCCAAGGGAGACAATCGTGTAGGACCAGAAGAGAACCGGCATCTTCCTGCCAAGTCCCACGAAATCATTGACCTTCGTCCGTCCGGTCGTGAAGATCAGCGCGCCCGCCGACAGAAACAGCGCACTCTTGATCACCGCATGAAACACCACATGCAGCAGACTTCCCGTCAGTGCCGTCGCATTCAGCATGGATAGTCCCAGCAAAATATAAGAAAGGTTTGACACCGTAGAGTAGGCCAGCCGCTTTTTCAATATTTTTTCCTTAAAAGCAAGCGACGAACCCATCAGGAGCGTCACAACCGCAAGAACCGCCCATGCCGTCTGCACCCATGTGCCGCGCAGAAAATCCGCCCCGACATAATAGTATACCACCCGGATGATCGCAAGGACACCGCCCTTCACGATAATGCCGGACAGGAAAGCCGAAGCCGGCGCCGGCGCCACAGGATGCGCTGTCGGAAGCCACGCGTGGAGCGGAAAGCATCCCGCCTTCACGCCAAAGCCCACAATCATCAAAAATATCGCAACGAGACAAATTTCCCTGTTTCCCGACCGGAGAACCGCATCCATTTCCGGCCTGCCGCCCGCCGCAAAGTCCATCATATGCGCATCCAGCTCACCCACAGCCAGAGAAAGTCCACTCCCTATGGATGTGTCCACATAAGCACATTTGTATAGGAAATAAATCCCAAAGAGCGCCATATATGCACCGCAAAATGAATAAAACAGATATTTCAATGCCGCCATGACCGCTTCCTTTGAGCCCGAGTGAATCACCAACGGCATCGACGCAAGCGTCATAAACTCATAAAACAGATAGAGCGTCACGAGATTCCCCGCAAAGCACAGCCCCATCAGTACGCCAAACGTGATCAGATAGAATCCATAATACCGCTTCTCATTTTTCTCATGCGACATATAGACAAAGGAAAAGAATCCTGCCAGCACAAACACCAGCACCACGATGCCGGCAAAAAGCCTCCCGAGGTTGTCAATCTCAAAGTACACCGGTATCTCGTCCACCAGCCGGAACAGTACCAGCCTGTCCCCAACCGCTCCGCTGATCACAATCACAGCCAGAAGCGCGCTCACAACAAATGACACACCTGTCACTTCCAGGAGGCGCAGTCTGTCCGCAAACACCTTTTCCGGCATAAGGAGCAGAACTGCCCCCGCGATAATGGGCAGGATGATCGAAACCAAAATCATGTAATCCATCTACAAATCCTCCATTCCCATCTTATCCAAACATAGCAAGACCGCTCGTGATCCAGTCGACAATCGGCTGGGAGCAGCAGCCCAGTATCACATTCAGGATGACCATGCACAGCAGCGCGACATTGTACAGCGGATGCTCCTTCAGGCCGATGACCGCCGCCTCGCCGGCCTGTGTCTTCGCTGTCGATTTGCTCTTTGGCGTATACAGGCGAATCACTGTCTTCATAAAATAAATGGCGTTGAGCACCGTGCTGATCGCCAGACAGATCAGTGTCGGGAGCATCTTTGCGAGACTGTTCTGCACTGCCGCCTCCGCAAACTGCACCTTGCTGATAAATCCGGAGAACAGCGGAATGCCCACCATGGAACAGGCGCCAATCGTGAACGCGGCGCCAGCCGCCGGATTGCGGAACCCACTGCCCGTCAGATCATTAAACTTCCTGCTCCCGCCCGACGCATCACTAAGTCCTACGCCTGCGATAAACAAGAGTGATTTCGTGGAAGCATGTGACAAAATGTGAAAGATGCTCGCCACAATTCCCATCGTCGTTCCCAGTCCCAGTCCCATATAGATGTATCCGATCTGCGCCACCGAAGAGAAGGCGATCATACGGCGGATATCATCCTCCAGAATCGCATTGACAGAGCCCATGATCATGCCCAGAAGCCCAAACACAAACAAAACATTGACAATCTTTGAGTCAACGATGATCTCAAAACCAACCACGCGGAAAAAGATCTTGATCAGCAGAAATATATATCCTTTCGACACCAGACTTGACAGAATTGCCGCACTCGATGCCGTTGAGTAGCCATACGCGTCCGGCAGCCATGTGTGAAACGGATAGAGCGCACTCTTGATGGCGAGACCGACGACTACCATTACGATCGAGGCGATCAGCGGAACATTGTAGACTCCCTGCGCATAGACATACGCGACGCTCTCTTTGATATTGCTCATCAACAGATGCCCCGTGATATCATACAAAATGCAGAGTCCCATCAGCAGCAGACCAGAGCCGAGGGAAGCCATGATCATATAACGCGTCGCCGCCTCGATCGTCCGCCCGCTCTGCGTGATCATGATCAGGCCGCACGCGCTGATGGTGTTGATCTCCACGAACACATATGCCGTGAAAAGGTCGTTGGTGTAGATCAGCGCCAGCAGCGAACTCAACAACAGATTGATCATGATATAGTACAAATTAACCTTCGTCTCCTCGATCTCCGCGTCAATATGCTCCTGTCCGCCCTTCAATGAAAATAACATAATCAGACAGAAAAAAAGCGCCATACCAGCCTCGAGCACACCCGCCCTGATCTCATTTCCCCACGGCGCCGGAAAATGTCCCATCATAAACGTATACGGCTCACCGACACCGAGCATATACACAAAAAGTACAGCCGACATCACTGTGATCGCCACGAGGATAAACGTATTCCACAGACGCGCGATTTCCTTATTCATGATGGACGTCAATACACCCGAGCCAAGTGACAATAAAATACTGAAAAAGGGAAAATTCCGTATAAAGTCCATCACTGATCCTCCTTTTTCAATATGGTGGAGATCTCATCCATATCCAGTGTATGATACCTTCTGTAGAGCCGGATTGTGAGCGAGAGCATCAGCGCCGTCACAGATACGGACACCACGATGCCGGTCAGCACAAGTCCGCTCGGCACCGGATTGATGTACGCCTCCACGCTCGTGATATCGTCCACCACGATCGGCGCCATCCTCCCCGCGATAAACCCTTTCTCCGCGAGAAAGAGATATGTCGCCGTGTCCATAATATTCAGACCGATGATTTTCTTGATCAGATTTTTCTGCAAAAGCAAATTTGAGAACCCGATGCCAAACAGGATCATAGCAACCGCCTCCCCATAATTCGCGAGCAAATTTCCACCCATCTATCTAACCCCCTTTTACTAAAATCCACCCTTGCGGAACATTGCATAGAACGCATACATTGTACATGCAACCACCAGACCGACACAAATATTCAGCGGTAAGATCAGCCCCGAGCTCAGGATATCGCCCGGTGTGCCAAGCGGAATCCCTGTCTCCAGATGATGTGCGCCGCAGTAGAACGAATACGTCTTTGCCAGACAGTAAAATAAGAGCGCCACAAAGCAAATCCACTTGTAAGTCTTCTGTGTGAAAAACCGCTCGATTTTCTTAAATCCAAAGGCATTGACATACAGAATCAGTCCTGAACCAATGATCGCGCCGCCGGAAAAACCACCGCCCGGGGACAGATGTCCGTTCAAAATGACATAGATTCCAAAGATAATGATCATCGGCACAAGGAAAAACGCCACCTTCTGCAGAATAATATCATTTTTCGGCTCATAGAGGCGGTCATTCTCCTCCTCCTCCTTCTTCTTCGAACGGTTGTCGACGCGCAGCAGAATCAACACCGTACATGTGGCGATAAACAGCACATTCGACTCTCCGAGCGTGTCAAAGGCACGGTAATCCAGAATCATACCCGTGACGATATTGACCGCTCCGGTATCCTTCATCCCATCCTCAATGTACTTCGTCGCCACCTCATTGTTGTCCGGATTTGCCGCGTTTCCCACCGGCGGCAGATATGATACCACGTAGAGCAGCATCGCAATCAGCGTAAACACAAAGACGATCGAGATCACACGATAACACTTCGAGAAAATCTGAAGCTTTTTGTTGTGCTCGATATCATAAATATTTCTCTTGAGGATCGCCTCGTCATGAATCCTCTGCTTCATCGTGTTGACATCTTCAGCAAAGGGCTTCTGCGGCTTTAGCTCCACCCTGCCGATATAAGGATCCTTCTCGCCGCGATACCAGCGCCTGATCTTAAACGCCCTGGTTTTCCGGTATTCCTCCTCTGATAATAGACGACTCATTTTGTTCCCCCCTTTTTATCTGATGTATTCCTGCGCGAATGCTTGTCCACCTTGTCCTCATCCAGCGCGATGATCGCGTGAATCTTCTTGAGCGTGACAAAAAATAAAATACTCGTGATGCCGGCCCCGACCGCAGCTTCCGTGATGGCCAGATCAGGCGACTCCAGCAGAATCCATATGATGGACATGATCAGGCTGTAGGACATAAAGATAATGATCGAGTTGAGCAGATTTTTGGAAAAAGTCACTGATATCGCACACACGATCAGGAAAAGAAATAACACAATCTGAAATACTTCCATATGCAAACCTCCAATCTTCGATCAGCCCTGCAAATCCGTATCGTCTGCAGACTGCTTCATCCCGCTCATATCGCACTCTCTGGAAAGCTCCTCATTGGTCGCCACTTCAAAGCGCGACAGCATATGGGACGCCACCGGGGAGGCAAACCACAGAAATACAACGACCAGAACCATTTTCAGTGAAGTAAAATTCAGTCCGCACAAAATGATCAGCCCCAGCATACTCAGGGCGATTCCCAGCGTATCCCCCATCGCAGCCGCGTGCATCCTGTTCAGCACATAATGAAATTGAAACACACCAAACAGTTCGATACCAAACACGATGATTCCGCACAGAATCAACGCAATCCCCACGATAAACCTAATCCACAGTAGCACTGTCATGGTCCTTCTCCTCCTTCTTTTTGCACTCTGCGCTGCGTTCGGCATACACCCCCATATACACCTTCGTCAACAGTGTCACTGCCAGGAAGGAGATCATGGCATAGATGATGCAGATATCCACGAGATAGCCCTCATCCATCTTCACTGCCAGAATAGCGATAATGACCATCGTCATCGTTCCCATCATATTGATCGCCACGATGCGGTCCGCAATCCGCGGGCCCTTGATCGCGCGAATCAGACACATCAGCACCATGACCGCCAGTATCACCGGAAAGATGGTCATAATAATCTCAAACGCTGCCTCCAGCGCGATATTTCCACTGTGCATATCGAACCCTCCTTCATCTTCATCCTAATTTTCACCTTTATTATCCATTTCAAGCTTCTCCAGAAGCTTCACGAAAACAGAGGACTCAATCCCCTCCGCCAGCGTCTTATCGAGACAGTGTACGATAAACTTGTCCCCCTCGATCGCGACCGTGATCGTCCCGGGTGTGAGTGTGATCGAGTTAGCCAGCAGAAACCGCGAAGTGTCACTCTTAAAATGTGTCTCAAACTCTATCAGCGCCGGCTCCACAACCCTGCCCGCAGAACAGATCAGCCGCATTGTCGCAAAATTTGCCATGATAATTTCTTTGATCAGATGATACAGATATTGTAACAGATAACCAGTCCTTCTCAGATATCCCAGCTCCCGCCTGGGACTAAAGTCCATAAATTTGCAGATAAACCAATATAGCGCCGCGGCGATCACCAGCCCGAAGAGTACGATCTCCGTCGTAACGCGCCCGTTAAAGATTATCCACAACAGAAAAAAGATGACATACATCTCCCAAAACCTCCTTTTTCCAAAACCTCCTGCGCTCTCACCGATAGATAATATATTTGCAGATCGGATTTCCCATAGACGAAAATCGTTCCTCGTATTCCGTCATAACGTTTCCCACAAGCATCCTCTCGTCATGATGCAGGTCCCTGGTCATCGCCTCAAGCTTCCACCCCGCAGGCGCAATCTCCTCCAGCGCAAAGTCAAACAGCTGCGCATTGTCTGTCTTGAACTCAATCCGCCCGTCCGCCGCCAGAATCTCGTGATACCGCGCCAGAAACTGCCGTGATGGAAGCCGCCTCTTGGCATGTCTGTCCTTCGGCCACGGATCGGAAAAATTCAGATAGATCTTCGCGACCTCCCCCTTATCAAACACCTCGCAGATCTCCTCAGCCTCCATGCGAATCAGACGCACATTGGACAGCTCCTGCGCCTCCATCTTCTGCACCGCGCGCAGAAGCACTGTCGAATACTTCTCGATTCCTATATAATTGATATCCGGATTTGCCGCGGCCAGATTCATCAGAAAACGTCCCTTTCCCATACCGATCTCAATGTGAATCGGACCATCGTTTCCAAACACATCGCCCCACTTCCCCTTCCAGGCGGCAGGCTCATGCACCACAAAACGACTCTCCTCGATCATCTCCCGCGAACCGGTTACATTCCTAAGTCTCACTTTGCTACTCCCTTATCCTATTTTGTTCATCCCATTTTGCATAATTGTCATCGCTTCCATTTTACACCCTGCGCTTCCATTTGTATATTATTAATTTTACCAAAATTTAATAAATATCACCTGCCCGGTATGATTACACATGCTCTATAAACCGCCACCCTGGCCCTTGCGATTGTTAGAAAATAGTGTAAAACCCAGAGTTTCATGTGAGTGTGCCTACAAATCCGTTTCCATATATACAAATACATACAAAAAACAGAAACGCAAAAAAGCTGTAAGTCCAAAAGTTTTGAATTTACAACCTTTTTCAGCGTTCCCTGCGAGAATCGAATTAGTCGTTTTAATAAAATTTTAACAGTTTTTCACCAAAGGCGCAAGTGAAGCTTTTACTGTGGAATGATCAGCATCACATGGAGGACAAATACATTTTCCTGTGTCTCTATGCTCATGGCGCCGCTATATTTCTCCGCCACCTTTCTCACATTTGACAGACCTGTTCCGGGTTTGAACGCGCCTTTCCCACAAAAGCTGTTCCGGGTTTCCATCATAAGAAAATCCCCCTGGATGCGCCCGGACACATGGATATATCTTTCCGCTCCTGTGCCCATATTTTTACATGCCTGTATGGCATTGTCCAACACATTCGACAGGATAATGCAGATATCAATGTCCCTGATTCCACAAGGATATGGCAAAAGAAGGGAACAGCCCACATCTATTCCCATGCTTTTGGCAATCCCCAGCTTGTTTCCTGCCAGAATATCCACTACAGGATTGTTGGTACTGCAGGGAAATGACATTTTTTCCGCCATATCGTCCATATCCTCAATATAGCTGACCGCCTCCTCCAGCTTCCCGCTCTGCAGCAGCTTTTTTACTACTGCGATGTGGTTCCTGATATCATGGCGGAACGACTTTGTTTCATCGTAACGCGTCTTTGCCTCCTCCACATACTGGTTCAGGGAATGTTCCTCCTGCTCCAGCAGTGATATCTCTGTGCTGAGGCGGAAACTCTGCTGCAGTTTCTTATAGGAAAACAGACTGCAGAACAGACTTAAAAGCCCCAGAAAATACATGGCAGTCATCTGTCCATGATTGAAAATATGTTCCGCAGGCCCTTTGTCCGCCAGGAGCTCAAACTGAAAGTCAAGTTCAACTGCACTGATATAGGTGCTCGTAATAAATATCATCAGCAGCGGAATAAAAATCAGAAACATCTGCTGCATTCCCATTGTAGTATCAGCATTATCTATGGGATAAAGGACATCCCGGGAAAAATAACGGTACACGATATAATAACAAAAACCGGACAGAGCCAGTGCCGCCGCCTCGCAGATCAGCATGGCCGCAATATTGCCCGCCTCATGAAAAAAATCGGGCATCCATGGAAATGAAATGGTCATCAGCGAATTCACGATTCCGCCGCAGAGCAGCATGATTTCCGTTGCCAAAGCCGCGTATAAAAGGGACGACTTAAAATCTGCATGGCAGACAAAAGTCCCATATGCCGTAAGCAGAAGGACAAACGCCATAAATCCAATGATCGTTCTGATCGAAAGAAAATCACTGACAATCACCGCACATACTGCAAACAGAAAATAATAAAAAGGCGATATATTCTTTTTCAGGGTTTTGACCAGAAAATAAAACTGTAAGGACGTATCTATGATGCCCATGATATATATATTAAAAAAATCTAAATCCATACAAAAACCTTTTACATATTTTTCATATACTGCAGAACAACACCGGAAAACTCCTTGCTCCGCAGCCGCGATACAGGAACCTCTTTGCCGTTATCCATATAGGCGGTCCCGTTTTTATAACCTTTTAAATGTTTCAGGTTAATGAGGTAACTCCTGTGGCACCGGAAAAAATTGACGCCCAGGTTCGCTTCCAGATTTTCAATCCGTTCATAATAATCAAGAATCTCGCCGGAAGCCAGGTTCAGATATATTTTCCGGTCTATAACCTCACAAAATACAATCTCATCCTTTGAAATAATGCGCCCCTCATATCCCCTTTGTACCAGCAGGCTGTACTCCCCCACGCTGCACATAGAAGCGTAAAGGCGCTCCATCGTTTTCTCAAACTGTGTTTTCTCCACCGGCTTGACCAGATAATCGTAGGCCTGCACCTCAAAGGATTGAAATACCATCTCTTTCAGTACCGTGATAAAAATCAGGAAGCCCCGGAACTGATCTGCCCTCAGTTTCTTTGCCGTTTCCATGCCGTCCATACCCTTCATCTGGATATCCAGAAACAGGATGTCGATCTGCCCGTCGCTGCTTAACAGCTCCTCGCCGCTTGAAAATGTCCGAATACAGATCTCACTATTCTTTCTGCGAAAAAAATCAGAGACAAAAGCCCTTATATGATCAGACATATGTTTTTCATCATCACAGATTGCAATATGGATCAATGCACCACCTCCTCGTCATTTCATAGGCAGACATTTCATTATAACCTGACCAGAATACCAGAACAATTTCATTGCCGTAAAATGCTGATCTGCTGCCGCGAAATGACTCCTCTCACGCATCTTCTTTCTGCCCTTGTTTCGTAACATAGAATACCACACAGGTTTAGAGAATACAAGGTTCTTTCCTATATCTTCAAATCCAGATCCGCACCAACCTGTGGCCTGTTTTTCACAGTGGTTTTGCCTTCATCCTCTTTCCGGGCAGCTTCGATGATTGTTTTTATACAATAGAGCACCAACAAAAATTATGGTCGCTAATACAACAATGTTATATTGTATTGGCGCTAAATAACAGATATTAAAAGCTGCGTGCATAATGGCAATCAGCAATATATTTCTGCATTGATAATAGGTTATTCCCAAAACAACGGAAACAAGTAATGTCCATATACAAAGACAAACAATTTGTTCCATGCCCAATGAATTTCTGATGATCCACATTGGTAAATGCCACACTGCCCAAACGGCGCCAACAAAAAGAACACTTTTGATTTTCTTAAAAGGAAGTCGTTCCAGCAGAAATCCTCTCCATGCTATTTCTTCAACAAACGCTGTTATCAGCAGATATATACAGCTTGTTAATAGTGATATTACTGTCGAATATGTATTTTTAAATACGTCGGTTTTCACTATGAACGAATAGCAGTAAGAATCAAATATACCTGCAGCCATACATGTAACCCCTGTTAAAATATATTTGATCGTTATTTTTCCTGAAAACATCCGCGTAAAGTACACCTTGATGTCCTGCTCGCAAATCAGCAGAAAAATAGCAGCCATAGCGGGAATACACACATATAAGTATTTTAAGTACAATAATCCATTGGGAATGACAATTCCGTTCTGCTCCAGTAATGTAGGTACATAGCATATAAACGATAAAACATATACGACAGAAACCCATAACGTGAGTTTTAACTTATTTGTGTATCCCGCCATCACAATTTCTCCTGCCCTCTCTTTTTCTTCCGCCTCAGACTGGCATTTCATTATAGCCAGTCCGAAACGCCAAAACAATTTCATTGCTGTGAAATGTTTATCTGTTGCCGCGAAATGCTGTATAAAAATTTTACCCAAGTTCATTTTAACTTTGCGCCCTCATCTGCTCAACCAGGGACTGTTTTTTCTGCCTGCGCACCATCCAGACAGACAGAATTATCTCCATGCCAAACAGCACAAGGAGGAACAGCCCCATTTGCAGGAACGGGAACTGATATGGGACGACTGCGCCGGCAAAGGATTTCTTGCTGACTTCCGCACAGACTGCCATGGAAATCGGCAGTCCCAGGATTAAGACTGTAAACGCCGCAAAAAGCGCATGGCACATCCCCTCGGTGACACTCATCCGGCACAGCTGCTTCCCGGTCAGGCCAACGGAGCGCAGGATACTGTTCTCCCGCTTTCGGGAGATCTGGTTGGAAAGCGTCGTATTGATCAGATTGACAACGCCGAACAGGAAGATCAGCCAGGAAAGCGCCTGAAGGCTTCCAAAAATAATGCTGCTCTGCATTTTCTCATATTCGATATGTATGGCTATGGTATCCATTCCAAGATTGCTGCGTCCGGATACCAGCTCCTTGAGCCTGCTTTCCACAGACTCTGCTTTCTTCGGAGCGCTGACAATGCTCCAGGAATAGTCAAAGTTTTCGATTTCGGGATGGAGCTCATGAAACAGTTCCTCCGGTGCAAACAGTCCCGCCGAATCCATGGCAAGCGCACCATGTCCGTTTGTCATCTTCGACATATCAAACAGTCCGGATATGGTAACAGTAACGGTCTTTTGCCCCAGAGACAGCTCCATGACAGCCCCAACATCCATATCAGCAAGGTACTTCTGATAGCCCGTACCCAGAAGGATGCTATGGGCATCCGTCGGCATGGCGCCGGATACCAGCGCAGCTTCTACATCCATGCGGTTTGAGTCCGTCAGCATGTCGCACATACCGGCCTCAGTGCTTTCGGAAGTTCCGAATTTTGCGTGCAGTGACCGTCGGGTAACCAGTACATCCATTATCCCATCCACAGAAAGGATTTCCTGTCTCAGTTCTTCATTCAGCGGATTACCGGCAGCCATAACTTCTTCCTCTGATTGCTCTGAGGACAAATAGACCTTATAATCTCCGTCTGGGAAATACAATCTTGCAGCCTGCTGGGGCGAGCGTGTCAGAACCATGGAAGACACCACCAGAAGAAGGATTCCGCCCAGGCTTAGGGATACTGCAATACTCACTGACTTCTTGCGGTCGCGTCCAAAATTTGCAAATCCCATGGATACGGGACTTAGTTTCCGGTGTTTCTTCCTGCTGCGAGTCTTTTCCTGATGGAAGAAAGCAGGCGAGGAACGCTTTCGGAATGCTTTCCGACAAATTGCCGCCAAGTGCCAGCAAGGGGGCGATACCTTTCCTGCTGAAAAACGTACTGCCTCCAGCGGCGAAATGCTGGCAGCTATTTTCACCGGGCCGTAAACGGAAGACGCTACCATGAACCAGCAGACCACCATGGTCAGAAGCACAGCTGCCCCATAATACCCCCCGTGAAACCCTTTGGGAAACAGGAGCAGGCCGCCGCCCACACCTGACAGGATACCCAGCAGGATTCCAATACCGCCCAGCCGTCGGCTCTCCTTTTTCACGATGCGCCGGAGCTGTCTGGATGTTGCGCCGATGGTGCGGAGCTGCCCATAGCTTTGTATTTTGTCGTTCACAGAAATACGGAAAATACTCTGGATGACTACATATCCTCCGGCAAGCACAAGAGCCGCTATGCCGAAAATGGTCACAAAGTCAATGGATCTGGAATTGGAAGCAAAATAATTGCTGTTCATCCCTACATGTGCAGAGCCAAACCGTGCGGCAATCTCAAGACAGTGGGCAGTCATGGTATCCTGGTCAAACTGCCTGTCATTTTTGAAATGCACATAGGCACGGTATCCTGCAGAGTCAAATCCGGCCCACTGCGTCAAGGCCGCTTTGGATATTGCAATGGCGCAGATATTTCCTTCCTTTTCTCCCGCGATGGACAGGATTCCGGTCACGGTATAGTCGCCATGAAAGCTCCCGGTATCCAACCGGACCGTCTCACCGATTTTGGCACTGGAACCGAAATTAGAGAGAAAATATTCGCTGACAGCGACTTCATTCGCCTTTGCCGGGAGCTCTCCTTTTACCAGCTCCATCTGACTGCGGGCAATATACATCATGTCGCTGTCGCAGTACACATAGGAGGCGTTGTATCCCTGCCCTGAATGCTCCTGCCCCAGCAGATAGTATTCACCCACCCGGGCAAGCTCCGGCAGTTCTTTCAGCGCCGCCACATGGTCCGCCTCCACGCCGGTGAAGACCGCCTCATAGGTGTCGGCCACCTGATTACGCTGAATCTGTGCAACAGAAACGGATATAACCGCTGCAAAACAGATCAGAAACGCCGCCAGAGCAACTGCAATTACCACCATCAGGTTCCGGCGTTTCTCGCTGGCGAGGCTGCGCTTTGCAAGCTTTTTCACAATAGCGCCGGTATCATTTTCAAAAGGCCATGTCATGTCTGTCTCCCTCCAATCATTCTGTCGCCTTAATTCGCTCCACAAGGGAAAGCTTTCTGGTATAGCGGACTGCGCAGACTGAAAACACTCCCTGCACCAGAAGCAGTGCGGCTCCGAACAATAGCACCTGGACCGCCGGGAAGTGATAGGTGAGTGTCCCAAACATGCCGATCCGGTCGAAGACTTTGCACACGGCCAGACTACACACCGTTCCCAGTGTCAGGGTGGTCAGTAGCGTGATTACCACATAGTACAGGCACTCAAAAGACAGCATTTTGGACAGCTGCCGGTCACTCATGCCTACGGACTGGAACACACCGAACTCCTGCTGGCGGGTGAGCAGATTGGTAATCAGGGTATTGGCAAGGTTAATCAAAGCGAACACAAAGATAAAGACCAGGATGCCGTAGTCCCGGGCTAGTTCTCCCTGCAGGCCGCGCTCCAGCTCGGCGGACAGGTCGTCCAAACCGGAGATTACCACCCGCTGGTCGGACACGGCGCCGAACACCGCCCGCCGCAGCTGATTGCTGTCCTGCCCCGTGTGGAGATTGACATAGCCGGTAAAATCCTGAATTTCCGGATACAAGGCGGACAGCTCCTCTTCGGGCAGAATAAAGAAATGAGATGAGCTGCCAATCTGAACATCCCGCACAATGCCCATCACCGTATAGGTCTTCGTCCGTCCGTTGTAGCAGGAGACAGTGATCGTATCCCCGACCTGATAGCCGGTCCGATAGATTTCTCTCAGCGCACTGCCGGCAGGACAGACCAGAATGCCGTTTCCATCCAGAAGCTGCTGGTAGTCCGCTGCTCCATCCAGAACTGCATCGCCCACGTACATCTCCTTCATATCCTCCCGGGAAATTCCCCTGACAACAAAGGGCTCATGCGCCCGATTTCCGGGAATGGCGCTGATGGCGGGAATCTCCACGCAGGCCAGGCTGTAGGCTGTGACATCATCCACGCCGGGGAGGGCGGCCAGCTTCTCCTGCAGGGGCAGCCCCAGGGGATTCTCCTTCTGCATCTCCACAAATTCCCAGCCGGCGTGATCTTCATATTGCAACAGATACTGGCTCCTGTCTCCGAATTGAGACTGAGCCATTTCCTTGACGTCCACCGAGTTTGCGTAGGCGGAAATGCAGAGCAGCAGAATCCCAGTCAAACTTAAAGAAAGAGCCGTTACAAACGCCTTTTTCCGGTTCCGGGAGAAATTCATCAGAGCCAGCCGGGGCATGGTCAGACGGCGATGAAGCTGCCTGGAGACACTGCGTCCCTGCTGCCCGGAATATGCAGTGGTACGGATGGCCTCAATGGCTGAGACCTTTCCCGCCATCGCCATGGGTTTTCTGGTGGCGATCAGGACGGCGCCATAGGTAAGGAGGAAAACCACCACTGCAGAGCGGATATTGTCGCCCCAGGACCAGTAGCCGGGGACTGCGATCAGCGCCATGCCTGCGGCGCAGATCAATCCGATGGGAATGGCAACAGCGGTCAGGAAGCGCCTCTCCCGCCTGACTACCCGCTTCAACTGCTTTGGCGTGGTTCCCAGCACTTTCAAACGGCCGTATTCCCGCATTTTGCCCATGACGGAGATGTAGAAAATGTTGTAAATCACAATGGAGCAGACCACGGCAATCAGGAGTGCCGCAGCATAGACCTCCATCCCATTTCCAAGATACAGATCCACCATACCAAAATAGCTGGAGCTGTAAAAGGTTCGCTCCTCCGGAATGCCCATTTCCGAAAAGAACTGTTCAATATCTGCCCGGAGCTGAGCCGGTTCCATGCCCTGGCTCCCAGCAAAGCGGAACCGCAGCTCATAGGGGGCATTGTGGCTGTCCGCCTCCACAGCTGCCTCCGGAATCCAGACCGTGAAGATCCGGCTGTCATTCTCCGCCTCTAAAATACCTGTGACCGTATAGGACTTCTCGCCGCTGCCCAAATCCAGAACCACTGTCTGACCAACCTCCCCTGAGAGACCAAAATAACGGAAAAAGGAGCGTTCCACGCACAACTCATTCTCCTTTTGTGGATAAGCCCCGGTAATCTCACCGTAGCCCATCAGGTCAATCATCTCTTTGCTTACATAGCTGACGTTCAAAACACTGTCCTCATGACGGGCGGTTCCCGTCTCGACAGTACAACCCCATTTCTCAAACTTTCCGGCGTCCACAAGCCGGGCGACCTCTTCCCTGGTCAACCCGCTGCACCCGGCCTGATACTGCCCCAGGATACCATCCAGCGTCTTCATCTGCTGGGCGGAATAGAGAAAACAGAGGCTTCCCATCAGGCAGACGGCAAGGGCGATCGTAAGAATAATAAAAACACTCCGACGTCTGTCTGCTTTTATGCTCCGTACTGCCAGTTTCTTTTCTACGATACTGGTATCATTTTCAAAAGGCCATGTCATATCGGCCACCTCCTTCTATGAAATTCTAAAAAATACACTTATCGCAGAGCTTCCACCATTGATGACTTGCTTTGCTGCTTTAAGGCACTTGTTGTAATCAGCACACTACATAAAATAATAATCGCACAATTCAAAATTGTAATACCCAATGGAAATTCATAATTCAAATAGCTCATCAGGCTGTTTTTCAAAAATGAGCAAAGAACATATCCAATTCCTCCACCAATTATCACAGATAATACAAGTCCCATGCCGACTACGATCAATCCCTCTTTATGAACCATCACGGATAATTGTTTTTGGGACATTCCCACGGAACGCATGAGAGAAAATTCCCTGCTCCTTACGATAATTCCCGTCAAAATGGTATTCAACAAATTCATCACAGAAAAACAGCCAATTAAAACAATGGCTATTGCAAGGGCTGACTGTGTTCCCTGCAGGAAGTTTTCATTCTGGGCAATGGCCGCAGAAAGGGAATCCACACTCAGCTGCGGGTGATCTGATACAATCTGGTCTATTTCGTTTTCTGCCTGCTGTTCCAAAGAATCCTCTACACGAATCACATACTGATATGTGAGATTGCTGTGTGCGATTTTTTGCATGGAATCAACCGGTAATAACAGCATATCTATTTTATCGCCATGATTTCCGATCTTACTTTCGTCAAGGACTGCCGCAATCTCAAATTCCAGATTCTCCGTATTCTGCCCATCAAAAATCTTCAGCGTTACAGACGAGCCGGCCTCTGGATAAATACCAAAATACTTTTCAAAGTCATTTGGCCTGCCAATCACCATCTGATTCTCAGATGCCATTTGCTCATAATCTGATATTGTTCCATTTAAGAGACAGCTTTGCAGCAAAGCCATATCTGCTTTCTCAAATCCTACAATTTCAGCATCTGACTCCAGGGCCTGCAGATCATAGGAAGCTGGGAGATGCCAATCGTCTATAATCTTTTGCACACCTGATAATCGCGAGAGTTCTTTTTCCACTTCCTCCGTAAAAGGACTTGATTCCTGCAAAATTTCCAAAGGATTTTCCATCAGCTCCTGATTTGAGATCCTTAAAACGAATTGTCCTCTTGCAAATCCAGATAAAGACATATCTTTTGCATTGATCGAAGAAAGGACAGAGGATAAACCTAACAGCAGAACGCCAGTCAGGACAAGAGAGGCGACTGTCAGCATATTCTTTTTCTTATAACGCAACACTTGATTTACTGCCAAATACCCCGGCGTTAGTTTGTACTGCCGATGTCTACATTCAGGCTGGTTATTTTGTTCATAGCGGGAAGCCTCTATGGGTGAAACGGCCGCGGCTATTTTAGCAGGTTTTCTGATGGACAGGCGCACAGTGGCATAGGTCAACACAACAACAATCGGGCATATCCATAGCACATTCCATAATCCAAATCCTTGTGGAATTAAAAGATACGCCACTACAATTCCTGCAATCAGTCCCATAGGAATTGCAGGTAACATCAGCAAAGTTCCCTCCCTGAGAACAAGTCTTTGAATCTGTTTTGCTGTCATACCTATTGTACGGAGCTGTCCATATTCTTTAATGGAATTGATAATGGAAATATAGAAAATGTTGTATATTACCAAAATACCAGCGATTACAATAACAAGCAGCCCGGCAAGAGCCGCCATAACCATCAATGCCGAAGGCTGGCTAAGATTCAAATACGCTTCATTATAAGAAGGAGCCGCCTTACAGCCTGCATCAGCAACTATCTGCGATATTAAGTTTTTTATATCCCCTAAGTTCGTCTTCGCATCTAAATTTACACGAAGCATTACTGCCGGTGAAAGGTGATTCCATCCATCCATTTCCAAGAAGTATTCTTCAGAAACCATAGCCGCATATAAGGAACGGTCAGTGCCGTTAGCCCCGGTTTTCAGGTATCCTGTTATGATAAAGGATGTTTCCCCAACCTTGTCTGGGACTGGCAACCGAATGGTATCTCCAATTTTAGCATTTATCTTCTGCCGGATTAAGTATTCCTGTTCAATCAGTATTTCATTCTCTTTCTCTGGCATTTTCCCCTCGGAAACAGACAGCCCGTTTAATGTAAGTGCATCCTTGTTGGAATACGAAATAGTAAGGCGGTCATTTCCAGATTTCACACTGCCAATGGAAGCTGTGAATCCGCATAAATCCACCCGCACATCATCAGACAATTTCTGATATTGTTCTTTTTCTATGCCAGAAATAAGCGCATGATAAGCTCCTGTTATGTGATTGCCTCCATTCTGGTTCACCGTAATCATTCCAGAAACCAGAAGCAATACGGATGCCATCAAAAATGTTGCCAATGAAATTGCAATCATCGTAAAAATTTTCTTCAAACGCTCTTTCTTTAATTGAGCAGACGCTAATTTTTTAATGATAGCGCTGGTGTCATTCTCAAAAGGCCATGTCATGGTCTGCCACCTCCTAATTGCCACCTTGGCAGTTTTTTCCTACAATCCTGCCATCCTCAATCCTTACGATCCGGTCAGCAAGCTGGGCAATCTCGTTATTATGGGTAATCATGACAATGGTCTGGTTAAACTCCATACTGGTACGCTTTAAAAGCCCCAGCACATCGGCGCTAGTCCTGGAATCCAGATTGCCGGTGGGCTCATCGGCCAGGATGATGGCCGGCTTGGTGATCAGGGCGCGGGCAATGGCGACACGCTGCTGCTGTCCGCCGGAAAGGTTATTCGGCATATTCTGCAGTTTATCTTCCAACGCCAGCATCCTCACAATCTCGTCCATGAACTTCTCGTCTGCAGTGTCGCCGTCCAGCTCCACAGGCAGGACGATGTTTTCATATACATTCAGGATCGGGACAAGGTTATAGTTCTGGAAGATAAAGCCGATGTTGCGGCGGCGGAAGATGGTCAGCTCCTCGTCATTCTTTTTGGCCAGCTCATCCCCACGGACAATAACATTGCCGGAGGTAGGCGTATCCAGCCCGCCCATCATGTTCAGCAGGGTGGATTTACCGCTGCCGGACGTTCCGACGATCGCCACAAACTCCCCCTGTTCCACAGAGAGGTTGACGCCATCCAGGGCGCGGGTAATGTTTGGCTCACTTCCATAATACTTTTTCAGATCAATTGTCTGTAATACATTCATAATCAAATTCTCCTTTCAAGGCTTTTTATAAGGACATTATAAAATCCAAATGTCACAGAAATGTCCGAAGCGGCATAAAAAATGCGGCTGAAATGTTACACGACTCGGACATTTCAAAAAATTATCTTGTAGGGAGCATAATGGAGAATTCCGAACCCCTGCCCGGCTCCGAAACCACTTTGATATAGCCGCCCTGTCTCGTTACAATCTCGCGGGTCAGATACAGGCCAATGCCCACGCCCTGCTGTTCGTGTACCTCTTCCTCACGATAGAAGCGCCGGAAAATAGCGGCCTGATTGCTCTCCGGGATACCCTTGCCGGTATCGGACACACTCAGTTTTACATACATTTCCCATTGTTCTACTGAGATTCGGATTGCTCCTCCGGCTGGGGTATATTTCACTGCATTGTCCAGCAGGTTGAACACAGCTTCCGCCGTCCACTTGCTGTCATGAGAAAGGCACAGATCATCCGGACAGTCCACCGTTACGCAAATATCTTTTTTCTCCGCTGCATATACGATGCCGCTTAAGGCCATCGCCAGCGTGTCGATCAGCGGGGCGTCTTTCTTTTCCAACCGGATTGCCCCGGTTTCCAACCGGGAGGTTTTCACAAGAGCCTGAAAAAGAAACTCCAGCTTGTCTGTCTGATTCCGGATACCTTGCAGGAACTCCCGCTGTTCTTCTTCTGTGACCGGCTTTGAAAGCAGCGTGTCCGTCACCATTTTCAGATTTGCTACTGGTGTTTTCACCTGATGGGAGACATCCGACACCAGCATCTGCAGCTCCTGCCATTCCTCATCCACCTTCCGCCGGTTCTCCTGCATGATCCCATATAACCGTGAAAGACGGTAGCTGATACGGGCAAAGAGTGTTTCACTGTCCGCAACGCGCACAGACTCTCCACTTCCGCTTATCATCTGATCCATTGCCTGACAAAGCTCCCCGGTAAATACGGAAAGCCGCTTGCTGAAGGCAATCGACAGAAGGAACATCCATACAAGGGCACAGAGCATTAGCAGCATGCCGGAGGTCAGCACCCATATCTGTCCTGTCACCGCAAAGAAAACCGCGCAGATGGCCAGCATGGAAACTGCCATGCCGCCGCTGACCAGCAGGAATATCCTTTTTACAGAGATTCTCCCCAGGTTCATTTTTTCTCACCTCCCATCCACTGATATCCGATTCCATAGATCGTTTTGATATAAGTATCGCCCTCAGCCTCAATCTTGCCCCGGATACGGCTGATGGAGGTTGTCAGTGTGTGTTCGTCCACATAGTTTTCATCCGCATCCCACAGCCGCTCCAGAAGCCGCTGCCTGGTCAGGATCTGTTTGGGATTTTTGCAGAACAAATGCAGCATCTTATACTCCATGGGGGAAAGGGTAATGGTCTTTCCATTCAGCGCAGCGGACTGCTCCGAAAAGTCCAGAAACAGCCTGCCGTCATCATAGAAATCCTTTGCCAGTCCCCGGTGTTCCAGCATAGCGAACATTGCCCGTATTTTCCGCAGCAGCGCCCCAATAGAAAAGGGCTTGGTAATATAATCCACCGCCCCAGCTTCATATCCCCGGATCTGGTCGCTCTCCTGGTCATTGGCAGTCAGGAAGATCACCAGCGTGTCAGGGTTCTCCGGCTTTATGAGTCTGCACAGGTCATAGCCGCTGCCATCCGGCAGGTTGATGTCCAGAAGTACCAGGTCATATTCTGTCTGCGTCAATAACTCGGTGGCTGTACCTGCATTCAGAGCTGATGCGGTATCATAACCCTCAGAAATCAGGTTGTAAGTCAGCGTTTTATTTAAAAGGTCGTCGTCCTCTACCAGTAAAATCTTTTTCATATCCACACTCCTCTGCTTTTTTACATAGTATAACAAGTAAATGTCCGCGAAATGTTACAGCAGACAACTTTTTTCATCCTATATTCATCAGCTAATATTCTGTATTATCTTACAAATACAGTACAATATATCATAAAGTAACTGCCAAGAGAATTACAAAAATCCCATTGCCTCAGGAGCTGTTCCTTAGCGACGGGATCTTTGTATATGGCTATATAGATATTAAAATCTGGTTTTGCAAACATTCTTTGTATCAGCAAATTTATTCAACTGTGATCACAACAATTTTCACAGCTTCATCTGGATGCTCTTCATCAAAATCAATCAGCCCACGGTAACTGATCTCTACTTTATCGCCCACGGCAATCGCGGGTTCCCCTTCTGCTTCCTGAGCACTCTCCGTAGAAAATCCTTCCAGTATCTGGGCATTCTCCGTGGAAAAATAATAGAGCATGTCATCATCCGGGTTTTTGATTGTGATTGTGTTACCTTCATACTTTTCAACAATTCCGGCAATGGGATCGCACACTGTGTTTTCTTCGTCTTCCGGAGAAGCTTTTCTATTCTCTTCTGTAATCTCCGGCTTTGGCATTTCCACATCATTCGTTTCTATTTCTGTCGTTTTCGTATCTGCAGTTTCTTCCCTATCCGTTTCCTGCTGGGAATCAGTCTCTACAGATACGGAATCCCCTTTTGATTCGGATGAGCAGGCGGTCATCCCCATTGTCAAAACTATCATGAATATCAGAATACATTTCCTTTTCATAATCTTTCTCCTCTTTTTCTAAAAGAACCGTATTTCTGTAGCATGAAATTCATCATTTTTAAAGCTGCCTTTCATTTCAACGGACATATGCTCTTTCAAATCCTGAAATCCAGCCTCTTTGTCTTCATGGTTTTCCCCGCTTCCATCCGTGGTTCTCATATAAAAGAGGGTATCCTCCTCAAAAAACACATGAATCAACTCGGTGTCAGGAAGATCAGCATTGGAGCTTGGAGAACTGTATGATAAAGAACCGTCATCAAGAATTTTCACTTTCTTTTCGGCAATAAAAAATGAATTCTCTTCCATTTTCCAAACCTTGCCCAGAAAATCTGCATCAACAGCAGCGGCAACATCCGGCTCTAAAACCTGCCATTTTCCTGCTGTGTTTTCCTGTGGTTCCTCTGCGCTCCCATCCACGCCTTCTAATGGAGCATCATTTGATTTCTCCGGTGATGCTTCATCTGCCTGGTTTTCTTCTGTTTTAACAGTAGATTCAGAACCGGAACCGCATCCTGTAATCATTGTGCTCAATATACAGACAGTACCGAATACCATCATTGCCTTTTTCAGTTTCATAAGATTTCTTACCTCCTGGTTATTTATAGAAATAATGGCTATTATAGTCTGTCTAAATCATTCAAACAACCTGTTTGCAGTGAAATGCATCCTGGATGCCGTAAATGTCACTGAACTTTCTGATGAATATCTACTTTCTCTGCCCATTTCAATCCTTCATTCTCCTATTTCACTTTCTACATCCAGTATTCCCCGATTTTCCACTATCTGTTTCTATTTTTCGAAAAAGCTATACTGCTTGGTCTTCAGAATATAGAATTTACGAAACAAACGGGATTGGACGTTAGAAAAATACTTAAAGTCTAATCCCGTTTTATGTTTTTAGACATGAACTGCTTCAAGATGAATTTGTCGTATCGCATCGGCTAAATCTTGAGGTTCTATAATTTTAATATTGGAACCAAAGAAAAGCAGAAATGAACGGAACCATTCGGTGTCATTTATTTTTGTAGATACTTTTAATTCTTTTGATGATAGAATTTCTATATTGTTTGGTGAAAATATATCATATACATAATGTGCTACTTTAATTGGAAAAATAGCAATAAAAGTTATTTGTGGTTCGGATGAAGCAGTTGTGTTAAAAGAATAAGGTACATATTCTTGTGTATGCTCGCATTGTGTCTTTGTAGGATAAATAGAAACTATTCTGTTCAATTTGAAAAGCCTGTAGTCATTTCTTTTATGGCAATAAGCATATAAGTACCAGTTCTTGAACCGAAATATGAGTTTGATTGGCTCAATGGTTCTTGTAGAAAGTTCACCATTTGAATTTGCGTATTCTATTTGTATCTGGTTTTTTTGTAATATATTTTCTTTTATTGTTTGAAACAGCTCGTTGTCAAAGATGTTATTTGTTCCCCAACGAGAAAAGTTAACTTCCAACCAGCTTTCTGCTTGTTGCGGTAATTGGAATAGGGTATTTATTTTTTTAGGGCAGAATCCGATGAAGAAGATGGAATAGATTGTATTGTTTTTAAAGCTAATAAAATATCTTCTCTTTCCTCAGGGGTAAAGTGTGTCTTTTTTAAAGTGTAATTTTCCATTAAATGTACACCGCCTTGGTTTCCAGAGGTGGTGTAGATGGGGATATTGGCAAGGGTTAAGGAATCAATATCTCTATATATTGTTCTAACCGATACATTGAATTTTTCTGCCAATTCTGTTGCGGTAGTGTCTTTTTCCTCTATTAAGTATAATAAAATTTCAAACAGACGCTCATTCTTCATTTTTTTACCTCTCTCATTCAAACCTGACATAAGATGTCAGGTTAGTTAGAGTATACTCAAAAAGTCGAATTTTGTAAAGTCATAAGGAGGACATAAATGGAAAAGTTACCACCAATAGAAAAAATATATGAAGCATATTCAGCTTTGGCAGACGGATGAATCAATATAGAAGGTAATATGGCATATGTTGCTTCCTCAAATGGTAAAAAAAGTTATAAGGTAGAATGGGAAGGAGATACATACACTTCAACAGATAATGCGACATTATGGCAGAGTTATCCGGGCTATCCAGTTATAGGGGTTCTGTTGTGTGAAAAAAAGTTACAGTTAAATGAGTCTGTTATTCATTATTTTTCAGAGATTAACTGGCATGAATTAAATCAAAAACATAAACGCAACTATAGGGCCGCATTATTGGAAGTCTTTGAACAAAAGAAACTTTCGGATAGGGAAATCAGAAGGATTGAAAGTGAGACACAGCAGATATATGAACAGCTTCAAAGGCTGGATATAAAAATTGTAAGAAGGATTAAGAGGTAAAGTATGGATTTAAAAAATTTGTTGGATGTTAGGTCCAGGGAAGAACTTAGAAGATGGTTAGAAAAAAACCATAAGACAGAGCCAGAATGTTGGGTGGTTGTAAAACGTGGCAGACCAAAAAATGATGGCACATTCTGGTATATTGATGCTGTTGAAGAAGCTATGTGCTTTGGATGGATTGATAGTACAACGAAAACTATTTCAGAGGGGGTAACAGCGCAAAAGCTGGCTCCCCGTAAACCCAAAAGTTTGTGGTCGGAATTAAATAAGGAAAGATGTCGGCGCATGGAGCGGCTCGGACTTATGACAGATGCAGGACGTGCAGTTTTACCAGATATGACAGATGCAGGTTTTGTAATTGATGATGAGATATTGAAGGCTTTGAAATCTGATCCGATTGTATGGGAAAACTTTAATAAATTTCCTGTATTGTATCAGAGAGTTAGGATTGACACCATTCAGATTAAAAAGAAACAGCCAGAGCTTTTCGCAAGCAGACTGGAAAAGTTTATTTCAAATACCAAAGAGGGAATTATGTTTGGCGAATGGAATGATAATGGAAGATTGTTGTGTGATGGTAATGAAAATAATATGGAGAATAAAATGTCAAAAATTAAAATTGGTTCACATGTTAAAATGGCAGGTAAATTCGCGGGTAGTTTGGTCAATGGGAACTAAAATATCGGAAGTTACATGAACCACGATCAGGGGATTACTGAAACAGTCCGCAACCCCAACGGGGGAAAGGGCCTCCCAACGGGCGGTATCGCCTTTGTCGGGGATGTCCGCTGATCCTCGGGGGACAAGGGGATCGCATCGGTGCCGATGTAGGCTCCCTCCCCCAGCCGTTCCCCCCGCTCGTTGGTGAGGTAGTATTTTTCCATACTGTCCAGGTAGCTGGCGTGGATCTCCCTGATCCCCATACTGCACAGGTTGTTGGTTATATCACAGAGGACCAGGGCCAGAAGGGCGGCGACGGTGATATAGACCACCAGGGTCTTCCGAAGGGAGAGATCGCGCCACCGGCGTTTTAACAGTTCCATTTATAACCGCACCCCCAAACTGTTTCAATATAAGTGTGATCTGTGTGTGCGGCAATTTTTGTCCTGATCCTGCGGATATGCTCCGCAACAACACCGCTGTCCCCTCGCTGTCATAGCCCCAGATCTTCTCGTAGATCCGCTCTTTGTCAAACACCTGCCCGGGGTTCTGGGATAGCAGCTCCACGATTTCAAATTCCTTTTTCGGCAGAACAATTTCCTCTTTTCCATAAAACAGGCTGCGCTGGGCAAAATCTATGGTCAGATCCCCGGTAAATTTTACAAAAGTTTCCATGCTGTGCCGTGCCTGCCTGCGCAGATGGGCGCTTACCCTTGCCTCCAGCTCCGCAAGGGAGAATGGTTTCACAATATAGTCATCCCCGCCGACGGAAAACCCCTTTACCTTATCCATATCCTCTATTTTGGCGGTAAGGAAAAGGATGGGGCAGTCAATGTGATCCCGGATGCGCCTGCAGACCTCCAGACCGTTTAAACCCGGCATACTGATATCCAGCAGAATCAGATCTGGCCTCTTTTCTACCTGTTTTAAGGTTTCTATCCCGTCAGAAGCGGTCATGACATTATACCCCTTCCCCTCAAAAAAAGAAGTAAGCATTGTCACAATATCCGCTTCGTCATCCGCTATCAGTAGCCTGTCCATCACTTTTCCACCTCAATATAACGGTTTTCCGGATTTCCCATCTCTGATCCCCGCTGGCCGATACAGTAATATAAATCAGCGGAATCATTCGGAATACTGCCTTCCACAATGTACCCGATTTGTCCATCTCCGGTTCCCGCACATCCGACCATGGATATGCAGAAAAATGCTGCCATAAACAACACAATCCATTTTTTCATACATATGACCTCCCATCCGCTTTCGGTAGTGTCAAGTCTACTACCTGTTTTTTCTATTCAAAGCCTTTATTTTCGGGAGTTTGCAAAAAAATGAGCA
>VSNM01000065.1 GCA_009774245.1 Lachnospiraceae bacterium | reverse complement strand
AAAAACATTGATTTTACAATACGTATACTAATTAATCAATGATGTGGTTGGAATTAGCTTACGGGAATTACGGTTTAAAAAATGATAAGTTGTGCGCAGCCTCATGCGGGGGAGTATACCACGCATGAGGGCGCGCAGTGAGCAGAGAAGTATTTCGGGCATACAAAAAAGCAGGATACGGGAGTCGAACCCGCCTCCTCGGCTTGGGAAGCCGATGTACTACCGATGTACTAATCCTGCGAACAATATATAGTATAACACCAAACCATCCAATATTTCAAGCCCTAAATTGAAAAAATAATAAATTTTTGAGAAGAAAAAGAAATTTATTAGTAAATATGTCAACTGTACTTTTTCGATAAATGAGTCTATACTATAATAAGGCAGAAATAGATGGCGATGAAGATTCAGACCGCTAAAAAGGATGTGAGGACAGATGACAGAGAAACGACAGGGGCGTGAAGCCGCTTTTGCAGAGACTTATGATGAGGCAGTAAAAAGGACGATCGAGAAAGCCTTTTTGAAACAGGGGATCTCCTATCTGATCAAGGTCGATAAGGTGAGGGAGATGAAGAAAGGCCATTTTGAGAGTAAGATGAAGTATTCCTTTCATATTAACAGGCTTCAGACAGAGGAGGCTAGGGCGGCGCTGGTCATGCAGAATCTTGATGAAACCTGTGTTCACTATCTGATATAGTATATTTGATATAGTACATATGAGAAAAGTGTCACTTTGCGTGATGCTTTTTTGCTGCCTCTTTACAAAAAGACGGGGTGGATAGTATAATCATTTAGAAAAAGAAAACGTGAAAAGGAGAAAAAAGTATGATGGATTTTTCGGCAATCATGAAGTTCAAGGGAGCATGGGATACATTCACCAGGAATCATCCCAAATTTATGCCGTTTATGCAGGCAGTAGGGAGCGAGGCGATGATGGACGGCACGATCATTGAGGTGAAGGTGACAAGTCCGGAAGGCAGGGAGTATAACACAAATATGAAGATCACACAGAGCGACCTTGACCTGTTTGCACAATTAAAAGGTATGATGTAGGGAGCGCGTGCACATATATTTCTTGAATGACATAATTTCTTGTGTTATAATGAATCGATTACGCGAAGGAACTGTTATCGGATGGTTCCTGGGAAAGTACAGGTGAAGAGATGAAGGCGTTTTTAATATTGGAGGACGGCACTGTGTTTGAGGGGACTCAGATTGGCGCCGACAGGGAAATTATCAGTGAGATCGTATTTAACACTTCTATGGCGGGGTATCTCGAGGTGCTTACCGATCCGTCCTATGCAGGGCAGGCGGTGTGCATGACATATCCGCTGATCGGAAATTATGGGATTTGCAGAGATGACATGGAATCCAAAAAGCCATGGCCCGACGGGTTCATTGTCAGGGAATTATCCAGAAATTTCAGCAATTTCAGGGCAGATTGTTCGATTCAGCAGTTTTTGGAGGAAAATAATGTGCCGGGCATTGCGGGGATTGACACGCGGGCGCTCACAAAGATTTTGCGTGAAAAGGGCACGATGAACGGCATGATCACGACGAATGAAAATTATTGCCTTGATGATGTGATTCCTGCATTGAAAGTCTACACGACCGGTAAGGTGGTTGAAAAAGTTACCTGTAAAGAAAAGTATGAGTTATCCGGTTCCCGTGATCTGGCAGAAAATGGCGCTATATCAGGGAGCGCGCGGTTTGTGCCCGCAGACTATGAGGCGGGAAAGCGTGAGCGGAAGCCTTCCCTTGTCAAAGCGTTAAACGGCGCAGGGAGGCGGGTGGCGCTCCTTGACCTTGGAACGAAGGACAATATCGCGTATTCCCTTAAAATCAGGGGATGTGATGTCACGGTTTACCCGGCAACTACACCTGCGTCGGAGATCATCGCGTCAAAGCCCGACGGCATCATGCTGTCGAACGGGCCGGGAGATCCGAAGGAGTGCACGGACATCATAGCGGAGATCAGAAAATTGTATGAGACAGATATTCCGATATTTGCCATCTGCCTTGGTCATCAGCTCATGGCGCTGGCGACAGGGGCAGACACCTACAAGATGAAATATGGGCATCGGGGCGGCAATCATCCGGTAAAGGATCTCGCCACAGGGAGGGTGTATATCTCCTCCCAGAATCACGGCTATGTGGTTGACATGGAGAAGCTGGATTCCAGGGTTGCGACACCAGCCTTTGTCAATGTCAATGACGGGACGAACGAAGGGTTGAATTACACAGGAAAAAATATTTTCACAGTCCAGTTCCATCCGGAGGCGTGCTGTGGTCCGCAGGATTCCGGCTATTTGTTTGACAGATTTATCGATATGATGAACAGTGTGAAGAAGGAGGTGACGAGATAATGCCAAAGAATCTTAATGTGAAAAAAGTAATGGTAATCGGTTCCGGACCGATCGTCATCGGACAGGCTGCGGAATTTGACTACGCAGGCACACAGGCATGCCGCTCTCTGAAAGAGGAGGGTATCGAGGTCGTGCTGGTAAATTCTAATCCGGCCACCATCATGACAGACAGGGATATCGCGGACAAGGTATATATCGAACCTCTGACGGCGAAGGTGCTGGAGCAGATCATCGAGAAGGAAAAGCCGGATTCCATACTGCCTACGCTCGGCGGTCAGGCGGGGCTGAATCTCGGCATGGAACTTGAGGAGAGCGGATTTCTGGCTTCCCACGGGGTAAAGCTGCTAGGGACGACGGCAGTTACGATCAGAAAGGCTGAGGACAGACAGGAATTTAAGGACACCATGGAAAAGATCGGGGAACCCTGCGCTGCCTCCCTTGTCGTGGAGAATGTTGAGGACGGCGTGGCGTTTACGAACACGATCGGGTATCCGGTGGTGCTCCGTCCGGCGTATACCCTCGGCGGCAGCGGCGGCGGTATTGCGCATAATCAGTCTGAGCTGGAAGAAATCCTTGAAAACGGCCTGCGCCTCTCACGTGTGGGGCAGGTTCTCGTCGAGCGCTGCATCGCGGGCTGGAAGGAGATCGAGTACGAGGTGATGCGCGACAGCGCTGGCAACTGCATCACGGTATGTAATATGGAAAATATCGATCCAGTCGGGGTGCACACCGGAGACAGTATCGTCGTGGCGCCTTCGCAGACCTTGAGCGACAAGGAGTACCAGATGCTGCGCACATCGGCGCTGAACATCATCTCAGAGCTTAATATCACGGGTGGCTGTAATGTCCAGTTCGCGCTGCACCCGACAAGCTTTGAATACTGCGTGATCGAGGTCAATCCGCGCGTGAGCCGTTCTTCCGCGCTGGCGTCCAAGGCTACGGGGTATCCGATCGCGAAGGTTGCGGCCAAGATCGCGCTCGGCTACACACTGGATGAGATTAAAAATGCCATCACAGGCAAGACTTATGCCAGCTTTGAGCCGACACTGGATTACTGTGTGGTGAAGATGCCGCGCCTTCCGTTTGACAAGTTCATCACGGCAAAGCGGACGCTCACCACGCAGATGAAGGCGACGGGCGAAGTCATGAGTATCTGTACGAACTTTGAGGGTGCGCTGATGAAGGCGATCCGCTCCCTGGAGCAGCATGTGGACTGTCTCAGGAGCTATGATTTCTCCGCGCTTGACAGGGAGGCTCTGCTCAGACGTCTGGCAAAGGTTGACGACCAGCGAATCTATGTGATCGCAGAGGCGCTCAGAAAAGGAATTGACTATGACACTATCTATGAGATCACGAAGATCGACAGATGGTTTATTGATAAGATTGCCATTATTGTGGAGATGGAACATGCGCTGGAGACGCAGCCGTTGACGCTGGAACTGTTGAAGGAAGCAAAGAGGATAGAATTTCCAGACAGCGTGATCGCGCGGCTTGTTGGTATCACGGAGGCGGAAGTGAAGCAGATGCGCTATGCGAGCCATGTGACTGCTGCGTTTAAGATGGTTGACACCTGTGCGGCGGAGTTTGAGGCAAGTACGCCGTACTATTATTCCTGTTATGACGGAGTCAATGAGGCTGTGGAGACAAATCCTCCTAAGAAAGTGCTGGTGCTAGGTTCAGGACCGATTCGTATCGGACAGGGTATCGAGTTTGACTACTGTTCAGTACATGCGACATGGGCGTTTTCCAAGGCTGGATACGAGACCATCATCATCAACAACAATCCCGAGACGGTGAGTACGGACTTCGATATTGCGGACAAGCTCTATTTCGAGCCGCTCACGCCGGAGGACGTAGAAAATATCGTCAATCTTGAGAAGCCGGACGGAGCGGTCGTGCAGTTTGGCGGACAGACAGCGATCAAGCTCACGGAGAGCCTGATGAAAATGGGCGTTCCGATCTTGGGGACGAAGGCCGAAGACGTTGACGCCGCGGAGGACAGGGAGCTCTTTGACAAGATTCTCGAACAGACACAGATTCCGCGTGCGGCGGGCGGCACGGTCTACACGGCCGAGGAGGCGAAGGAGGTCGCAAACCGCCTGGGCTATCCGGTGCTTGTCAGACCTTCGTATGTACTTGGCGGACAGGGGATGCAGATCGCGATTTCCGATGAGGAGATTGAGGAGTTCATTGAGATTATCAACCGCATCGCGCAGGATCACCCGATTCTCGTCGACAAGTACCTGCAGGGCAAGGAGCTTGAGGTGGATGCGGTCTGCGATGGCACAGATATCCTGATTCCGGGAATTATGGAGCATATCGAAAGAACTGGAGTTCATTCCGGCGATTCGATCTCTGTTTACCCCGCGCACACGATCAGCGATAAGGTGAAGGAGACGATCGCGGAGTACACACGGCGGCTCGCGAAGGCGCTGCATGTGAAGGGACTGATCAACATCCAGTTCATCGCCGTCGGCGAGGAGGTGTTTGTGATTGAGGTCAATCCCCGCTCGTCGAGAACCGTTCCCTATATCAGCAAGGTGACAGGAATCCCGATCGTGGATCTCGCTACGGAAGTCATTATCGGAAAGACGATCAGGGAGCTTGGCTATGAGCCCGGATTGCAGAAGGAAGCGGGTTATGTGGCGATCAAGATGCCGGTATTCTCCTTCGAGAAGATCAGAGGCGCTGAGATCAGCCTTGGCCCGGAGATGAAGTCGACAGGGGAGTGTCTTGGCATCGCAAAGACCTTTAATGAGGCGTTGTACAAGGCGTTTCTCGGAGCCGGGATTGATCTGCCGAAACATAAGAGGATGATTATCACAGTGAAGGATGCGGACAAGGGTGAGGCGATCGAGATCGGAAGGCGTTTTGAGGCGCTCGGATACACGATCTATGCGACGCGCAGCACAGCAAAGGCATTAAATGACGCGGGCGTCAAGGCAAAAAAGGTCAATAAGATACAGCAGGAGTCACCGACTGTCATGGACCTGATTCTCGGTCACAAGATTGACCTTGTGATCGACACGCCGACACAGGGACGCGACAAATCAAGAGATGGATTTTTGATCCGGAGGACTTCGATCGAGACAGGCGTCAACTGCATCACAGCGCTGGATACGGCAAAGGCGTTGGCGACAAGCCTTGAGAGCAAAAATGACAACCCGCTGACGCTGGTGAATATCGCGGAGCTGTGATTGTTGAAGCTTGGATTATATATAGAGAAAGGGTGTCAGTTATTGACACTTTTTCTTTATAGGAATTTTTTGTAAGAGTCTTATATAAGAGTATTTTAATATAAGTTTATGGGATAGGAAGTGTTATGACACAGCAAAAACAAAAATCAACCAACGCGAGAAATTTTCAGCGGGAGCTTGACAAAATCCTTGCACAATTGACAGATGTGCCACGCCTTCTGTTGCATAGCTGTTGTGCGCCATGTAGCAGCTATGTGCTTGAATACCTGAGGCAGTATTTTAAGATAACAGTATTTTATTATAATCCGAATATTTCTATGGAGGAAGAGTACTGCAAGCGCGTGGCCGAGCAAAAGCGCCTGATCGCAGCGTATAATAAACTGCCTGACAGCGGATATCCCATCTCTGTCATAGAAGGGGATTACAAGCCGGAGGCTTTTTATGAGATCGCGAGGGGGTTGGAGCAGTGCCCGGAGGGCGGCGAGCGCTGTTTTGCCTGCTATGAGCTAAGGCTTCGAAGGACGGCGGAGCTTGCAAGGCAGCTCGGACAGGATTATTTCACAACGACGCTCACGATCAGTCCATTAAAAAATGCGGCCAAATTAAACGAGATCGGGGAGCGTTTGTCGGAGGAATACCAGATTCCATGGCTGCCGTCCGATTTCAAGAAGAAGGACGGGTATAAGCGTTCGATCGAGCTGTCAGCGGAGTATGGGCTGTACCGACAGAATTACTGCGGGTGCGTGTACTCGAGGACACAAAACACAGAGGGTTAGGAAAGGAGGATTAGGATGTTATATCCATTCATGACTTTAAATGATAATACAGAAATTGTACATTCGGAAATATTGAATATTGATGGGAAGGAAAGTGTAAAGGTTTGTATTGAGAGACCAATATTCGAGGGATTTCAATCGATCGAGTGTTATCTTCCGCAATATGAATGGAAGAATAATCAGAGATTTACAGATAAAGATATTGAACAGTTTCAGGAGTTGTTGGAGTCAGCAGTGGATATAATAATTCAATCCGCGAAAATTGGAGGTAACAATGAAGAAAATATTAGATCTGATTTCTGATGAAATGAAAAATGCATTCGAGCAGGCGGGATATGCGCGCGAGCTTGGCAAGGTGACGCTCTCGAACAGGCCGGACCTGTGCGAATACCAGTGTAACGGCGCGATGGCAGGCGCGAAACAATATAAAAAAGCGCCGATCATGATCGCAAACGATGTCGCTGCAAAGCTTTCAGACAGCAAAGTGTTTGAGGCGGCAGAGGCCGTCGCGCCCGGTTTTCTGAACCTGACATTGCAGCCGGAATTTGTCGGCGGGTATATCAGGAACATGCGTGCGGACAAGAAGTACGGTCTGGAGGAGACGAAAAATCCGGCAAAGATTGTGATCGACTACGGTGGGCCAAATGTGGCAAAGCCGTTGCATGTGGGACATCTGCGCTCCGCGATCATCGGGGAGAGCGTAAAACGCATCACGCGCTATATGGGACACAACGTAGTCGGGGACATTCATCTCGGCGACTGGGGACAGCCGATGGGGCTGATCATGAATGAGCTAAAGGCCAGAAAACCGGAGCTGGTGTATTTTGACGAAGATTATACAGGGGAGTATCCGTCAGAGCCTCCTTTCACGATTGCGGAGCTGGAGGAGATCTATCCTTTCGCGAGCAGGCGCTCCAAGGAGGATGAGGCGTACAAGGAGGACGCGATGGCGTGCACATACAAGCTGCAGAGTGGCGTGCGGGGTTACCGTGCGCTATGGGACCATATCATAGCGGTATCCGTGGCGGATTTAAAGAAAAACTATGAGAAACTGAATGTCGATTTTGACCTGTGGAACGGGGAATCCGCGGTGCATGACCGGATACCACAGATGGTCGAGGCGATGAAGGCGGGCGGCTATGCCTATGTCAGCGAGGGTGCGCTTGTCGTTGATGTGAAGGAGGACACAGACACGAAAGAGGTTCCACCTTGTATGATATTGAAGTCGGACGGTGCTGCTCTCTACAATACGACAGACCTTGCGACGATCATGATGCGCATGGAGATCGAACGGCCAGACAGAATTCTCTACGTGGTCGACAAGCGCCAGGAGCTTTATTTTGAGCAGGTTTTCCGCTGTGCGCGCAAGACAAAGCTCGTGCGGGAGGACACGGAACTGAAATTCCTCGGTTTTGGCACTATGAATGGAAAGGACGGAAAACCCTTCAAGACGCGCGAGGGCGGCGTGATGCGTCTCGAAAACCTCATCAGGGAGATCAACGATGAGATGTTCCACAAGATCAAGGAAAGCCGCGAGACGACGGACGAGGAGGCCGCTGTGACCGCGCAGGTAGTGGGACTTGCCGCCCTGAAATACGGAGACCTGTCCAACCAGGCGAGCAAGGATTATATCTTTGACATCGACCGCTTTACGTCGTCTGAGGGAGATACAGGTCCGTATATTCTCTACACGATCGTGCGCATCAAGTCAATTCTCGCAAAATATATGGAGAATGGCGGCGATGTGCAGGCTGTGCAAAATGAGATCAAGGCGCCGGTGAGTGACAGCGAGAAACAGCTGATGCTTGCACTCGCGAAATACAATGCGAGCGTCGAGGCGGCCTGTGAGGAGTATGCGCCGCATAAGATCTGCGCTTATATCTATGACCTTGCCAACGCGTTCAACCACTTTTATCACGAGACAAAGATTCTCGCGGAGGAGGACGAAGCGAAGAAGGCGGGCTGGATCGCGCTTCTCGTGCTCACAAGGGATGTGCTCGAGACCTCAATCGATCTGCTTGGCTTTTCCGCGCCGGAGAGAATGTAGCCATGGTGGCGCAGGAGGGGGGATTAGATGGGATTTTATTTAAATCCGGATAATGATGGTTTTTGTCAGTCAATCCGTTCTCGGATTTATGTGGATAAGACAGGTTTGATTGCTTATACAAACAGTTGCATCAATACAGAACAGAAAAACGTCTGTGTCAGCAGGCCAAGGCGTTTTGGAAAGTCAATGGCGTTGATAGATCAGAAGGCGTTGGAGGAATATACCGGTTTTACAGAGGATGAGGTACAGGCGCTGTGCGAGCGTTATGATATGGACTTTGCCGGGACGAGTAGCTGGTATGATGGATATATGTTCGAAAAGTTTCAGCATATTTATAACCCGAGGTCTGTCGTGGAAGCAATGCTTTGTGGCAAATGTTCCAATTATTGGACATCTACAGAGGTCTATGATGCGCTGAAAATCTACATGGATATGGATTTTGACGGATTGCGGAGTGACATTGTGCATATGCTGGGCGGCGGGCATGTCACGATCAATACGCGCAGTTTTAGGAATGACATGCACACGTTTGAGACAAAAGATGATGTACTCACGCTGCTGGTTCATCTGGGATATCTGGCGTATAACTCGAAGAAAAAGGAGGCTTTTATTCCGAATAAGGAGATTATAGAGGAGTTCGAGAATGCCATGAGCGTCAGCGGATGGCCGGAGGTAATGCGCGTGCTGAAGGCGTCCGAGAAGCTTCTCGAGGATACCTTGCGCGGGGATGCGCAAAGCGTCGCCGAGATGCTTGACAGGGCGCATACAGAGGTGGCATCGATACTGACCTATAATGATGAAAATTCGCTTGGTTGCGGGATTGGGCTTGCGTATTACAGTGCGCGGAAAGACTATAAAATCATACGCGAGTTTCCGACAGGAAAGGGCTTTGCGGATATTGTGTTTCTGCCGCTGCCACACACGAGCAAGCCTGCGCTTGTTGTCGAACTAAAATACGATAAGACAGTGGAAACCGTTCTGCAGCAGATCAGGGACAGACAATATACACAGGCACTTGAAGGCTACAGCGGCGAGATCCTGCTTGTCGGGATCAGCTACAACAAAGAGAATAAAGATAAGCCGCATAGCTGTGTAATTCAAAGGTTGGTTTTTTAGGCTGTTATAAAAATGTGGATATGAGTTATAATAAAAGAGATGCAACAATTTACCTAAATTGTTGCATCTCTTTGCTTACACTTTATATATCGGTGGGCTGTTTTCAAAACTTTAGCCCTTTTTTATTTTTTTCAAAAAATTTTCCGACGGTGTGACATGCACTGTGACGGTAATGCAGTGTATGCCTGGGCAGATTGGTACACCAAAAAGCCCTGACTGTGTATGATATCCATGGCATACAGGTAGAACCATTATTCAATTAAAAAAGGCAGGTATTCCCGTCAAAACTCTGCATTATGCGACTGTAGTTCTATAAGCGTTGCGGTATACCTCGTCCTTTTCATCCTGCTCGATGCACAGATAACGCTTTGTGATGGAGAGTGAGGAGTGGTTGAAAGTGACCATGATCACAACCGGATCGCAGCCCTGTTTCCACGCATGATAACCAAAAGTCTTGCGCAGGGAGTGGCAGCTGATGTGTCCCTCGATGCCGATTGCCTTCGCGGCGGAGGTGATCATGCGGTACGCCTGTGAGCGTGAAATCGGGGCATACGCCTTCAGGGGACTTGGGAAGAGATAGGGATTTCCGTCCTTGTACATCTGCGTCTGGACCAGCACTTTGCGGTACTGTTCGAGTGCGGTTTTGGCTTCGCGGTTTAAGAGAATCCGGTTTTCCTTGCCGGTCTTTTGTTCCCTGACAGTGATGTGCTTGCGGACCTTCTTGTCCTGGTATACATCGTCGTAGGTCAGATTCAGAATGTCGCTGATGCGCAGGGCGGTGTTCAGCCCAAGGGTGATAATCGTATAATTGCGAAAATTGGGTTTGTCATTCAGGTAATAGTTCTTGAAGTCCAGTAATTTCTGTATGTCTCTGATTGGTTCTGTTGTGCTCATAATGTCTGTTCCTTTCCTTGAAAACATGTCAATGCTGTTCCTTCAGCTTATCATTCGTACCGTATAACAATACTAGTACAGCATTGCGCAAATAACAGTGAATACAGCACCTGCTATTTGCACCAGTACTGCGTTGTCGTCAGTCAACAATGCCACCGCATTGCCTCCTTCCTCCGCCTTGCCCTGTCACAAATATCAGGCACTGTTTTTCACTGTTATTTAGGCAATGCTGTACTAGTAGTGGAGGAGACGGATGTACAGGTCTGAGAGCGCGTCAAACAGTTCCGAAAGTGCATCTTTATGTAAAATGACAGTATGGAAAAAAATAGTTTGAATAATAGATTGAATAATAAAAAGAAAAATAAATTGTGTAAATATGACAAAATTCTCTTTTGTGTGATGAAAAAACAGTAAGATTTGTGTACGCGGTAAAGACTTTGTGTTAGAATATATAGTGTGTTAATATATTAACGAGAGAGGATGTGTACATGATGTACGGGAATCAGAAGGGATTGGTTTTTACAAATGACAAATGTATCGGTTGTAATAAATGCATCTCAGCTTGTCCAGTGATCGTTGCAAATCGGGCTGTCAAGACAGAGGCAGGGCTTCAGCGGATTGAGGTGGACGGTGAAAAGTGTATCGCGTGCGGCGCCTGTTTCGATGCATGCGAACACGGTGCGAGAGAGTTTGCGGACGACACGGAGGCTTTTTTTGAAGCGCTCTCAAAGGGAGAGAAGCTGTCTGTTTTGTGGGCACCTGCGTTTGCGGCGAATTATCCGAATGAATACCGCCAGATACTTGGAGGATTGAAGAAGCTCGGTGTGAACCGTATCATAAGCGTGAGCTTCGGTGCGGATATCACGACATGGGGATATATCAGATACATCACAGAACACAATTTTCATGGGGGTATTTCCCAGCCTTGTCCGGCAATTGTCAATTATATAGAGCATTACATACCGGAGCTTATACCAAAACTGGTTCCAATACAGAGTCCGCTCATGTGCGCGGCAGTCTATGCGAAAAAATATCTGAACATCACGGACAAGCTTGCTTTTATCAGTCCGTGCATTGCCAAGAAGGATGAGATCAGTGATCCAAACAATAAGGGGTACGTGAGCTATAATGTGACGTTTGACCATCTGGCAAAATACGCAAAACAGCATAATATCAAGGCGGAGCCGGCGCCAAATGAGATCGAGTACGGCTTAGGTTCGATCTATCCCATGCCCGGTGGCCTCAAGGAGAATGTGTACTGGTTCTGCGGCGAGGAAGTGTTCATACGTCAGATCGAGGGAGAGAAGCATGCGTATGATTTCCTGGAGGACTACAAGGAGCGTGTCCTTGGAGGTAAGCGGCTCCCGTTTATGGTCGATGCGCTTAACTGCGCGCAGGGATGCATTTACGGCACAGGCGTGGAGGAGGAAAAGACCAGGACGGACGATATCCTCTACGAGCTTCAGGCGATCAAGGAAGCGAGCAAATCCAATCGAAAAAATAGCGCGTGGGCGAGAAAGGCAACGCCTGCACAGCGGCTCAGGAGTCTCAACAGACAGTTTGCGCGTCTCGATATCAGGGATTTTATGCGCGAATATACAGATAAATCAAGAGGAAATGAGATACATAAGCCGAATCAGGCAGAACTCAATGATATTTTCAAGGATATGAACAAGACAAACACCGTGCAGCAGCACATCAACTGCAGCGCCTGCGGCTACGATACCTGCACGGAGATGGCGACCGCTATCTTCAACGGGTGCAATGACAAGAACAGCTGCGTACATTACATAAAGAATGTAGCGGAGGAGGAGAAGGAGCGCATACAGGAGATCTCGTTTGAGGTGGAGGCCAAGAATACAGAGATGGCCAAGAAGAACGAGACGATCAGCGAGATGGTCTCGGAGGCAAACGGAGAATTCACGACGCTGAACGCATCCATCGACGAGATGATTGACGGCAATAACAACAATGCGGAGGAGAGTACCAACATCAGCATGGCGATGGTGGAAGTAGTCGATTTCTGCGATGAGATGAAGAAATCCTTTGGCGAGATTCACGAGCTGTTAGATCAGCTCGGGGGCAACAATGAGAATATCACCAAGGTGGCGGCTAAGACAAACCTGTTGTCACTGAATGCTTCCATAGAGGCGGCGAGGGCTGGCGAAGTCGGCAAAGGCTTTGCGGTGGTGGCGCAGGAGATCAAGACGCTGAGCGATGTCAGCAGGGGTGCGGCGGACGACAGCAGCAAGAATAAGGAGCAGATCGTGGCAGCGATGACGAAGCTGATGGAGAGCTCAGAAAACCTGATGAAGGTTGTGGACAATGTGAATGAGCGGATAACGAACCTGGCGGCGAGTACGGAGGAGATCGCAGCGTCCGCCACGATGATCGGACAGGTCGCATCGGAGCTTCACAATAAATTTGACAAAATCAGTGCACTCTGATGGTTGCAGATCATATGAATAAAGTGTATAATCATAGGGAATGCATAAAATGAATCAAGAAATGAATCAGGAAAGAGGACAATATCATGAGTGACAAAATACCGTACAAAATTTATCTGGAAGAGAGTGAGATGCCCCGACAGTGGTACAACGTGAGGGCGGACATGAAGAATAAGCCCGCGCCGATATTAAATCCGGCAACGATGAAGCCGGTCACGGTGGAGGAGCTTGCACCGATTTTCTGTGAGGAGCTTGCGAAACAGGAGTTAGATGATACGACGCCGTATTTTGATATCCCGCAGGAGATACGCGATTTTTACAAGATGTATCGTCCGTCTCCGCTCACACGCGCGTACTGTCTGGAGAAGAAGCTGGATACACCGGCGCACATCTATTACAAGTTTGAGGGAAACAACACGTCGGGGAGCCACAAGCTCAACTCGGCGATCGCGCAGGCTTACTATGCGAAGAAGCAGGGATTGAAGGGAGTGACCACGGAGACAGGTGCAGGTCAGTGGGGAACAGCTCTGTCGATGGCATGCTCCTATTTTGATCTGGACTGCCAGGTGTATATGGTCAAGGTATCCTATGAACAGAAGCCTTTTCGGCGTGAGGTGATGCGGACTTACGGGGCGAAGGTAACGCCGTCTCCCTCCATGCTCACCAGCGTTGGCAGAAAGATCAATGAGGAGTTCCCGGGCACGACAGGAAGCCTTGGATGTGCGATCTCTGAGGCCGTCGAGGCTGCCACAACGCAGGAAGGCTACCGCTATGTGCTGGGTTCCGTGTTGTCGCAGGTGCTCCTGCATCAGACGGTCATTGGTCTGGAGACAAAGGCGGCGCTGGATAAATACGGGATTAAGGCGGACATGATCATCGGCTGTGCGGGCGGCGGTTCCAACCTGGGCGGACTGATTTCTCCGTTTGTCGGTGAGATGCTTCGTGGGGAGGCGGACTATGAAATCATAGCGGTGGAGCCTGCTTCCTGCCCGAGTCTGACGAGAGGTATTTACGCGTATGACTATTGTGATACGGGCAAAATCTGTCCGCTGGCGAAGATGTACACGCTTGGCAGCGGCTTTATTCCGTCAGCCAACCATGCCGGAGGACTCCGCTATCATGGTATGAGCTCCATCGTGTCGCAGCTGTATGATGATAAGCTCATATCTGCGAGGAGCGTAGAACAGACAGAGGTATTTCATGCGGCGCAGACGTTTGCGAGAGTGGAAGGTATCCTGCCGGCGCCTGAGAGCAGCCATGCGATCAAGGTGGCGATCGATGAGGCATTAAAGTGCAAGGAGACAGGCGAGGAGAAGAATATTGTGTTTGGCCTCACTGGAACAGGATATTTTGATATGGTTGCATACCAGAAGTTTAACGATGGCCAGATGGCCGATTATATTCCTACAGATGAGGAACTTGCAGCGAGCTTTGCGACACTGCCGAAGGTGAATGGGTAGATCATGACAGAAAATAGGCAGGGGAATTTTCATTCCCCTGCTTAATGTGATTTAGAGTGCTTGGTTTGTGGCACAAAAAAATAGCGAAGGGGGGATTCGAACCCTCGACACCGCGGGTATGAACCGCATGCTCTAGCCAACTGAGCTACTTCGCCATAACGTGAACATGATTCATTTCATAAACTGATTTATCTATTATACTATTTTTGAGTGGAAAAGTCAATACTTTTTATGGAAAATAAACGATTTACATATAGGAATTCTTGGGATCAGAGGGGATTTATGTGAATGAAAGTAATTGTGCATGACCTGCAGGAAAAGTCGTGGCAGGAGCTTGGGATGAGGCTTCAGAAAAAGGATATCGTCATAAGCAGGGAGGGAAGCAACGCGGAAGAAGATATCAGTGGACTGATGGGTAGCTGTTCCCAGCTTGTGCTAATCAGTCGCTGCGTCTATGGAGGATTCAGCCCTTTTGTCCAGGGGGTGCTGGAGAAATTCAGAAAGCATTTCGGACCGTTTCTGGAGTTGCGGTATGGACAGACGCGCTATAAAGTGAAGAGTGCGAACAAAAATACATTTGGCATGGTGTGTTGTTTTTATGGGGACAATATCACGCCGAGGGAAGAGCAGTCAGCGAGAATACTGTCAGTGTCAGATGGAATATCACTGCAGGCGAGGGGCGTTAAGATTGCATTCTATGATACGGTCGATAAGATCAGACAGCTCAATGGCATCATCGTGTAGGATGATGTCTGGTCAGGCGTATTTGGAGGGAAGGTCGATATGATTTTGTTTTTGGATGGCGGTTATACACTGGCAGACGGCAGTATAGCGTGCGCGGACAGTATTCGTGAGTACACGCAGGAGGAGCTTGTATCGGTGAAGATCGCGGAGTATATGGATTGGGACAGCGTGTACCGGTATCTTGAAGATGCATATGCGATCGTGCTGGCGGCCGATGTCTATCTGGACAGTGTGTCGGCGAATGTCCTGAATTTTCTCGAAAAGGTTGAGCAGGCTGTGATTGAGGGTGAGAGTATCGGCGGGAAATTTTATGCGATTCTTTACACAGAACTGTACGAGGGCGAGCAGACCGGTGTGGCGATGGAGGCCCTGAAAAATTTCTGTGTGCATGCCAACATTACATGGGGCAGAGGACTGGGAATCGGTGGCAATAAGGTGAAGGCGGGTATTTGCAGGAGTGGTTTGTGGGGACTGTTTCGCAGGAGTGTGACAGATTTCAGGCTCAGATCTTTGCAGGAACAGGCGTTGTTTATCAGGGAAAAGATACAGGGAACGGATGTGTATATCAAGCCGGAGGCAGTGTCAAGAAAGGAATATATTCGCAGAATGAATCATGAAATGAAAAAAAGTAATCGCGTAAAAATCGCTCAAAACTTTTAAATTCGCAAAAAAACACATAAAAATTTCAGCTCTTTCAACAAGAAAGAACAGTTATATTTAAGGCATTTGAGCGGATTTTGAGGTATTTTGGCGGATGCTGTATTTAAAGCGCAAAAAGTGCGATAAGTAACTGTTGCAAGATAAATTGACAATCTTATATAATGGACATTGCCAAATCCTGCTAGAATTTGTAAGTATACGTAAATTGGGAGCAGCGTTTATGAATTCTTCGCCAAGATTATGATTGGGAGACGTGATTGCGGTGGCATTTGGCAGTCAAAGATTGGAATGGAGGACAAATTTATGGAACAGTTAAACGTAATGACACAGCAGGATAACGAGAAAATTTTCAGAATTCTCAGCGATTTATTGACAAAGGACAAGGAATTTCAGATTATGATCACGGTTCCGGCAGGTTCAAAGCTTACGGGCAACGAGAACAGTCTGATCGGGAAGGGGAATGACAGCAGACCGGAATCCAATTCCCCGGAAAGCACACATGATCTTGAAAAAGACGTGACAGACATGATTCATGAGATCGGCGTACCCGCCCATATCAAAGGGTATCAGTATCTTCGCGAGGCGATCATGATGTCGGTGGAGGATAACGAGATGTTGAATTCGATCACAAAGATTCTCTATCCGTCAATTGCCAAGAAGTACCAGACAACGCCAAGCCGCGTTGAGCGTGCCATCCGGCATGCGATCGAGGTGGCGTGGAGCAGAGGGAAGATGGAGACACTTGACTCGCTATTCGGATACACGATCAATATCGGGAAGGGCAAGCCGACCAATTCTGAGTTCATAGCTTTGATCGCAGATAAAATAAGGCTTCATTACAGAGCGTAATAAGGAGTATAATCAGACAAATTTCTTTACATTCCCGCTGCGGTTGGTGTATAATGAATTTATTGGTAATGCGCAGGAAATATGCAACACTGGATAGTAGTGTGGAAAGGGATTTGATTGTATGAAAAATATTTTATTTGTGGCTTCAGAGGGTGTACCATTTATTAAGACGGGAGGACTTGCAGATGTAGTGGGATCTCTCCCGAAATATTACGATAAGAGATATTTTGATGCGAGGGTAATCTTGCCCAAATATATGTGTATGTCAGATCATATGAAATCACTGATGCAGTACAGAACCCATTTTTACATGGATTTTATGGGACAGAGCGAGTATGTGGGAGTACTTGAGGCCCAGTACGACGGCATCACATATTACTTTATTGACAACGAAAAGATGTTTGGGGGCTTTAAGCCATACAGTGATGACCATATCGGTGAGATTACCAAATTCGTTTTTTTCTCAAAGGCAGCATTGTCAATTCTGCCAGTTGTAGGATTCCGGCCGGATATTGTGCATTGTCATGACTGGCAGACGGCAATCATACCTGTGTATTTAAAGGAAAGATTTGCAAAAGGTGAGTTTTATCAGGGAATAAAATCGGTTATGACCATTCATAATCTAAAATTTCAGGGTATCTATGATATCAGGACCGTTCAGAATATTACAGGCCTTGACGGTTCTTACTTCGCGCCTGACAAGCTGGGGTACTTTAAGGATGGCAATCTGCTGAAGGGCGGACTGACTTATGCAGACGCGATCACCACAGTGAGCGCGACATACGCGGAGGAGATCAAGACAGACTTCTATGGCGAGAAGCTCAATGGACTTCTGACTGCGAGAACCCATGACCTGAGGGGAATTGTGAACGGGATTGACTACAATGAATACAATCCGGATAACGATCAGTATATTATAGCGCATTATAATGCATCCAATTTCAGAAAAGAGAAGATCAAGAATAAGAGAGATCTGCAGAGACAGCTTGGAATGGAGGAGAATGACAGGAAGATGATGATCGGCATCGTGTCAAGGCTTACAGACCAGAAGGGTATGGATCTGGTTGCCTACATCATGGATGAGATGTGCAGCAAGGATGATATACAGCTGGTAGTGCTCGGCACAGGGGAGGAGCGCTATGAGAATATGTTCCGTCATTTTGACTGGAAATACCATGGCAAGGTCTCAGCGAATATTTACTATTCGGAGGAGCTCTCTCACAGGATCTATGCGTCCTGTGACGCGTTTCTGATGCCGTCGTTGTTTGAGCCCTGTGGGCTGAGCCAGCTGATGTCGCTGCGCTACGGGACAGTTCCAATCGTGCGTGAGACGGGTGGACTCAAGGACACGGTAGAGCCGTACAATGAGTACGAAAACAAGGGTACGGGATTCAGCTTTACCAACTATAATGCGCATGAGATGCTCAACACAATCCGCTATGCAGAGCAGGTATACTATGACAGAAAGCGTGAGTGGAACAAGATCGTGGACAGGGCAATGGCCGTGGATTATTCGTGGGGCGTGTCCGCGAGCAAGTATCAGGAGATGTATGACTGGATGATAGGAAACTAAGGCTGCAAGGGACGCAGCATAAGTCTTACTAAGTTTCCGGAAAGAACGCTGCCCTACGCGTTCTTTCGGTGTATTGACGGTAGTGTGGGAGAGAGGGAAAGAATGCGCGAGCGCGTTCTTTCCCTAACTTAAGGGACTGTAAATAAATAACTTGTTAATTTGACGCCGTATAAATGTTCAGCTGCAAAGAAGATAATCGCAGGCGTAGCGGGCTGCGTCAAGATTATCTGATGCCGCAGATGGACATTTAGACAAGTCAAATTGATGAGTTATTTGTTTACAGTTCCTAATTATAAGGCGGGATGAGAGATGGCGTTTGATGGGGTGACAATCGCGGGGATTGTCGATGAATTGAAGGGTAAATTGGTTGGAAACAGGATCTATAAGATTGCGCAGCCCGAGAAGGACGAGCTGATTCTGACGGTGAAGGGGAGCTGCGGGCAGGTGCGGCTGCTGATGTCGGCGGACGCGTCGCTTCCGCTGCTGTATCTGACGGAGAAGAACAAGACGAGTCCCATGACAGCGCCGAATTTCTGTATGCTGCTGCGCAAGCATCTGCAGAACGCGCGCATTGTGTCGGTGACGCAGCCTGGGCTGGAGCGCATCGTGCGGTTTGAGCTGGAGCATCTCAATGAGATGGGGGATTTGTGCCGGAAATTTCTGATTATAGAGCTGATGGGAAAGCACAGCAATATCATATTCTGCGATGACAGGGATAAGATCATCGACAGTATCAAGCATATCTCAGGTATGGTCAGCTCAGTCAGGGAGGTTTTGCCGGGGTACGCGTATTTTATACCGAGGACGCAGGATAAAGCGGAGCTGTTGGAATGCATGGTGGATAAGACCACCGCGGCGGATAAGATCGCGGCGGTGCTGAGGGCAAGGAGTCTGCCGGTCTACAAGGCAATCTATATGGGCTTTACCGGAGTGTCGCCGTGTATTGCGCAGGAGCTGTGCTACAGGGCGGGAATTGATGCGGACATACCTTCCTCGGAGCTTGCCGGGGAAGCGCTCGAACGGATTGTGTCCGAGATCGGCGGGTTGGCGGACTGCGTGAAAAACGGCGATTTTTATTTTAATGTGGTGTATGAGAACAAACAGCCGGCTGAGTATGCGGCGATACGGCTGAGCTCCTATGCGCAGGAGCAGAGCAGGAGTTTTGAGAGCATCTCGTCCCTCTTGGAATACTATTATGCGGAGAAAAATGTGATCACGCGGATACGGCAGCGCTCTGTCGATCTGCGCAGGATTGTGCAGACGGCGCTCGAGCGGAATGTCAAGAAGTACGATCTGCAGATGAAACAGCTGCAGGATACGGAAAAACGCGATAAATACAGGGTGTACGGTGAACTGCTCAATGCCTACGGCTATGGAGTGGAGCCTGGAGCGAAGTCGATGGAGGCGCTCAACTATTATGATAACCAGATGATCACGATTCCATTAGATCCGACGCTCTCTACCGGCGAGAATGCCAAGAAGTATTTTGACAAGTATCAGAAGTTAAAACGCACTTACGAGGCGCTGACAACGCTCACGAAAGAGACAAAGGAGGAGATTGACCATCTTGCGTCCATCAGCACGTCGCTTGACATCGCGCTGAAGGAGGAGGATCTGGTGCAGATCAAGGAGGAGCTCATCGAGAGCGGATACATCAGGCGGAAGGGCAACGCAAAGCGCGAAAAGATCACGAGCAGGCCGTTCCACTATGTCAGCAGCGACGGGTATCATATTTATGTCGGCAAGAACAATTACCAGAATGAGGAGCTGACCTTCAAATTTGCGACGGGGAATGACTGGTGGTTCCACACGAAGGGAATACCGGGTTCACATGTAGTGGTCAGGGCGAACGGGGATGAGCTGCCCGACAGGGTGTTTGAGGAGGCCGGAAGGCTGGCAGCACACTATTCCCAGGCGAGAGGGCAGGAGAAGGTGGAGATCGACTATACGCAGAAGAAGAATGTCAAGAAACCTGGCGGCTCCAAGCCGGGGTTTGTGGTGTACTACACCAACTATTCGCTTGTCATCGATTCCGATATTACGGGGCTCAGGCTGGTGGAGGATGGTGCGCCCCAGATGTCGAAATAATGAGGGAACAAGGAACAGAAGGAGAATCGTAAAATGGATATCAACATCAACGACAGTGACAAGATCACAATGACACATACAGGGCTGCTCCCGGGAAAGAGCGGCAAGGTGATTCACGTGTGCTTTGAGAGAAAGACAGATGACAGAGATGACTATGCGGAGATCATACTGCCGGCCAGAAAAGTGGTCAACGCGAGGGGATTTGACGAGGGAGAGCTCGCCCAGCTTCAATTGTATCTCAAGGAGCAGGAAAAGAGCATTATTCAAAATGCGAAGCAGATCAATCACGACCTGATTTTTAAACTATGAAAAAAATAATTGATAGATTTACAAACGCGGCAATTACAAATGCCATTTTTATACTGGTGTGCATCTTATTGGTGACGGAGTTATTGAGTATCAATTGGTATTTTCAGGTCGTGTGTGTGGTGCTGGTGATATTTTGTGTTGTCATCCTTGTGCTTCAGAGCAGTAAAGTGCACTCCCTGCGGTACATCAATGAGATGAATCAGCATCAGCGGGATGAGATGCTCATGTATTTCAGCCGTGAGTATTTTGAGGTGTATGTGGTCGATCTCAATGAAGGCTCCTATGAAATTATCCGCTCCGCAGAGCGCAGGGGCGATTATATCAAACATTTCACAGGTGATTTTGCGCAGCTGATGGAGCTTGCGATCGCTTCCTGGACAAAGTCGCCATACAGGGAAAAATTTCAACAGCTGTTGGATATGGAGGGAATCAGGAAACGTTTTGCGTCAGGGGATAAGAAGATAGAGTTTATCTACAGATCGAACGATGAGAAATGGAAAAGGCTTGAGTGTTTTCCGGCGCCGGATTATGGGAAAAATAATGAAAAAATGATCTTTGCGCTCAGGGATTACACGGAGGAAATGCAGATCAGGACAAACGAGGTTCTCGCGGCGGAGGCGATGAATGACATTTATACCCTTGTCGCATTTCGGGATATCGAGGCGGACCGGTACGAGTGCAGCTATCACCGGATGGAAAATGTTTTGCGCTTTCCGGACAAAGGACTGTACTCTGACTGGGTGAAGCTGATATTGGAAAGGATTCACGAGAAGGACAGGGAGAAATTTCTCACAGAGTTGTCAGACGAGCGGTTTCACAGGGAAGGGCGTGCGGAATGCGAATATCGGATTCAGGATCAGGAGGGAGAATATCACTATTACCGCCAGTACAATGCCAAAGTGAATATTGTGTCAGGCACGAAGATGGTCATACTGATCCGGAATATTGACGAGTTCAAGAAGCATGAGATCTGGAAGGCCGAGCAGCTTCAGAGGGAGCTGGAGGCAAAGGCAAAAGAGCTTGAGATGACAAGGCTGTTAGCTGAGAAGAGCAAGGATCTGGAGAAGGCGTTGCAGCAGGCGGAGAGCGCCAACAATGCCAAGAGTCAGTTTTTGTCAACGATGTCGCACGACCTGCGGACACCGATGAATATTATTCTGGGTATGGCATATACGGCAAAGAAACACATTGATGACGCGGCGGAGGTGGACAAGTGTCTGGACACAATACTGTTATCTTCACAGAATATGCTCGCGCTGATCAATGATGTGCTCGACATGAATAAGATCGAGAGCGGCGTGATTGAGGTGCGTGAGAAAAGGGAAGATCTCGTGAAGCTTATCAGGGACATGGAATTGCTGATCCGGAGCCGGTGCGAGGAAAATCAGCAGATCTTTGTGATTGACAGCAGCAGAATTATTCACCGGTATGTGTATATGGATAATCTCAGGGTGCGCCAGATCATTATCAATCTCCTCTCAAATGCAGTGAAATACACGCCGTCCTTTGGCAGAATCAGTATGGAAGTGATCGAGCAGGCAGGGGACACAGAGACACAGTGCAATGTGATCTTTATTGTGCGGGATAACGGAATCGGCATGAGCGGCAATTTTGTCAAGCACGTCTTTGAACCATTTGAGCGCGAGAATACGGACCTGTCCGATCGCATAGAGGGAACAGGTCTTGGCATGGCGATCGCAAAAAACCTTGTGGATCTCATGAAGGGACAGATTCAGATTGACAGTATCATCAATGTGGGGACGAAGATCACTGTAACCCTTCCGTTTGAGATCTGTGATGGAGCGGAGGACGGCGCTGCGCCGGAGCTTGCGGCAGAAGAAGGAAAATATCCGGGAAAGCGTATCCTGATCGTTGAGGATAAACATATCAATATGGAAATCGTGAAAGGTTTTCTGGAGGACACTGAACTGATCATAGACGAGGCCGTAAATGGCAGGGAAGCTGTCGATAAGATAAGGTCGGCGGAGAAAGGAACATACGATCTGGTGTTTATGGATATCAGTATGCCGGTCATGAGAGGTGATGATGCCGCGGTGGAGATCAGGAAGATCGATCGGGAGGACTGCAGAACAATGCCGATCATAGCGATGACAGCAAACGCCCTGGAGAGCGATGTGCAGAATTCGTATGCTTGCGGCATGAATGGCCATATCTCCAAGCCGATTGAGCCGGAGGAGGTGTATAAGTGTCTGAACAAATGGCTTGCAGGCAGGAATGCGTACTCTGCCCAAGGCAGTGCTGCATTGACAGGACAGGCGGCAGAGGGTACTGCGGTGAAGGTGAAAAGGTGAGAGTGGCGAGGGCGTCGCTGCATATGTGGGAGGAGCCCTGCATCAGCGGAAGGAACGGTTCGGGAACAGTATTTTTTTCCGGCTGCCCATTGAGATGCGTATTTTGTCAAAACAGAGAGATCGCGCTGGGCGGAACGGGAAGAGAACTGGCAACAGGGAAGCTGGCAGGATTATTTCTGGTGCTGCAGGAAAAGGGGGCGAGCAACATCAATCTGGTGACGCCGACGCATTTTACGCCGCAGATCGCAGAGGCGCTCAGAAGCGCCAGGTCAGAGGGACTTACCATTCCGATCGTTTATAATACGTCCGGCTATGAGCGGGTAGAGACATTGCGAATGCTGGATGGGCTTGTCGACGTCTATCTTCCCGACCTGAAATATTACAGCGGGGAGCTGTCGGCACGCTATTCCAACGCGCCGGAATATTTCAGATATGCGTCCCTTGCGATTGCCGAGATGGTGCGCCAGGTGGGGCAGCCTGTCTTTGACGATCAGCCCTCCGGGGAGCAGCTGATGAAGCGCGGCGTGATTGTCAGGCACATGGTCATGCCCGGGCATACAAAGGACTCCAAAGCAGTCATCAGGTATCTGTATGACACCTACAGGGATGATATTTATATGAGCATTATGAACCAGTACACGCCGCCGGATGATATCGATGGTTATCCCGAGATCTGCAGACGGGTAACGCGCAGAGAATATCAAAGGGTGGTGGATTATGCGATCGCATTGGGTGTTGAGAACGCTTTTGTGCAGGAGGGAGATACAGCGTGCGAGAGCTTTATCCCTGATTTTGACGAAGAACAATATTTGATGGAGGTTTTATGATGTACCAGAATTATATCTTTGATTTGTATGGAACTTTGATCGACATTCACACAGATGAGTACAGCAAGAATTTTTTTAAGAAGTACGCAAAATGGCTCAGAAGACAGGGCTTTTATTTTGAGTGGAAGCGCTTTTATCAATTGTATACCTCGACAGAGAGGGATTACAGACAGAAAGCGCTTAGCGGCAGATACACAAAGCCCGAGATTCACATTGAGGAGGTGTTTCGCGATGTATTTGCCATGAACGGGTATGAGATTTCCGACGAGCAGACAGCGGAGCTCTGTGCGGGATTTCGGCGGATTTCACTGATCTACCTGTGCCTGTTTCCCGATACGCTTACATGTCTGGGAGGATTGAAAGACGCCGGAAAGAAGATCTATCTGCTGTCCAACGCGCAGAGAAGTTTCACATGGCAGGAGTTGGAACTGACGGGGCTGGTTCCATATTTTGACGGAATCCTGATCTCCTCCGATGAGAACTGTATGAAGCCCGATCCGGAATTTTACAACATATGCTGTGAGCGATATCAGCTGGATAAGGCGCAGTCTGTCATGATCGGAAATGAATTGAAATCAGACATGGCAGGCGCGCAGGCGGCTGGGATTGATGGCTTTTATATCAACCGGTATCCGGTCTTTCACGAGGAGAAGGAACCAGTCTATCGGTATGTGTCTGCAAACGGTTCCCTTCTGGAAGTGCTCACACAGACAGGTATTCCGTTGCAGGGATAAGGAGCTGGGAGGAGTCTGTATGTTGTCGAGAGATGATTTTCTGTCACTCAATTTTGTGAAAAAGGAGGACTTCACAGGCAGTCATAAAGGAATGCGCTTTATGCTGCACCAGGAGGCTGTGGAGGATGAGAAGAAATTAAAAGTATACCTCTGGAGTGAGCCTTTTGGATTTGAGGCGACGCCGGACGAGGAGAAGATCTCGGAGCTTTTTGCGTTTAGTGAGGAAGGGCTTGGCTGCGCGATCGACTGGATGAATGCACATTATGAGAGCATAGCAAAAAAACAACCCACATGACGGTATGGGTTGTTTTTTGATACGATGTTGTATATACTCTATATTCAGGCTTATGCCATCTGATTTACAGCCTTGGATAAACGAGAAACTTTTCTGGAAGCATAATTTTTGTGATATACACCCTTTGTTGTAGCCTTATCAATAACGCTTGTCGCATTTAATAAAGCAGCAGCAGCAGCCTCCTTATCGTTTGCATCTACAGCTGTGTAAACCTTCTTGATCGCAGTCTTTACGCCAGACTTAATAGCCTTATTTCTATCAGCCTTGGTTCTGTTGACCAAAATTCTTTTTTTTGCAGATTTGATGTTTGCCATGCTTGTCACCTCCTGTTTTCCCGATTTTTGATTCAATACTTTGATTCGATGTTTCATTAAAGCCGGACACGGACGATCTAATGGAAACATACCTGTATATTGTAATTTATGGAATCTGATATGTCAATACATATTCCTGAAAAAAATAGAAAAAATGAATTTATACAATTTAGAAACAGACAGGGAGGATTAGGTATGCAGCAGTTTCAGATACGGACGGATTTGGCACTGGAGGCGACAGAGAGCGTCAGGAAGCAGGCTTCGGGGCAGATGCGGGGAGTATCCATCGATGAGTATGATGTCATGGATGATGTTCATATCTCCAAGGTCGTGATCTTGAGCAGGAACGCGGCAAGGAGTATGGGAAAGCCGGTGGGCACTTACATTACGCTGGAAGCACCGGCGCTTCAGGAGAGCGACGAGGATTATCACAGGGAGATTTCCGAGGAGCTCGCGCGGCAGCTCAAAAGTGTACTGCCCGATATAGACAAAGAAGAGAAGGCGATACTCGTGGTAGGGCTTGGCAACCGTGATGTCACAGCGGATTCTCTCGGACCGTGCACCGTCGACAATCTCTTTATCACACGCCATATTATACGGGAGTATGGCAAACAGGCGTACCGGGCGTCAAAGATTCATCAAATCAGCGCGCTTGTGCCAGGTGTGATGGCAAAGACTGGCATGGAAACTGCGGAAATCATTAAAGGTGTCATAAAAGAGACGACACCGGACATAGTTATAGTAATAGATGCACTGGCTGCGAGAAGCACCAGGAGACTGAACCGCACCGTACAGATCACAGACACCGGCATTCATCCGGGTTCGGGAGTGGGCAATCACAGAAATGCACTCACCAAGGAAAGCCTCGGGGTGCCGGTAATTGCAATCGGGATTCCCATGGTGGTGGACGCTGGGACGATTGTCTCGGATGCACTGGAAAAACTGTCGGAGGAATACGACGGCGGGAAGGCGTCGCTGGATTATTTTAGGAATAGTACGGATACACAGCTTCATAATATGTATGTAACAGCAAAGAATATCGATGAGACTACGAAAAGACTTAGCTTTACATTGTCGGAGGCGATCAATATTGCTTTGGATATGGAGCAGGGGGAATAATGTGAAATCAGAGATTTCACCATCTTGATTTGTACGCCTGCTAAAGCAGGCAGATGGGAGTTAGAATGTGAAAATGAGTCGTAAAGTCAGGAAACAGGGTATAGTGGTCATTGCATTCCTGTTGATTCTGGCACATCTTATGATGCGTGCCGTGTACGACATTGAGAATAGTTTGGGGGATGACGAGACGCTGGGCGGCAGGATCTGCAGCGCTTTACTGCGGCAGGGCGTAGAGTTCGCCAATCCGTATATGCTGTATGCGGGCGGCAGTGGTCAAAACGGGCTCAGAAGCGTCGAAAACCGGATATTGAAAAATATGCCTCTGGAGATGTGCCTGCTGTTGGAGGCGGAAAAAGACAATTATGTGACAGAGTACAGACAACCGTCTGTCATTGAGGAGATGGCAGCGATCGAAAATAATCTGGCCTATCAAAGCAGCTTGAAAAATGAGATTGAGACGGAGAGCCACAGCGAAAACCTGACGGACAGCAGCGGGCAGCAGGAGCCGGTACAGATGACAGGCGCTTTTGTGCCGGCGCAGGCGCCCGTTGCGACATACTCTGAGGAGCAGTTAGTAGATCCGGAATTTATCCGGAAAAATTTTTATTCCGAGGATGCGACTACACAGATTCGGTCAGACCAGCTCCAATACAACACGCTTATGGGATTTGATGCGGCATTAAAGCAGGACAACAGCAATGTTCAGATACTTGTATACCACACACACTCCCAGGAAGCATACATAGATTCGACGCCGGGAGATCCGTCGACCTCCATCGTCGGCGTAGGAGAGCATTTGTGCGATATTCTCAGAACACAGTACGGATTTAACGTGCTCCACCATACAGGGGAATACGATGTGGAGAGCAGGGATAATGCGTACGCAAACGCCATGGTCGGATTGGACAGAGTGCTTGCGGAGAATCCAACGATCGAGGTCATGATTGACCTGCACAGGGATCAGACAAATCCGGATACCAAGCTCGTCACGACGATACAGGACAGACCGACGGCAAGATTTATGTTTTTCAACGGTTTATGTTACACAAGGGCGTTAGGGACGCTGACCAATCTTCCCAATCCCTATGTGCAGGACAATTTGTCGTTTGCGTTTCAGATGCAGCTTGCGGCGGAGGAGTACTATCCGGGGCTGACCAGGCGTATTTATTTGAAGGGATACCGCTACAATCTGCATTACAGGCCGAAAAGCGTGCTGATCGAGCTTGGCTCGCAGACCAATACCGTGGAGGAGGCCATGAACGCCTGCGATCCGATGGCGCATATCATCGCGATGATTTTAAATGGGGAAAATAAGCAATAGCATGTTTACTATTTTTATCAAAAGGTGGTATACTAATAAATATAGAATACGAAAGGAAGGATTGAATTATGGCAGTGATGCATTTGACAGAGGCAAATTTTGAGCAGGAGGTACTAGGTTCAGACATTCCGGTGCTGGTTGATTTCTGGGCTCCATGGTGTGCTCCCTGCAAACGGCTTGGACCTGTGATCGAGGAGGTTGCCGGGGAGGTTGCGGATGTGAAGATCTGTAAGCTCAACACCGATGAGGCAGACACGATCGCGCTCAAATACGGGGTGCGCTCCATACCGACGCTGATCCTGTTCAAGGATGGTGAGGCAAAAGCCAGATCGGTCGGTGAGATACAAAAGTCACAGATCCTGGAATTTATCAGGGCATAGAATGAGATGGATGAAAGGAGCCCACATCGTTAAGGCATTTAAGATTGCCCTGGCAGCAGTGTTGTCGATACTGACAGCAAATCTGCTGGGGCTCAGATATGCCGTCACAGCGGGGATAATCACAGTCCTTAGCATACAGAATACCAAGCGCGAGACGCTCAAAACCGCCAGAAACAGAGCTCTGGCTTTTTTGTGTGCGCTTATTTTGGCCTTTCTGTGTTATTCTTTGCTGGGATTTTGCGTTGGCGCGTTTATTGTCTATCTTTTTTTCTTTGCGTTGCTATGTCTCAGTGCGGGCTGGGGTGAGGCGATCGCCATGGATTCTGTGCTGATCTCGCATTTTCTGACAGAGCAGGCTTTTGGCGCTGAAATGCTTGCGAATGAGCTGCTGTTGTTTCTCGTCGGTACATTTTTTGGCATCCTGATCAATCTCCATCTGAGGAAAAAGGAAGGGGAATTTGACAGACTATCAAGACAGGTCGATGAGGAAATCAAGGGAATTGTATACAGAATGTCAGAAAATATCAGACGCGAAGACAAGTCCGGATACAACTCCGACTGTTTTATGCGTCTCGAGGACAGGATTCGTCTGGCAAAGGAATGTGCGCTCAGAAATTGGAACAATACGCTCTGGAGCCGGACATCCTATGAGCTTGACTACATCAGAATGCGGGAAAATCAGAGCCGTGTACTTCGAAATATCTATGACAGCATTGTTCAGATCAGGATGCTTCCGGTGCAGACGATGCAGGTCGCCGCTTTTTTTGAGGAGATCGAAGCGCAGTATCACAGGGACAACGATGTGGGGCAACTGTTGGACACGTTGGAGAAAATGCTCGCTGATATGAAATCGGCAAAACTTCCTGCCAGCAGGGAGGAGTTTGAGGCCAGGGCGCTTTTATTCTATACATTGATGCAGTTAAAAGAATTTTTGAGACTGAAAAATCGGTTTGTGGAAAACCATAAAAGTGATTGACGAATTCCGTTTTTCTGTGGTATGATAACCAAAAGGCTGTGAAGAGAAGAGTAGATCGTTAGATACAATACAGAGAGTCTGTGACGGTGAGAGCAGATATGGAAGGAACGATTGAAAATGGTCTCGGAGCTGCGCACCGAAGCGGAAATACGCCAAGGCTGCGACGGGTGCACCCGTTACAGTGATAGACTATCGATGAGTCATTTCTCGTCCGTAGTTGATAAGGCTCTTATCGTGAGATACGGGTGAATTTAGGGTGGTAACACGAAGCGTTAGCTCTCGTCCCTGAAAAGAAATTTTCAGAGAGGAGGGCTTTTTTTATGCACACGGGCACCCAGAGGAAATATGTCATCAAACCGATAAATCGGTTGGCTGACGGGTGCCCGGCGCGGCGAGTAGTGGAAAAGGGCATTCCGCTACTCGATTGCACACGGGCACCCAGAGGAGATATGTCATCAAACCGATAAATCGGTTGGCTGACGGGTGCCCGGCGTGCGAGTAGTGGAGAAGGGGATTTCCCTCCTTGGTTACAAATAAATGTACAAGAAAGTGAAATGAGGCGATAATATAATGAAAAGAAATATTTTAATCGGCGGTGCGTGGCCCTATGCGAATGGCTCACTGCACATCGGTCATATATCAGCCCTGCTTCCGGGAGATGTGCTGGCGAGATATCACAGGGCGTGCGGGGATCAGGTGTATTTTGTGTCAGGAAGCGACTGTCACGGCACGCCGGTCGCTGTCAGGGCGAAGAAAGAAGGGAAAACACCGCAGGAAATCAGCGGATTTTATCACGATGAGTTTGTGCAGTGCTTTGAGAAGCTGGGATTTAGCTATGACTGTTATACCAGGACATCTGATGAGCGGCACAAACAGTTTGTCAGGGAATTTCATGCGCGTCTGTATCGGAGTGAGTTCGTCTATGAGAAAGAGACGCCGCAGGCATATTGTGAAAAGTGCGAGAGTTTTCTGGCAGACAGATTTGTCACAGGGATTTGTCCGACATGCCATAAGGAGGCAAGGGGAGATCAGTGTGACGATTGTGGTACAGTGCTGGAACCCGAAAATCTGATTAGCCCGGTCTGCGCTGTCTGTGGCAGCCCAGTGTCCTTTAGAAAATCCAGACACCTGTATATCGCGATCTCCAAGATGGAGGAGGCATTACGGATATTGGTGGATAATGCAAGCTTATGGCGGAAAAATGCAGTATCATTCACAAAACGATATATTCATGAAGGCCTGCGGGACCGGGCGCTCACAAGAGATCTGGAATGGGGGATTGACGTTCCATTAGAGGGTTATGATGGAAAGACAATTTATATCTGGGCGGAGAACGTGCTGGGATATCTGTCTGCCAGCAAATGTGTGGCGGAGGAGAGAGGGACTGATTTCAGTGCACTGTGGGGAGAGGAGGCAAAGCATTATTACGTGCATGGAAAGGATAATATACCATTCCACACGATCATACTGCCGGCGTTGATGATCGCAAATGGTGGCGGCTGGCATTTGCCTGACCAGATCGTCTCCAGCGAATATCTGACACTTGAGGGCAGAAAGATTTCCACAAGTCAGAATTATGCGATCTGGGTTAAGGATATCATAGACCGGTATGATCCGGATTCCATTCGCTATTTTTTCCTTGCCAATGGACCGGAGAAAAAAGATGCAGATTTTTCATGGAGAGAGTTTGTCAACAGCCATAACGGGGAGCTGCTCGGTGCATATGGGAATTTTGTGAACCGGTCGCTCGCATTTATCAGAAAATACTGGAATGGCGTTGTGCCTGGGGGGAGGACAAACGCGGGGATTGCTTCGGCGATCGCCAGTCTGTATCAGACCACAGGCAGTTTGATCGAAAAGGGAGCCTTCAAGGACGCGTTGAACGGAATCTTTGAGTTTGTCCGTCAGGCAAATAAATATTTTGACACAGAGACGCCGTGGATTACGCGGACTTCTGATCAGGAAGCCTGTCGAAATACACTGTATCAGTGTGTGCAGATGATAGCGAACCTTGCTGTACTGTTAAGGCCATTTCTTCCATTTTCATCAGAAAAGATCTGTGGATGGCTGAGCCTGGATGATAAATGGCAGCTCCATGAAGTGCAGGGGGGATATCATCTGCCAAAGATTCAGATTTTGTTTGAGCGGATTGATAAGAGTGCAGTTGAAACGGAGACCGAGAAGCTGTCACTGTTGTAGCTTAAGAAAAATAAGTGGCACTGTCCGTTACAGAATTTTGGGGCAGTTTTGTGTGGGCAGTGTCGAAGAAATTCAGAAAGAAAATTCGAAATAAACATTTCTGAAAAATTTGTCGGAAAAAATTAGAATTTGTTGTTGACATATGAAATATGGCGTGGTAAGATAATTTTCGTCGTTGAAAAACACAGGTAAAAAATGACAAAAAAGTTGTAAAGGAATTTTGAAACGAAATAATATTTCAAATTCTAAAAAAAATCTTTGGAAAAGATTTGAAAAAAAGAAAAAAAGTGCTTGACAGATGCGAAAACTTATGATAAATTGAATGAGCTGTCGCAAACAAGACAAGCAGCAAAGATGTTCAGTACCTTGACAAATAAACAGTAATGCAACCCTGAAAATTCTAATGAGAATAGAATTATTCAGAGAACATGTCTTATA
>VSNM01000064.1 GCA_009774245.1 Lachnospiraceae bacterium | reverse complement strand
GTTGTTTTCATCGTATAATAAGTTTAACGTACAAGGTCACTCTCTTTCGTAAGGATTTATTTGCAAACTTATAATACCACGAAATGTGCCTTGTGCGTTACTTTTTTTCAAAAGTTGTAAAGTGGTGACATTTTTAAAAAAGTAGAAAAATTCCCTTTGTGTCACGGAATAATGGGCTGTTGTCTATCAAATTTATATGTGTTACTTTACCGTACATGAGCATTAAATGTCGAATTCATACAAGAAATTGAGAAAAATGATTTTGATGTTATGGAATATATAGATAATATTACAGAAAAAGAAAGGTTTGAATTGGATCAAATTAGTCTAAGGTCTCCAATCAGGCTGGATTTTACTCGGGAATACACAGACAAAAATAAGGAGTATCATCCACAATGGCATATGCATTACCAGCACAAAGATACCCGTGCAAAAACAAAAAATATCTTGTCTTTATATAGTTATATGTTGTTTGTATTGGAGAACTGCTATCCATGGATCTATCACGAGAAAGAAAATGAAGAAATAATAGAGTTATTGAGAAGATTGGACAGAGAATCGTCTCAAGGGTTTAAAGTTGCGAAAAGCAAAATTGATGTGCTGGGGGACAAAATACATACTTTGGTAGAATTTAAGTAATAGTGCAGATTCGCTTCTGTTATTCTTGAAAAATTTCCTGTCAAAATTTGTTGCGCGAAAATACTGATGTGTGATATGATTACGGTTATGATGTGTTTCATATAGTTATACTCACGCCAGATGAAATCTGCCGTGAGTATCGCGCCAGCCGCAGCCACGAAGTGGCATATTTCCTTATGCGGCTGTGTGCATCACATTATACTGAGTGGTCAGTCTTTTCGACCGCCAGTATATCAGCAGTTTCGTATCAATGAAATATCGGAGGGAGATATTGATGGACAACAATAATTTATTTGACAAGGACAATCAGAACCAGAATAATGAACAGGGGCAATCTCAGCAGCAGCCGTACCAGCCACAGCAGCCCTATCAGCAGCAGCCATACCAGCCACAGCAATCTTATCAGCAGCCGTACCAGCCACAGCAGCCCTATCAGCAGCAGCCGTACCAGCCACAACAGCAGTACTATCAGCAGGATGCAGGAGAGCTGGAAGAGCCGGTATCTTTTGCGGACTGGATGATTTCAATGCTGATCTCATGCATACCATGTGTGGGAATTGTCATGATCTTTGTGTGGGCGTTTGGCTCCAACACAAAGAAGAGTAAGTCCAACTACTTCAAGGCCGTGCTGGTGTGGACACTCATCTCTGTCGCATTAGTGATCGTGCTGTCTATAGCGTTTGGTGCGATCTTTGCATCGATGGATTATTATTATTGATATATTTTGATATATTTGCTTTATAAGATCGGGAGATATCAGGGGTGGGAACGATGACGGCAGTGCATGATAGCGCTGCCGTTTTGTATGGCTCTTTCTTACTCGATTTTCATTGACACGCATGTCCAGCGTCCGCTGGCACCGCATGGAAGCACCAGCCCGTTTGAAGAGACAGGCAGACCGATCTCGGACGAGCGGACACAGCCGCCAAATTTTGACGTGATGGCAGTCTCGAGCATATAGGTCAGAACGGCGGGCTGCAGTCCGGTCGTGTAGGAATTGATTAGGAAAAAAAGCGGCTTCTCCGATAAAATCTTCGCAGTGAGCTCGATAAAAGGATAGACCGAATCCTCGATTTTCCAGATTTCTCCCTTTGGCCCCCTTCCGTATGACGGCGGGTCCATAATAATGGCATCATATGTATTTCCGCGCCGGATCTCGCGTTCCACAAATTTCACACAGTCATCCACAAGCCATCGGATTGGCGCGTCAGCAAGGCCGGAGGCCGCGGCGTTTTCCTTTGCCCAGCCGACCATGCCCTTTGAGGCGTCGACGTGCGTCACGTGTGCTCCGGCCGCCGCTGCGCTCAGGGTGGCGCCTCCCGTGTAGGCAAACAGATTGAGCACCTTGATTTCGCGTGAGGGGTTATCGTTCAATGTCTTCTTTATAATAGAAGAAAACCAATCCCAATTGACAGCCTGCTCTGGGAAAAGCCCTGTGTGTTTGAAACTGAAGGGCTTTAGATGAAATGTCAAACGTGGATTTTGGGGGCTGTTATAATGAATTTCCCACTCCTGCGGAAGCTTGAAAAATTCCCATTCCCCGCCGCCTTTAGAACTTCTGTGATAGTGCCCGTTTGGTTTTCTCCAGCGGTAATCCTCCCGCGCGGTATTCCATATGACTTGCGGGTCCGGCCGCACCAGCACATAATCTCCCCAGCGCTCAAGCTTCTCGCCAGAGGAGGTGTCTATTACTTCATAATCCTTCCAATGATCAGCAATCCACATAATAGTAATATATCCTTTCTAAATAATATATCCGATTTCCTGCAAAATTGATATTAGTATACTAAGAATCACTTGATTTTACAATGGTTATTCCTGATTTCCACATTTCTGGCGGCTAAAAACACTGCAAAAGGCAGATTGTACGCCAAAAAATACAATAAATGCAAAAAAAGTGCTTGCAAAAGCGTAAATGCTACGATATACTACTAATTGCTGTGACATGATAGCGATGAAACGTGAGGTTGCTGCTTATGTATCATTAGAGAACATATAGCAGGTTTTCCGCGGAGCGAATGTCAAGTTAGGAAACTGGCGACAAGTCACTGTACAAAGGTTGGACCACAAGGTCATCCGAATAAATGATGTGTCATATTGCAATCAGGAATGCGTGCTGGTTAGGAGAGAATGTGACACACCCGGAGGAGTGTACAGTCACCGCTTGTCGTACTTATTCATGAAAAGTGCGAAAAGGAGGCGACTTTTTTTATGGCAAGTCAGGTAATGAGAATTACATTAAAAGCTTATGATCATCAGCTGGTTGATGCATCTGCCAAAAAAATAATCGAAACAGTAAAGAAAAATGGATCACAGGTGAGTGGACCTGTTCCCCTTCCTACCAAGAAAGAGGTAGTGACAATTTTAAGGGCGGTTCACAAGTACAAGGATTCCAGAGAGCAGTTCGAGCAGAGAACGCACAAGAGACTGATCGATATCATCACACCGACACCCAAGACGGTCGATGCATTGCAGAGATTAGAGATGCCGGCTGGTGTTTATATTGATATCAAAATGAAAAACAAGTAAGCCTTCTACTAGTATGAGCGCTGCCGATACAATAGGCGCTCCGCTGTAGAACAAACGGAGGTAGGAAAAGAAAATGAAGAAAGCTATATTGGCTACGAAAGTCGGAATGACTCAAATCTTCAACGAAGACGGTTCTCTGATTCCTGTAACCGTACTTCAGGCTGGTCCGTGTGTTGTGACACAGATCAAGACAGAGGAAAACGATGGCTACAAGGCCGTTCAGGTTGGCTTTGTGGACAAGAAGGACAAGATTGTCAACAAGGATAAGGGCGGCAGGAAGGAAGTCATTCACAGACATGGCGTCAACAAAGCGCTCAAAGGTCACTTTGACAAGGCTGGCGTCTCTTCCAAGAGATTTTTGAGAGAGTTTAAATTTGAGAACGCAGAAGAGTATGCACTGGGCAATGAGATCAAGGCTGACATCTTTGCAGTAGGGGATAAAATCGACGCATCTGCCATCTCTAAGGGAAAAGGTTTTCAGGGTGCGATCAAGAGACATGGACAGCACAGAGGACCGATGGCACATGGTTCCAAATTTCATCGTCATCAGGGTTCAAACGGTGCCTGCTCATCACCGAGCCGCGTGTTTAAGGGCAAGGGTATGCCGGGACATATGGGCTGCGTAAAGGTAACTGTTCAAAACCTTGAGATCGTAAGAGTTGATGCTGAGAAGAACCTGCTTTTGGTGAAGGGCTCTGTACCAGGGCCGAGGAAAGCGTTGGTGACACTCAGGGAAACTACCAGAGTAGATGCGTAGGTGAAAGGAGGACCATACAGATGGCAAAAGTATCTGTTTATAATATGGAGGGCAAGGAAGTTGATACGATCGACCTGAGTGACGAGATCTTCGGTGTGGAAGTAAACGAGCACCTCGTTCACATGGCAGTCGTGCAACAGCTTGCAAATAAGCGCCAGGGCACGCAGAAGGCAAAGACACGTTCAGAAGTGTCAGGCGGCGGAAGAAAACCTTGGAGACAGAAGGGAACCGGTCATGCGAGACAGGGCTCTACAAGGGCTCCGCAGTGGACTGGCGGTGGTGTTGTGTTCGCCCCTGTGCCGAGAGATTACTCCTTCAAGATGAACAAGAAGGAGAAGAGGGCAGCGCTCAAGTCAGCACTCACAAGCAGAGTTCAGGAGAATAAGCTGATCGTGATCGACGAGCTTAGGTTTGACGAGATCAAGACAAAGAATTTTAAGGCTGTTATGGATAATCTGAAGGTGGCGAAGGCGTATGTCGTTCTCAATGACAACGATGAGAAGGTTGTTATGTCGGCAAGAAATCTTCCCAATGTACAGACAGCGCTGACAAACACGATCAATGTGTATGATGTTATGAAGGGCGGCACAGTGATCCTCACAAAGGATGCCGTAAAGACGATTGAGGAGGTGTACGCATAATGGCGGATATCAAGTATTATGACGTGATCCTGAAACCGGTTGTTACAGAGAAGAGTATGGCTGGCATGGGCGAGAAGAAATATACATTCTTAGTTCATACAGAGGCGAATAAGTCTCAGATCAAGGAAGCTGTCGAGAAGATGTTTGAGGGAACAAAGGTTGCAAGGGTGAATACGATGAACCTTAACGGCAAGAAGAAGAGACGCGGCATGGTCTATGGCAAGACAGCAAAGACCAAGAAGGCGATTGTACAGCTGACAGAGGACAGCAAGGATATCGAGATTTTCTCAGGCTTATAAGATATGCCTGAGACTGCTGTGACAATCCGGACTATACACAATCAAGTGTGATAATAAAAGAGTAAAGGAGAAAACATCATGGGAATTAAAAAATATAACCCATATACACCTTCGAGAAGAAACATGACCAGCTCTGACTTCTCTGAGATCACAAAGAAGACTCCTGAAAAATCCCTTTGTGTATCAAAGAAAAAACATGCTGGACGTAACAATCAGGGTAAGATTACTGTGAGACACCATGGCGGTGGAAACAGACAGAAATATAGAATTATTGATTTCAAGAGAAATAAGGATGGCGTTCCGGCAAAGGTAGTCGGCATTGAGTACGATCCAAACAGATCAGCGAACATCGCTCTGATCTGCTATGCGGATGGCCAGAAGGCTTATATCCTTGCACCGGATGGACTGACAGACGGCATGAAGGTTATGAACGGACCACAGGCGGAAATCAGAGTTGGAAACTGCCTGCCGCTCTCCGAGATTCCGGTCGGTACAAATGTACACAATGTTGAGCTCTATCCCGGAAAGGGTGGTCAGCTTGTGCGCTCCGCGGGAAACAGTGCACAGCTGATGGCGAAGGAAGGCAAGTACGCGACGCTCCGTCTCCCCTCAGGCGAGATGAGAATGGTTCCGATTGTCTGCAGGGCATCGATTGGCGTTGTGGGCAACGGCGACCATAACCTGATCAAAATCGGTAAGGCAGGGCGCAAGCGTCATATGGGAATCAGGCCTACTGTCCGCGGTTCTGTCATGAACCCGAATGACCATCCACATGGCGGTGGCGAGGGCAAGACCGGCATCGGCAGACCGGGACCATCTACACCTTGGGGGAAACCGGCGCTTGGTCTGAAGACGCGAAAGAACAAGAAGGCTTCTAACAAGCTGATCGTAAGAAGAAGGGATGGCAGAGCGATTAAATAAAATTACCGGCTGAGCGGTCAGCAGTGAATCGCTCAGCGATTAAATAATCGCCCCCCATCCGGTAACAGGATATAGATGATTAAGGAGGAATTACCTAATGGCAAGGTCATTAAAAAAAGGTCCTTTCGCAGACGCAAGCCTTTTGAAGAAGGTAGACGCCATGAATGCGTCAGGAAGCAAAACAGTAATTAAAACATGGTCACGTCGTTCTACAATTTTCCCTTCTTTTGTGGGGCATACGATTGCAGTTCACGACGGAAGAAAACATGTGCCTGTATATGTTACAGAAGATATGGTTGGACATAAGCTCGGTGAATTCGTCGCAACCAGAACCTACAGAGGACATGGCAAGGACGAAAAGAAATCAAAAGTGAAATAAATTGATCAGTTGAAAGGAGGTTCAACCATGGCGGAGAAATATAGCAGAACAAGTTATAAGAGAAAGAGAAACGCAGAAAATAGAGAAACCAGACCATCAGCAAAGCTTTCCTATGCCAGAGTATCTGTTCAGAAGGCATGTTTCGTGTTGGATGCGATCAGGGGCAAGGATGTGCAGACGGCTTTGGGCATCTTAGCATACAGTCCAAGATACGCTTCCAGTATCATCAAGAAGCTGCTTGAGTCAGCAATCGCAAATGCTGAGAACAATAACGGTATGAACGCTGAGCACCTTTATATTGCAGAGTGCTATGCAAATAAGGGGCCTACAATGAAGAGAGTTAGACCGAGAGCGCAGGGCAGAGCTTATAGAATCGAAAAGAGAATGAGCCACATAACAATCGTGCTTGACGAGAGATAGGAGGAAGAAAATGGGACAGAAGGTTAATCCTCATGGACTGAGAGTCGGCGTTATTAAGGATTGGGATTCAAAATGGTATGCTGATGCTGATTTTGCTGACTATTTAGTGGAAGATTATAATATCAGAAAGTTTTTAAAGAAGAAATTATTCAATGCCGGTGTTTCCAAGATTGAGATTGAGAGAGCATCTGACAGAGTGAAAGTGATTGTTTTCACAGCAAAGCCTGGTGTCGTGATCGGCAAGGGCGGTGCAGAGATCGAGATTACAAAGAAGGAACTTCAGAAGCTGACAGGGAAAAATGTGCTGGTCGATATCAAGGAGATCAAGAGACCGGACAGAGATGCACAGTTAGTGGCTGAAAATATTGCACAGCAGCTTGAAAACCGTGTATCATTCCGCCGCGCCATGAAATCCTGCATGGGCAGAACGATGAAGGCGGGCGCTCTGGGTATCAAGACATCAGTTTCGGGACGTCTTGGCGGAGCAGATATGGCTCGTACAGAGTTTTACAGCGAGGGTACGATTCCTCTTCAGACACTTAGAGCAGATATTGATTATGGTTTCGCAGAGGCAGATACAACCTATGGCAAAATTGGCGTAAAGGTATGGATCTACAAGGGCGAAGTACTTCCTACAAAGGGAAACAAGGAAGGGAGCGATAAATAATGTTAATGCCAAAAAGAGTAAAGCGTCGTAAACAGTTCCGCGGTTCAATAACAGGAAAAGCGCAGAGAGGCAATACAATTACTTACGGTGAGTATGGTATCATAGCAACGGAGCCATGCTGGATCAAATCCAATCAGATTGAGGCAGCCCGTATCGCCATGACGCGTTATATCAAGCGTGGTGGTAAGGTGTGGATTAAGATATTCCCGGATAAGCCTGTGACAGCAAAGCCTGCTGAGACACGTATGGGTTCAGGTAAGGGAACACTTGAGTACTGGGTGGCGGTAGTGAAGCCTGGTCGTGTAATGTTTGAGATCAGCGGAGTCGCTGAGGATGTAGCAAAAGAAGCTTTACGTCTTGCAACACACAAGCTTCCCTGCAAGTGCAAGATCGTTTCTAAAGCAGATTTGGAAGGCGGTGCAGTAAATGAAAACTAATAAGTATGTAGAGGATTTAAGGACCAAATCAGCCGCAGAATTATCACAGGAATTAGTTTCTGCAAAGAAAGAACTTTTCAATTTGAGATTTCAGAATGCAACGAATCAGTTAGACAATACAGCGAGAATCAAGGAAGTCAGAAGAAACATCGCAAGGATTCAGACTGTGATTGCTGCAAATCTTAAGAGTGCAGAGTAGGAGGAGAATGGTCGTGGAAAGAAATTTGAGAAAAACACGTACAGGCAAGGTTGTGAGCAACAAAATGCAGAAGACGATTGTGGTTGCTGTTGAAGATCATGTTAAGCATCCTCTTTACGGAAAGATCGTTAAGAGAACTTATAAATTAAAGGCTCATGATGAGAATAACGAGTGCAACATTGGCGATACCGTGAAAGTAATGGAGACGAGACCTCTGTCAAAGGATAAGAGATGGAGACTTGTCGAAGTGATCGAGAGAGTAAAATAGATATTAAAGACCATGACATGGTTTTGGAAGGAGAATAAGCATGATACAACAGGAAAGCAGACTGAAGGTCGCTGATAACACTGGTGCGAAAGAATTGCTCTGCATCAGGGTTATGGGTGGATCTACGAGAAGATATGCAAATATTGGCGATGTGATCGTTGCTAGCGTCAAAGATGCAACACCAGGCGGCGTTGTAAAAAAAGGCGATGTAGTAAAAGCTGTAGTTGTACGTACCGTGAAGGGCGCCCGTCGCAAGGACGGTTCTTATATTAAATTTGATGAAAATGCTGCTGTTATCATCAAGGATGACAAGACTCCAAGAGGAACACGTATTTTTGGACCAGTGGCAAGAGAGCTTCGTGAGAAACAGTTTATGAAGATTGTTTCCTTAGCTCCTGAAGTATTATAGGGAGGTGCCGGAATGTTAAAGATTAAGAAGGGCGACACAGTCAAGGTGATCGCTGGTAAAGATAAAGACAAAGAAGGCAAGGTTTTATCTGTTGACACCAAGAAATCAAAAGTGCTGGTGGAGGGCGTCAATATGGTAACAAAGCATGCGAAACCTTCCGCTGCCAATCAGAATGGCGGTATTATCCAGAAAGAAGCTCCTATTGATATTTCAAACGTAATGTATCTTCACAAGGGTAAAGCGACGAGAATCGGCTTTAAGATGGATGGAGATAAGAAAGTACGTTTCGCAAAGACAACAGGCGAAGTGATTGATTAATTTCAGGAAAGGAGGACCAGACTGGTGAGTAGACTAAAAGATTTATATAAAGACGAGATCGTAGACGCTATGATCAAAAAGTTCGGATATAAGAATGTCATGGAAGTTCCCAAGCTTGATAAGATTGTAGTAAACATGGGTGTCGGTGAGGCGAAGGACAATGCGAAAGCTTTGGAGTCTGCTGTGAAGGACATGGAGACTATCACGGGACAGAAAGCTGTTACCACAAAGGCTAAGAAGGCAATCGCTAACTTTAAGATTCGTGAGGGTATGGCAATCGGCTGCAAGGTAACGCTTCGCGGCGAGAAGATGTATGAGTTCCTTGATCGTCTTGTGAACCTTGCACTACCGCGCGTGCGCGACTTTAGAGGTGTCAATCCCAATGGATTTGATGGGAGAGGAAACTACGCGCTTGGTATCAAGGAGCAGATTATCTTCCCGGAGATTGAGTATGACAAGATTGACAAGGTAAGAGGTATGGACATTGTTTTTGTAACAACGGCCAAGAGTGACGAGGAAGCACGTGAGCTGTTAGCACAGTTTAACATGCCTTTCGCAAAGTAATAAGGAGGTAAATTCCCATGGCTAAAACAGCAATGAAAATAAAGCAGCAGCGCAAACCGAAGTTTTCTACACAGGAATACAGTCGTTGCAGGATCTGTGGCCGTCCACATGCGTATCTGAGAAAATATGGAATTTGCAGAATATGCTTCCGCGAGTTAGCATACAAGGGGCAGATTCCCGGTGTGAAGAAGGCAAGTTGGTAAAAAACCGAAAAGAATTTCTAAGACAGCAAAAGACGCTGTCTAAGAAATACTAAGTTTCGGTTAGAAGAATGCATGCGCATTCTTCATCGGAAAGATATATAAGGAGGAAACTGAAATGACAATGAGTGATCCTATTGCAGATATGCTTACAAGAATTCGTAATGCGAACACTGCGAAGCATGATACAGTAGACGTTCCTTCATCAAAGATGAAACTCGCTATCGCACAGATTCTTTTAGATGAAGGTTATATAAAGGCTTTTGATGTTGTAGAAGATGGTTCGTTCAAGACGATTCATATCACATTAAAATATGGCGCAGATAAGAATGAGAAGATTATCACAGGTTTGAAGAGAATCTCTAAGCCGGGGCTTCGGATCTACGCTGGTAAGGATGAACTGCCTAAAGTGCTCGGCGGACTTGGCATTGCGATTATCTCCACGAATCAGGGAGTCATCACAGACAAGGAGGCAAGGCGTCTTCAGGTAGGCGGCGAGGTATTAGCATTTATCTGGTAACCAAAACGAAAAGATTTTCTAAGGTGATAAAGGACATCACCTAAGAAAAACTAAGTTTCGTTTAAAAGAATTGCAAGCAATTCTTTTAAAGCAGCAGAAAGTTTTGATATGAAATAAAATTAGGAGGTACGGGCATGTCACGTATAGGAAGAATGCCAATCGCGATTCCGGCAGGCGTCACTGTCGAGGTTGCAGAAAATAATAAAGTGACTGTAAAAGGTCCAAAGGGAACACTTGAGAGAGTGCTTCCGGCTGAGATGGAGATCAAGGTTGAGGGTGCAGAGGTAACTGTTGCAAGACCAAATGACTTAAAAAAGATGAAGTCCCTGCATGGTCTTACGAGAACATTGATCAACAATATGGTTGTCGGTGTGACTGCAGGCTATGAGAAGAAGCTTGAGGTAAATGGCGTGGGCTACAGGGCAGCTAAGGCAGGAAAGAAGTTAACACTGTCTCTCGGATATTCACATCCGGTTGAGATGATCGATCCGGAAGGTATTGAGACTGTACTTGAGGGTACAAACACCATTATCGTAAAGGGTATTGATAAAGAAAAAGTTGGACAATTCGCGGCTGAAATCAGAGATAAGAGGAGACCGGAGCCTTATAAGGGCAAGGGAATCAAGTATGCTGATGAGACGATCAGACGTAAAGTTGGCAAGACTGGTAAGAAGTAAATAAGGAGGGCGTAAAAAATGGTTAGTAAGAGATCAAGAGCAGAACTGCGTGCAAAGAAACACATGAGAATACGTAACCGTTTAAGCGGTACAGCAAAGAAACCGCGTCTGGCAGTATTCAGAAGCAATAATCATATGTATGCTCAAATTATTGACGATACCGTTGGAAACACATTAGTGGCAGCTTCTACAGTGGAGAAGGAAGTAAAAGCTGAGCTTAAGAAGACCAATGACGTTGAGGCGGCAGCATATTTGGGCAAGGTAATTGCAAAGAGGGCAATCGATAAGGGTATCACAGAAGTAGTTTTTGACAGAGGCGGCTTTTTATACCATGGAAAAATTGCAGCGTTAGCTGAGGCAGCAAGAGAAGCTGGCTTGGTATTCTAGGAAGGGAGAAAATCACATGAAACGTACAATCATTGATGCTAGTCAGCTTGAATTAACAGATAAGGTTGTCACAATCAAGCGTGTAACCAAGACTGTTAAAGGTGGACGTAACATGCGTTTTACCGCTCTGGTAGTTGTAGGCGACGGTAATGGTCACGTAGGCGCCGGACTGGGTAAGGCCGTAGAAATCCCTGAGGCGATCCGCAAGGGAAAAGAAGACGCAATCAAGAATCTGATCACGGTTGCCATGGATGAGAACAATTCCATAACTCATGATTTCATCGGCAATTATGGTTCTTCCAGCGTTTTGTTAAAGAGAGCTCCTGAAGGTACAGGTATCATCGCTGGTGGTCCTGCACGTGTTGTGTGTGAGCTTGCAGGTATTAAGAATATTCGTACAAAGTCTTTGGGTTCTAACAATAAGCAGAACGTTGTCCTTTCTACCATTGCCGGCCTTTCACAGTTGAAGACACCTGAGCAGGTGGCTGCAAATCGTGGTAAGTCTGTCGACGAGATCATGGCTTGAGGAGGTTTTTAAGATGGCAAAGACATTAAAAGTTACTTTAATCAGATCAACAATCGGTGCTGTGCCCAAGAACAAGGCGACTGTCGAGGCGATGGGGCTGACAAAGCTGCATAAGACAGTAGAACTTCCAGACAACGCAGCAACCAGGGGCATGATTCGCAAAGTAAATCATTTAGTTAAAGTTGAAGAAGCATAGGAAGAGGGAGGTGTCAGAAAATGAGTTTGGAATTATCTAATTTAAGACCTGCCGAAGGCTCTAAGCACAGCAATAATTTCAGAAGAGGTCGTGGACACGGCTCTGGAAACGGCAAGACTGCCGGCAAAGGTCACAAGGGGCAGAAGGCTCGTTCCGGAGCTCCAAGACCGGGGTTTGAAGGTGGCCAGATGCCTTTGTACAGACGTATTCCTAAGAGAGGCTTCCACAATAGAAACACAAAGGAAATCGTAGCGATCAACCTTGAAGTGCTGGAGAGATTTGAGGATGGTGCTACGGTATCAGTGGACACGTTAATTGAGACTGGAATCGTTAAAAATCCTAGAGATGGAGTAAAGATTTTAGGCAGAGGAGAATTAACTAAGAAGCTCAATGTTCAGGTCAATGCGTACAGTGCATCTGCCAAGGAGAAGATTGAGGCACTTGGTGGAACAGCAGAGGTGATCTAATGTTTTCTACGCTAAAGAATGCGTTCAAGATCAAGGAAATCAGAGGGAAGCTGCTGTATACATTCTTTATGCTGGTGGTCATTCGCTTTGGTTCCCAGCTCCCGATACCGGGAGTGAACAGGGATTATTTCTCGTCATGGTTTGATGCCCAGACCGGCGGTGCGTTTGGCTTTTTTGATGCATTTACAGGCGGTTCTTTTTCAAGAATGTCTGTATTTGCATTAAATATCACACCATATATCACATCCTCTATCATTATGCAGTTGCTCACGATCGCGATTCCAAAGCTCGAGGAGATGCAGAAGGATGGGGAGGACGGAAGAAAGAAGATTGCTTCCATCACACGCTATGTTACTGTGGGGCTTGCACTGCTCGAGAGTACGATGATGGCAATCGGATTTGGCAATCAGGGATTGCTTCAGAAATTCGGTCCGCTGGAGATTATAACCGTAGTGGCTGTGTTGACAGCAGGCAGTGCATTTCTGATGTGGATCGGTGAGCGTATCACTGAGAAAGGCGTCGGCAACGGTATCTCGATTGTGCTTGTTATTAACATTATTTCCCGTTTGCCGGATGATTTTTCGAATTTGTATCAGCAGTTTTGTAAAGGCAAATCAATTCCGCTTGCAGTAGTTGCAGCAGTGGTTATCGTTGCAATTATCTTGGCAATGACTGTATTTGTTGTTATCCTCAACAGTGCGATCCGAAAGATTCCTGTTCAGTATGCAAAAAAGATCCAGGGGAATAAGATGGTGGGAGGTCAGATGACCTATCTGCCGTTAAAGGTAAATACAGCTGGTGTGATTCCGATCATCTTTGCATCATCATTGATGCAGTTTCCGATTGTGATATCAACGCTGGTGGGATACAGCGGAAATGGTGTGTGGAGACAGATTCTGAACGGTCTGAATCAGGATAACTGGTGTAGCCCGTCACAGCTGATCTATTCCATTGGACTTGTGGTATATGTTATTTTGACAGTGTTTTTTGCTTATTTCTATACATCATTGACATTTAATCCATTGGAGATCTCCAACAATATGAAGAAGCAGGGCGGGTTTGTACCGGGAATCAGACCGGGGAAACCGACGAGCGATTATTTGAATAAGGTACTCAATGCGATTATCTTTATTGGTGCGATCGGCCTTGTGATTGTGGCAGTTGTACCGTTTTTCTTCAATGGTGTATTTAATGCATCTGTTTCGTTTGGCGGAACAAGCCTGATCATTATAGTCAGCGTCGTACTCGAGACGATCAAACAGATTGAATCGCAGATGCTTGTGCGCAACTATAAGGGCTTTTTGAATGATTAAAATGAATAATCAGACAGAAGCAAAGCGTGCGCTTTGCTTCTGTCTGTTATGAAATAGCTTGAATTGAGGGTATTTGTCAGAGAAGATATATCGAGAATGTATTAAGAATACATTGAATTGAAGCTATTGTTAATAAGAGCATCGCTGCTTGATCATTTAGTATTATTAAAGGAGGAAATTAGCATGAAGATTATTATGTTAGGCGCACCGGGAGCAGGAAAGGGAACACAGGCAAAAATGATTGCCGAGAAGTTTGCGATTCCCCACATTTCTACAGGTGATATCTTCAGGGCAAACATTAAGAATGGCACAGAGCTTGGCATGGAAGCAAAGAAGTACATGGATCAGGGCTTGTTAGTGCCAGATGAACTCACAGTAAAGATTTTGCTTGACAGGGTAGCGCAGGATGACTGTAAGAACGGATATGTGCTGGACGGGTTTCCAAGAACGATCCCGCAGGCAGAAGTGCTTGACAAGGCGCTCACAGAGCTTGGAGACAAGATCGATTATGCGATCAATGTCGATGTGCCGGATGAGAATATTATCAACAGAATGTCAGGAAGACGTGCATGTGTAAACTGTGGCGCGACGTATCACATTGTTCATATTCCGCCCAAGAAGGAGGGCTTCTGTGATACTTGCAATTCTGAGCTCATTCTGAGAGATGACGATAAGCCGGAGACTGTAAAGAATCGCCTTGATGTATATCACAAACAGACGCAGCCGTTGATCGATTTCTATGAGGCAAAGGGTGTTCTGAAATCTGTGGATGGCACAGTCGATATGAAGGATGTATTTGCGGCAATTGTCAATATATTGTCGTAATGAGAGAGCAGATCGGGCGGAGGAGTAGAAAATGGCTGTTACAATAAAGTCACAGCGCGAGATTGACCTGATGCGGAAGTCATGCAGGCTATTGGCGAGGGTACATGATGAGCTTGGTCAGGCGATCGAGCCGGGGATATCTACACTTTATATTGACCAATTGGGAGAAAAACTGATCAGGGGCATGGGATGCGTCCCGAACTTCCTACATTATAACGGTTATCCGGCATCGATCTGCGTGTCGGTGAATGATGAGGTGGTACATGGAATCCCGCGGGCTGACAGAATTCTGCAGGAGGGCGATATTGTGAGTCTCGACTGCGGACTTATCTATAAGGGTTATCATTCCGACGCTGCAAGAACGCATGGTGTGGGACGAATCAGTCCGGAGGCGCGGAAACTGATCGATGAGACAAGGAAATCATTTTTCGAGGGAGTAAAGAGAGCTACGGCAGGCAATCACCTTCACGATATATCAAATACAATCGACAATTATGTGTCACAGTTTGGGTATGGTATCGTCCGGGATTTGGTAGGACATGGGATCGGCACATCTCTCCACGAGGAACCGGAGGTTCCCAATTTCAGGCAGAAAAAGCGGGGAATGAAACTTCGGGCGGGTATGACGCTTGCGATAGAGCCTATGATTAATATGGGCGGCGGCGATGTTGAGTGGCTCGATGACAGCTGGACAGTGGTTACAGAGGATGGTTCCCTGTCTGCACATTATGAGAATACGATTCTGATCACCGATGGTGAGCCTGAGATTCTTACCCTTATATAGAAAATGGGTTACAGTTCGGTAGAGCCAGACTGTAACGAAAAAGGAACAGGAGAGGGTAGAATGACTGGTTTTTTGGCTTATTCGCTGGCAGGGCATGATAAGGGTGAACTGTATCTCATTATAGAAGAGACAGAGGATTATGTGCATGTCGCGGACGGAGCGGTGCGGACACTTGACAGGCTCAAGAAAAAGAATAAGAAACATGTGCAAATTATCAAAAAAGGATACCAGAGGATGGATATCTCGTCTGTGACAAATGAGGAGATCAAACATTTTATTAAGTTATATTTGAAAGACATTGAGGAGGTAAAATAATGTCAAAGTCCGATGTAATTGAAATCGAAGGAACTGTAGTAGAGAAGCTTCCGAATACAATGTTTCAGGTGGAGCTCGAGAACGGACACAGGGTACTGGCCCACATCAGCGGTAAGCTGAGGCAGAATTTCATTCGCATTCTTCCGGGCGACAAGGTAACCTTGGAGTTATCGCCGTATGATTTATCCAAGGGACGAATCATTTGGAGAGATAAATAGTTATTATTTTTTCTTCCTATTAATTTTTGGAAAATATTTTCATATAGGGCTTGCATTTGCCCAGACTGCATGGTATAATGTAAAACGGTCTTTTTGAAAGGAGGGTTTAACATGAAAGTTAGATCATCAGTAAAACCTATTTGCGAGAAATGCAAAGTGATCAAGAGAAAAGGAAAGATCAGAATTATCTGTGAAAATCCGAAACACAAACAGAGACAGGGTTAATCATTCTGATTAGGAGTTTGTGTAAAAAAGCGGCTGAGGCACATATTTGAATCCGTCAAAGAGAATGTGTGCTATAAATATATAACAGATTCAATCTGTTGTGTGTTTACTTCTTGATACCGAGAAACATTTCGCGATATTTTTCGCAAGGGATACTTCAATGAAGCGCTAAATTCTAAAGTGGCTTGTCATTGAAGTGGCAGAAAAAACAAGACAATTCTGCCCAGTCAGTATCGGACAAACCGGATTGATGTCCGGTCGGGTAGCGATTACCCCAATCAATTAGTTTACTATTAATCGGTGATAAGGCAGCAAGGAATCTTATCACGAAACAAAATGGAGGAATTTTAACATGGCTCGTATTGCTGGTGTTGACTTACCAAGAGAAAAACGTGTAGAAATCGGACTGACTTATATCTATGGTATTGGTAGAGTAAGTTCAAACAAGATTCTTGAGAAGGCAGGTGTGAATCCTGATATTCGTGTCAGGGACCTGACAGATGATGACGTTAAGAAGATTAGTGTGATCATCGATGAGGAGTATATGGTGGAAGGTGATCTCAGACGTGAGATTGCCCTGAATATTAAGAGACTGCAGGAGATCGGATGCTATCGCGGTATCCGTCACAGAAAGGGACTTCCTGTTCGCGGCCAGAAGACAAAGACAAATGCCAGAACAAGAAAAGGTCCCAAGAGAACCGTAGCAAATAAGAAAAAATAAGTTGAATGAGAAAGTAGGTTAGTTTAAAATGGCTAAAAAAGTTACCAGGAAAGTGACAAAAAAGCGCGTCAAGAAAAACGTTGAACGGGGACAGGCACATATTCAGTCATCATTTAATAACACAATTGTTACACTGACTGACAATGAGGGAAATGCACTCTCATGGGCAAGTGCTGGTGGTCTGGGATTTAGAGGTTCAAAGAAATCTACTCCATATGCTGCCCAGATGGCAGCTGAGACAGCTACGAAAGCAGCTTTGGTACATGGATTGAAATCTGTAGATGTTATGGTAAAGGGACCTGGTTCAGGCAGAGAGGCAGCGATCCGTGCACTTCAGGCATGTGGCCTTGAAGTGACCAGCATTAAGGACGTTACACCGGTTCCACATAATGGATGCCGCCCGCCAAAGCGCCGCAGGGTTTAGTGCGTACTGTGAGAATGTGAAAAAGAAAGTGGCATGTATGCGCCGGAGCGGATGCGTTTTGCGCGCACAGATTTAGGAGGATAAAAATATGGCAGTAAATAGAGTCCCTGTACTGAAAAGATGCAGATCTCTTGATTTAGATCCTGTGTTTTTGGGATATGATAAAAAGTCGAAAAGAAAATCTGCGAGAGCTGGCAAGAAGATGAGTGAATATGGCCTGCAGCTCAGAGAGAAGCAGAAAGCGAAGTTCATCTACGGTGTTCTCGAGAAGCCTTTCCGCAACTATTATGAGAAGGCTGACAGGATGAAGGGCATGACCGGTGAGAATCTTATGGTTCTTCTTGAGAGAAGGCTTGACAATGTTGTCTTTCGCATGGGATTTGCCAGGACGAGGAAAGAGGCAAGGCAGATTGTCGGTCATAAGCACGTGTTAGTGAACGGAAAGAGCGTTAAGATACCTTCCTATTTGATTAGTGCCGGAGATGTCATTGAGATTAAGGAGAAGTCCAAGGGCTTACAGAGATACAAGGATATCGCCGAGATGACAAATGGCAGATTGGTTCCTGAATGGATGGATGTCGACCAGGAGAATTTCAAGGGTACGATCAAGGAGCTTCCTTCAAGAGAGGTTATTGATGTCCCTGTAGATGAAATGCTTATCGTCGAGTTATATTCTAAGTAATTCGCAGTTAGGCAGAAATAAGAATTTGACAGTAGGAAGTGCGCATCTGTGTACTTTCTATTGTTGCACTTATTAACACGTCCATTATAAAGGAGGGTATTTACAGTGTTGGCATTTGATTTTGACAGTCCAAATATTGAAGTGGCAGAAATCTCTGAAGACAAAAGGTATGGAAAATTTATCGTGGAGCCTTTGGAGAGAGGATATGGAATTACACTGGGTAATTCTCTTAGAAGAATTATGCTTGCTTCCCTACCTGGTGCAGCTGTAAGTCAGGTTAAGATTGATGGTGTTTTACATGAGTTCAGTTCCATTTCGGGAGTGAAGGAAGATGTGACAGAGATCATCATGAATCTCAAAAGTCTGGCAATCAAAAACAGCTGTGAGACGGATGAAGTGAAAAAGGCAATTATTGATTTCGAAGGTGAAGGTGTTGTCAGGGCGTCGGACATTCAGGTTGATCAGGATATTGAGATCATGAATCCGGATCAGGTGATCGCTACTTTGAATGGCGGCAAGGACAGCAAATTATACATGGAAATCATCATTACGAAGGGTAGAGGCTATATCAGCGCGGATAAAAATAAGAGCGAGGATTTGCCAATCGGTGTCATAGCAGTGGATTCCATATACACTCCTGTAGAGAGGGTAAATGTTACCGTAGAAAATACCCGTGTCGGTCAGATTACTGACTATGATAAACTGACGTTGGATGTATATACAGATGCTACTTTAGCTCCGGATGAGGCAGTTAGCCTGGCAGCTAAGGTGTTAAGTGAACATTTAAAGCTTTTCATCAATCTCTCCGAAAATGCGAAGAATGCGGAAGTCATGATTGAGAAGGAGGACGATGAGAAGGAGAAAGTGCTTGAGATGAGCATTGACGAGCTGGAGTTGTCAGTTCGTTCTTACAACTGTCTCAAGAGAGCCGGTATCAATACAGTCGAGGAGCTGACGAACCGTACATCAGAAGACATGATGAAGGTCCGCAACCTCGGACGCAAGTCTCTGGACGAGGTATTGGCGAAGCTGAAGGAGTTGGGCTTACAGCTGAATCCGATCGAAGATTAATCAGGATGATCGTTTTGCGGATGAAGGTGCAGGCTGAATAAATATGCAGATGCGGTAATTCCAAAGTGTTCGTGTTTGTGCTCAAAGATGGAATATATTAATCAACATTTGACGAGTAAGTCCAAAGAGCGTTGTCATTTGTTCCACCAATGAGGGTAGCCTGTATAATGCAAGTGCATTTTGCAGGTGATGTGTCCTCACAATGAAAGGAGCCTATTATGGCAGGTTATAGAAAACTCGGAAGAACATCGAATCAGAGAAAGGCTTTATTAAGAGGCCAGGTTACATCGCTGGTTGCCAGCAAGGATGGCAGAATCATCACGACAGAGGCGAGAGCGAAGGAAGTCCAGAAGATCGTGGAAGGCCTTATCGCGTTAGCTGTGAAGGAAAAAGATAATTATGAGATGGTGAAGGTCACAGCGAAGGTCCCCAGAAAAGATAAAGATGGCAAGAGAGTGAAAGAGGAGAAGGACGGCAAGAGAGTTACAGTCTACGATGAGGTGGAGAAGGAAATCAAGAAAGATCTGCCGTCAAGACTTCACGCGAGACATCAGATGCTCAAGGTATTATATACGGTCAAGGAAGTTCCGACAAAGAATGCCGGCAGGAAGAGAAACACAAAGGAGCTTGATCTTGTGGCAAAATTATTTGATGAGATTGCACCAAAGTATGTTGGACGCAATGGTGGATATACCAGAATCATCAAGATTGGTCAGCGTAAGGGCGATGGTGCTATGCAGGTAGTGCTGGAACTGGTATAACAGAAAATTGTATTTTGGGCGCTCCCATAATTTGGGGGCGTTTTTATGCACACGGGCACCTAGATGTAATATGTCAGCATGCGCTGACGGGTGCCCGGCGCGCGAGTAGGGGAAGATGGCTCTTCTCTACTTGATTGCACACGGGCGCAATTTTGTACTGTTTTTCGGAGGAGTATATGATATGACAAGAAGAGAGGCATGTTATTATCTGGGAATCCGTGAGGATGCTGCGGAGGAACAGATTAAGAGGGCCTATCGATATAAGGCAAAGCTGTATCATCCCGATGTAAATCCGGATAGGAATACACAGGAATATTATATCAAAGTGCAGGAGGCCTATGAGTATTTGATGAACAATCTAAATACCACATACGGGACTCCGCCTCCAACAGGTTATGCAGGTGCGAATCCGGCGGGCGCATACTATTCAAATGCAAATAGTTTTGGCGCGCAGACTGCCAGCGCAAGACCTGCCAGGGTTTATGCCAGCACAGCGACTGCAAAAGCCAGCTATAAGAGGCAAAAGGAGAAAGAAAAAGAGCGGGAAAGAATACAGAAGTGGGATGAGGAGTACAAGAGCAGTAAGAGACGGCAGCAGCAGACGCAGCTCTACGGTCAGGAGTACACAGACAGGATGACAGGAACCTCTAAGAGCAAGGAGGACGAGATCCTGGAGAAGATTCGGGCAATATGGATTGCAGAGACAATCAGGAGGCAGATTGAACTGGACAAAGAGCACAAGGAGGTATTGCAGCGAAGGAAGCTTTACCAGGCATTTATGCAGCAGCAGATGGACGATGACAGCGCGAAAAGGATATCGAAGTCTGCGAAAGACACAGACTAAAGTTATGGCATCTCGCACAGGGCGGGTGCAGGTGCGACGTTCTTCACAGATACATGGAGGTTAGGTATGGGTATAATCAAAGTCAAAGATTTGGTGTATGAGTATATACGGCGCGATGAGGAAGGCAATGTGGAGGGGATCACTACCGCTGTGGATGATATCAGTCTCGACATTAAGCAGGGTGACTTTGTGGCTATATTAGGGCATAATGGCTCTGGCAAATCGACACTGGCAAAGCACCTGAACGCGATCCTGTATCCCACAGAGGGAACGGTGTGGGTGGACGGGAAGGACACCAAGGACGATGCGGCTGTCTGGGATATCAGGCAGACGGCGGGGATGGTCTTTCAGAATCCGGACAATCAGATTATCGGTCAGATTGTAGAGGAAGATGTGGGATTTGGCCCCGAGAATATGGGTGTGCCGACAAAGGAGATCTGGGAGCGCGTCGAGGAAAGCCTGAAAGCAGTGGGAATGTATGAGTTTCGAAAGTTTTCACCGAATAAACTTTCCGGAGGACAGAAGCAGCGGGTTTCCATCGCGGGGGTGATTGCCATGCATCCGAAGTGTATAGTCCTTGATGAGCCGACTGCAATGCTGGACCCGAAAGGGCGCAGGGAAGTGATACGCGCAGTCAGGGCGCTGAACGACGTGGAGAGGATTACTGTAATATTGATCACACACTATATGGAGGAGGTAATCTATGCCGACAAGGTCTATGTGATGGATAAAGGGCAGATTACGCTTCAGGGGACACCGCGGGAGGTCTTTTCCGAGGTGGAGCGGTTAAAAGAACTCAGACTCGATGTGCCGCAGGTGACGTTATTGGCGCACGAGTTGAAAAAGGAAGGGTTTCCCATGCCTGGGGGAGTGCTTACCAATCAGGAGTTTCTGGATGCTTTCGATCGATGTATTGACGAGGTTGGATAGTGGTATTTTGGTTAATTTTTGCCTGTTACTGGAACGGAGTGAACAGTAATGTATTTTGAGTCAAATCAAGGGAGAGGATGGACGATATGCCTATCATATTGGATAAAGTAAGCCACATATATGGGGAAGATACCGCGATGGCGGTAAAAGCGCTGGACAATATCAGTCTGGTGATACCTGACGGACAGTTTATCGGACTGATCGGCCATACCGGTTCTGGCAAGTCCACGCTGGTTCAGCATCTCAATGGATTGATGAAAGCAACCTCGGGAAATATATATTTTAACGGGGAGGACATTGACGCGGAGGATTTTGACAAGAAGAAGCTGCGCAGCAAGGTTGGACTAGTGTTTCAATATCCGGAACATCAGCTCTTTGAGACGGACGTGTTTTCGGATGTATGTTTTGGACCGAAAAACCTCGGATTGTCGAAAAAGGAGATCGAGCTGCGGGCGTATGAGGCCCTGAAGCTGGTCGGGCTTGAGGACGATTATTTTTACCAGTCTCCTTTTGATCTCTCAGGCGGGCAGAAAAGGCGTGCCGCGATCGCGGGAGTGCTTGCCATGAAGCCGGATGTGCTGATTCTGGATGAGCCGACGGCGGGGCTTGATCCGAAGGGACGTGATGAGATACTGGATCAGATTTCCAAATTGAAGAGGGAAACCGGCATTACAGTGCTGCTGGTATCGCACAGCATGGATGATGTGGCAAAATATGTTGATCGGATAATCGTCATGAATAAGGGCAGTGTGATGTATGACGATGTTCCCAGGGAAGTGTTTAGACATTATCGTGAACTTGAGGAGATCGGACTTGCGGCGCCGCAGGTGACTTACATCATGAAGGCTTTGCGGGAGCACGGTTACGATGTCAGCGATGATGTTACTACGATCGGGGAGGCAAAGGAAGAGATAAAAAGTTATTTCGCGAGATTGGTGGCAGCGCGAAAGGAGAGATAGGTGGCGGAGTATGCTTAGGGATATCACATTGGGACAATATTATCAGGCTGATTCTGTAATTCACCGGCTTGATCCGAGAGTGAAGCTTGGGACGACAGTGCTTTTTATTATTTCCCTGTTTGTATTTGACGGATTCTGGGGATACTTGGTGGCGGCATTGTTTCTTGCACTTGTGATCAGGCTGTCAACGGTTCCGTTTCGATTTATGGTAAAGGGAATGAAATCGATCGTTTTTTTGCTGTCCATAACGGTCATATTTAACTTGTTCCTGACGCCGGGGGAACCGATCGTGCATATCTGGAAGCTCTCGATCACACAGGAAGGGCTGAGGCTTGCGATGCTGTTATCGATACGGCTGGGATTTCTGATTGTCGGTTCATCCGTGATGACGCTCACGACAACGCCAAATCAGCTGACAGACGGCCTTGAGAAGATGCTGCGGCCGTTAAATAAGATCAAGGTGCCTGTACATGAGATTGCCATGATGATGTCGATCGCGCTCCGGTTTATACCGATATTAATGGAGGAGACAGACAAAATCATGAAGGCGCAGCTTGCGCGGTGTGCGGACTTTGACAGCGGGAACCTGATCAAAAAGGCAAAGGGTCTGGTACCCCTGCTGGTGCCACTGTTTATATCGGCATTCCGGCGTGCCAATGATCTTGCCATGGCGATGGAGGCGCGCTGCTACAGGGGTGGGGATCACCGCACGAAGATGAAGCCGCTTCATTATGAGAAGCGGGATTATATTGCCTATCTGATTGTGGCGTGTTACCTTGTGGGCGGAGTCGCGGCAGGAAAACTGATGCCAGTACTTTTGGGTGGAATGATTTGATAAGGAGCAGCTGAAACTGACTGCTGCTAGAAAATGGTGTTAAAAAGTGAAAGGGATTGGGTGACATTAGGGGCGTGAAAAGGGTGATGCTAACCGTTGCCTATGACGGTACGAATTATCACGGATGGCAGCTTCAGCCGAACGTGGTGACGATCGAGTCGGTGCTCAACGAGGTATTGAGTGCCCTCTTAAAAGAAGAGATAAGGGTGATCGGAGCGTCGAGGACGGACACTGGTGTACATGCGCTTGGAAATATCGCTGTGTTTGACACACAGGCGAGAATGCCTGCAGAAAAATTTTCCTATGCACTGAACCAGAGGCTCCCGGAGGATATCCGAATCCAGGACTCACGGGAGGTTCCATTGGATTTTCACCCGAGGCGGCAGAATAGCAGGAAGACATACGAGTACAGGATATACAACAGTGCATTTCCGATGCCTGTGTATAGGCTGTATTCGCATTTTACTTATGTGCCGCTCGATGTTGTGTCCATGCAGAAGGCGGCAGAATATCTGGTGGGAGAGCATGATTTTAAGAGCTTCTGCAGCGTGAATACTACGGCGGAGACAACCGTGAGGACGATCTACGATATCGCGGTAGAGAGGGCGGAGGAGCTGATTTCGATCCGCATAACCGGTTCGGGCTTTCTGTACAATATGGTTCGAATTATCGCGGGTACGCTGATCGAGGTGGGGAGAGGGAATTGGACGCCTGAGCGTATGGAACGTATTTTGCAGGCATGTGACCGCGCGGAGGCGGGACCAACAGCGCCGGCATGCGGACTGACACTGGTAAAGTACGAATTATGGGGGGGCAGAAAGTGAATGTGGATGTTATCACGGAAAAACAGGAGGCCGAGCTGGACTCGTTTGAGGAAAAGCAGAGGCGTAGCCTTGAGAGGGGAAGGCTGCTGGTTTATTTGATTGTGGGAATCAATATACTGTTTGACATTATTATGATTGTGATCTTGCTAGAGTTTGAATTTCTCAAGTTCGTGGTTCATGTCGCATTATCAGTGGCGTTGATTTATGGGGTGACATGGGTGCGGTATCTGTATGCCATAGCTGGAATATTGACAGTTGTGGTTTCAATATTGGCACTGCCAAGTTTGGTCGTTCTTTCGCAGATCGCTCCAGGTACAGGGTTTATTGTAGCTGTGCTGGTGTTGGCCGTAGTCTATTCTGCAGCGTCATCATTCATTCTGCTGTTTAGTAAGAGTGTAAAAGAGTACATGTACACGAAAAAAAGCGAGAGACTGTGAATATCGCGGTGGGATTATGGGTTACAATTCACATCTACGCCAGTTTTTATCAACATATAAGCTATTGAGGTGTGAATTATAACAGATTTTGCACACAAAATGCTAAAAGGCAAGCATTTTGGCGCATGATTTCCACTACTTTGGCGTGGGTGTGAAAAGTAACGATTATGGACAAATTGTGGATGAATTTGACAAATTGGGTATTGACACGCCAGGAACCGTATAATATAATTATTCAATGTGGCGACATGTGATTGTACAATATCAAAGCCCCGATATTGTGCTGAGATGTCAGCCAGGGTATCTAGGTGACCTGTGAGTCTTTCAGATGCGGTCCGGACATTCCGCATCAGGGGATTTGGGCAGGAATAACCGTCAAAGGAGAGCCGACAGGCTAAGTATATGGAGGTAACATAATGAAAACATTTATGGCTAGCCCAGCTACAATTGATAGAAAATGGTATGTAGTAGACGCTACTGGAATGACATTAGGACGCTTGGCATCAGAGGTTGCGAGCGTATTGAGAGGAAAAAAGAAACCGATTTTTACTCCTCATATTGATACAGGTGATTATGTGATCATCATCAACGCTGAGAAGGTTGCCGTGACAGGCAAAAAGCTTGATCAGAAGGTTTATTATCATCATTCGGATTATGTTGGCGGTATGAAGTCAGCGACCTTGAGGGAGAAGATGAACAAGAAGCCGGAGGAAGTGATCGAGCACGCAGTTAAGGGTATGCTTCCCAAGGGACCTTTAGGACGCGAAATGTACAGGAAACTCTTCGTATATGCGGGACCTGAGCACAAGCATGCAGCTCAGAAGCCTGAGACATTGACATTTTAATCCGTGTGATGAATAAAGGAGGAAATCAAAATGGCAAAAGCAGCAAATGCTTCAAGATATTATGGAACAGGTAGAAGAAAGAAATCAATCGCCAGGGTATATCTGACACCGGGTACAGGCAACATCACGATCAACAAGAGAGGGATTGATGACTATTTCGGGCTGGAGACACTGAAGGTGATCGTTCGTCAGCCTCTGGCGGCCACAGATACGGTTGACAAGTTTGATATCCTTGTAAACGTAAAGGGTGGCGGTTATACAGGACAGGCCGGCGCGATCAGACATGGTATCTCCAGGGCTTTATTGCAGGCTGATTCTGATTACAGATCGCTGCTCAAGAAGGAAGGCTTCCTGACACGCGATCCTCGTATGAAGGAGAGAAAGAAGTACGGCCTGAAGGCAGCCCGCCGTGCACCGCAGTTCAGCAAGAGATAATATGTAGTACAAATACCAATGATATGTGAAGGACATTTTTGGAAAATCTGGAAATGTCCTTTTTCATAACAGATTACTTTTGCGCTTTAAAGTGTTAAAAATTTTAAAGATGGTATAAAACGATATAGGAGAAGAGAAAAATGAAAGAGATTGTTAGTTTGATGGATTACCGTTCGAGCATCAAGGTGGTGGATGCGACATTGCGAGATGGCGGACTGGTGAATGATTTTCATTTTACAGACGAATTTGTCAGGGCCTTATATGAGGCAAATATCAGAGCCGGAGTGGACTATATGGAAATGGGGTATAAGGCGTCCAGGGAGATGTTTGACGAGAGCAAATTTGGCAAATGGAAGTTCTGCGACGATGACGCGATACGGGAGATTGTCGGGGATAATGATACAGGGCTCAAGATTGCGGTGATGGCGGATGTCGGGAGATGCAATTATAAGAAAGACATCGTGAGCAGGTCAGAGAGCCCGATTGACCTGATTCGTGTAGCGACTTACCTGAACACGATACCTGCCGCGGCGGACATGATAGAGGACGCCAAGAAAAAGGGTTATGAGGTGAGCTGCAACATTATGGCGATATCCAGCGGGCAGGAAAGCGATCTGCGCGTGGCGCTGGACATTCTGGGGAAAACCTCCGTGGATGTATTTTATATCGTCGACAGCTATGGTTCGCTGTATCCGGAGCAGATCGCGCGCATTGCGGACACTTACATGGAGTTTGCGGGCAAGTATGGCAAAAAGCTTGGCATTCATGCGCATAACAACCAGCAGCTGGCGTTTGCCAATACGATCGAGGCTGTCGGCGATGGCGTAGACTGGCTTGACGCCACGTATTCAGGGATGGGAAGAGGTGCGGGGAATTGTGCGATGGAACTGCTGCTTGGTTTTCTGCGCAATCCCAAATACAATAATTTCTACGTGATCCAGTTTATTGAGAACTATATGAATCAGCTCAAAGAGGATGGCGTGGTGTGGGGCTTTGACCTCCAGTATATGATGACCGGACTTTTGAATCAGCATCCGAGGACGGCGATTCAGTTTACGAAGGAGCGTAGAAAGGATTACTCTGAATTTTATAAGGAAGTAGTCGCACAGGATTAGTATATTATAAGCCGCGGTTACCTGCGGCTTTCCTGTTTGACGGGGAGTAGTTACGGTTCAAAAATGTTATTGGAAAGGAGAAGCGATGGCAATGTCAGAGACAGACCGGAAAAAAGCGCTTGTCACAGGGGCGTCAAGGGGAATCGGGAAGGCAGTCGCATCAATGCTCGCTTCATTGGGATATGATTTATATATGACCTGCCATAAGAACGGGAAGCTGCTGTACAGTCTGGCAGAAGAGCTGCAGAGACAATATGCAGTGGCGTGCAGATGTTACGTATTCCCCATCTGTGAGGAGAGCAGGATGGCAGAAATGTTTCGCGATATACCACATCTTGATGTACTGGTAAACAACGCGGGAATTTCGTATGTAGGGCTCCTGACAGACATGACTTATCAGGAGTGGCATGAGGTGATCGACACCAATTTAAGCGCATGTTTTCTGACCTGTAAGTATGCTGTGCCGGAGATGGTAAGGCGCCATCGGGGGAAAATTGTCAATATTTCGTCTGTGTGGGGGGCTGTCGGTGCATCGACGGAGGTCGCTTACTCTGCGTCGAAGGGCGGGATGAATGCGTTTACACGGGCGCTTGCAAAGGAGCTGGGGCCTAGCAATATCCAGGTGAACGCGGTCGCGTGCGGCGTGATTGACACGGACATGAACTGGTGCTTTGACGAGGAGGAGATGGCAGCGCTGATCAGGGAAATACCGGCTGACAGAATCGGGCGTCCGGAGGAAGTGGCGGAGCTTGTAAAGCTTTTATGTACCGGCAATGAATACCTGACAGGGCAGATTATAACATTAGATGGAGGTTGGACATGATATATGATTTGTTGATAATTGGTTCGGGACCGGCAGGAATGGGAGCTGCAATCTATGCTGTGAGAGCAGGATTAAAGGCGGCGGTGATCGACAGAAGTCCTGTCAGCGGCGGACAGGTGCAGAGTACGTATGAGGTGGATAATTATCTGGGGCTCCCGGGACTGAGCGGCGGTGACCTGTCTGACCGGTTCCGGCAGCATACAGACCGTCTGGGAGTGCAGTTTATTACTGCTGACGTGTGTGGGATCGAGAGCGGTGCAGGGCAACAGGCAGTGTACACTGTCCATACCGATCAGTCTGATTTTCAGGCCAGGACGATTATTCTCGCCACTGGCGCTTCCCACTCGCTGCTCGGGGTGCCAGGTGAAAAGGAACTTATGGGTATGGGCGTATCGTACTGTGCGACCTGTGACGGCGCGTTTTACAGGAACAGTACGGTCGCAGTGGTCGGCGGCGGCGATGTTGCTGTGGAGGACGCAATATTTCTGGCTGGTATCTGCAAAAAAGTCTATCTTGTGCATCGGAGAGACCGGCTCAGGGCGGCAGAAAGCCTGCAGAAAAGGCTGTTATCTCTGGAGAATGTGGAAGTGCTCTGGAACAGTGAGGTGAAGGAGATTGTGGGCGGCGAGATGGTGGAGGGCATCAGCGTTTATGACAACAAAAATAAACAGCAGCTCCAGCTTGAAGTGGAAGGTGTGTTTATAGCGGTCGGTATCGTGCCTGACACAGATATTTTCAGAGGGCTTGTGGACATGGATGAGAAAGGTTATGTCATAGCGGATGAGACCTGTGTGACGTCGCGAAAAGGCATTTTTGCCGCGGGTGACATCAGGAAAAAGGCAATGCGTCAGATTATTACGGCAGTGGCTGACGGGGCGAACGCGGTTCATTCGGCGCACGAATTTTTAAATGCAGAAAAAATATAAAAGTTACAAAAATATTTATATTTATAAAAATGGTCGAAAATGAAAATAATGCGGTCGAAAATGAGATAAAAATGGAAAAATGGGGAAGAAAATAGCGAAAATACACAAATTACCTGTTCGAAAAACAGTACTTTTTGCATGGAGAAGTGCGTCTGTGTGCAAAAAGACATCTTGACATTTGTGGCAAAATGTGATAATTTATTTCATGGGTGTAATAATTTCGTAATAATTATCGAAATTATGAAACAGTTATGGTAATATCACATACACCACACAATGGAGGATTAATCATGAACAGGTACAGCGTGAAGGCAGCGGCGTGTGCTCTTGTCGGGACACTTTCGCTATCTGGCTACCAGATGACACTTGAAGCAAAGATTAACAATTCATCAGACGTACCAGCAGCAGGAGTTGCTGTAGTATTGGATGAAGGCAGCACGATACAGGAACTTCAGGTGGAAGTTGTTCGAAACATAGCTTATCTTGAAAGCGCATCAGGCTTACAGCCTAATATTATAAAAGCATCAGAAAAGGTAGCATTAGCAGATATACCGGGGAATGTTGTTCTGTCAAATACAAAGGTGGCGACTACGAAGATTGCAACAGAATTCACAGAGGGATTGAGTGAAGCGATCAGTGAATCGGAGTCGGAGATTTTGACAGCTGACACAGAGGCACAGCAGGAAAAGGAAACGGAGTTCTCGACAGAGCTGAGAACTGAGTGGGAGATTCCGGAGCTGGAGACTTTCAGTACAGAGGAGGACACTTTACCACAGGAGTCTGCTGAGGAGGAAACGGTAGAGGAAACTTTGACAGAAGCTTCCTCTGAGCAGGAGACATCAGGCGAAGAGACGAGCGAGACTGAGACAGGAACGACAGAGACAGAGACGGAAACAGGAACGACAGAGACAGAGACAGGAACGACAGAAACAGAGACAGGAACGATAGAAACAGAGACAGAGGAGACGGCGGGCACAGAGGATGGTTCTGAAGAGAACAACGATTTCCAGGCCAGCGCAGGTTTTTCCGCGACAGACACCTACGATGATGTTGAGATCGAGGAGGAGACAGAAACTGAGGAGGAGACCGCAGAAGATACGCAGGACTTCTCAGGTCTTGTCATCGCCCAGGTGACGAATTATGTCAATGTCAGAAGTACGCCGAGTGAGGATGGCGAGATTGTCGGCAAACTCTATGACAAGTCTGTCGGTGAGTTTATCGAGGAGAAGGACGGCTGGTATAAGATCGTATCCGGAAATTGTACCGGATATGTCAAGGGTGAGTTCTGTGCGGCAGGCAAACAGGCCGAGGAGCTTGCGAAAGAGGTTGGAACGACGTATGCAGTCGTAAACACCACTACACTCAAGGTTCGTCAGGATGCGAGTACAGAGTCCTCTGTTCTCGGACTCGTACCGATCAATGAGGAGCTGGTAGTGCTCGAGGAACTTGATGGCTGGGTTAAGATCGCCATCGAAGAGGGCGACGGATATGTTTCAAAGGATTATGTAAATCTTAGAACTGATTTTGTACACGCTGAATCAAAGGAAGAAGAGACAGTGAGACTGGCCAAGGAGGCGAGGGCGCGCGAGGAGGCAAGGGCAGCCGCAGCGGCGACCGAGGCTGCGAGGGTGCAGAGACAGGCAGAGGCGCAGGCGCAGGCAACAGAGGCTAATCAGGCTACAATCGAGTCTGCGAGAAATATTGCGGCATCATCAGAAGGCAGCGAGATGGGTAAGTCTGTCATCGATTATGCGACACAGTTTGTTGGTAATCCTTATGTGTGGGGAGGTTCAAGCCTCACAAACGGAACAGACTGCTCTGGTTTTGTTATGAGTGTGTATTCTAATTTTGGAGTAAGCCTTCCTCATTCTTCGTCGGCTTTGAGAAGTCAGGGGTATGATGTCGGAGGACTCAGCAATGCACAGCCGGGTGACATCGTGTGCTACTCCGGTCATGTGGGACTTTATGTTGGCAACGGACAGATTGTTCATGCCAGCACATCAAAGACAGGAATTATTGTTTCCAGTGCGACATATCGAAATGTTTTGTCAGTGAGACGAATCTTTTAGAATAGTATCTGTACATCGAATTTTGGGCGGGTGACATTGTTTACCTGCCTTTCTTTTAGTATGACGGGCATGCCCGTGTTCTGTGGTGAAAGTCCACTTAGGCGTAGCTACCGACGAACTTCATAGCGACTCCCAAGGTTTACATCGCGAGGTGTGGGCGAGAAGAAGGGATAGCGAAATCGTAGCCCTACGAACAGAAACCTGATAATAAGGCGTATATGGCGGGTAAGTTGGCTAAAGGCAACGAAGCCCAAAAGGTAGCCGTAACCCATATGCGTAAATCAGGAGGGTAGATGATGAAAGAGCACGGACTTATCCCGTGAGGTCTCACAGGCGGTTTCATTAGCCGTAGTAACAACGAACTGTGAGAAGTCAGCAGAAGCCATAGTAGGCAGTCTCTTAAAAAAATGGAGATGAGTCGAAGGGCCGAACAATGTAACAGTGCAGACAAATGTATGTACCTGTGGGTATCTGACAGCAGATGTAGGTGAAACGTATATGAACCGTAAATGCGCAGCATAAGAGTTACCACAGGAAGCGGAAAGGAGCGGGCACACAAGGTATGTCGGAACTATTGGAAAAGATACTGGACAAAAAGAACATGAATGAAGCGTATAAGAAAGTCTGCGCCAATAAAGGTGCAGGCGGGACTGATGGCATGGAACTTGGAGAACTTGACGGATATATCCGTAAGAACTGGGACAGTATCAGGGAGCAGATCAGAGAAAGGAGTTATAAGCCCCAGCCAGTCAGGAGGGTAGAAATACCCAAGCCAGACGGAAGCAAAAGAAAACTTGGAATCCCAACAGTCATGGACAGGGTAATCCAGCAGGGCATAGCGCAGGTAATCAGCCCGATGTGCGAGCCGTTGTTCTCGGAGAACAGTTACGGATTCCGTCCCAATCGGAGTTGTGAAATGGCAGTCAGGGAAATGCTTATATTCCTAAACGAGGGGTATGAGTGGATAGTGGACATTGATTTGGAGAAATTCTTTGATAATGTACCACAGGACAAACTGATGAGTCTCGTACACAACATCATAAACGATGGGGATACAGAATCGCTGATACGAAAATACCTGAAAGCGGGGGTAATGGTACAGGGCAGATATGAAAAGACGGAAAGGGGAACACCGCAGGGAGGAAATCTGTCGCCATTGTTGTCAAACATCATGCTGAATGAACTGGACAAGGAGCTGGAGAAACGTGGACTTCGGTTTGTGAGGTATGCAGACGACTGCGTGATAGTAGTCAGAAGCGAAGCAAGCGCAAAGCGTGTCATGTATTCGGTAACAGACTGGATAGAGAGGAAGCTCGGACTGAAAG
>VSNM01000063.1 GCA_009774245.1 Lachnospiraceae bacterium | reverse complement strand
GCCGGTAAAGAAAATGAATCAAATCTATAAATGGTTTAAGATAAAATGTCCAACAAGTATACCTCAGTTTACGACTGATTGAAGTATATTAAGGCAAATGTGGTTGGAATTAACTTACGGGAATTACGGTTTATTAGGAGATTCAGCGTCCGAAAAAAGTATAAAAAATCTGAGTAAGGGATATCCCTATGACAGAGTACTCTCGGAAAGTAGGCTAATGGAGCAAAAAATGAAGGGTGTTGAGTGAAGAAAATGAGAACAGAATCACCAGGGCGACAGCATGCCTGACGTTGTTTAATGGAGGGCATGACTTGAAAACCTCCCCTGCGGCAGGTTTTGAAAGAAGATTATGTAAGTTCAAAGCTATACTATGTTTACGGTTCCTGTTTTGCCAGTTTCTTCAGCCGTGCGTCCAGATGAATGCAGATGCCGATGATCATGGTAAAGAAGGAATAACGCTTCCTGGTGTGGATGCCCATATCATGAAGGTGGTAATCATTTAACACCCGGTTGTTTACCCTCTCGCAGGAAGTCCGGTTATTGTAGATTTCCTTATATTTCTCCGTTCCCCGTGGGACAGGGGTATAGAGACGGATGTCCCAGTCCGGTTTTGTGTAAACACAGCGGCCGTAAGGAGAGGAAGAGCATTTTTCCTTACAAGGACAGGAATCCACTTTGCTGCAGGCCAGCGGACAGCGCCATTTGCGGGAATGTTTCTGCTCGCAGTATCCCCAGTTGACCATACGGAACCCAGCCATGCACAGGGGAGTGCCGTCCGAGTCAATGGAGACGGTGCCTGGAATAGAATCCGGGCGTCCCCGGTTGGAATTAAGGTCGATAAAAGGCCGGATATTCCATTCCTGGCAAAGTCCGTAAGTGGCGTAGTTGTCATGGGCGGAGTCCAGGCAGATGTCCCTGACAGGGATATCCGGGTTAATGGTTTTAAATTCCCGGAGGGAGACGATGGCGCTGACACTGTCGTGGCGTCTGGCATCCAGGAAACGGATATGCAGGGGCAGGTCAACACCGAGTTCTGCATTGCGGGAGCAGAGCATGTAAAGGGTGTGTCCAAAATAAAAGCGTTCCTCGTCACTGTCCCATCCCCAGCGGGCATCGGGATCGGAGAAATGGCGTTTACAGGAGCAGCCAGTGACACCTTTTTCCAGGCAGTTACAGACCTTATGCCCATAAGGGGAGGCATGGGAATGGACGCAGGTGCCGTCGCCGGAAAGGGTGAGGCCGTCTTCCGGGATGAGCCCATCCTTAAGGGATGGGAGGATGGCAGCAAGGCGGAAAACCTGCTGGAGCCTTTTCTCATAATGGAAGGGAAATTCAGTGTGTTCCAGGGCATAGGCAGCCATCTTATCCGTGATGCCGGAATGCTTGTTGGGAAGCTTTTTCCCTTTGCCGGGCTTTTTGGAAGGTTTTCCGTTTTTGTCCTTCGGGAAAAGGTCCTTCCTGCCGGTCATCTGAGAGTCTTTAGACTGAGGCCAGAGCCTGTCCATCAGGTCAAAGTACGAGCCCAGCGGCGGGAGGGAGTCCGGGGGACAGCCGGCCAGGGCGGCCAGGAGGCGGTCAGCCTTAAGCTTGAGGAGCCAGACGGTCAGGCTGGTGAAGCCGAGCATCACCATAAGGATCAGGGAGCGGATGATCTGTGTCTGGTTTTTGGTAGGCCTGCCGGCAGGGGAATAGAAATTAGAAAGGTATTCCATTACCGGATCCAGATCCAGCAGGCGGAGCTTCTCCCTGACAGGGCCAAATTCGAGCAGGAGCCTTGTGCGCTGGGAAGAATCAAGATGTACTTTAGTCTCATGCAGGAAATTCAAATATTCCTGATGGGACTGCCAGTGAATTAACATATGTGTGACCTCCTTTGGTATTGATGAAAAACAAGTTGTTCCTCTTAACCAAAGGGCCGCGATTACTGACTGCTTCTTTTGGCAGTCAGTAATCGCGGCCGCACAAACTGGCAGGTTTGTCAATAGGTATTTGAAAATTTTCTGAAAAAATATAAAAATCCCCCTGAAAAGTGGAGGTGAAGAGAAAAAGGGGGGACTTTGGAAACACAGTGTTTTCAAGGACTGTAAGTTTCCGAGAGTACTCTGACAGAGAAGTGAGGTGTACAATTTGCTCTTGAATGAATGTGATGTAAAAAGTTATGAGCGATGGATCAGGGCTGAGAGTAAAGCAGAGGATATCATTGAACTGCTTGAAGATGTCGGTGAGGTGCCGAATGCGCTCAGAAGTCAGATCATGGAACAGACCGATCTTGTCACATTGAACAGGTGGTTAAAGCTCGCGGCAAAGACACAGTCGATCGAAGCGTTTGAGCGTATGGTTGATCTGATGAATGACTGAGGCAGCTTTAGCTGCCTCGGCGGTTTAGAAGATCTTCGTTATTTTATTAGTACTTATTTGTACCTTTATCGGGTGTCTTATCCCAGTGATGTCAGACTTTTCCGGTACGCCTGCATGCTGCTTTCGTCTGTGTGGTCTAAGACAGCCTGCAGCCTGCGCGTGATCTTCTCGCGGTCGTAGGGCAGATATGCCGTAACGGGTGCGAAATTTGATACGGTATTTGCAAACAGATGTGTGCGGATATGCAGGTTATCGATCAGAACCTGCAGCTCGTGGATGCGTTCTTTTTCGCCGGCGGGCACGAACAAGCCCTGATGCGCCATCTTGTACAGCGCTGTGCCCGGAAAGAGTGTGAGGGAATCTATGTTCCGGCAAGCCCTGTCATGTAGACGAAGTAGTATTCGATACCTGCCTCATCTAATTTTCTGCACTGTTCCAGGATATCCGCCGATGTATACCCTTTCCCGGCGAGGGCGAGGGTTTTGTCATCGCCGCTCTCCACGCCGATGCTTAGACCGTTGATGCCCATTGCCCGGAGCTTTCTTAGCTGCCAGACTTCCTTGTCTTTGATGTCACGTATACTCGCAAACATAGCCATCGTCTGGCACTTGATCAGATAGTCCCGCACGGTCAGCGCCCGCAGTTTGAGGTTTTCATAGCTCATTGCAAACGGGTTTGCGCCTGTCCAGAAGATCCTTCGGGCATTTGGCTGATACCTTTTGATCTCTGCCAGATCCTCCTCAAACACTTCGATCGGTGACATTTTAAAGCGCTCGTCTTTGTACAGGCTACAAAACCTGCATTGGTTATACGTACAGCCGGACGTAGCCTCTATGATGACCGAGTGCGCCTCGTACGGCGGTCGCCAGGTTCTGCCTGTGAAGAGCTTCATTCCTGTCTTTGAGCACATGAAACAGTGGGGCGACGAAAATCTCGGCGGGTGGATCATTAGTGCGCTGCATAAAATTGTGTCAGAATTAGTTGGGGCGTGAACAGTACCCGTTCTCAAAAGGCAGGGGATCATTTTGCACAAATCAGTTGGTAATTGTGATGGAAGCGTGATAAAATAAGATAGACGGGACGACGGGAGCCTATAAGTATAGCCTCTCGGAATCTCCCATGTACCTGCTATTGTGGCAGATTTACCGTCATGTGCACACAAATTTAATCAACGTACGTGCCACGTACGCCTCATAAATTTGTACACATCTGTCAAAAAATCGTCTCACAATATCAGGCACAGAGAGACTCCGAGAGTCTGTTATAAGTAAAAGTGGAGGGAAGAACAAATGAAATTTGATGCGGAAAAACTGAGAAGGGAATTCGGGGCAAGCGATCAGAAGCGGGATGCGGGACTGACAACGCCCGACAATATCAAGCGGTATGATGACATCGCATACGGAGAGTACGGCAGGTACAACCTGCTCGACATATACCACAAAAAGGATGTCACATCACCGCAGAAGACGATCATCGATATCCACGGCGGCGGGTGGACCTACGGGGATAAGGACGTGTACCAGCACTATTGTATGGACATGGCGCAGAGAGGGTTTACGGTCGTCAATTTCTCGTACCGCCTGTCGCCGGAGGATCCGTACCCGGCAGCGTTGGAGGACATCAACGCCGTGTTTACATGGGTGGCAGAAAACGCGGCTGCATACAATATTGACCTTGACAAGATCTGCGTGACCGGCGACTCCGCGGGTGCTCAGCTGGCGAGTCAGTATCTGGCGCTCTTGACGAACAGTGCGTTTCGAAAGCTGTTCCCGATGCAGATACCGCATGAACAGATCAAAGTAAAGGCAGTGGCGCTCAACTGCGGCTGTTATGACATGAAGGGACGCGTGGAAGCTCAGGAGGACGATCCGTTCCTGGCATACATAGACAAAGCGCTGACTGAGAACCGCGAACTGACGCTGGAGCAGATCGACACCGTAAAGTATATCAATGCGGACTTTCCGCCAGCCTATATCATGAGTGCGGAGTATGACTTTTTGAAGGAGCATGTCAAGCCCATGTATGAGCTGTTAAGGGCAAAAGGGATCGTCTGCGAGTGGAAGCTGTATGGAAAAGCGGAGGATACGTACATGGGGCATGTATTCCACCTGAACCAGCGGCTGGAGGAGGCAAAGATATGCAATGACGACGAGTGCAGATTTTTTGACGAGATCCTTGGAGCCTAAATCTTTCAGGAGAAATGAATGCAGTACATAAAAGCGCCGATGAATATATAGGAAATAAATACCGTATTATCGGGCAGATACAGAAGTGGTTTCCGGCAAATATCGATCTGATGGCGGATATATTCTGCGGCAGCTGTGATGTCACTTTCAACACAAAGGTGAGCGAACATATCGCGAATGATCTGAATTTTTTTGTGATAGAGATCTACAGGGAATTTCAGGAGCCTGGGATCGACACGGCTGTCGAGAGGATCGACCAGATCATCCGCGACTGGAATCTGACAAAGGAAGACAAAGGGGCATACGAGCGTTTCCGGGCATAAATATCATATGCACAAAATAAATTTCAACTACAACAACAGCAATTATCAGACAAAAAACAGTGAGAACGTGACACAGGAGATCCTGATAACAAATTACTGACAAATAAATTGCGAATAAACAAATTACAGACAAACAAATTACGGATAAACAGTTTACTGAATAACGACAGACACCTGGATGTGCGGGATCCTGAGCGCGAGAGGCGATCTGCCGGATCATCATATATCAAAACAGGAAAGGAATAAAAAACAATGAACAAAGTAGGTATTATCGGGGCAATGGAGCTTGAGGTAGCAGCGTTAAAATCCAGGATGGAGGTGAAGGAGGTCGTTGAGAGAGCGGGCATGAAATTTCATGAGGGCAGCCTGAACGGAAAGGATGTCGTCATCGTACAGTGCGGTATCGGAAAGGTCAATGCCGGAATCTGTGTGCAGATCCTGGCGGATCTGTTTGGCGTGGACGCGGTGATCAACACCGGTGTGGCAGGCTCTCTGCGCGCCGAGATCAATATCGGGGACATCGTTGTCTCCACGGATGCGTGCGAACATGACATGGATGTCAGTGCGCTCGGTTACGAGCCGGGCATCATCCCGCAGATGGAGACCTCGTTCTTCAAGGCGGACAGGAAGCTTGCGGAGGAGGCGATCGCGGTCTGCAGGGAAGTAAACCCGGAGATTGGCGTGTACGAGGGACGTGTGGTCAGCGGGGATCAGTTTATATCGGACGGCGCGGTGAAGGACAGGCTGATCAGCCTGTTTGACGGATCCTGCGCAGAGATGGAGGGCGGTGCGATCGCGCACGCGGCATTTTTGAACAGGATCCCGTACGTCGTGCTGCGCGCGATCTCGGATAAGGCGGACGGAAGCGCCCACATGGATTATCCCGAGTTCGAGCGCGCGGCGGCAGCGCACTGCGCAAAGCTTGTGGAGAATCTGGTCAACAGAATATAAAATGAAGATACCACATTTCAATCAGGGATTTTCTTCTTCCGAGAGCGGACAAGGCTGAAGAAAAGCGAAAGTGATTGCTGTTTCGGGTAATATTCTTTATAATAAAGAGGACGGTTTCGATAGCAGGATCAAGGAATAGATGTGGAGGTATATCATATGGGAATTCATTTTGGTGTGGATTATTACCCGGAGCACTGGCCGAGGGAGCGCTGGGAGACGGATGCGAAGCTGATGAAGGAGATGGGCGTGCAGGTCGTGCGCATGGCGGAGTTTTCGTGGTTCAAGATGGAGCCGGCGCTGGGCGAGTTTCACTTTGAGTGGCTCGAGGAGGCGGTCGCGCTCCTTGACAGTTATGGGATCAAGACGATCCTGGGCACGCCGACGGCGGCTCCTCCGGCGTGGATCGTGCGCAAAAATCCGGAGATACAGCCGATCGACAGGGAGGGAAGACGCAGGTATTTTGGCGGACGCCATCATGACTGTCAGTCAAATGCCGTCTACCGGGCGCATATCAGGCGGTTTGTGACAGCGTTTGCAAAGCAGTTTGCGGACAACCCGGGCGTGATCGGCTGGCAGATCGACAACGAGCTCGGCAACTCGCACGGCGACCTGTGTATGTGCAGCTCCTGCAGACAGCTCTATCAGAAGTGGTTAAAAAGAAAATACGGCACCATCGAGGCGCTGAATGAAGCGTGGGGGGCAGCGTTCTGGAGTCAGGGGTACAACGACTTTGATCAGATCGGGACACCGCTCATCACGGCGGCGGGCGAGAATCCGTCTGCGATGCTCGACTGGAAGTGCTACTGTTCGGATCTGGTCGTGAATTTTGCAGAGTGGCAGGCGGACATCATCCGCGAGAACTGCCCGAATCATTTTATCACACACAATTATATGGGTTTTGACAACAAGGTCGACTACTATGACCTGGGCACGCTGCTGGACTTTGTGTCCAATGATATCTACCCGGCAGGACACTGGCAGAAACAGCCGCACCAGCCGGAGAACGAGCTTGCCGCCTGCCACGATGTCGTGCGCGGCTACAAGAAGAAGCCGTTCTGGATGATGGAGCAGCAGGCGGGCATGGCAGGCTGGGAGATCATGGGCAGGGCGCTGGAGCCGGGACAGATGTCGGCGTGGGCGATGCAGTCCGTTGCGCACGGCGCGGACGCGGTCGTCTTCTTCCGCTGGCGGACATGCGCGATGGGAACGGAACAGTACTGGCACGGGATCCTGGGACACAGCGGCAGACCGGGCAGGACATACTACGAGGCACAGAAGCTGACGCAGACCTTTGCGAAATACATGGACGACTTTGAGGGGACGATGCCCGACCCGGAGGTGGCGATCGTGCACAGCTTCCGGCAGAACTATGCGTTTGATATCCAGCCAAACCACCCGCAGCTTCGCTATGTCGAGCAGCTCCAGAAATATTATAAGGCGCTGCACGGCAAGAAGATTCCGGTGGATTTCGTGCAGGATATGGACGATCTGTCAAAGTATAAGCTGGTGATCGCACCGCTCCAATATCTGATGACGCCCGGGCTCGAGCAGCACTATATGGATTACGTGGAGGGCGGCGGCCATCTGGTCCTGACGATGCGCACGGGCGTGAAGGACGCAAACAATCTGTGCATGACAGACAGGGAACTTCCCGGAAGACTTGGAGAGCTGTGCGGCATCGAAGTGCCGGAGTACGACTGTCTGCTGGAGACGACAGGCGGCGTGCTCTACGGCAAGAAGGAGTATGCGGTCGAAAAGTGGTGCGATATCATAGAACTCAAGGGGGCGAACCAGATCGCGGAGTACTCGACGGGATTTTACAGACAGACGCCGGCGATCACCGAGAATCCGTACGGTAAGGGTACGGCATGGTACATCGGCACGGAGCCGGGCGAGGAGCTGATGGAGGACATCATGACCTACATGATCGGCGTCTGCGGGATCAGGACGCTCGGCACCGCGGCGGACGGCGTGGAGATGATGACGCGCGAGAGCGACGACAAGGTATGGCTGTTTGTCATCAACCACACAGGCGACGAGCAGGTATACCATCTGCACGGCATGTACACGATGCTCGAGGGTGAGAAGGAGGAGCAGCTCCTGCCTTACGAGGTACAGCTCTTTGTGGGGAACAAGTTTCAGAAATAAAATAGTACCAGATCGCGCACCAAAATGTAAAGGCACCTGTTTTTGCATTTTGGTGTTTTTGCTTAGAAAACGTGGAGGGGAATCCGTGTGGAAGAGAAAGAGCACATAACAATAGCGATATGTGATGATGAGACCGTGTACGGGGAAAGAGTGCGAAACGAGTGCATAAAATTTTTTGAGGAATACGACAGCCAGGGATCTTTTGCAGTAGAACCACAGATCGCCTGCTTTTCGTCGGGCAGGGAACTGATCGCGTCGGGCAAGGAGTACGATATCTTATTCCTGGATATCGAGATGCCGGAGCAGGATGGCATCCGTGTCAAGGAATATTTTGAGGTATATCACAGGCAGACGCGGATCATCTTTATGACCTGCCATCATGAGCGGGCTGTGGAAGCGTTTGGAAAAAATGTTGTCAGCTTTCTCGTAAAGCCGCTGGATATCGTGACTTTTCACCGCGCACTGGCAAAAACGCTGGCGGATATCCGGGGGCAGGTGCTGGAGCTAGAGGAGAACGGAAAGCAGATATTCATACCTGTGAGACAGATCCGGTACATCGAGGCGCAGGACAAATATACCACGGTGGTGACGGAAAAGGGAAGGTATCTGTTCCGCCGCACGATGCGGTTCTGGGAAGAAACACTGCCGCGTCAGGATTTCTGCCGGATCCATAAATCCTATCTGCTGAACCTGGAGTATTTCGAGAAAACAGGGGATATGGTAGAGCTGGACAAAGACAAGACAGTGAAGCTCAGCAGAGGGAAGAAACAGGAGATCGTGGAGCAGTACAAAGCGTATCTGCGGAGAAAAATAAGGGAGATGTAAATGACAGACCAGATATGCAGGATCGTTTATTATATACTATGTTCAGTGGAGATGTTTTTGGTCGGGGAAGCGATATTCCAGGACAGGGTGCGGGAGAAGAGCCGATATGCGGCAATGGCGGTAATGTATGTGAGCGTGATCATTCCGACCGTGCTGTATGTGGAAGATCACTTCTGGATCGAGATTGGGCTGAATATAGCGATCTATATATTCCTGTTTCAGGGAAGGATCGCGCGGCGGCTGGCGCGTTTTTGGGGAGTGTACCTGTTTGTCAGTGTCACAGAAAGTATCGTCAGTGCGATCGGTTATTTTTTGATGCGGCTTCCCTTACAAAGTATCAATGTCAGTGCGGTCAGGTCAGAGATCGTCAGGCTTTTGTTTGCGGCTGCAAGTTTTGTTTTTACGTTATATATCGTCCGCAGGAAGGGGGTACAAAAGCTGATCGCATCTTTTCGCGAATTGAAATGGTATCAGTATGTGGCTGTTGTGCTGATGGCACTGAGCAGCATGTGTCTGTTGGTGATCATTGAGCTTCTCTTAGAGTATGTCCGCAATAGCAGTGAGATCGGAACGATGGTATTGATCTTGCTCATCGTACTGCTGGTGACTACTTTTGCCACTTTCTTCTGGCTGGCATCCAGCATCTACAGCAGAAATCATTATCTGAGACAGAACCGGATCAAAGAGGAAGTGATCAATGCCCAGCGGAAGTACTATCAGAGTATATATGAGAATGATAATGAATTGAGGAAATTCCGCCATGATATCCGTTCGCAGCTGGGGTGCTTACAGCTGCTGCTGACAGAGGGAAAGACAGAACAGGCAGTGGTATATTTGAAAAGCATGGGGCATCATCTGGAAGAAATGACCATTCAAAAAATCCATACGGGAAATGATATACTGGATGCCGTCGTACAGCAAAAATGGCTGGAAGCGAAAAAGAAAGGTATCAGTATAGACATAGCAGGCAGCATGACAAAGCCGGATTTCATGGACGTATATGAATTGTGCATACTGTTTTCTAATGCGCTGGACAATGGCATAGAGGCGTGTGAAAATCTGCAGGATCAAAAGAAAGTGATCACGGTGTCGATCGTGGAGCATCGGAAAGTGATATTTTTTCAGATCACCAATCCGGCGACACCTGAGATGTACGAGGCGCTGCGGCAGGGAAGGACAAGCAAGGCGGACAGCCAACGGCACGGATTTGGGGTGAAAAGTATACAGGATGTCGTGCAGAAGAACGGAGGAGAGATGGACTATCGATGGGAGGAGGGGATTCTGACATTGGAGATCTATCTTGCAATCTAAAAAGTTAGATTGCATTTCACGACAAAATCCTGCACTTTGCGACATTGAGGTTGCATGTGTAGAAGCAATAACATATTCTGGTTTTAGGGAGGTGGGCGTAGTGATTCAGCCGTATTTACTTAACACAACATTTTTGGAGTGGATTAAGGATTTTTTTAGTGATGGTACTTCAATTTAATCGAGGTGTGTGATTCTAAATTTTAAAATGATAGCCATATGATTTATTCAATGGATATATGAGGAGGGAGTTAATGGAAGAACAAATATATAATTTTATAGTTGGTAAATTGCAGGAAATAGTAGAATTAAATAAAGAAGAAATAACGAGGGATATGAAACTGGATGTTTATCCTATAGGTATGTCTTCGTATGATATAATTCAACTATTTTCAGACTTAGAAGAGTTTTTTTCGGTGCGTATTCCTGATGAATATTTGTTTATTAATAAAATAGATGATGTGGTAAGGACAGTAAATGATTTGTTAAAAAACGAAAAGAAATATCAACAAAGAATAGATGCGGTAAAAGATAAGTTGTTTGAAAAATAAAGGTGAAGAAGTATGAGATGGTCTATATATACTGCTTGCTTTGAATTTGACGATTCGGTGATGTTATATAAGAGCACTACAGATGCCCTTTTTGAATTGTCAAGAAATGAATTCAAAGTGGTAAATTTATTTTTGGAGAATGGAAATAGTAATCAGTTATCAGACAGTACTAAAAAGCACATAGCTGAGTTGTATTTAAACAACTTTATTGTCGAGAATGAACTGAATGAGGTGGAACTATTTAAAAACGAATATACGAAAAGAGTGATGGAGGCTCAATTTGGAACGGTTTACTTTTCTCCGTCGTTTCTTTGTAATTTGCGATGTACGTATTGTATTATTGGGGAAAATGTTAATAACTCTGGTAGTATGACAAGAATGCAGAGCTGCATTGTTGGAAAAAGCTCAAAATATGTATACGAAACGGCTGTAAGAAGAGGAATAAAACAGTTGGATGTAATCTTGTATGGGGGAGAACCTATGTTATCCCAATCAAGTAATATAAGCTTTGTGAAGAGCTTGTCAGAATTAAATCAAGATAATAAACTCAATGTAGATTACACACTTGTCACCAATGGGTATAGTATGCCCGGTAATGATGTAAAAGGATTGCTTGATGCAGGGGTAAAAAATCTTCAAATTACTTTGGATGGTCCAAAACATATTCATGATGCTAGGAGAATGGGAACCCATGGAGAAAACACGTTTGACACCATTTTGGAGAACTTGTGCAGTTATTATTCAAAGTTTAAGAATGTAGTTATAAGAATTAATGTAGATAATGTAAACGTAGATAATATTTGTGAACTTATCGACATATTAGACAGCAAAGAATTGAATAAGAAATGCATTCTGCACTTTAATTTGGTTGATCCGTCAGACTATAGCGATGCAAGCGGATATAATGAAGAGACCATTTACAAGTTCGATAGCATATATAAATATGCTTATTCTAAAGGATTTCGAGTTGCTCCATGGAGAAGATATTGTTCTATGTCCAATAAGATGTATTTGGCAATTGATCCAGAAGGGAATGTTTATAACTGTCCTAACAATATGGGAATGTCGGAAAAAGTTCTTGGAAATGTTTGTAATGATAAAATTAATGAGAATATAAAACTCAACCTAAGGGAAAGGTGTGCTTCCTGCTGTTATGTTGGCATATGCAATGGAGGTTGCGAAGTAATGCGTCAGACATCGGAAGTTGGATCCAATTACTGTTTTAAGCAGGTCAATTATCAAATGACAAAAAGCTATTTTGGAGCGAAATATCATAGGTTCACTAACAAATTAAATAATCAAGTGAAAGAAGGAGGGGTAATATGACTGTATATGGAAATGGCGGTTTTATTCGACTGCAAGGGCTGATCGGTGATGATGAAATCGAATCGCGAAAGACAGGATGCTATGCATGTCAAAGTTGTCAATGCAATGTTGATAATTCTTGCCAGAAATGTCAAAGCTGTCAGTCATGCAATATCGGCTGCTAAGAACAAAAAGAGTGAGGCGACAATAGTTTATTGTCGCTTCGCGATGTTTATATGAATAAATGAGTGTGGTGAAAATGGACAATTTGAAAAGTGCTAATTTTCATTTGTATACAACAAATGGGAAAAAATATATTTTGGATTACATGAATATTTATTATACTGAAATTACTGATGAACAATATAGGGATTTTCAAAGTATAGAAAGTAAAGGGTTTTTAGGTTATATAAAGAATGATCGTGATGAATCGCATAACCATAATAAGAGGATTATTTCACAATTGTATGAGAAGGAAATTTTTTTCTCAACACGTGTTATTGATACTTCACAGAATCACTATGAAGCGTTTATTAGTATGGCACCGATTCATGCATGTAATTTGCAATGTAGGTATTGTTTTGCACAACAAGGTAATAATTATATCAGTGAAGAAAAAACAATGTCTAAAGAGAATTTATTGAAGGCATTGGAGTATATTTATTTTGACTATTTCAAAGATATATCCGCTTTTCGATTTGATTTTGTGAGTGGTGGGGAGCCATTACTCAATTTTGAAACAATTAAATCGATTGTCGAAGTGTGTGAAACATTTGTTAAAAGAGGTAAAACTACAAAATTTTGGCTTTGTACAAATGGTATTATAAACAAAAAGGAGATATTTCATTTTTTAGATAAACATAGATTTAACATTGGAATAAGCTTAGATGGTACTAAAAAAGATAACGACAATTATCGAGTATTTAAAGATGGTGCAAGTTCATATAACCAAGTGATAAATACGCTGAAGGATATTTTAACAGAAAGTACATATACAAGAAATTTTAAAAATGTATGGATATTAGTAGTCATAACATCTGAAACGCAAAGTTTGGTAACAATTTTAAAACATTTAAAACAAAATGGATTAAAAAGGGTACAAATGCGGATAGTGAGAACTGTAGAGACGTATGGACTAAATGAGAGCACTTTTTTTAAATACAAAGCATTATATGACGAATTATTTGCTTTCTTCATAGAACAGTTCAAAATGGACAATATAGACTATATAGAAATGCTATCTAATGACAACGATTATTTAGGAAAAATTTTAAGGAGAATTATTCTAAGACGAATAGTCACACATCGTTGTCAGGCTGGAAAAAACAAGGTGAGTCTTACTGCTAATGGGCAGTTATTTCCTTGTGATAGTTTTGTGGGAAAAAATGATTTTTGTATTGGTAATGTGCTAAAAAGTGAACGTTATGATAGTGTGTTAGAAAACACATTTGTTGACAATATTGTTGCATGTTCTGGTTGTTGGGCCAGATATATTTGTGGAGGAGATTGTTACCATAATTCTTATCTAATGAAAAATGATGTGAAAGATATAGATTGTATATTTTGTAAATTGCAGAAATATCTAATTGAGGAGACAGTTGCAATGTATTGTCAGATGAATGAAATCAACGTTTCTTTGTTTGGCAGACTGACAAGGATGGTTGAGATTGGTATAAGGGAAGGGGTTCGATAGATGGTAAAGATAAAGAAAATAGTGAACAACAATTTTTTTATGCTTGGATTATTGATGGAATATGCGCCCAAATATGTTATTTTTTCCTTTATGATCAATCTATCGAAGATATACGATACACTTGTGTCTGTTTTTTTGATCAGATATCTGGTCAATGCTGTCATGTATCATAATGAAACCATATTTCAGATCTTGGGAAAACTCCTGATTTTATGTTTGATCACAATAGGAATTACCGCGTTAGAGTCTTACTATAACAATTTGTTTTTGCCGACAGAGCAGATTGCCTTTCGACAAAAATTTCACGAACAATTATTTCGAAAGATACAGAAACGGGAGTATGCACAGTATGACAGACCAGATTATTATGACCAGTACAGCCTCGTCATCAGCGACGCTGAAAACCGGATCTTTTCGGTATATGATTCTATCAGGGATTTTTGTATTGAAATCATACAGATGCTCCTCCTCTTATGGAGTGTGTTCTATATATTTAAAGAGCCATTGATTATCGCATTCCCATTGATCATTATAGCGCTGAACACAATATTTTATAATAAAGCCAGTGGAATGATCTTTGAGAGAAATCAGAAAAATATTCCATTAAACAGAAAAATAGGATATATCAAAAGAGTTTTTTATCTCAAAGAGTATGCGAAATCACTGCGTTTGACAAACGTGTCTGCCATTTTGATGAACAAGATGAGAAAAGCCTCGGATGAGAGTTCGGAGGTATTTCGAAAATATGCAGGCGGCATTATAAAGCAGAATCTCATTTTAACAGTATCATATAATATCTTTAACCAGTTTGGTCTGCTTTTTTATCTTTTTGTGAAAGCTTATTCAGGGCACATTTCAGTAGCAGATTTTACGGGCTTATATAGCTCGGCGAGAAGTTTGCTGGAGTCTTTTGAACAGAGTACATATGTGGTAAAAAGATTTTATGAAAATGATCTGTATATTCAAAAGTTTAAAGAATTTTATTTGGATGAAAGCAATAATTGCGCTTCTGCTGCGCGGGATATTGTTCTGCAAGGAAGCCCGGATTATGAGATCTGTTTTAACCACGTATCTTACCGGTATAGCGGTACTCAGAGAAACGCACTGGACGATATTTGTTTCAAAATAAAAAAAGGGGAAAAGATTGCGATCGTCGGAGAGAACGGGGCTGGCAAATCGACACTGATAGATATTCTTTTGCGATTGTATGAACCAACGGAAGGCACAGTAACCATTGGGGGTGTGGACATAAAAGAATACCGCCAGGAGTCTTTCATAAAAAATTTTAGTGTTGTTCCACAATTTTTTAATATTTTTGCAGCATCCGTGTCGGAAAATATTTTGCTGGATTTTGGACAGGCAGATTCGGCATCCGCCATAAAGGAAGCGTTGAAAAAAGTTGAACTGTCGGATAAAATAGAGGATTTGAAAGATGGTTTGGATTGTCAGATGACAAAGGAATTTGATGAGAATGGTCTCGTATTGTCTGGCGGGGAAATGCAGAAAATTGCTATTGCAAGAATTTTTGTCAATCATAGACCGGTCATCATCATGGACGAGCCGTCAAGTGCGCTGGATCCTGTAAGTGAATATCATATTTTTAAAAATGTATTTGAATTTTTTAAAGGTGACACCATTATCTTTATCTCGCACAGATTATATGTGAGTGCTTTATCGGATCGGGTTGTCGTTATGGAAAATGGTAGAATCATAGAAGAGGGAACACATAAAGAACTATTGGCAATGCATGGGAGATATGAGACTTTGTATAAGGTTTCGACTGAAAATTATAAGATGGAGTAGTAGAATAGATGAAGCATCTACTTAGGGTTGATGAGCCATATATAAGAACAAATCAGGGATCTGCGTTTGTACAGGCTATTATTCTGGCACATGAGAATATTTCTGACATGGCTTTGATCAATTATTCAAACTTATATTGCAATTTTAAAAATGAATATCAAAATATAGATTTGGAGTTCTTAAACAGTAGTTGGGAATATTATAGGTCTATTGGATTAGCTGATATGAGTTTATTTCATCGTAACGTTTTGGTAATGAAACAATTTGCGATGTTTTTAAAAGAGAGAATTGATCAAAACAATTATTTGCTTCTATATAGTGTTGATGAATATTACCTTCCATATACGCAGCATTATATGATTAGACATTACGAACATGATACATATATTTATGGATATGAGGATAATGACTTTTATGTTATGGGATATCTTAATGATATGCTTCAAACAATAAGAGTCAGTCAAGAGGATATCAGTAAAGCGTTTTTTAGTAGTTTTTTAAAGGAAAGTACAACGTTTTGTACATTTAAAATAAATCAGAATGTACATGTGAATTATGACATTGATATGATGCTTGAAGGGCTTGAGGAATATTTGTATAGGGGCAGCGTAGATGAAGAGAGGCAGTTGGCAACCGGAATAGGAGTCTATGATGTTATCGATAAATATTTGGAACATTGTTTTGATTGCGATCTTTTTCCGGAGAAAATGAATATAAAAGTATTTCGCACAATATGGGAACACAAGAAAATGCTATGTGCTAAGTTTCAAGAACGGCAGATTATTAACGATGAATTCCGACAGTCCCTTTATAAGTGTGAGTTAGAAGCATTAGCAATATTTCGTATGTCTTTAAAGTTTATGAAATCAGGAGAGAAAGATATTTTGAATTCTATGCGAAGTGGACTGAGAAAGCTTAGGATTAAGGAATGTGATGTGATAATAAAGATAATAAATGAGATCAAGCCTTAGATAAGCTGAATAATCTGCAAGCCGACTGCTCAGAGTGATTAATTGCTAAAATATATTCTGGGGGTTAAACTACAGTAAATTGTTCCATATCGTTGGAAAAGGGAAAATATTATGGTGTGATTGGCGGAAACGGCAGCGGGAAATCTACCATATGCCGGCTGATCATGCAGCTGTATCAGCCTGTGTCCGGAACAGTTGTGTATGAGCAGGATGCGCAAAACAGCAATAGGATCGTCTACATAGAGGATAAACCGATCATTTTATATGACGATATCACGCGCAGCATTGTCGGCAGCAGCAGATATGATAAAGACAAATTGGGCAGGATCCTCGAGGAAACGGAGTTAAAGACGCCGGCAGAATTTGACGAAGTGATCATGGTTGAAGGCGGCAGGCACAGGAAGGTATTTACACATAGGTGTGCTAAAAATTGTTGACAAACTTAAATAGTATGATATTATATAAATATAATTATATTAACAAAATATATTTTGCATTGAGAAACATCAATTCGTCATTAGAGGAAGGATGTTTGGATTGGACAACAGTCAATGAGATAGTACAAGTGTGTATATGTTAGGGGGAGATGAATTTGGGATATTCTATTTATCGTGTAAAGGTTATGATGTCTGCGATTGTGATCATATCTTTCCTGCAGGGGTGCGCCAATGAAACAGGAGGATACCTGTCTGCGGAGGAGTCACAGGAAAGTATGATGTCAGCGGCATTTGATGCGGAAGAAGAAATGGCGATGGATCATGCAGACGATGCCGGGGAGCGGACGAATGAGCCACAGACAGAAGAGGGCATACAGTCTGTGCCTGCCCGATGGGCTGCGAACACAAGGATTGTGGACATGCCGGTGTTAGATTTTGCAGATGATGAGCGGCTGGTCATGCATGCGTATTTTGGCTTGTTTATCTATAATCTAAGTACGGGGGAGATAGAAGACAGCCTTGATCTGCAGACATTAGGGGAGTATGACGATTCTGCCTGTGAGATATCCGTAAGTCAGAATGCGGACACGATCTGGATCAGGACAGAAGCGTCCGGATCTCTATATGAATATGATCGACAGGAAAAAAATTAGCGGTCATAGAGGATCTGACGGATAAAATTATTTTTAACAGCTTTGTGCCGACAAAGAATATTTCGCAGGAAGAGTTAACCGTAAAACCGTATTACTGCAGTGAAAGATCTGTTTTATTTGCTGATGGAAGTTATGGAACGCTGACTGTTGGGAACGGTAAAATAACGGATATTTCATATATTAGCGGCGATATGGAATGGATATTGTTTGGCGGTGAAAGTAGTGAGATGCCAGAACTTGTGCGGCAGGATGATTACTTCTATACACAGTTTGCGGAAAAGGGGGCAAAATCAGCGGGTGATATGTTCGAGACTTGCTGCATGATGATCAATTTGGGAGAATATGCGGGATTATGCGAGTTGTCAGGAAATGAGGAATACCTTGAGGAAATACAGAAGGAATGGCAGGTGCTTAAGCTGGCTGCAAGCGGGAAAGAAGTGGAAAAGACAGAAGATAGGGGATGTTATATCATTTATATCAATGCGTCTGATACATCATCAGGCAGCGGATTGCAAAAAGGTGAGAATGAAAAGTACATCTATTTGAAACGGGATCGTGATGGATGGTATTTGGACGGAATTTTGCATGATGCACTTCCGCCGGAAGACTGGTGGAAGTGAATTAGAAAGTTAAGAGAAGATGCGATGAAAACGAACCGGATGTTGAACCGAAAGTTCTTTTAAAGGATTTTCGGTTTCTTTTTATGCGCAGCCCCGTGCAGAGGAATTAAGCCGCAAGGCGGCGCACGGCGAGTAGTGGAGAAGGTCATTCCCCTATTCTGTTCAATGTTCTGTGTATAGAGTATACAATAATTTATTGCACAGAGTTGGATTGATAATAATAATTGTAAATCAGCGACATCCTAAATGACATCTTAACAAAATTATAAATATATGTTATTATACAAATATATTTATAATAATCATTACAAGGAGAACATGATATGGCAAGACCCGCAGAGACTCCGCTATATTATTTGGGCAACAAGAAAAAACTTTCTGCCACAGAACTCGAATTTATGAAGTTTATATGGAAATATCCAAAAGGTGTCAGCAGTGAAAAAATCTATCAGGAGTTTCCGCAGGCAAGAGGGACAAAGAGTACCATTTTATATAATATCTCGGAAAAAGGCTATGTTGATAAGAGACAGAGTGGATTGCACCATATCTACAATGCCCTGGTCACGCAGGAAGAATATGAACACGCATTGCTGCAGCAACAGATCAGGGACGGATTGGGGAACACTTCGTTTGAAGGGCTTGTTGCTGCATTTTGCGGGAAACCTTTGACAAAAGCGCAGATCGATAAGGCAAGAAATTTTTTGAGGGAATTGGAAGATGAAATGGAAGATCAGTGATATTTTAATATTAATGTTAACGCTTATTATTTCAATGAATATTTTGTTTACATTTCTATTTCTGGCTAAAAGGTATCTTGAAAAAAAGATGAATATGAGTTGGCTGAGCAGTTTGCTGAAACTGGTGGTGTTATTTCACTGTTTTATCATGCCGCTGTTGTCAGGCATGATCTTATATAAATCTGTCTATGTGGGAAAAGCTTATTTGGAGAGTGATGATTTTCCTTATTGGAATATTATCAATAAAAGTTCGTTCAGTCTGGATACTGGTTATGGAAATCATTGGGTATTATTCTTGCTTTTTTCCATATGGTTTTTAGGCTTTCTGTATTATGGTATCTGCAAGTATGTACAGGACAGTATATTATTAAAAAAATAGAAAAATGCAGTGTGCACTGCCGCAGCGCACAAGCGGCTGACCAGATGGAGACACTGATGATGACGCTGGGATTGAAACGTCCCGTGATGCTCTTGTCAAATGAAATCATACAATCCCCATTTATAACAGGCATATATGAACCGAAAATATATCTGCCAGAGTACAGTTTTACGCAGGCGGAGTGTGAATTGTTGCTAAAACATGAACTGATACACTGTAAAAACAGGGATTGTTTTTTTCGCAGACTTGTATTTCTGTTGTGTGCACTCTACTGGTTTAATCCGTTTATCTACAAATTTGCGGAGTATTTTATCGAAGTAAACGAAATGGCATGTGATGAGAAAGTGCTAGAAGGCAGGTCATTTCAGGTATATTCCCTGTATGCGGAACTGATTTTACAGATGCAGGAGCGTGCAGGAAGTTCTATGGCAGTGTCGCTGACTGGTCACACGGTTGATGGTCTGGAAAGGAGAATTGAGAATATTATGAGGAACAAAAAAATGGGAATGAAATGGTCAGTGGTAATGGTATCAGCGGTGATGGCGCTGTTGTGCCCGATTACGGTGTCGGCTGCTTCTGTGGGAGCAGCCAATATGCAGGACTGGGCAGTGGAGACTTTCATCATCACTGAGGTTGAGGCGGAACAGGAAACTTCTTATATGCCTGAAATAACAGAGTATAATACTTCAAATGATATAATAGAATATGCGTTGGATATAAGAGTAGTCTCGGAAACTCACTGAAGATGCAACAGAAAAACAGGCCATATAAACGAATTCAACAAGTGGGAGAGAAAAATGTTCATTTTAAAATTGTTCAGGGGAACTTTCCCGAAAAAAGGGCATAAAGTAGTAAGCCTGTTAGAAATGCGTTTTTTAACAGGATAAATGGCTGGTTATAGAGTTCGAGTGTATTCATATTAGATCAGACAGCGTACAAATGTGCCACTTTATATCTCGCATCAAGATGTATGCAGATGCCAATGAGCATACTCCAGAATGAGAAATGATCCCTGCCGCGTATTTTCAGGCTCTGCAGGCAATAGTCATTGAGAACGCGGTCGTTGACGCGTTCACAGGCGGTACGTTCCTTGTAAATATCCTTATATTGCTGGGAATCCCTGGGGATGCGCGGCTGGAAACGGAGCTCTCCTTTATTCTTTATGTAGACCGTGCGCCCATAGCTGCCAGGGGAGCATTCGGCGGCGCAAGGGCATTCCTTAATACGGCCGCATTTCCAGGGACATCGGTATTTATGAGCATCCTTGACTGGATCATTTCCCCAGGGGCACATTTCATGCCCAGCCTTGCAGACAGGATGTCCTTCCTTGTCAAAAGTGACATCCGCAGGGGCGTTTTCTGATGACTTTGCCCTGCCGTTGATGTCAATCAGCGCATTGATATCCCAGTGTTCCAGCAGTTCATAGGTTGGGATGTTGTCGTGTGCGGAGTCAAGGCAGACATTTTTCGGTGAAATGCCAAAGGCATTGCGCCCGAAATCATCTATGGCATAAAGGAAGTTTTTGCTGTCATGGCGTTTGGCATCGGTAAACTTTATTAACAGCGGGAGTTCGATTTTCAACGCATTGTTCCTGGTGCACAGCATATAAAGAGTATGTCCGAAGAACCATGTTTTGTTATCGCTGTCCCATCCCCATGAGGCATCCGGGTCAGAATAATGGCGTCCGCAGCCATCCCGGAACGGGCAGTCCCTGCCGCAGGAGTGAAGATGCCTGCCGTAAGGGGAGGAATGGGAAACCACAGCGGTGCCGTCACCGGAGAGGGTAAGGTTTTGCGCATCAATCAGCCCAAGGCGGACAGACGGCAGTACAGCAAGAATGGAAAAGATTTTCTGGAGTGCGGCTTGTGGATTGTCAGCGGCAGGCTTTCCGTCCAGGATATCATTTGCGATATCCCTGCAGGTAACCGTGCAGGGGTCTTGCGGTTCCTCCAGTTTTCCATCGGCGCCAATCAGTTTTTTTGGTTTTTTGCCGTTTCTGCCTGCCGGAAGAAGCGCCGTGCGGGAATACAGGTTCCTCGTGCCCATCCAGAAGCGGTTCATGAAATCATAATAAGAGCCGAGGGGCGGCAGTTCATCCAGAGAGGAGCAGCCAATAAGAACAGCCAGGGAAATGGAGTTGGGAAGGACTTCACGTACCCATAAAGTAAGGCTTGTGCGTGCTTTGGTTTTATTAAAAAGCAGGACAAAAAGGATCAGGGAGCGCAGGATCTGTGCCTGGTGTTTTGCAGGGCGGCCGCTCTGGGAATAAAAACCAGGGATATAATCCAAAAGCGGGTCAAGATTGAGGTTTAAGAGTTTCTGGCGTTCCGCATCATATTCGTTAAAGGAATATTTAGGGTTGTTACGGGAAAGCCTGCGGCCAATCGTAGTGATGATGGTTCTATACTCGTCATGGCTCTGCCATAATTCGGGTTTGAACATAAAATGTGACCTCCTTTGTTTTATAAGTGAAAGAGGGAAGATACTTATAAAACAAAGGGTCGTTTTCGCTGGCATTATCAGCGAAAACGACCGCACATTTCGGGGTATTTGTCAAGCTGTTTTTAGAAAAAATAAGAAATATTTTTAGAGAGCAGGAAGTTATTTAAAAGCGGAAATGTTACAAAATGAAGGTAAAAAATAGAGGTGAAAATGAGATTTCGGAAATTTCTGAAGCCTTATAAAACAAGGGGTTCGAGTTTCCGAGAGCACACTATAAATGCAAGAGGTGCTTCCAAAATTGATGTAACTGTCAAAGGGGCGGATTCACGTTATGCTTCTGATAGTTATTTGCCATCGGAAAGTAGAGTAAGTTTTGCATTGCAAGCAGATAATAGTTCGGATAGTTTTAGAGCTGGAGTAGAGGATTATTCTGGAAAGAAAACCTATGTAAGTTCCTCAGATGGATGGCTTGATCATACAATTAAGATTGAACAATCAGGAACCTACACTATATTTATAGAAGGGACATCATCGAGCAGTGTACATATTACGGGAAGCGTCACGATATTCAATTAAGGAACATGAAGCATATTAAAAAAGACCTCGTTCAGGGCGCTCCAGTCCGCTGTGCGGTCGTCAGCCATTGTATCGATGGCAGTCTTATAATAGGCAAGTTCTTTTTCAATGTAGGCATTCAGATGATCGATCCGGGGCGCTTTCTCGGACTCGGTCATCTGCTTTTTTTGTTCCACAAGCTGATATATGGGATCTCTCATATCGTCCTCGAGGACTTCGTGGGCGAGCAGTTCAAATAAAACCGGCGGCGGGCAGGCTTTTTTCTCGATCCATTTGCATGCCAGGATCGGGCGCAGCACATAGAAGTATTTCTTGTATTTCACGAGCGCGTCGGTGAGATGCTCGTGATAATTTTTTCGTGCGGTGCCGTAGTAGTGGTACATCGCGGACTTGCAGGAAAAATATTTTTCGGCTGCGGCGTAGATCCGCGTCCACGCGGGTGTCGTGTGATAGACGATCGGCGAGTTTGCCCACTCGAAAAGCGTGGCGTTGGATTTGTGGAAATGCTGCAGGGCCTTGGACAGATCCCAGCCGTTGATGTCGAGCGTCTCGTCAAGCGCCCAGTCGATGAAGTCCTGTCTGGGCTGCAGACCCAGATAATATCGCTGATCGCGCACATAGATAAAACGCACATCGTAGTCGCTGTCCGGCGATGCGAATCCCCACGCGCGGCTGCCGGACTCGACGGCGTGGAGTATCGTTACATCTTCCTTTTTCTCAATTTCATTTAGTTTAAGAGAGACAAGTTCCTCGATGGAACCCTCAAAATCTTTGTATATCATGGTGCGGTATCCTTTTCTTGATTTATTCTCGGAATTTGGGCGTTTGTATTTCGCCGCGCACGACTTTTTCATTGACGGACATGACATATTCCTGAATCTGTCTCATATCCGGTTCATCGGGCAGCGCTGTATTTCTCGCAGCGCTGTCCAGTTTTTTCTCGTATTCATTGATCATTTCATAAAATTCGTCCCGGAAAGTGCCGTCCTCCTTCTGAAAATGACCGCTTCGGATCTGCAGCAAGAGCGGCTGTTCCTCCCGGCGGTAAGTGCGGATCTCGCCCTTTTCCAGAATGTCGATCGCCATCATGAAGAGCCGGATCAGGTGCATGGCGTGTTTGTTCAGATGGTTGTCGTCCTTCTTGCGGTTGCGCTTTCCGAGCTTGTCGTAGTCCTTGACGATGTTGTTCATCTCATTCCAGATATTCTTGTAGTCGCGCAGCGGATAATGTGTCAGGCTGGTGTCCACAAAGATTTCTGTCTCGAAGTCGGGATTGACCGCCTTGTCCGTGTAGAGGCGGATCGATCCGTTCTCAAAGGGCTCGTAGCGTTTCCGGAAATCATACATGGCATTCTTCACGGAATTGAAGATGTGCTGTTCCTTCTCGCGCTGCGGGTAGGAATCTCTTGCCAGCGCGTTCTGCAGGCGCCGCAGCTGTGCGTCCGCGTAGCCGCCAAAGGAGTGGATCGCGCGCTTTGACAGAAAGAGGGGCGCGTTGTCGATCAGCTCCTGCCCGAGCGGGTGCAGATACAGGTAATGCTCCGGATTCAGCCCCAACAGTTCGATCGTGTTGGGGTTGCAGGAGAGGAGCAGCGTGATCATTTTCATAAAACTGTAGATTGTGGTGTCTGTCTGTGTGTCCACATACTGCTCAAAGCTTGTCAGCCCGATCAGGTCGGATTTTCTGTTCAGCGTGACTCCCCGCACGTCGATATCGCTGTTTTCATCGTTGGTGCCGTAGGAGTAGCTCCCGGCAAGCCCTAACAGGATCACGTACCTGCCCAGGTGTTCGTCGGACTGTATGAAGTGGTATGATTCGTTTTTTAAGATATCTGAGTAGTTCATGGTGTACCTCGCGGCGGCTGGATTTCTGGATCAGATAAGGAAAGTATATCATGTTTTGGTCCATTCGTCTATCGGTGCAGATCATGAATCAGACTCTTTTTTCAGCAGCAATGATCGTTGCGCCATCGGGATTATCCAGGATTTCTCCGAGCACAAACCCTGCATTTTGCAGCAATTCACATTCATGCGCCAGGGTCAGTGGATCTGGTACAGTTTCTTTTTGCGCGCCGGCAGAAAATGATGCAGACTTTCAAAAGAGATTACAGCGTCCCATTTTTCATTTCCAAAATCGTATCTGAAATAGTCCTGGCAAACTGTGGTAAGGTGCTTGTCAGCATGTTTTTTCAGCAGCTGATCCAGCATACTTTGACATAGATCGACACCTGTCACGTCCATGTCCGATTTCCTCTGCCATATTTGATCCAATTCCAAACCGGTTCCGCATCCCAAGTCTAAAATTTTTTGACAGTCAGAGGGTAAGACTTCCGCAAACATCTGATAAGATTTTTCCCAAATAGACATATGCTCCTCATAACCGTCCAGCTGTTTTGTGAAAAAATCAGACATCTCCTCCAACGGCGAATCGGATGTATCATGCAGCCATTGCTTTAAGTCCTGCAGATATTTTTCCTGTGATCTCATACGTTTTCACCTCATATAGATTTTTATTGTATTTTCAGAATAACATACTTTTATGGCACAGGATGCACAAAACATTTTTATAAAAAATTATGAGCCAATACCTACTATAAGTAAAATATATTTGACATATAGTAAAATATATGATAATCTGTGCTTGGAGGTGGGCAGATGGCGAGAAATATAGCGATCAAGGTGGCGCGGGCGGAGAAGGACATGACGCAGAAGGCGCTTGCGGAAGCGGTCGGCATATCCAGGCAGACGATGAATGCCATTGAACAGGGGGAATACAATCCGACGATCCGGCTGTGCCGTGCGATATGCCGCGTGCTCGGAAAGAGCCTGGATGATCTGTTCTGGGAGGAAGAGCAGGAATCAAGTGAGACGGGGAATGGAGGAAGCACATGAAAATATGGAAGAACAGGCTGGATGAGATGCAGGAACAGAAAATGCTGCAGATCGAGCACAATGCGTGCTGGCTGGCGTTTTGGGGGCTGCTCGCGGTGATGTTCGGGCAGATATTGTACTATGGAATAGAGAGGGCACAGGTATTTCTGGGAGAATGGATCGTCTTTATGTGTCTTGCAGTATATTTGGTGACGGCAAGTATCAGGAACGGGATCTGGGACAGGACATTGCGCCCGTCTCTAAAGACCAATTTCTACGTGAGCCTGATCGGGGCGGTTGTGGGCAGCCTGATCCGCGTCTTTGCCGCTTACCGCATGTATGGCGATATCAGGCGGGCTTTGAAGGTGGGCGGCATTGTATTTGGGTGTATACTGGTCATCTGTTTTCTGTGCATGTCACTGGGGCTCTGGATCTACCGGAAGAGGGTGGCACGTCTCGAGGCAGAGGGGGACGAGGAACAGCCGGATGAACACAAAAAGTGAGCATAAAAACATAAACTTAAGGAACTGCGCATGGGGAGGAAACTGAGATGGAAAATATGAGCCACGTTATTCAGGTTATTCAGGGCGGGATCGGTGCCGTATTGAGTGTGTATGGTGTCTGTCTCTGGCTTCGGGACCGGGGAAAGCGGATCCTTGCGGCGGGCTGTATTTTATCAGGCGCAGTTCTGCTGGGATATGCTGTCTGTCAGATCATATAATATCAGAAGGCGCACAATATCAAATTCTGCAGGAGGTAGCACAAAGTGATTACAGCAGATCATTTAATAAAGACATTTACCAGGAACGAGAAGCGAAATAAAAAGAGGGAGATCAACGCGGTGGACGACATATCGCTGCAGGTGGCTGCGGGTGAGATTGTCGGGATCCTCGGACCAAACGGTGCCGGAAAGACCACGCTGCTGCGCATGATGTCCAGGCTGATGAAACCCACCAGCGGCACGGTCAGCATCCGGATCGGGCAGACGGAGATATCGGATGCCGTGGAGGTGAAAAGGCATATCGGCTATCTCTCCAACAACACCAAACTCTACGGGAGGCTCTCCGCCAGGGAGCTGCTGCAGATGCTGGGCGTGCTCTACGGGCTGTCGGAGGGTGACACCGCCAAAAGGATCGTGAAGATCAGCGAGATCCTTTCCATGGATTCCTTTCTGGATAACCGGATCGAAAAGCTCTCAACGGGACAGACGCAGCGCGCCTCGATCGCGAGGTGCCTGATCCAAAGGTCTACATCTTTGACGAGCCGACGCTGGGGCTTGATATCATCAGCAGCGCGTCCATCATCGATTTTATGAAAAGGGAGCGGGAGCGGGGAAAGACAGTCCTGTACTCCACGCATTACATGGAGGAGGCGGAGTATTTGTGTGACAGGATCGTGATGATCCACCAGGGAAGGATCATCCGGGAGGGAACGCCCGGCGATCTGAAGGCACAGATGGGAAAAGAAAGCCTGCGGGATGTCTTCGCAGAGCTGATCAATATGGAGGGAATGCCGGATGGACACTAAGATCATAAGAACCTTGCTAAAGAAAGAGATGCTGGATGTTTTCCGGGACAAGAAGACAGTCATTATGATGCTGATCGTGCCTGTGCTGCTATATCCCATTGTTCTTATCGGCGCCATGCAGGTGATGGCTTTTGTCAACTCCAGCATGAAGGAACAGGAGTACCGGATCGCTGTGGAGATGGACGACGAGGGCGCCTTTTATGACCGGCTGGTGCGGGCGGGAGAACAGGATCCGGGGGAAGACGGGACGGCATATCGGATCACGGTCGTCGACGCCGCTGCGATCGGGGGCGGAGAGCGTGCATGGGAGACCGCACTGGAGAAGGAGGAGATCGATGCGTATGTCTCCGCATGCGATTCCGGCGGAAGGACGCGGTACGATGTGTACTATCTCTCCTCAGTGACGAACTCTTCCTATGCGGCAGATCTTGTGACGGAGGTACTCGATGATTTCCGGGAGGATCTGACAAGACAGCGGATCGCAGAGGAAGGGCTCAGCGCGGACGAGATCCTGGAACCGATATCATATGAAAGAAAAAATACTGCCAGCAGCGAGCAGTCTCTGGGGAGCATCATCGGTTCGGTCCTGCCCCTTATGCTGGTCGTCAGCCTGCTGATGGGGACCATGTACCCCGCGATCGATACGACTGCAGGAGAGCGGGAGCGGGGGACGCTCGAGACGGTTCTGACGCTGCCGGTCAGGAACCGGGATCTGATCACGGCGAAGTTTCTGACTGTGGCGGTGATCGGCATGGTCTCCGCGCTCCTGAACATGCTGTCGATGGGAGGCATCGCCGTTTACATGTACCAGATCATGGATCTGCAGACGGAGATGGCAGACATCGATATCGCGAAATTCATACCGGCGATCCTGGTGTGCATACTGGCGGTGTTTGCGTTCTCCCTGTTTGTCAGCGCGGTGACGATGTGCACGACGGCTTTTGCCAAAAGCTACAAGGAAGCGAACAACTATATAACGCCGCTCATGCTGGTGATGATGTTCACAGGCTATGTCGGGTTTATCCCGAATCTGGAACTCACGCAGGGGATCGCGATGCTGCCTGTGGCGAATATCTGCCTGCTGATCAGGAATATGATGGTCTTTAAGATCGATTACGCGATGACTGCAGTCGTTCTGCTCAGCAATGTGGCGTATGCGGTTCTGGCGATCCTGTTTCTGAGCAGGATCTACGACAGCGAGTCGATCCTGTTCTCAGATCAAAAAGGCGGCCTGCAGCTCTTTGAAAAGCGGGAGAACATGACCGGGGGCGGGGTTCCAACAGTGTCTGACGCCATGTTTGTGATGGCGGTCTCGCTGCTGCTGTTGATGTACGCGGGGAGTTTCCTGCAGATAAAGTACGGTCTGGCGGGGCTGTTTGCGACACAGATGATCCTGCTGGCAGTGCCGCTGTTTGTTGTGCTCTACACCAGGAGGGATATTCGGGAGACGTACGGTTTTTCAGGTGCTGGTGCGCAGGGATTTCTGGGCAGCGCGTTGCTGGGAGCGGGCATGTTCCTGGTCAATCTGGTGATCGCGGCGGGCATGATCCGCCTGTTTCCGGACAGCGCCGAAAATATGGAGACGGCTTTTGCGGGGATCATGGGCGACAACGTGGCGGCAGCGCTCTTTGTGATCGCACTCGCGCCGGCAGTCTGTGAGGAACTGCTGTTCCGCGGGGTGGTGTTCCACGCTGTGAAAGCGGGACACCGCGTTACCGCGGCATGTGCCGTCACGGCGGTGCTCTTTGGCTGTTTTCACATGAGTCTGGTGAAGTTTCTCCCGACGGGGCTGATGGGGCTGGTTCTGTGCATCGTGGTCTGGCAGACCGGCAGCATCTATCCGGCGATGCTGATGCACTTTATGAACAACGCGCTCAGCGTGGTGATCAGCTTCTGCCCGGAGCAGATCGGGAAGGTGTTTCCGGTATTTTATAAAAGCACGTTTTCGCTGGCGGACGGTCTGCTCCTCCTCGGAGGCGGGACAGTGCTGGCGGGGATCGGCGCGGTCATGCTGTGGAAGGGCGCAGCGGAAAAGGGAAGGAAAAAATGACACCGGGCGGATCCTGTGGTAGAATAGATACAGCTGACACAGAAAAATATAGAGAAACGAACGTGGAGGGACTGTGATGGATGAGCGTATGGAAAAGCAACTGGCGTTTGCCCTGGAAATCGACAAGGTGAAGAATGTATTCCGGCAAACACATCTGTCGAATAACGGCAGAAATGAAAATGATGCCGAGCATTCCTGGCATATGGCGGTCCTGGCGTATCTGCTGCGGGAATATGCCAATGAGGAGGTGGACATCGCGAAAGTAATGCTGATGTGCCTGATCCACGACATTGTTGAGATCGACGCGGGCGATACGTACGCATATGACGCGGAAGGGCTGCAGACACAAAAAGCCAGGGAGGATGCCGCGAAGGAGCGCATCTTCTCGATCCTTCCGCAGGAGCAGAAGACGGAGCTTGTGGCATTGTTTGACGAGTTTGAGGCATATGAGACTGCGGAATCAAAATTTGCACACGCGATGGACAATATCCAGCCGCTGCTGCTGAACAACAGCAACGATGGCGGGGACTGGCGGGCGCACAATGTGACTGCCAGCCAGGTATATCACAGACAGGGAAAAACGAAGCTGGGATCGGAGAAACTGTATGAGGTGACAGATCAGATCCTAAAGGATAACATAAAAAAAGGGAACTTGAAGTAGCAGCAGCCCCATACCGGATTTGCATGAAGGCTGCTGTGCCCTGGCGAGAGCCTGCCTATATGCAAAAAGGATGCGGTCGCTACCGAAGCAGACGCAACCGGTATCACGGCAGGGTATTGTTTGTCCTGCAGATAGCACAGAAATTCCAATTCGCCCCTCAAATTTTCCAGCAGTTTCTCCGGTGCAGGAGAGGGACGCGGGAACTGTTACGGAGCAATGCAGGAATCGCAGGTTTTTCATTGACACCTGTACGGTATTGTGATATATTTTAAATGATTCTATATAGAATTATTTGGGCGTTTTATACGGGAATTGTTACAAATAAAAGTGTGTTGAGGCAGTGGATATCCACGTAAATTAGGAAAAGTCTGCCACGTAGTCTGGTATTCCGAGCGGTTATACTTTGGAACGGAGGTTTGAGTATTCGAATGAAGACAAGAGAACAGATCCTTGAATTTATCAGCAAACAAAAAGTTGCTTTTGTAGCGTCTGTCGACGAGGAAGGGTTTCCAAATATGAAAGCGATGTTTGTGCCGCGCAAGATTGAGGGAAATTCATTTTATTTCTCGACAAACACCTCGTCCATGCGCACACAGCAGTTTCTGAAAAATCCGAAAGCGAGCCTATATTTTTATCATAAAGGGCGCTTCAAGTATGAGGGGATCATGCTGGTCGGGACAATGGAAGTCCTGCAGGACGAGGCGGTCAAGCGCGAAATCTGGTGTGTCGGCGATACGATGTACTACAGACAGGGCGTCACCGATCCCGATTACTGTGTGCTGAGATTCACAGCAGTCAGGGGCAGACATTACTGTGATCTAAAGTCAGAGAGTTTTGAGATGGCTTAAATATTGACTGTGGACAGTGGTGGCATAAAATTTGTGATCGAGTAGAGAAGATTCATCTTCCCTACTCGATTGTTTACTGTTCTGTGATGCCAGCTTCCGCGAGCAGCTTTTTGTGTTTTGCAATCTCCGCGGCATTATCCGACAGCTTCGCCGATGCCACGTTGACGACGGAATCTGCATTCCGCCTGTCCTCGTCACTGCCAAGACCCGCGCAGTTGTCGAGAGGCTCCCGTGCGTCGATGCGGTAGATCCCCGCTTTCTTTTTGGTCACGGAGTTCTTTTCGCCAGGCTGTGCCAGCAGTTTTACAGGCTTCTCTTCCCTGACGATCGAAACCGTTGTGTCCGCATCAAAGATATCGGCAGCGCCTGTCTCCGCCTTGTACAGGCATGCGTATGACAGCGCCTTGTAAAGAGTTCCGGCATTCACGTCATCGCCCGGCGATTTGTACTCAAGGATATTATTTCCGAGAAAGAAATCGGCAATGTCATTTTTGATGATGACGTCGCGTCTCTTCTTGATGATGAGTTCCTTATGGTTTCAGTATATCAAACCGGTCAGCTATGCGCAACAGGATCCGTCGCTACATCGTCTTCTGACACCATGCGAACAATTTCCCAAATGCCTGATCAAAATCATATGTCCCGTTTGAACAGATCTGCATGGACAATTCCATGATTTCCCGGTCTGTCTCATCAAGCAGACACAACAATTCCTGCTTGGTAAGGCAGAAAGTGCCTGTTAATAATCTTTTGTGCTGTGTAAAATGTGGCATAATTCCATCGGATTCCACCTGGAAAATTCTTCTATCCCGCATATAAAACCGCACGATTTTTCATAATGTTCCATTTTCATGATGATTTTTTTATACGAATCCAAATCCTGTACAGAGAGATTTTCGATGATCACCATGATATCGATATCGCTGTTTTCTGTCGCCTCCCCGCGCAGATAGCTGCCCTGCAGTCCCACGTACAGGAGTCTGCCGCCAAATACATTTTTCATCGAAAGGATCAATTGCTGTATATATTCATCTACTCGAAACATTCCGGATCACCTGCCTCCTCATTTCCAAGATATACTTTATAAGGTTTCCCTTCGTACAGATTCATGATCTGCCTGCGCAGTTTTGACGGATAGAGTTTGGATTGGTTGAGGGTTTGGATATCGAGCCAGTCAAATCCTGCCTGATTTTGATCCCTGTGGGACACCGCGTCAGGGGATTCGCCCTGATAGCCGCACAGAAATACGAGATCGACTCTGTGAAAGGATTCTCCGTGAACGCCTTCGATCACAAAGACCAATTCGTCGGCGGTCACTTGGATGCCCGTCTCCTCCGCAACCTCCCGGCAGACGGCTTCCGGCAGCAGTTCCTCTGATTCCTGTCCGCCGCCAGGCAGGATATACCATTCCTCGTTGTTATCTTTGATCTTGACAGCCAGTATTCTGCTATCTTTGATGACCAGTGCCTTTGCAGAATTTCTGATGGATCTTTTCATAGTATCCTCCTTTGTGAGTTTCTTGATCAGTAACTGTTTACTCGTTCGTCAACGAAATAAAAGCGCACGCCATCAAGGAATTAATGCATTTTGTATGATTTTTACCTGTTCCCAGGATGGGGTGAACAGGAACCTTGATATAGAAATTCTAGTATTTTTTAGGAAAAATGTATAAACTTGAAATAAAAAATTTGGTATCATGTACAATGAACTGTGCCCTGGATCGTGTTTGTGATCTCTAAAAGATATCCTCGGCGATGATCCGTTTGGCAGGATCATGATAGCGCAGGTAAAGACAGGCGAAATAAAATTCCGGCATGCGATCTTATGAATGTGTCTGAATGAATGATTGAGTTCGAGTGATATTAATTTGGTATAAGCTATTAGGTATGGCAGGTGGTCTATGAGATATCCTGCCATATTTGTATTATTTTTATTATTATGATCTGGGTAAAATATATGTTGCCAGCAAATGTGGATTGGTTTTAACATTTACGTTGACGAGTAACGA